>CAYSPT010000005.1:0-74898 GCA_964432985.1 uncultured bacterium
CAAAGGATCGTTCGAGCCGGCAACCGTCTGCTCGTCGTTCACTCGCTGTCCTTATTGTTTCACGCTTGGGTCACGCCAGTATCTCCGGCAGCCTGAAGTAAATTGACACTTTGTACAATTTGGATTTTTTTTGATTTCATTTCTTGAATGGCTTTTTCAACATCGCCCGGATTCAAGTTCACACCCCGGGTAGCATCTTCAACCACGTAGGTTTTGAATCCCAGCATTTGAGCATCCAGGGCGGTGTATTTAACACAATAGTCAGTAGCCAGGCCGACGATGTAGATATCCGTGACTTTCAAGTCTCTAAGGTAACTCTCCAGGCCGGTAGCGGTTTGCCTGTCATTTTCAAAGAAACCGCTGTAACTATCGATCCGTTTATTGATCCCTTTTTGTAGCACGTGATTGATTCTGGCGGTATCCAGCGAAGGAATGAAGTCTGCACCGGGAGTATGCTGCACACAATGGACGGGCCATAGGATTTGTTCAATACCGCGTAACTGGATTACTTCGCCAGGGGATTTGTTATGGTGCACCGCGAAACTTTCATGATCCTCAGGATGCCAGTCCTGGGTCGCCACCACTAAATCGAATAGTGTTTGAAACTGGTTGACGACCGGAACAATTGTATCTCCATCGGGGACGGCCAATGCTCCTGACGGCGCAAAATCGTTTTGAATATCAACTACTAGTAAAGCTTCCATGATCTCTCCCAACCACGCTCTATGCAGGTAAAAAAGAAGAACAGCGAGGCGCCGAATCGTCGGCTACTAATCGACTCTGGCCGCAATTCGCACACCACCCAGATTGCCGCCTGAAAAGAGCTGTAACATTTTTTCGTAAAAATAGTCCAGGGCTTGCGTAGTTTCTTTACCGTGAACAGAAATCGAACGCTGGAAATTCTCTTTGAATTTGGCTGCGCGTTCCTCTACAAAGAGGGACCAAACGTCACTCATATCGGTTACTGAAATTTCCGTAAATCCGCTTGCAGCAAGTTGCCCTTGATAGACGTCAAGGGTCGGAAGATAACTGCAATAAACATCTCTTGACAATATAGTCGTTTCCTCCTGGGGAAAATCGCCCTTCTTATAAAAATCCTCTATGAAGATCTGTCCTGCCGGGTTGAGAACTTCATGGCATTTGCCTAACAAGCGCTTACGATCGGGAATATGTAAAAATGATAACCAGCTCACCACACAATCAAAGGTATCATGTTCAAATGGATACCCGAGAAAATCGCCGCAGATATGCCATACACGATTACGAAGGCCGCACCGCATGGTCAGGGAGCATGCTATTTCATGTAACTCCGGCTGCAATTCGATGGCTGTTACGTGACACTTCGTTTTGTGAGAGAGATATCGTGCCGGCCCGCCGATACCGGAACCGACTTCAATAAGCCGGGTATCCGGAGTGATTCTTAAAGCATTAATAGCATCATCAACAGCCTCGGTCCCCAAATAATGGTACTGGTCAAATTGAGCCAGTTTATCGACGGTTAAAGGCTCATTTTCTTTGATCCCGAGTGCCTTTAGTTCATTGTAAACCCGGTCCGGCCGGTGATAAAGCTTCATTGTTTTGATATCTTCTGATAAATTAGCCATATCTTCATGTTCTCATCAAAGAATGCAATGTTCAAGAGAAATATTCCTGGGGGTGAAATGTTCAGGTCGGTTTGACAATAGCTTTGGAAACATCATATATTCTTTTGCAAAGAAGAACGGATAGGGAGAAATACATGTTGAATTTATTAGAAAAAACGTACTATGGCAACACTATCTGGCAGTGGGCTCTGGCCCTGGTTCTCATTGCCCTGTCCATAATAGCCGGGAAACTGCTCTACTGGTTCATAGGGAAAGTCATCAAGAGGTTCACCGCCAAAACGGAGACGCAGCTCGACGATATCATCGTCGACATGATCGAAGAACCGCTGGTTTTCATCGGAGTAGTGTACTGTATCTGGCTCAGCCTGGGAACGCTGCAGTTGCCGCCGGTCGCCCAGAAATGGATAGCAAATATCTTTCACGGATTGGTAATCATCAACATTGCCTGGCTCATTTCCAGGACGGTTGACGCCTTGCTGGAGCATTATCTCGTCCCGCTGGCGGCTAAATCGGAAACCGACCTGGATGATGTTCTGCTGCCCATCGTCCGGACCACCTTCAGGTTTGCCGTCTGGGCCCTGGCGATTATCGTAGCCATGAACAACGCCGGATATGATGTGGGAGCGGTCCTGGCGGGCCTCGGTATCGGCGGTCTGGCCATCGCCATGGCGGCAAAAGAGACCGTGTCCAACATGTTCGGAGGGGCCACTATCATGACCACCCGGCCGTTCACCATGGGGGAGCGGATCCGGGTATCCGGGATCGATGGGTGGGTTATAGATATCGGTCTGCGTACCACCACGGTGCGTGATTTTTGCGGTCATCACCACATCATCCCGAACAAAATATTCACCGACAAAATTATCGAGAATGTAGACGCCGAACCGAGTTACTTCCACCGGGACATGATCCATATGCGCCATGACACCAGCCTGGAGCAGATGCAGGCCGCCATGGATATACTGAAGGACATCGTGCTTACCGGTGATTTGTTTGATAATGATTACTGGATCACCTTCGAAGCAGTGGGTGAGTACTCGCTGGATCTCGAGTTCTGGTATGGTATTAAGAAGCTGCTTCCATCTGAGAAGCCGGTCTACGGCACCGGGTACAAGAAGCAGTCGGTGGCCAGAAACTACCTGTACCTGGAAATCATGAAGAGATTCCGGGAACAAGGCCTTAAATTCGCGCTGCCGCTGCAGATAAGGATGCCGCTGCCCGAGAATGCGTCTTAAAGCGCTTGTTATTTCCAGTGGCTCAAGTCCAGGTTTAGCAGCTTTTCCAGGTTGCTGATATCTTCCTTGAACACGTTTCTCAGCTGGTCCCTGGTGACGGGATTCATTGCAGGCTGTTTGAACGGGACCGAGTTTAATGAGATTATCGTTCTTTTGACCCCCATTTGCTTCATGAAACGTACCAAAAAACTCAATCGCAGGTAGATAAGCGAGCGGGTGACAGTTTCCATGATATCCAGTACGCACCTGAACCTGACTTTTTTAAGGATGTTCGATTTTTGCTGTATAAGTTCGGGAGCCAGGGAAGCGTCAACCCCCAGGAATTCAAAAAGCTTTTTAAGCACCGATTCGGGGTCAGCAACGATGTCATCGAACAAAATTACGTGCATCCGGTCTTTTGAAAAATACTGCAACACCCGTTGGAGCTGCTCGAAATACAGTCCTTTTCCGATGTATTCTGCTTCTTCCTCCAGCGCGTCTTCAAAGGTCCTTTTTTCCGCCAGGGTGTAATAACGGTGCATTCCATACTCGGAATACGCCCGATCCATGGGATTCCTGAGGCAGACGATCAGCTTGACGTCGGGAAAGTGTTCTTTTATCAGGGCCGGCGCCGTCTTATCATGTAAATAATGGGGCGAAAACTCGCCGATGAGGTTGTCTTTTTTGCAGTGCAGAAAATGCTTTTTATACCATGAAAAGGATTTGTTATGGTCCTTATTGATGTACTTGCGGGCAAACGAGACTGTTTCGTTGAAATAGCGGACCTCTTTCGGCTCGGAAAAGCTGACCTCGGGGTGCTCGAAGAGACAGTCGGTTAACCAGGTGGTACCTGATTTCGAGGCCCCTATTCCAATAAAATCGACACGTAAATCTTCTGTCATCGAGTTGCTGCCTTCAGATTCTTGCTCGTCTCGGTTTTGTACTCCTATGCTTTGTGCTTCCGTGCTGCACGGTGCGAAAAACCGGTAGTAAACGAAGGCTGCGGCCGCCACCAGGCCGATCATGGTGGTAATGGTGGTGCCCCAGGCCGCCCCGACAGGACCGTAGGCGGGGATCAGCTTGAGATTCAAAACAAAATTCAAAGCGATGAGCGGCACGACGATACCGAGCATGAGATACGGTTTGTTGTCCGCCACCATAATGGCGCTCAGGGTGATCAGGTAGGTGAAGAAGGTCGAACCGATTATCAGCACCGACAGGATGTGCGCCGCTGGTAGATAGGTATCGGAGAAACAAACGCTGATAATTGTCCCGGACGCGGTGCTCCCCACTATGGCCAGCGGGATTGCCAGGATGGAAAGCATGAGCAGGGCCTGTTTTATGTGTGATCTGGCCTGTTCCGGCCGACCTTCGGACAGCGAGTGTACCAGCGTGGGAAACAGGGTGGCGGAGAGGCCCAGGAATATGAAATACGGCGCTTTGGCCAGCATGCCGGCCAGCGTGTAGTATCCGGTCTGCGCCGCGTCTTCGGTCAAGGCTTTCACGCAGAACAAGCCAAGGCTCAATAGCAGCTGGTGGGTCAGGGCCAGCAGGATAATGGGGATGGCAAACCTCACCATGGCGGACCCGTCGCAGTCCGCTTGTTCACCTGCGGAAAGAGAGGTATTGTACGGTTGAGCAGCATCATTTGACTGAGCGGTACCGTGCGCTTGCGTGATATCATACGACCGACAGAATAAAAATGCGGCGGCCAGCCCCACCAGCGAAGCGAGTATGTTTCCGACCAGGGCGCCGGTGAGGGAATATCCCAGGAAGACCAGCAGGGAAATCGCGGTCACTTTGCTCAGCGAGTAAACCACCAGGCTGATGGTCTGTCGCCCGAAATCCCGCCGTCCGTTCATCACTCCCGCATACAGGTGAAACAGGGCATAGACCGGGATGTCAAACCCCGCGATCCACAGGTACGTAGTCAGCCGCTTATCTCCCAGTAAACCTGCTATCATGGGGGCCATGGCCAGGAGAAGCAGGAGGACTGCCCCTGAGTGGACTATTTGCATCCTGGTTGCCTTCTTCTTGATGGCGGTGGTCAGATGGCTGGTCTCGGCAACATACTTTTTTACCGCCGTGGGAATCCCGGTGATGACCGTCAGTTCCACCCAGATCAACAGCGACATGATCACCCCGTACATCCCGTAGTACTGTGGTCCGAGATACCGGCTCAGAACCAGGTGGACGGTGTACCCGCACACCAGAAAGACCGCTTTCCCCGCCATCAGGCAGGCGGTGCCCCTGACCATTCTCATCGTGGTGCCTTTTTCTGCAGTTCCCGGGCCCGGTTCATGGCATTTTCTGCTTCCTCTGTGCGGCCGGTCTTGAGATAGAGTTTCCCAAGGTTGTGCTGGACTTCGTAGTTGTTCGGATTGACCGCCGCGGCACGCTGGCACAGTTCGAGCGCTTCATCGAGGCCGCCGGCCTGGTAATGGATGGCGGCTAGGTTGACCATGGCCCTGACATGGTGCGGCCTGAGCATCAATGTTTGCTCGTATTCACACCGGGCCTTTTCCAGCCATCCTTCCTGGTGGTAGAACCAACCCCGGTTGAAGTGGGCCAACGGGTAGTTCTGGTTCTGCTCCAGGCACCGTTCGATCTCCTGCTCCACCTTTTCTGACCACCCTTCCGTGTTGTAATACAGCAGGGCCAGGTTGTGGTGGGGAAGAAAATAGGTGGGAGCTATCTCCAGGGCCCGGTTCAGGTGGATTACCGCCTTTTCGTTCAAGCCCTTCTTGTGCAGAAAAGCCCCATAATTGTTGTGTGCCCGGGCGCAATCCGGTGCTATCTCCACTGTTTTCCCCCACAGGGTAAGGGGATCTTTCCAATCCCGGTTGCGCACCACGGTCCGGGCGGAAAACAGGATGATAATGATTGCCAGTACCAGGTATCCGGCTATTCGCGCTTTTGGGAACCGCCACGTCTGGGCGGCCAGCCAGGCCAGCAGCAGGCAGAAGCCGGCGGAGGGCAGGTAAAGATAATGTTCGGCCACCATTTCGTGGTGGGGAATAATCCGTGACACGGGCAGGATGGTTATAAAGAACCACAGGGCGGCAAACACCGCCGGTGTCTTGCGGCGGAATCGAACGGTCAGAAGAATAATTGCCGCCAGCAGAACGAAGCTGAATATGGTTTTAATCTCGAAAAACGACTGTGAGAGCGGAAATGCATTGTACGAATAGTCGGCGTTCAAGGTAAGGGGGAAGAAGAGTATCTTGATATAGAAACACACAATCCTGGCCGCCGTCAGCAGGTTGCTGTACCTGGTTCCTTTATAGGCGCTTTGCAGCACTCTTTTCTCCGCGGTTAAAACCGTCATAGAATAGTTCTGTAAGACGAACCAGGTGTACAACCCTCCTGCGAGAAACAACAGCAGGTACTGGTATTTGTACTTCTTAATGATGTTTATAATCCTGCTGATACTTATTATCCTTCTGATGCTTATCCCTCTGCTGATGTTCGTCTGTTCCCCTGGTTCGTAGCAGACATCGTACGCCACTAACAGCACGGGCAGGGTCACCGCCATCTCCTTGGTGAACAGCCCGAGCAGGTAGGCGGCCACGGTCAGCAGCAGGTATTTCTTACGGGGGCTGCTTCTGAATAGCAGGAACCAGTAAAATCCTGCCAGGTAAAAAAGGGTCGAAAGCACATCTCTTCGTCCGGAGATATAGGTCACAGCGTCGGTGTGGACCGGGTGGACAGCGAAGAGAATGGCGGTAATGAGCGCTATCTTGTGGTTCTTCAGCAGGTGACCAGCAATCAGATATAGAATCATCGATGCCACTATGTGGTAAAAAATATTGAAAACGTGATAGCCTGCGGGATTAAGACCGGAAAAAAAGTAGTCAATACAGTAAGAAATGGTTCTGATCGGGCGGTAGTCCGGCTTATCGCCGGTCAGGCCAAGGATATCAGGGATGTTCTTGAAGCTCTGGATGGAGTACTTGTTTACCACCTGGTCCAGGTCGTCGAATACAAATTCGTTCCCCAGGCTGTTGCCGTACACGATCCACGAAGCGGCAGCGATCAGGATGAAGGCGGTTATCTGTTGTTTAACGTTCACGTTGCTTTTCACGAAGCGTCTCGCGGCCGTCCCCCAGTACGGTATTGTTTCCAAGGATCATGCGGATGGAGTACTGGTCTTCGTTGCGGCGCTGACTTACTATCATCTCGCTTAAAAGTCCCATGGAGATAAATTGGCCGCCCATGATGAGCAGCAGCACACCCAGGGTCAACAGCGGCCGGTGTCCGATATGCTGCCCCATGAACCAGATGACGGCCAGGTAGGAATTGATGACAAACCCGCTCACGCCAAGCAGCAGGCCGATCAGCCCGAACAAGTAGAGCGGGCTGCTGGCGTATTTGGTCAGAAAAAGGATAGTCAGAAAATCCCAGGCTCCCCGCCAAATTCTGGCCGCGCCGTACCTGGATTTCCCGTACTTTCTCGGGTGGTGTTCTACCTGCACCTCACTGATACGGGCGCCTTTCCAGCAGGCCAGGACCGGTATAAACCGATGCAGTTCGCCGTATAGATTAAGCTCTTGGGCAATTTCTCTTCTGTAGGCTTTAAGACCGGAGTTGAAGTCGTGAAGTTTTATCCCGGTGAGAAGGGCGGTAACGCCGTTGAATATCCTGGACAGGACCCGCTTGAAAAGCGAATCGGCCCGCTTGACTCTCCAGGCGGACACAAGATCATGCCCGGTGTGTATTTCGGCAATCAACGTGGGGATCTCCCGCGGTTCATCCTGCAGGTCGCAGTCCATGGTAACAACGATATCTCCCTCGGCGTGCTGGAATCCGCAGTGCAACGCAGCTGATTTTCCGAAATTCTTTCGAAACCGGATTATCCTGACACTGCTGTCCCGGTGGTGGATCTCTTCCAGGATTGAAAAAGAATCATCGGTGCTTCCGTCATCGATGAAAATGATTTCGTGCTTGCCATCCAATGTATCAAGCGTTTCCACCAGTTTTGTGTACAGATCATTGATAATCTCGGCTTCATTGAAGAGAGGAATCAGTATTGAAATATCCACGTTATCCCGCGCTTTCTTCCAGCAGAAGGATTATAGCATAAGCGCTCTGAGTAGTGCCACTTTCAGCGGTGGTTCGCCTGGTCATTCACCGGTAACCACCTGTCATTGCCAGGCTTGACCGGGCAATCCACCTCACTTTGTATGCTTATAGTGTTTCCATAAACCGAGGGCCGCGCCCCAGCACCAGGCCACTTTGGTGGCGTAGACAGACGGAATCGTCCAGAAGAGCTTAGCCAGGTTGTTGTCGCGCAGGTATATTCTGACGGTTGCCTCCAGCGCCAGCAGCGGGGATGCTGCCATCAGAAAAACCGGTGAGCGGAAAAGGTAGGGAGTATTCAGCAGAGACCGGTATCGGTTGCGCAGGATGATAGTTTCAGCGGCATGGGTGGCGGAGTAATGTACAATACCGGCCAGGGTGGTGCGGTCATGGTCATGGATGACTACTGCCCCGGGTACGAACATGGCGCGGTATCCTTTGGCCTGTGCCCGAAGCATGATCTCCCATTCCTCGGCGTATTTCCTGTTGGGTTGAAAACCGTTAAGTTCCTTTATTACCGTCCGCCGGAACGCCATGTTGGCTCCGGCAATAACTTCGGTGATACGGGCTTTTCGGCCTGGCATGAAAGCATGGTATTGGGCAATGTTGTGGCAGAGCTTGGCGTAGGGCCGGGCCGGACTAGCTACTGCTCCGCCGGCAATGGGCTCACGATTTAAAGCGGCGCTCATCCGCTCGACCCACTGTTCGTCGGCGATACAGTCATCGTCAATGAAAAGCAGGTGATCCCCGCTTGACTTGTCTATTCCCCGGTTGCGGCCAATACTTTGACCGACGTTAACGTCCATCCGAACATACTGCAGGTTCGGAAGCCCGCTTCGCATCCGGTCACATATCCTGGCCGTATCGTCGGTGGAAGCGTCGTCCACCACCACCACCTCGAACCGGTCAGGCGTCAGGCTTTGCCGGGTGAGCGAGCCCAGAACCCGCTCAAGGATGGGCGCCCGGTTGTAGGTGGAAATAATCACGCTGATTGATGAAGGCATGTTACCGACCCTGCCACTTCAGTAACGCTCCCAGGAATCCCAGGCCGTACATCGTGTGCTGCAGTACAAGCACCAGGGGAGTCAGTATCAATGCCCGTATATCTTTAATTTTCCCCGTTGCCTGCAGTCCGGTTGGAATAAGGATAGCAGCATAAAGGAGCACGGCTGACCGCAAAACTTTTCGCAGGGAAGGGCACCGTAACGAAAGGCTGGCCAGGAGCATGAAAACTGTCACCATGCAAGCAGGCAGCAGGTAGGCTAATTCCAGCAGTTCCCGGTGGCGACGGGCCAGTTCAACTCTGGTGTATCCCCGTACAAAAATCTGTTTACACAAGCTCTTGATGGTATCTCTTCGCTTGTGCCACACAAATGCCTCAGGAGCATAGCGAATGGTAAATCCCTGTTTATGTATCCGGAAGCTCAGGTCAATATCCTCACCGGCTGCCAGCGTCTCGTCGAAACCACCTGTCTTAGTGATAACAGCTTTTGGAACAGCCATATTACATCCTTTGGGATAGTACCTGGCTAACCTCAAACCCTCCCTCTTCCTCACCCCGCCGGTACCGACGAACGAGGTGACGGTGTAGTCGATACAACGGGCCAGGATCGGAGCATCAGGGTAACCTTTATCGGGTCCGCCGATGACTCCGACGGCTCCGCCGTCAGTTCCGCCGACGGCCGGAGAATCATAATAAGTAACCAGCTTATCCAGCCAGTCCGGTTCAAACGTACAATCGTCATCGGAAATGACCAGGAGTTCTCCTTTGGCCCTATTGATACCGTTGTTCCTGGCCGTCGAGACGCCGCTTCTGGCCTGCTGGTGATACTGAATAGCCGGTTTACCGGAGTGTTTAAGGATCTCGTTGACATACTGATGGGTGCCATCAGTAGAACCGTCGTCTACCACGATGATTTCGTACCGGTCGTTCGGATAATCGAGGTTCTGTAACGATTCCAGGGCCCGCTTCAGATCTTCTTTCCGGTCACACGTACTGATGATGACTGACACCATTGGTGTCTTCACCACCGGTGGTTTGCTCTTCCTTATTTTTTTTCTCCTCCAGAGTTGCATGGTGGCAATTCTATCAGGTCGCTTGCAGACAGGGCAAGCAAGAATACCCGGAGCGTCAGACAATTATCCGGCGTAATCCCGATAATCCTCTTGACATTGAAGGATGATTTCATTTGTATAGTGAGGTGGAACAATCCAGGTCAAACATTATGTAAAGCTAACCTGACACATATCAGAAAGGAAGTCGAAAATGGGAAAAACAAAAGAGAATCTGGCGGCGGCATTTGCCGGAGAATCACAGGCACGAAACAAGTACACGTATTTTGCGAAAGTAGCTCGCAAGGAAGGCTACCACTACATAGCGAAGGTTTTCGAGGAAGCGGCGGAGAACGAAAAACGGCATGCCAAGGATGAATACGCCCTCTTCGCCGGTCTGGGCAACACCGCCGAATGCCTGAAAAAATCCATAGACGGCGAGCATCACGAGACGGTCTCCATGTATCCTGGCTTCGCCAAGGACGCCGAAGAAGAAGGCAACCAGAAAGCGGCTATTCTTTTCAAGCAGATTGCAAAAGTCGAGGCACATCACCGGGACCGTTACAAAAACCTCCTGGAGATGGTGGAGAACGGGACTGTTTTTAAGAGAAACGAGCCGATCAAATGGAAATGCAGTGAGTGCGGATACATCGTGAATGGCACGGAACCACCACCGAAGTGCCCTTGCTGCAAGCATCCTAAGGAGTATTACGAACCGGCGTGCATGGATTTTTAATCCTCCTTGCCTATTCTTGGTCGTTTGGTTAAAATACCAATTGGCCAAACGCAGGAGGTGTTGCAGTGGATCCCAAAAAGCTTGCGCAACTGGAGGCCCGCGCCCGGTTCTTCAAGGCCATTGCCCACCCGACCAGGCTCTTCATCGTGGAGGAGCTCAATCGGAGCGAGCGGTGCGTCTGCGAATTGACGGCGATGGTCGGGGCCGATATTTCCACCGTGTCCAAACATCTATCAGTGCTTAAAAACACCGGAGTCGTCCGGGATGAGAAACGTGGAGCCAAGGTGTTCTACTCTCTGGTGTGCTCCTGCGTCCTCGAGTTTCTCCCGTGCATCGACGCAGTTCTGCAGCAAGCGGCGCTTGAGCGGATGGAGCTTCTGAGATGAAAAAAACCGCATTCATTTTTCGTTTAGTTGTTTGGCAATTTTACCAAACAACCATATATAATACTTGGAAGGACACCCCATGAACTGGAGAAAAGAATGGAAAGCTCTGCTGATCATGGCAGGCGTATTCCTGGTTTGTTTCTATCTACCTGTGGGCCGGGAACGGTTCGACACGGCGGTGATGGAAGCGCTCCACCTGGTGAAGTGGTATGCCCGGGAGCACGTACTTTTATGTCTTATCCCGGCCTTCTTCATCGCCGGCGCCATCGCGGTCTTCGTGAGCCAGGCTTCGGTTATGAAATACCTGGGGGCCCAGGCCAATAAAGCGCTTGCCTACAGCGTAGCCTCCGTGTCGGGCACCATCCTGGCGGTGTGCTCCTGCACGGTGCTGCCGCTGTTCGCCGGCATCTACCGCATGGGCGCCGGGTTGGGACCGGCCACCACGTTCCTGTACTCCGGCCCGGCCATCAATGTGCTGGCTATCGTGCTGACGGCCCGGGTGCTGGGTCTCAAGCTCGGGATCGCCCGGGCGGTAGGGGCTATCGTGTTCAGCGTTGTTATCGGACTCATGATGCACTTTATCTTCAGGAAGGAAGAACTCGATAAGGCCAATACCCAGATAATGATGCCCGAGCCTGAAACGCCGCGCCCGCTGTGGCAGACCGGCCTCTACTTTTTCTCAATGGTCGGGGTGCTGGTCTTCGCCAACTGGGGCAAACCGGCCGCAGCCACCGGTCTCTGGCAAACGATATTTGACGTCAAGTGGTACGTGACCGCCGTCTTCGCCGCCGGCCTCGGCGCCATCCTGGCCTTGTGGTTTGGCCTGACCTGGAAGAAGGTCCTGCTGGCGGCGGTGCCCACCGCCATCGCTGCGCTATTTGTTCCAACTGAACCCATGGTTCCCTTCGCGATAGGAGTGGTCATCCTGTCTGCCGTCACCAGTAAAAGTGGGGGAGAGCCCGGCGAGTGGTTCGGTCAGACCTGGGGATTCGCCAAGCAGATCCTACCGCTTCTTTTGTTCGGCGTGCTGGCGGCGGGGCTGCTGCTGGGACGGGTCGGGCACGAAGGCGTTATCCCGTCCCGGTGGATCGTTTCGCTGGTAGGCGGTAACTCGCTGTGGGCCAACTTCTTCGCCTCGGTGGTGGGGGCTTTCATGTACTTTGCCACCCTGACCGAGGTGCCCATCCTGCAGGGGCTTATCGGCAACGGCATGGGGCAGGGGCCGGCGCTGGCCCTGCTGCTGGCTGGCCCGGCGCTGAGTCTGCCCAACATGCTGGTCATCAGAAGCGTCATGGGCACCAGGAAAACGGTGGTGTTCGTCTGCCTGGTGGTCGTCATGGCCACGGTGAGCGGAATGCTGTTCGGAGCGTTGTCATAACGGAATTAAGGAGATGTGAAGCATGAAGATACAGATATTAGGAACCGGTTGTCCGAAGTGCCACAAACTGGCTGAAAACGCTGCCCAGGCGGCAGATGATCTCGGGCTCGACTACGTACTGGTCAAGGTCACGAGCATCAATGACATCATGAAATTCGGGGTCATGATCACGCCAGCCCTCGCCGTTGACGGCGACGTAAAAGTGGTGGGCAAGGTTCCCTCCGTAGACGAGATCAAGACCCTCATACCCCAGTGATAGGGAGGGACAAGACATGAACCGGTATTTCATTGCCGCCGGGCTGGTTTTTGCCTGCCTGGCCGTGCCCTCGCAAGCGGAAGAAGCAACGGTTCCCGAACATGATCAGGCAGACCGGAAACTGGTCGTCTTCTACTTTCATAACACCTGGCGATGCTCGAGTTGCAATTCCATTGAATCATTAACCAGAGCGGCCATCTTCGGCGGCCGAGGAGAGAACAGCAATTCCGGTTCCAGCTTCGAGATCGAAAGTCCGTTCAGCGCGCTCATCGATGACGGAACCCTTACCTTCGAAGCGATCAATATCAACCTGGAAGAGAATAAGCCGCTCTTCGAGACGTTCGGAAAGCCGACGAAACTGCCCATCATAGCAGCGTTGAGAGATGGGCAGGTGATCGGTTTCGAGGTGTTCGGCCAGGTGTGGCGCCTGCTGGGCGACAATGAAGCTTTCGTGGCCTATATCCAACAACAAGCCGGTCTGTTCATCAACCGGCTCATGGACGGGCAACACGAACCGGAGGAGCAGGATCAATAATGTCATCCACCCCAAAACTGATCGTCGCGCTCCTGGCGGCCATGGCGGCATTGTTTTTCCTGTCCGTGTGCAGTGCCGATGAATCCGGACCGCAACCGGCCGATGTGGCACCAGAAGCCCTGCCCCGAATGCTTGAACTCGGCTCGACCACGTGCGTACCCTGCCAGATGATGGAAGAGGTTTTGGACGAACTCAGGAGAGACTACCCGGACCGGCTCCGGGTGAAGTTCATAGATGTGGGTGAGCTTCCGGAAGCCGGACACACCTACAATATCCGTGTCATACCGACCCAGATATTTCTTTCGCCGGACGACCGGGAGTTGTTCCGCCACGAGGGCTATTTCGCCACAGCGGATATCGTCCGGAAGTGGCAGGAACTGGGGTATCTCCTGGCCAGCCCTGATGATTCGAATATTCCTGCTTCTTCTCCCGGCGACGCCAGGCGGTCCGGACTTCTAACCGTCATCTTCGAGACCCTGACCAGGTGGCTTCGCGGTTCATCGGTTCTGGCACTCGGTGCAGCCTTGCTGTGGGGTGTGCTCAGTATCCTCCTGAGCCCTTGTCACCTGGCCAGCATACCGCTGATCGTCGGTTTCATCGGCGAGCAGGGTCGGATCACCAACCGGCGGGCCTTCACCATCTCCTCTCTGTTCGCCCTGGGTATCCTCGTCACCATCGCCCTGATCGGCGCGGTCACCGCCGCCGCCGGACGAATGATGGGCGATGTGGGTCACTGGGGCAACTACCTGGTGGCCGGCGTGTTCCTGCTGGTGGGGTTCCATCTCCTGGACGTCATCCCCATGCCCTGGTCTGGGCCGGGCCAGGTCGGGATGAAGCGAAAGGGGGCGCTGGCCGCCTTCATCCTGGGATTGGTCTTCGGGATCGCCCTGGGACCCTGTACCTTCGCTTACATGGCCCCTATGCTGGGCGTGGTGTTCAAGCTCGGGGCGAAGAAACTGGTCTACGGCGTGCTGCTGCTGGCGATGTACGGCTTCGGCCACTGTGCGGTGATCGTACTGGCCGGGACCTGCACCGGGCTGGTCCAACGCTACCTCGATTGGAGCGAAGCGTCCCGCGGAACCGTCATGGTGAAACGGCTCTGCGGGCTGCTTGTAATCCTAGGCGGCCTCTACCTGATCTGGATTGCACGTTAAGAAAGGACTAACAATGGCATGAGCAGGCTGAAAATACTCTTTCTCTGCACCGGTAACTCGTGCCGCAGCCAGATGGCCGAAGGCTGGGTCCGACATCTCAAGGGCGGAACTATCGAAGCCGTTTCCGCCGGCATCGAGAAACACGGTCTCAACCCTCTTGCCGTCAAGGTCATGGCCGAAGCGGGCGTAGACATCAGTGGACACGAATCAAAGGTCATTTCGGAACTGTCGGCACTTGGATTTGATTATGTAGTGACCGTGTGCGGGCACGCTAACGAAAACTGTCCGTACTTCCCCGGCCCGGCGAAGGTCGTTCACCTCGGTTTCGACGATCCGCCCAAGCTCGCGGAGAATGCCGGCTGCGAGGAAGAAGCCCTGGCCCATTACCGCCGGGTGCGGGACGAGATACGGGTATTCGTAACGACCCTGCCCGGCAGCTTATCACAGAAAGAATAACCATTGGGAGCTAGATATCAACGACCGCCTGCGGCACCCACCTGCGGTGCCTGCTAGCGTCAACGATTATTAAACCGGAAAATGCGGTTGGTTTCGTAGCCGTAATGGAAAGTCTATTGCATTTTTCGGGTTGAAGAGGAGTTCAAAGGCAATGGAAGACAAAGCACGCATAAAAAAGGAAGCCAAGGGTCTGGGATTTTTCGAGCGATACCTGACTGTGTGGGTGGCCCTGTGCATTGTGGGCGGAATCGTACTTGGTAAAGTGGCACCGAAGGTGGCCACCTTCCTGGATTCCCTGGCTATCTACGTTGGCGACGCCCCGGTGGTGTCCATTCCCATAGCGGTGTGCTTGTTCTTCATGATGTACCCGATCATGGTCAAGATCGACTTCGCCGAGGTGGTCAAGGCCGGCAAGAGCCTCAAGCCGGTGGGGCTCACCCTGTTCGCCAACTGGGCCATCAAGCCTTTCACCATGTACGCCATCTCCGTACTGTTCCTGGGTGTACTTTTCAAGAAATTCATCGGCGTGGACGCCATGGATCTGGTGAAGATGCCCTTCGGGCTCGACCTGGCGGTAGGCGCACAGCACGGTGAAGGGACCGTGGTGCTGGTGGAAGGAATCAAGATGCTTCAGGTCCCGCTGTGGCGAAGCTACCTGGCCGGCTGCATCCTGCTCGGGATCGCCCCTTGCACCGCCATGGTCCTGGTCTGGGGTTTTCTGGCCAAAGGCAACGACGGGCACACACTGGTCATGGTGGCCATCAACTCCCTGACCATGCTTTTCCTTTACGGACCGCTGGGCGGTTTCCTGCTCGGCATAGGCCGTCTGCCGGTGCCCTGGCAGGCGCTGCTCCTCTCCATCGGCATTTACGT
Source organism: uncultured bacterium (assembly GCA_964432985.1). Classification (GTDB taxonomy): domain Bacteria; phylum Muiribacteriota; class CAYSPT01; order CAYSPT01; family CAYSPT01; genus CAYSPT01. The sequence continues at coordinate 15,724 of CAYSPT010000005.1, forward strand.
GGCCCTGCCGCTGGTGGCCGGCTTCATCACCCGCAAATGGATCATCGCCGTCAAAGGCAAAGAATGGTTCAAGAAGAAGTTTCTGCACGTTCTGACCCCGATCACCATTATCGCGCTGCTGGTTACGCTGGTGCTTCTTTTCTCCTTCAAGGGTGAAGTTATTCTTAAAAACCCGCTAACCATCCTGTGGATCGCCATCCCGCTCTTCATCCAGACCAACCTGATCTTCTGGATAACCTATGCCCTGGCGAAGCCTCTCGCACTCACCTACGAGGACGCTGCGCCATCGGCCTTGATCGGCGCCTCCAACCACTTCGAGGTGGCTATTGCTACCTCCACCATGCTCTTCGGGCTTTCCTCTGGGGCGGCTCTGGCCACGGTGGTTGGTGTCCTCATCGAGGTACCGGTAATGCTCATGTTGGTCAAAATTTGTTTGAAGACCACCCACTGGTTCCGTTGTGAAAAAAGGGATCTTCAATGAGCCGGGGACAAAAAAAGAGACAATGAGCCCAAACCACCATTAGGCGGTTATTGAACCGCTGACCCGTAAGGGTTGTCTGTGTTCAAACGCTTGATATAGCAATACTTTCACCTCGTTTTTTGTAGACACATGACCATGATCGTGGAAAAGATTTACCTTCCAAATTGACATCAACTTGATATTCTGTTTCTATAATTATTTTTACTTCAAATACAGACGAGAACAAATCAATGACATGAAATCAGCCTCGGTCTATAACTAATGTGAATGCAGAGCGAAAGCACGGACGAGTAATATCACCGACAACAATTTCAATTGGCAATGAGCAGGTTGAGGCTTTTTCTTTAAGAATGACACACGCATGTTGTGAAATGTCGAGGCTTACAACCTTGAATCCCCTGTGAGCGAGTTCGATAGATTGTAGACCTGTGCCACATCCAATATCCAAGACCATAGTATCAGATGCTGAATATGATTTAAGGATAATCTCAAAGTCCGGGTCTAATATGTTAAGATCCCAGGAATAGAGCTCGCTATGGTCTTTATAAATATCGTTCCAAACGTTCATTTTGTTGTCGCTTGTCCGCGTTCATCCCATTGTTATATCTAACATAAAGTATCATAATTACCCCATGGAATTGTCATCTGCTTCTCCAGGATACTGGCGCTTTCAATCTATGTCCATCGAATAGAAACCCACCACTTGCCTCCAGAATATCACTGGAAAGACGGATTACTTTTTCGATCCTTTTCCTAGTAAAAAGCTCCTCGAAACTATCAAGGAATACTTCTGCAAATTGTGGATCGAGACTATGCAATCTTCGAGGGATAGCCTTTCCCTTGGCCGACCAGATATTTCTGCTGCGAAAATAATGATTAGCTAATGTCGAATATAGCAAAGCAGCGGTGGCATACAGTTCGTGTATGGAACGAAAGTCTTTTAGATCTTCAACGAGATCTGTTATCGAATATCTGGAATTCGCAATATCTTGCTCATTCCATTCCGGAGGTCCTTCATGTAAGACTGTCCTGGCGAGACGCTTCAATCTGTCTGAAAATTCACTGCTTTGGGGAATTTCAATGCCTTCGTCAACCATTGATGGTAAGGCTGGAAATCCAGATGGACGATCGACTTCCCTGAAAAAATACTCCAAGGTCTGCGGATCATGCACAAAAGCCTCTATGGGCCATTTATTGAAATAATATGAATCTCTATAAGCGGAAGAAAGCCGACCAAAAACAACGACTAAATCGAGATCCGATGTTGAAGTTCCTTCCCCCCGTATCATTGAACCGGCAAGGAAGATAACCCTGGCTTGCGGATATTTCTTTCTATAGATTTCGTATGTTACTCAAATGAGTTGTTTTATCATAGTATCTCCGTTACGTTGTGCGGTCATAAAATAACCGGCAAGCTGTCATTCCTGTTTTATTCACAGATATAACGTCCTGCGCTTAACCGGTAAACCCGCAGGGTTTGTCGGTGTTCAAGCGCTTGTTATGGGTAAAATTGTAATACTAATTCAACTTATTTCTTAACCCAAAATATTGCTCTTCCACAACCTGGATAATATTGATCGCCATTTACGTTGCTATACATTCCGAGAATTTTGAATCCATTCTTGATTAGCCACTCTTTTATTTCATTGGCGCTGCATGGATGGGTTTGAACTTCGTGAACAGTATTTTCTGTATGTCCATCCAAATAGTATGCTGTGACAATTCTTTGTGCTTTCCAAATTCGCTTTTTTCTATCTGTCCATAATGTTTCCACGCTTGTCGTCAACCTTGTTCCATCAGCACAAACTCCTGTTGGCCAGAGATTCTCTTTCACCCCTCGCTCCTGCCAGGATTTTGGTAATTCACCTTCCATATTATCGTTCTCAATATAAAGGTGTCCGCCGGGTGAAAGCGCATCGGCAGCTTGCTGTATGCATTTTTCTTGCTCCTCAGGTAAGCCAAGTTCATAAAAACAGTTTCCGCCAAGAATTACGAGATCGAAGTTTTGGGGCCATTTAGTTGTTAGCACGTCCTCTTCAAGAAGAGTTATATTTGCTTGTATGTCTTCGTCGAGGTTTTCGATCTTCATTTTTGCGCGAGCGAGCATTGCCTTTGATTGATCGATTCCAACCAGAGAATGACCATCTTTGGCAAGGGGGACAAGAATCCGACCAGTACCGCAAAAGGGTTCAAGTATTCTAATGTCAGAGTTACTGGAAAGTAACTTTTTGATAAATAAAAAGTCGTGTATTGATGTTTCTTCACGATCATAGAATTCTGCCACATGTAGGTTCACATCATATTTGTTGATATTGATACTCATTGAGGACTCTCTTTTCTATTCAATAAGTCGTATATCAATCCCCATAACGTCCTGCGCTTAACCGGAAAATCCGTAGGGTTTGTCCGTGTTCAAACGCTTGTTATACTAGCTTTTTATAAACAACCTCAAAATAGCTTCCACCCTCTGTTCGGCTAGCAACTTTGTTACGTGAAATTTCCTTGTATCCGTTTTCTACCATAAAATCGCTGATATCCGAAAGTTGGCAGCAGCCTTCATATGATTCGAAGTCAGCCACCTCAGTCTTGATGTACTTAAAATGACTTAAGATAGGAAGGCTTCCTTGCAGAACAAGTAGCTCAGATCCTTGCGTGTCTAGAATCAGTGCTTGGTAGTTGTTAGGGGAAATCTGCTCTCTCTTGAATAAAGAAGCCAAAGTTATGCTGTTAAGATATATGGTTGTAGTGTAGTCCACGCTAGGCCAGATATCCCTGTGCTGTTTAAGGTCATATATGGATGAGGATTCTCCATTATTGTTTGCAATGTGAAACTTATATTTCTTATCGTCAACATCGGTAACGAGTGCTTGAAAGGCTTGTTGTTTCTTTAAGCCTCTAATGTTGTCGTTTAGTTTAGCAAATACTTCAGGAATCGGCTCTACCCAGATCACACTCAAGCCATGACTACAGTAGAGCTTCCTTTCTTGCCCAGTATTTGCTCCGATATGGACAACGCCGGAAATATCATTTAAGAATTCGTCTTTGGGAGGGATCAGGGCTTTCTTAAGTGAGTAGAGAAAATCTTTAATTTTAGTAGTTATCATTATTAAATACTCCACTTTAGTTTATTTTAAGTATAACGGTCCTGGGATAACCGGCACGTGTAGCGCGTCTGTGTTCATCCCATATGTTATATATCTAAATTTCCATAGCTTTCAAGGGTGTCGATGTTTGCTGTTGGTTCAGATGTCTTGACAATAAGACTGCGGAATTCACTTGCGAGTTCTTTCATCTCATCCTGTGCCGCTCTGGCATGTAGGGAAAAGGCTATCTCCGCAAACTTACTTCTGAGAATTCCCTGGACGACCTTTCCTACCAGCATCTCTGGCAGCCAGTAGAATAAGTTGAATACGAATGGCTGGCGCTTGGTGTATCCAAGAGCCTTCAAAACTCTACCGCCTTCCTCGGCAGCACGTACGAGTATCCTAATCGTTTCTTTGTCGCTACCAAGAGCATAGTTATCACAGTCGTACTTGTAGAGGGCGTTCACCAGTGGGCTGACCAAGGCAACATGGTACTTCAACCATCCATCAATATCTCCGGTTAGATCAACAGGAATGCCGCTTGTTTCGAAAAGGGATTTAAATTCCCGGGTTCTTTCCTTTGTCTTACCGTCAATTTCTCCAATGGTGATGGGACTCTGCTTCCCACCTGGTTTCTCTTCAAATTGCTCTCGCGTTCAATAGATGGTGGTTCATACCGTTTTGCAGTACTTTTGCAGTAGTGAAAAGGAAATGAAAGGAGGCGGCCTGGCTGGGTAGAGTCCAAAAGCCCCATAAAATAAGGTTTTTGAGGGCCATCTGCGGACTAAGTTAGAAAATTTAGCGGGAGATGTCAGAGAAAATGGCCTGCTATGAAAACCATCGCCTGAACCAGGACCGAAGTCCAAGCTTTTTCTTGACCATCACAACAGTATTGGTACAACGCCGGGCAATTATTTCAGGAACCGAGCCAAACAAAAGTCGCTGAAACAGACTCTCCCCTGTTGCACCGATGATAACCAGATCGTGCTTTTTTGATTCTTTAACAATGCTTTTCAACAGGTTATTGCTCTTTGTTATCTTGATAGCACAATTGACATCCTGCAGTTGCTCGGAAATCGATTCCGTCACTTTCCTCGCCTCGGATTCGGATCGTCCTTTTTGCAGTACATGATAAATAGTAACGTCGGTATTATTATCTTTCGCAATAAAATTCAACATTTCTATTGCCAGTTGATTATGAGGGCTTTTGCCTCTGATCGGAAAGAGAATTCGTTTAATCTCTTTGTTGGGATCCTTTTTATCGGCTTTTATCACCATAATGTCACAAGGTGCCTGCTCTATTACAGGATCCAACGTGCTGCCCATTGCATGCTGTTCCCAGCGGGTGTAACCGCGCCAACCGAGAACGAGAAGATCTGTCTTTCTTTCCTTGACGGAAGCTATGATTCCTCGAGCTATGTTATGCCCGAACCTTATTACACTTTGTATCGGTAATCGGCTCTGTGCCAACTGAGAGGTTGTGGTTATTAAATCCTTTGCTTCATTAACAAATCTATCGGCTGCTCGAAGTGGTGTTTGGTAAGGGACTGTTACTATGCTTGTCAGAATAATCTCTGCTTCCCTGGCACTGGCGACGAAATTGGCATATTTCACCAGCAGGGACGCGGTTTGGGGATTGGCTACCGGAACCATGATTTGATAGCCTTTGGATGCAACGCCCGCTTGCGCGTATGGGAGTATTTCACGTTCTTCCCGTTTCTTTGCATTAGATTTTGAATACGCAAAGTAGAGCACAACGCCGATCCCTATCCAGACCCCGGCGATGGTGTAAGCGAGAATGCCCATATCCAAAAGGAATATGCCGATTACCGATCGACCTAAAAAGGAAAGAATAGGTATCAAAGGGAAACAGGGCATCAGATATCCGTAGCTCAACGTATCGCCCTGTTCTTTCCTAATTTTTATAAGCGCCAAAGTCACGAGATTGAAGAGGACGATAAAGAAAAGGCTTGCTCCCGCGCATACAACCTCCACCGGGAAAACTGCGGCGATGATTATGGTGAGGGCACCTGAAAACACCAAAGCTATATTGGGAGTACGGGTTTTCTTTGAAATATGGGCAAAAAACCCGGGTAAATACCCGTCCCGGCCCAGGGCAAAAGAGATTCGCGTTGATGAATAGATGGTCGCGTTGAGAGCCGATGTGCTGGCAAAAACAGCGGCCAGGATAACCAATAAACCGCCAAAAGGTACCAGCTGGCCGACGGCTTCGGCAAAACCGGTTGCTCCATGACCTTGAAACCATTCGACTATCGATCCGCCGGATGCCTTGACCCCGACAATGGCGGCAAACGCAACGAGCAGATAGGTCGTAATGACGATCATGGCAGCATAAAAGATACCCTTGGGAACATTCTTTTTGGCGTCGACGACCTCTTCTGCGGTGTTGGCAATAACCTCGTATCCTTCGTATCCGACCAGGCTGAATCCCATGACAACCAGGACCTTGCCCCAGCCATGGGGCAAAAAGGGATCGAAGTTGGCCATCCTGTCGGGATTCGTGATCGCGACAATTATGCCAACCACCCCTATTACACCGAGCACGATAGTCTGCCCGATGGCCATCACGGCACCGGCCGTTCCCGTCTCTGAGGCTCCCCGGTAATTGATATAGATAAAAACCAGCGCTGTCAGGACGGCCAGGCTCTTCTCATAAAGAGGAAGATTAAGGTCGAGCCAGTGAAAAGATTCCAGTTGGGATAAAAAGTGTATCGTGTATTTGGAGAAAACTATGGCGTAAAGACTACCGGCTACGGAATGAGCGAACCAGTCAATCCAACCGGAAAAAAAACCGGTAAAACCGCCGATGCTCTGCTGAACGTAAGAGTACCCCCCCCCTGCTTGGGGAATCGCGGAAGCAAGTTCAGCATACGTCATTACCGATAGAAATGCCAGGAGTCCATTGAGGGCAAAAGCCATGAGCATTCCGCCGGGTCCCGCAATCCCAATGCCAATGCCCGTGGTGACAAAAACACCGGCACCTATCATCATTCCCACACCCATCATCGTGATGTGGAACAACGACAGTTCCCGGGACAGTTCAGATTCTACCTGTTTCTTCATTGTTCTTTGTGTTCTGAACCTCTATTCTTTAGCCTGGTTAGTATCTCGCTGGAGTGTTTCAAGCCTTCTTTGTCGATGATTTTCACTGTCCTCAGTGATTTCAACAACAAATACCAGGTGAGACCGTATGCTCCAAGGATAATGAGAATCCCCGAGAGCTGATTGCCGCTCATTTCATAGCCCTCCTTGTTACAGAATGTCCCTTATGTGACACGCGGACGCTTCAACAGTTTCATTCTGAAAGAATAGTATCGTATTTTATGCCTGGTCGCAACGCGGGAATTCGAATCATCCAAATTTGAAATAGTTTGCCTCTGGGGAGAGCTGAAGATGTCAGTAGGTCTCTATACAAGCTTTAGATTCCCTTCCTGAAGACTAATTTAGATATAGTAGGTATTATCGACTGGTTGATGCCTACCTGGCGAAAGCAAAAGAGATTAATCATATTAGAGTTGGGAATAGCATGGTCAGACAGAGAATGACTGTTCTTTACGAAAAATGTACCGAACATAATACCCTTGATTCAGTTAAGACATTCTCGCCGCGCGCGGCAAATAAAAAGAGCCAATGAGCGGACTTGAACCGCTGACCTGCGCATTACGAATGCGCTGCTCTACCAACTGAGCTACATTGGCTCATAACAGGGGAAATCCCCGTTTTGCTACCTAAAGCATCTAGCACAGGGGGCACATACCTGTCAAGTTACATTTCCCTGTGGGACGCAGGTGGATCACTTGCTGGCGAAGTAATTCCCCTTGAACTGCTCGGCCGGGTATTTTTTCTTGTTTGATTCCAGCTTGTTGAGGACGGCCGATCCGATGTCGATATCCAGGACATTGGCCAGGCTGAAGCAGTAGAGCAGGATATCGGAAATCTCCTCCTGGATGTGCTGGTACTGAGCCGGATCTTCCTTCAGGGCAATAGATTCCTCCGGTGTGAGCCACTGGAATATCTCCATCAGTTCCGCCGCTTCGATGGCGATTGACATGGAAATGTTTTTCGGGGTGTGGTAGCGTTCCCAGTCCCGGTGACGGATGAATTCGGCCATGCGGTCTTTTAGGTCCTGAAGTACTATCCTGGTATCGCCGTTGGACTCGGTTTTTGGGCTGGTGCACATCGGCTGAAGTGGTTACTCCGTTTCCGGTTTCGATTCCAGTCGGAGCCGTTCAACATCTTTCTGCATGAGGTTCCGCACGTCTTCGAACCGTATCTTGTTGATGTCACTGATTTCCGCCAGAGTATCGTGGGCGTTGAGTATAAGTTCGGCTTTTTCCAGGTTGGTGCAGGGCTTACAGGGAATGTCCTCGATGGTTTTGAAGGCGTCGGTATACGGAACTTTTTTAATGTCAAACACCTGAGAAAGCTGAAGCGTTTCCAGTAGTTTCAGGTTCTTTTCCGACACACCGGTAAGCGTCAGCCTGGTACCGAAGCGCTGTTCCATATCGAGTCCCATTCTGACCAGCATTCCGATGAAGGTGCTGTACATGTAGGGACAGTTGGCCAGATCGATGCAGAAGCACTGGGCCCCTTTGTCGATCATACTGCGGTAAAAGTCTTTGAGTGCGGCGCTTTCATCGACCGAACCCTCACCTTTGATCAGGATGAGGATGAGCCCTTCCAAAAACGCGGCGCTGACTGCCGACTCGGTCAAGCGACCATCTCCTCCACCCCCGGGAATCAACCACCCGGAGCATCGCTCACATGCGCGAATAAGTCATCATAGTAGGCGTTTCTATGAGTCTATCACAGCGCGTCAACGTTGGTCAACCATTGACTACTCCAATACCGGGTGGTACAATGCCCCGCCATGGATATATATCGCAATAAAATTGTTTCTATACTGGCAAATCATCTTGCCATGGACGGCCAGGAGATCACGGGATGGATGGAAACTCCTCCCCGTCCTGAACTGGGTGATTATGCATTCCCATGTTTTCGTCTGGCGAAGCACTTCAGAAAATCACCGGTGGCCATAGCTGCCGAGCTGTGCACGGCGCTGGCACCGGCGATTGCACAAAGCGGCGAGTTCGAAGCGCCGCGCTGTGAAGGACCGTATATCAATGTCACCGTCCGGTCAGCTCACCTTGCCGGTCACGTGGTAAAGGCCGCACTGTGCGGTTCTCATGGATTCAGCGCTCTTTCCGACCGGGGAGAAATCGTCATCGTGGAGTACTCGTCTCCCAACATCGCGCGGCCTTTGTCAATCGGGCACCTTCGTTCCACAGTAATTGGCAACTCACTTATTCGATTGTTCCGCCATGCCGGCTACCGGACGGTAGGTATCAACTATCTGGGCGATTGGGGTACCCAGTTCGGAAAGCTCCTGGTGGCGTACCGAAGCTGGTACGAAGGCAGCGAAGAAGACGTGACCGTACCGGTACTGCTGGAGTTGTACGTACGGTTTCACCAGGAGGCCCGGGAGCGGCCGGAGTTGGACGACCAGGCTCGTGAAGCCTTCCGGGAGCTTGAAGAGGGTGATGACGAATCGCTTCGTCTCTGGAAGCTATTCCGTGAGGTGAGCCTGGAGGGTATGGTTCCCCTCTACGATCGTCTGAGTGTGCAATTTGAGGACATGAGTGGGGAAAGTTTCTACAATGATTCGTCAAAAGACATGATCGAGCGGGTAATTGCCAGCGGTCTGTCGGAAGAAAGTGACGGGGCGCTCATCGTCCACACTTCAGAAAAAAATCTGGGTCCGTTCCAGCTTCGAAAAAGCGATGGAACCACCCTGTATTCCACCCGTGACCTGGCTGCGCTCTTCGACCGTATCGAGCGTTACAAGCCGGTAAAAATTCTCTACGTGGTGGGTTCGGAGCAAAGAGATCATTTCAGAAAGCTGTTCGAAGTGGCCACAAAGATGGGGATACCGCCCGGTGTTGAAGCCCTTCATGTTCCGTTTGGTATGTACCGGATGGGGAGATTAAAAATATCCACCAGGGCAGGGCGGATACTTTTCATGGAGGATGTGTTGGATAAAGCCGTCGAGTTGGCCCGGACCCTGGTGGAGGAGAAAAATCCTTCCTTACCCGGGAAAGACGCCGTGGCCGCTGCGGTTGGCGTGGGAGCCATCATCTTCGCCGACCTGGCCAGCGACCGTGAAAAGAACATAGATTTCGACTGGGACACCATACTTAATTTCGATGGTGAAACCGGGCCTTACGTGCAGTATGCGCACGCCCGGGCCTGCAGTGTGCTCGCCCGGGCCGGAGTAGCCTCAAATATCGAAATCCCTTCGAATGTCGAAACCCTGGCTGCAGCGCTGAGCGGTGCGGAAGAGCAGGTGCTCATCAGGGCGCTGCACCGTTTCCCTGCCGCTGTCTTGAGTGGTGTTGACTCGTTCCGTCCTTCGTCAGTGACCCAGAGCCTGCTGCTGATCGCCCGGGCGTTCAGTCGGTTTTATCACAACTGTCCCGTCATTCAGGCCACCGGAGATCAGCGTACTGCCCGGCTTCTTCTCACCAGGGCGGTAAAAACGGTTTTACACTACGGTCTTTCACTGCTGGGGATGCAGGCGCCGTCCAGCATGTGATCCGCAGCCGGAATAAAAGTTGGCATGGTTATTGCTTCAAAAATTGTCAGGATGACGATTTGAAAAAAAGTACGTTTTGTAAACAAAAAGTAAAAATTAAAAGGAGGTTATATGAAAAATGGGTAAAGTAATAGGAATAGATCTTGGAACAACCAATTCGTGTGTTTCCGTGCTCGAGGGGGGAGAGCCGGTCGTTATCCCCAATGCCGAGGGCGGACGCACGACACCATCGGTTTTCGCCGTGACCAAAAACGGGGAGCGTCTGGTTGGTACGGTGGCCAAGCGCCAGGCGGTTACCAATCCGTCCAACACGGTGTTTTCCATCAAGCGGTTCATGGGACGCAAGTTCAGGGATTCAGAGGTTGACCGGGCGCAAAAGGTGATTCCCTATAAGATGATCGAGGCGGATAACGGTGACATGCACGTTGAGATCCAGGGCAGGACCTACTCCCCGCCCGAGATTTCAGCGGTAGTGCTGCAGAAGATGAAACAGACGGCCGAGGATTATCTGGGTGAGCCGGTTACGGAAGCGGTCATCACGGTCCCGGCCTACTTCAACGACTCGCAGCGCCAGGCTACCAAGGACGCCGGGCGTATAGCTGGTCTCGACGTAAAGCGTATTATCAATGAACCAACGGCTGCTTCACTGGCTTATGGGTTCGGGCCTGACTCCAAGAAGAAGGGTGACAAGAACATCGTCGTTTACGACCTTGGCGGCGGTACCTTTGACATATCCATCCTGGAGATAGGAGACGACATCGTCGAGGTCAAATCAACCAATGGTGACACCTATCTGGGTGGAGATGATTTCGACCAGGTGGTCATGAATTACCTGGTGGATGAGTTCAAGAAAGAATCAGGAATCGATCTCAGCCAGGACAGCATGGCGCTGCAGCGTCTCAAGGACGCAGCCGAAAAGGCCAAGTGCGAGCTGAGTTCCGTCATGCAGACCGATGTGAACCTGCCGTTCATTACTGCCGATTCCAGCGGCCCCAAGCACTTGAATATAACCCTGACCAGGGCCAGGTTCGAGCAGCTGGTCGACGAGTTGATCGAACGGACCAAAACGCCCTGCCGCAAAGCCCTCGAGGACGCCGGGCTCACCGCATCCGCTATCGATGAAGTCATCCTGGTGGGCGGCATGACCCGCATGCCCAGGGTGCAGGAGATCGTCAAGGAAACATTCGGCAGGGAACCCAATAAGGGCGTCAACCCTGACGAGGTCGTAGCCCTTGGCGCAGCTATTCAGGGCGGTGTTCTGAAAGGTGAGGTCCGGGACGTACTTCTGCTGGACGTTACCCCGCTGTCGCTGGGTATCGAAACTCTTGGCGGTGTGTTCACCAGGCTTATCGAGCGCAACACCACCATCCCCTGCAAGAAGAGCCAGATCTTCTCTACTGCCGCCAACAACCAGCCGGCGGTGAGTATCAGGGTTTTCCAGGGTGAGCGTCAAATGGCCCTGGACAATAAGCTCCTGGGTCAGTTCGACCTGGTTGGCATTCCTCCCGCGCCGCGGGGTATCCCGCAGATCGAAGTGTCGTTCGACATCGATGCCGACGGTATCATGCACGTTTCCGCCAAGGATCTGGGTACCAGCAAAGAGCAGTCTATCAAGATAACCGCCTCCAGCGGTCTCAGCGAGGACCAGATACAGGGCATGGTCAAGGAAGCCAAGTCTCACGAGGCCGATGACAAGAAGAAGCGTGAAGAAATCGAGCTCAGGAACAACGCGGACAACCTGTGCTACCAGGCTGAAAAGCACCTCAAAGAGTTCGGTGACAAGGTTGACGCCACCATCAAGAACCGCATCGACGGTTCCATTCAGCGGGTGCGTCAGGAACTGGAAAAGCCAGAGACAACTCCCGAGTTGGAGAGTGCCTACCATGAACTGGAGGAGAATCTCCAGAAACTCGGTGAAGCGGTGTATCAGGCTGCCGGCGCCGGTGCAGATGGGGCCGGTCCGCAGTTCGCCGGGGGTGCACCTGGGGCAGAAACCACTAGTGGCGAGGGTACCGCCGGGGACGCGGCTCCCGGTGGCGATACCGGTGCAGAGACCAAAGAATCGGACGAGGGAGTCGTTGACGCGGATTACGAAGAAGTCAAATAAACAGGAGCCCTGCAGGCGGGTCCTGGGTATAGACCCGGGGCTCGCAAATACGGGCTACGGAGTAATCAGACTCGATGGTTCAAAACTTCGGGCGGTAACGACGGGCTGCATAAAAACCAGATCAAAGCAGCCTCTTGCCGCCCGTTTGCTTTTAATTTATAATGAAATTCTGGAGATAATCGGGACTTTCGAACCTCAAGCGGTTGCGCTGGAACAGATTTTCTTTGCCAAAAATGCGGCCAGTGCTCTGCTGGTAGGACAGGCGTTGGGAGTGAGCCTGCTGGCTGCCGCTCAGCATGAGATTCCCGTGTTTCAGTATTCACCTAATGAAGTAAAGCTGGCCGTGACCGGGTACGGGCGGGCGTCAAAGGAGCAGGTGCTGAAAATGGTTTCTGCGCTGCTTGCCCTGCATGAGAAGCCGCGGTCGGACCATGTTTCCGATGCTCTGGCTGTGGCGATTTGCCATATTCACTGCGCGGGAAATGCTATGGGAAGGCTGACCGGAAGATGATCGCAACAATCGAAGGAGTGCTGGTAGAGCGCGGCGAAGATACTATCGTGATCGAGGTTGGCGGGGTTGGGTTTCTGCTTAGTGTCCCTTCCTCCGTGCTTCGCACGCTTCCGGCTCCCGGTGAAACCGTCCGTCTTTACACCCACCTGGTCATGAAGGACGACGGTGTCACTCTCTACGGTTTTAAAAGCATGAAGGAAAAACGCCTGTTCCTGCAGTTGATTTCCGTGTCCCGGGTGGGGCCGCGGCTGGGTCTCAGCGTTCTTTCCGGCCTTGCGCCGGATAAGTTGTGCTCGGTTATAGCCGCGGGGGATGTCCCCACCTTGAGCCTTGTTCCCGGCCTGGGCAAGAAAACCGCCGAGCGGATTATCGTGGATCTCAAGGACAAGGTTGAAATCTCGTTCGGTATAGAGGTAGAGGCCGGCTATGCTCTCGAACTGGGCACCGGGAGCAACCTGGCGGACGAGGCCGCCGCCGCTTTGAAAGTGCTGGGGTATTCCGCGCTGGAGAGCCGCAAAGCTCTGCAGTACGCCCACCGGGAACTGGGGGATGACGTTACCCTCGAAGAGCTGATACAAGGGGCATTGAAATACTTTTTACGATAACTTTTTTCATTGACGTTTTAAAGTGACACTGCACGGTTGGGAAGAAGTCGAAGATGCACAAAGGCACTGATGGTGATAAGCGTATCGTATCCGCCCGCGAGTCTACGGACGACAATCTGAAGACCCTGCGCCCTGCCCGACTACAGGAATACGTCGGCCAGGAGAAGACGGTGGAGAGGATAAGTATTTTTCTGCAAGCGGCGCTTAACCGGGGAGAGCCGCTCGACCACATTCTTCTCTCGGGGCCTCCCGGCCTCGGAAAAACCACACTGGCTCATATTATGGCCAGGGAACTTGGGGTGAATATCCGGGTCACGTCCGGCCCGGTGATAGAACGGCAGGGTGATCTGGCGGCCATCCTTACCAATCTCGAGACCGGTGATGTGCTGTTCATCGACGAGATTCATCGCCTGAGCAGGACGGTGGAAGAAATTTTGTACCCGGCCATGGAAGATTTTGAGCTGGATATCATAATAGGGAGGGGTCCTTCAGCCCGCACGGTCCGTCTGTCTTTGTGCAATTTTACGCTGATCGGAGCCACCACCAGGGCCGGAAAAGTGTCTGCCCCGTTGAGAAACCGCTTTGGTGTCGTGGCCAGGCTCGATTACTACCGTGAAAATGAACTGAGCGAGATAATTACCCGGGCCGCCGGTGTGCTGGATGTGGAAACCGAGCCGGCCGCCGCAGTGGAGTTGGCCAAGCGGGCCCGCGGTACGCCAAGAATCGCGCTGAGGCTGTTTCGGCGGGTCCGTGACTACGCGGAGGTAAAGGGCAAGGGCAAGGTCACCCTGGCGATTGCCAGAAAAGCCCTGAAGCTCTTCGAAGTGGACGCTCTCGGCCTGGATTCTCTCGATGGCAGAATTCTCAGGACCATGATCGAGCACTTCGACGGCGGCCCGGTCAGTCTTGACACCGTGGCGGATTCTGTCGGCGAAGAAGCCGACACAATCTACGATGTCTACGAACCTTACCTGATACAGCTGGGATTCATCAAGAGGACACCCCGGGGCCGGGTGGTGACCCGGAGGGCCCTGGAACACCTGGGGTACAAAAAGGACGATATTTCTCTCGTTCAGGGAAGCCTTTTTGAAGGCCCGGTGTGAGGTGAGCGGTCTGATGAGCAAGGGCAGATTGCTATTGAGCCACGACCGGTTACTGATGGGCAGGGCCGATTACTGATGGGTAAGAACCGGTTGATGCTTCATGTGTGCTGTGCTCCCTGCACCGTTGGTGTGCTCGAACCCCTGCGTCACGAAGGGTGGCAGGTTACCGCCCTGTGGTACAACCCTAACATCCACCCGCCCCTTGAGCACAAGCGGAGAGAAAAGACATTCCTTACCTATGCAGCTTCCGTCGATCTTCCTGTTATCCGTCCATTTGATTATGAAATAAACGATTTTTTTCGCCGCGTGGTGTACCGGGAGCAGATTCGGTGCAGGTTCTGCTACCACATGAGATTGGAGCGCACCGCTGCTCTGGCCACCAGCGGTGAATATGACGCGTTTGCCTCCACCCTGATGCTGAGTCCCCATCAAGACCACGAACTCCTTCAGTCTACCGGCTCCGCGCTGGCCGATGGCAAAAGCGTGGAGTATTGCTACATAGATTTGAGAGACCGGTTTGACCTGGCCAACAATCAGGCAGAAGAGTTGGGATTGTACTGCCAGAACTACTGCGGATGTATCTACAGCAGTAGATAAAACTGATCGATGAGCCGATAACGTTTGGGCAGGGACCGGCTACAGATGGTCTGGGACTGAATAGCGATAGGCCTGAGCCGATAACGTTTGAAGAAATCTTTCCGTAATTTTTTAAAGCTGCAGTGTAGTATCCGATTAAATCGGAGTCCGACTAAGATCGGAAATGGTGAATTATTCTAATTATATGTATTTAGAACGGTAGGCACCACCCATGAAAAGCGTAAAAAACATCATTTTTCTTGTTTTGTTCTGCTCCCTGGTGATGGGGCAGGCTGAGTGCCGCGCCGCAACCTACATAAAGATATGCATCCTGAAGACCGCTTCGAGCGTTCAATGTGGTGGGGAAGGGCGTTGGAAACTGCATGACTCCCGTTCCGGTCGTCTGCTGGCCAGCGGAAATGAAAAACAGTCGGCCACGGTCAGTACGGACGGACAGTTCCTCTCCGTTAATGGAAGCGGCCGGTGGATACGCTTGCGAATCGATCCAGTGGGTCGTGGTTCACTGGTGTCCATCAACGGACGACGTTACCGGGGAAGAGTTTACTTCTGGATGTGCAACTGTAAGATAGCGGTGGTTAACACGATTAATCTGGAAGAATATCTCTATGGGGTAATAAAGGAAGAAATGTATATAACCTCTCCGATGGAAGCGCTCAAGGCGCAGGCGGTCATGTCTCGCACCTTCGCGCTCAAGAGCATGGAGCGCCATGGAAGCGAGGGATACGCTTTGTGTTCTTCCACTCACTGCCAGATGTATGGAGGGGTTGAGAGTGAAGACCCCCGGGCCAAAAGGGCGGTAGATTCAACCAGGGGTTATGTACTGAAGCATAAGGGTGAATTGATCAGCGGTTATTTTACCTCGGTCTGCGGGGGGTACACCGCCGCCAACAACCTGGTTTGGAACGGTGCCCCTATTTCCTACCTCCAGGGAGTGCGTTGCCCGTACTGTTCGGATTCTCCTCACTACGAGTGGGAAGTCAAGTTTACCGGGAAAGCCCTGGCGGAATACCTGCGCAAATCCGGGTATGACGTATCTTTAGTCGAGGTCATCAAGGCAGTGGAGGTGACGCCGAGCGGACGGATCAGGACCCTGGAGATTTCCCACCCCGGGGGAACATTGACTATTGGGGGAAACAAATTCAGGCTGGCGGTGGACCCGCGCGCCATGAAGAGCACCAGGTATACCGTCAGGAAAGTCAGGGATATTGACTATAAAGGACGCATTGAGCAGCTCCTGGAGGGTTTGAAGGACCGCAAGCAGGACGGGAAGATCGAAACAGCAGAAAGCAAAGACGGAAATTCTTCTGACAACACGGTCAGGGAGATTATCGACCTGATCAGGGAAAAAAGGGGAGATCCCCCCGTTGAATCCCCTCTTCCCCGGGGCAAGCAACCGCAGCCGGCATCCTCTCCCGGAGGAAATAATTCTTCAGAAAAAACGAAATTATCTGCTGCGGAGGCACAGGAAGTGTTTTTATTTCAGGGTCGTGGTTACGGGCACGGCATCGGACTTTGCCAATGGGGCGCGCGGAATATGGGCAAGAAGGGGTACCGCTTCCAGCGGATTTTAAAACACTATTATCCAGGAGTTAAAGTGCGAAGGCAGTGATAGGATAGCGATACAGTGTGAAATTGGCAGTAATTAGACAATATTTCACTGTAACCGAGTTAAGAGGTGGCAATTTTAATGTCGAAAGGTAGAACTGATGACGATTATCTGCTGAAAGCGTCTATTCTACCTGAGGGAGAATGCGGATTACATCCGTAATGGAAAGAAGGAGAGCGTGTTATGATCGCTTTGGGAAGCCCAAAATCTATTGTGGGGCTTGATATTGGCACGTCAGCCATCAAGCTCGTTCATTTGAAAAGGGGCTCCGCCGGTCCTCAATTAGTTGGATTTGGAATGGCGCCTCTTCCCCATGAAGGCGTTATCGTCGATGGAGCAATCGTTGACAGCGACAGCATTTCCGGCATTATCAAACAGGTGATGGCTACCACCCAAGCCAAGGGTGGCAGTATCGTCACCGCTCTGTCCGGTCAGAATGTTATCGTCCGTTTCATCCGGATGCCGGAGATTCCCGACGCGGAGCTCAAGGAAACGATAACCTACGAGGCGGAGCAGTACGTTCCGTATCCCATCGATGACGTGGCCATCAGCTTCGAAAAGCTGGCCCGGGTGGAGAGCGAGGATGTTGGACAATTCCTCATTCTTCTGGTCGTGGCCCAGAAAGAGTTGATCGCCAATTACATGGGAACTCTGAGGATGGCGGGAGTGTCTCCCTCTGTCCTGGACGTGGACATATTCGCTTCGCTCAACGCGCTTCACGCCAGCTCCCAGGACGGCGTGTCCGCTGTGGTCGATATCGGCGCGGGAACCACCAATATCAGCATCCTGAAGGATGGGGTGCTCCAGTTCACCCGTAACATTCCCATAGCGGGCAACAACATAACTACGGTTATTCAAAGCGTGCTGAAGCTCGATTTCGAGCAAGCCGAGAATATTAAGAAGGAAGAAGGAATCGTTGTGGCCGAAGAAGAGGAAAATGAAGTTTCCGAGGTTGTGCGTACCATAACCGAGGAGTTGGCTTCGGAGATCAGGCGGTCCTTCGATTATTACAAGGCTCAGTACAGAGAAGGTTTGATTAATAAAATTCTTCTGACCGGAGGGACAGCCAAATTGAAGAATCTTGATGTGTTTTTGGCCAATGAGCTCGGCGTTGAAGTCGAGCTTGGTGACCCTCTGATGGGGCTCCAGATAGACATTCCTAACCAGGAGCAACTCTTTGAGCACATTCAGGAGTTGACGGTTGGGCTTGGTCTGGCGCTCAGAGAGGTGGTGGACTGAGTGATTATCCGGGTTAACCTACTACCAGCGAAGAAAAAGATCGAGCTACCATCGGTACCGATCCTTCCTTTCTTCCTGATAGGGGCAGTGGTAGTGGCAGGCTGGTTCCTGTGGGGTCCTGCGACCGCCAGTGTCAAATCGTCCATTTCCAAGCTCGAGAAAAAGGTCAAGAAGCTCGAGAAGGAAAAGAAAAAGGCCATCGGTAACAAGCAAGACGAACGCAACAAGAAGAAAAGGGAAATCGACTGGGTTCGTCAGCAGATCGCGATGATCAAACGCCTGACCGGTGATGATGTTCTGGCATGGTCCACTACCTTTGCGGACCTGACGAAAGTCGTGCCGAAGAAAACGGTATGGTTGAAGAACGCCAGCTACGAATCGACACAGCGGTTCTCCATCCAGGGTGTTGCGAAACCTCTGGATAAGGATGATGACGGTAATCCTATCAAACCGGATGACAGGATGTACTACGAGCCTGTCCGCGCATTCATGAAGGAGCTTGAGGACCATGACAATTTCGATTCGGTTTTCCTCTCTTCGGCTAATATGGCCAAGCTGCACGATCAGCAGGTGGTCAATTTCGCCATGACCTGCCGAATCAAGAAGGGAGGAGGGATGCTCAATGAATAAGCTCTTCGTCATCCTCGCCCTGATTCTCATGGGAGCCATGGGAGGGTACTGGTGGTTTCAGGTGTACACGCCGCTCAACGACCAGGTAGCCAGTCTGGAAGCCAAGGCGAAAAAGCTCGATAAAGAAATCAAGCAGAACAAGAACATTGACAAGGAACTCGACAGCCTGAAGGCCGAGTACGAGCAGGTTAAAAGAGAGCTCGCTCGTTACGAGAGCCTGATTTCAACCGAATCGAAAGTTCCCGAAATCCTGGAAAAGACCGAGAGGGTCTGCAAGGAGAGCAAGATCGAGTTTAGAGATATACATATTTCCCCTCTGGTGGAATACGAGGGGTACAGCGAAATCCCGATTGAAGTGGGACTTGAAGGAACCTATCACCGGATTGGTGAGTTCCTGGCATCCATGGAAAACCTGCGGATGCTCAACATCAATTCAGGAACTATCTCAATAACTCCGAAGGGGCGTCCGATACAAGAGAGAGGGGACGATGGGAAACCAATAATGGTTCAATTACTCAATGTCACTCTCAATGTGCGAGCGTTCATCCTCACCAGAGGAGGTGGTCTCGTTGATTAAGGCATATAAACTCGACAGGAGTATACTGCAGATCCTGGTAGTCATACTGGCAATTGCGCTGATCGGTTTTACACCTTCGCGTCTGCTGGCCCAGGATGATGAATTCGGTGACTTCGACGAGTTCGGTGATGACGAGTTCGGCGACGACGAGTTCGGCGACGATGAGTTCGGCGACGATGAGTTCGGCGACGATGATGAATTGGGTGATGTTGGATTCGGCGATGATTTCGGCGACGATGATTCTGCAGCAGCAACGCCGGGACACAAGCCGTCTGTATACAACCCGTTTGACAGAACTAAAGATCCGTTTCTGCCCATGGTCGGGCAGAAACCGAAGATGTCCAAACGTCCGACTACGCCAAAACCTACCAGCGGTCCGCAGCGGATCCCCGAACCGGTGGTCCCGGAGGTGGAACTGAGTATTTTGTGTGTCGTCGGAAACGCAGGAAAACGGCTGGCCCTCGTTGACTTTCAAGGTTCGATTACAGAGATGGGTGAAAGTGACGAGGTCGAAGGAGCTTTCAAGATAATGTCTATTAAAGAAGACGCTGTTGAGATCTACTCGTATCGGACCAGAAGACGGAAGACCTTTAAGATTGGGGGTTAGGTTTGCGAATGTTTGCTCGCTTTGGTGTGTTAGGTAGCGGTAGATTCATAGGAGGTGAGTCAGGAATGAAACGGAGTTTATTAATTGTAGCAGTGGTGGTGGCGGGCTTGATGTTTGTCGAGCAGATCGGTTTGACCGCTGCCCTGGCGCAAGGAGGAGCATCGGAATACATCGATATGGCTATGCGTGATGCCGAGATTACGGATGTGTTGAAGATGATCGCCGTCCGTACCGGAGTGAATATCATTCACCACCGGGCCGTCAAAGGCAAGCTCACGCTGAGGCTCAAGGATGTCCACTATGAAAAGGCCCTTGAGTTGATATGCAAGACGAACGGTTTCAGCTATCGAAAGGTAGGCAACACGTACGTTATTGCACCGCCGAAAGAACTGGAAGAAGGATTCGAGGTTGGGCTCAATAAGACGTTTCGCCTGCAGTTTGCGGACGCCGATGATGTCTCGAAGATTCTGACCGGTGTTTTCAAGGGCGCTGCTTCCAAGGTGGAAGTTTCTGTGGACAGCAGGATCAACGCCGTGGTGGTCACCGGCAACCAGGCTACTCTGGAACAGGTAGCCAAGCTCATCAAGACCATCGATGTCCCGGTACACCAGGTGATGATCGAGGCCAAGATCGTCGAGGTTTCCACAGAAGGCATGCGTGACATCGGGTTTGACTGGGATTGGGGTGTAGGCAAACAAATCGATGAGCAAAACTCGGCTTCGGGCACCTTCATGTCGGTCACTGAAAGTATGGCTCCCATTCCCAATATTGACGGGTATGATCAGCAGACCGCTCCTGACAACGGCGGGGCATCATTCTTCAAATTTGGAGATTTCTTCCGCTCTCCGCATTTCTTCCAGGGGACACTTACAGCATTGGAGAAGATAAGCGATGCCAAGACGCTTTCCAATCCGAAAGTCTCTGCTTTAAATGGCGAGGAAGCAACCATCCATATCGGCCAGAAAGTCATTTACGGCGGCGGTCCTGACAACCCGCCCCAGGAGAAAGATGTCGGTGTCATCCTGAAGGTTACTCCCAGGATCAACGACGACGGCTGGATAACATGCGCGATCGAACCGGAAGTCAGTTTCGCCATCTTCGAGGGACAGTACCCGAGGATCGAGAAACGCACCGCCAATACCACGGTTCGGGTCCGCGACGGCGAAGAAATCCTGATCGGCGGACTGATCCAGGAGACGGACACCAACAGTAATCAGAAGATTCCGGTGCTGGGAAGCATTCCGATTCTCAAGACCCTGTTCTCCCGTGACACTCGTGATCGTGACAACATGGAGTTGATCATCCTGATTACTCCCCACATCATGAGGGCTACCGGCGAGAGGTCCTGAGGGACACAGTAACAAAAACGCAAACAAAAAGAGCGCTGCCGTTGGCAGCGCTCTTTTTAAATCTATCTTGAGGTAAAACTTGGTCTATTCTCGTTTATAGCCACTCCGCCCACACCAATGCCGCACATCGTTCCGAGTCACCGTTCCCACCCTCCAGCCAGAAGAGTAGAAAGGGGAGGGATTGATAGACATTGTTACTGGATCATATACTCTTCGCTCAATAGAAAGTATAGGCTATCTGGGGTAGAACTATCTTTTGCTTTAAACCTTGTTAGATGGTATTATCGTTGCAAATATACGAGGAGGCTTTTAGCGGTAATGATCAGGTGGTTTACGGCTGGAGAATCGCACGGTCCGGCACTAGTGGCCATTGTTGAAGGTTTGCCGGCCGGGCTCGAGGTGGATTGTGACGTGATAAACCGGGACCTCGCCCGGCGGCAGATGGGAGTGGGGCGGGGCGGCAGGATGAAGATCGAACGGGACCGTGTCGAGATTATCTCCGGCGTGCGTTTCGGTCTCACCACCGGTTCGCCAATCGCCTTGAAATTAGAAAACCGGGATTTTGCCAATCATCGCCAGGCCATGGCGGTTGCCGGCAAACGTCCCGAAGGAGTCGCGCCGGTAAGGATTCCCCGGCCCGGTCATGCCGATCTGGCCGGATTGATCAAATACGGGCTGGACGATATCAGGAACGTCTCCGAACGGGCTTCTGCCCGCGAGACGGCAGCCCGGGTGGCAGCGGGAGGGCTTTTCCGGCTATTTTTGCGTGCCTGTGGCGTGGAGGTCCAGGCACACGTTATTGCAGTGGGAACAGTTGACTCTTCTGTTGCCGTTCACCATTGCATCCGGGAGATTCGTCAGGCACTTGGTCCTCATGACGTCGGGTGCGTTGATCAGGACGCCTGTAAAAAAATAGAAATTTTGATTGAGCAAACCCGCGAAAAGGGAGATACGCTGGGTGGGGTATTTGAAGTAATCGCCGAAGGCGTACCGCCGGGGCTCGGCAGTTACATTCAGTGGGACCTCAGGGCTGACGGCCGACTGGCGGCGGCCCTTATGAGTATCCCCACGGTCAAGGGTGTCGAGATCGGAGCCGGTTTTTCCACCGGCCAGGCTCCCGGCTCCGAGGTGATGGACGGTTTCGTCTTTTCTGAAGATGGCCTTTGTTCTGATATAACTGCGCGCACTTCCAATAACGCCGGTGGAATAGAGGGAGGAGTGACCAACGGCTCTCCGATTATTGTCAGAGCGGCGGTCAAGCCGATTCCAACTCTGGGACGGCCTCTCACCACTGTTGATCTTGATACGGGGAAGGCCGTAGCGGCGCCCACCCCCCGGGCCGATGTTTCTGTTCTCGAGGCAGCTTCGGTAATCGGTGAAGCAGCGCTGCTCGGGGTGCTTGCCTCGCTGATGGTGGAGCGTTTCGGCGGTGACATGATGGATGAAGTCACCCGGCGTGTAATGGATTTTCGGAAGAGGCTCGGAATCTCGTGAAAAACCTGGTACTGCTTGGATTCATGGGAGCAGGCAAAACCACGGTGGGAAAACGTGTTGCTGAAAAACTTGACCTGCAGCTTGTGGAGACGGATGAAGAGATAGAAACGCACTGTCAATTGGCGATCTCGGAGATATTTTCCCGTTTCGGCGAAGAATTTTTTCGCGATGTTGAATCGCAAATTGTTGAAAATTGTTGCCACAAAAGCGATTCTCTGGTAATAACTGGTGGAGGTGCCGTACTGAGGGAACAAAACTGGCGGCACTTGAAACAGGGAGTCACCATTTCTCTTCTGGTTTCTCCTCAAGAGGTTATGAAAAGAGTTGGTGAGGGTCAGGGACGACCGCTTCTCGCAGTGGACGACCCTTTAACAAGGGTCAGGGAACTTCTCGAGAAGCGCGAAGCTCTCTACCGCATGGCGGATGCACTTGTTCCCACCGATGGGAAATCGGTAGATGAAGTGGTCAAAACTGTTTTGGCAGTGTATCGGCTTCTACGTCGGGGACGGGGCTGGGCAGCGCGATAAACCGTGCTTGCCCTCCTGGAGCAAGAGACTGTAGAACAAGGAGGATACGGGAAAGTAATGCCTGTACAGGAAGGGGATATTGTCAAGGGGGTAGTTTCAGATATCACGCATTTCGGAGCCTTTGTTAAACTGGAAACGGGAGACAAGGGTTTGATCCATATATCTGAAATCGCGGATACCTATGTCCGGAATGTCAGTGATTACCTCATGGTAAATGATGAAGTTACCGTGAAGGTGATAGCAGTCAAGGATCGTGGTAAAATCGATCTTTCCATCCGCCGTCTCAAAGAAGGAGAGGGCAAGAAGCCGCAAGCGCAGCAACCTGCAGGACCAGGGCAGCGGCCACCATCGCGGCCACCATCGCGACCACCATCGCGGCCACCATCGCGGTCACCATCGCGGCCACCAGCACGCCCACCACGTCATCATCAGGGCTCTCCTCCTTCACGGGGAGGACGGGGCGGTGAAGCGTTTGAAGATAAAATAACTTCTTTCTTGAAAAAAAGCTCTGAAAAGCTATCCGACGTTAAAAAGCGCAGCGAGAAGCGTTCACGCGGGCGCCGGAAATAAAACACGCCGGATACACATTAGCCTTGCCCAGTGCTTATTTACCTAATGTTGATGCGCCTTTTGCACTAAATTCCTAAAGTTTTGCTTTAAGTTTGCCGATACTTATTTTAGCCATTCGAGTAAGGAGGCAACTTGAGGCATGTTACGAGGACTTTATTCAGCGACATCCGGGATGATGTGTGAAGGCATCCGGCAGCACGTTCTGGCCGATAATCTGGCCAATGTGGATACTACCGGGCACAAAAAACAAAGAGCCGTATTCCGCGCCTACCCGAGTCACAACATACACCGGATTCACGACCGCCTTCCCGACGAACCTCCCTTTGTAGCTCCCTGGGACGATCCATCCCTGGGAGACATGGGAACGTGCAACGTTCTTGAAGAGTTGTACACCGACATGGGGCAGGGCAGGCTCAAGTATACCGGCGAAGATCTGCACATTGCCATTGACGGTCCGGGTTACTTCCTGGTCAAAAGCCCCCAGGGATACCGTATGTCAAAAGACGGCAGTTTCCATCTGGACCACGACGGGCGGGTAATGAATTCATCGAGCAACCCGCTCATGGTAATGCCGGGAAGACCGTACAACGACGGCACGTTGATCGTGGATGAAAACGGTATACCCCTGGAAACTCCGTTCCAGGAATTGTTCGTGGATCCCACAAAGGACATCTTAATCGACGAAGAAGGCCAGGTGTGGGAGGACACCACGCACCTCGGTTCCATCGTTAGGGTAAAGACGGATGATACCAAGACGTGGCGCAAAGAGGTAAACAGTCATTTCAACGCTAATGGAAAGTCTTTACGATTCGATGGAATTTCCCGCGTGCAGCAGGGAAACCTGGAGATGTCGAATGTCAACGCGATTACCCAGATGGTCGAGATGATCGAGTGTCACCGGTATTACGAGATGAACCAGCGGGTCGTTACCAGCCATGATCAGACGTTTAACTCATTGTACAGAATAGCCCAGGCGGGCTAGGTGTAGGATCGTATAGGAAGAAGAAAGGGGAAACCGGGATATGATCGGTTCATTGTGGTCAGCCGCTACCGGCATGATAGCCATGGAGTTGAAAATGGACATGATATCCAACAACCTGGCTAATGTAGATACTAACGGATACAAGAAGAGCGCTGTCGACTTCCACGACCTGATCTATGAGCGGATCAAGGCGCCTGGGGCGCCTGTGGCCGAGGGATCATTTCTTCCCACCGGTATTCAGCTAGGTCACGGTGTCAGGCCGGCAGCCCTCTACAAGCATTACAGCATGGGCCAGTTCAGGCACACCGACCAGCCGCTTGATGTGCTCATCGAAGGTGAAGGTTTTTTCCAGATCACCATGCCTGACGGCAACACGGCGTATACACGGGATGGGGCATTCAAGCTGGATGCTACCAGGACCATCGTGACGTCCAACGGATACCTGGTGCAGCCAGGTGTTACGGTTCCGGAATTGGCAACCCTCATCGATATCGGCGAGGATGGAACCGTGACGGCACAGGTTGGTAACGACCGGGTCGAGCTGGGGCAGCTCGAAGTGGCCCGGTTCGTAAATCCCCAGGGTCTCGACAGCCGGGGCGGGAACCTCCACCGGGAGACGTCCGCTTCCGGTCCTCCCATTACCGGTCAGCCCGGTGTGGACGAGGGATTCGGACGGCTCATTTCGGGATTCCTTGAAAGCTCGAATGTCAAGGCGGTCCGCGAAATGGTAGACATGATTATTACTCAGCGGGCCTACGAGTTGAACTCCAAGGCGATTCAGACTTCAGACTCCATGCTGCAGGTCGTCAACACCCTGAAGCGGTAATGGTAGGGCGTAGAGCCGGGAGGTTATGATGAACGGTAACATCACCAGAAAATCACAGACCATGGCACTGCTGCTGGCAATCATGCTGGCGGGTTCTGTTGCGGCCGCGGTGGGAAAAGCACTGGTGATCGAACCGAAGAAAGACTTCACCTTCACCGGCAGTTCTTTGACTGGTGATTATTTATACATCAGCGACGTGGTCACGGTGCGGGGCGGGGACAGCGGCGAAGCCGATCAAGTTAGGGCTATACGCCTGGTCCCTGCTCCTTATCCGGGAGCGATGGTAAAACTGAGTAAAGGACAGATCCGCAACTGCCTGCGCGAAGCCGGATTTGACATGAACCGTGTAGAGTTGAGGATACCGACTATACAGCGCCTGGTTCTGCCGGCAAAGCGCCTCAGTGAAGCACAGCTCGAATCGATGATCAGACGCGCTGTTGAAAAAGAACTGTCGGCCTTGGACGGGTCGCTCGAGCTATCCATCACCGGCTTGCCAAGAGAAATCAACCTCCCGGTAGAAGGCTCTAAAATCGAGATCAAACCGGGGTACCTCAGGCTGGGCCAGACATCTACCGTAGGGGTGAAAGCCCTGGTGAAGGGAAAAGTCGTCCGGACGGTGTGGGCCAGAGTCCGCCCGGTGATGAACGGATCGGTTGTGGTCGCAGTCAGTCAGGTGAAACGGCACCAGCTGCTGAGAGCGGCTGATCTGAAGGTGGAGAAAACAGAAATAACTTCGTTAAATGGAGTGTATACCGATCCGAACCAGGTAATCGGGATGCGTGCCCGGCGCCAACTACGTGCCGGCCAGGTGCTGGATTCCCGGTACGTGGAAGAAGTCCCGCTTATAAACAGAGGAGATAAGGTGAGAATCGAACTTCAGAGGGGTTTTGTAGTCATAACCGCTCTGGGGAAGGCGCTTGAATCCGGTGGTGCTCAGGAATCGATCCGGATCAAGAACATGGCCACAAAAAAGGAGATCGTCGGGACGGTCAAGAGTGCAGGTTACGTGGTTGTTTCACCGGCTGAGAGAGGAGTCGACTTATGAAAAGTTTAAACGGGGCCGGTTTGATGGTTTTGCTGGTGGTGTTCGTAATAGTCCTGGCCGGTATCCAGGCAGAGGTGAAGGCTGCATCCGTATGGGACGACCGGGCCAGAGAATTGTACTCCGAACACCGGGCCCGCAACGTGGGAGACATCGTGACGATTATCATCTCCGAATCATCGACGGCTTCGTCAAAAGCAGCCACGGAAGCCACAGAAGAAAACACACTCAGCACCAACGCCGGTGTGGGCTTGCTGCGGTTTCTTTCGGCCTCATCCGGCGGGGCGAAGAATGATTTTAAAGGTGAGGGTACCACCAGCCGTACCGGATCGTTGAGTGCGAAGATCACCGCCATGATCACCAAGAAGCTTCCCAACGGAAACCTGGTGATCGAAGGCGTCCGGCGTGTGAGGATGAACCGGGAAACCGAGGAGATAGTGCTTTCGGGGGTCGTTCGCCCCCAGGACATTACCGAGCAGAATACGGTTCTGTCGACGTATGTTGCCAACGCCGAGATCAAGTACAAGGGAGCCGGGTCCGTGGGCGGAAATCTCCAGCGCCCCGGTTTTCTCAACAAGGTATTCAACTTCTTGTTTTAAACAGTACATAAGATACGACGAGTTCCTGTAAGGAACCGCGAGAGGAGAGGAAGAAGGGTGCGAGGACGCAGGCGTAACTGGAAATACGGTTTGGTCACTGCAACACTGACGGTTGCCACCATGGTTACCGCCTCCATGGCCTGGGGAGGGCCTCTGGTGCGGGTGAAAGATATCGCACGGATCAAGGGAGTCCGCCCTAACCAACTCGTTGGCCGCGGCCTGGTAGTCGGTCTCAACGGTTCCGGTGACAAGGAACCGGTGGCTTACAGCATGATTGCCAACCTGATGAAACACTACGGTATCGAGATCGACAGAACTCAGGTCAAGCTGAAGAATGTCGCCGCAGTCATCATAACCTGCACCATTCCGCCCTTCGCCAAAGAGGGAGACCAGATAGATATTTTGGTGTCGTCTCTGGCCGATGCCAAGAGCCTGAAAGGCGGAACCCTGATTCAGACCCCGCTTTTCGGGGCTGATAACACAGTGTACGCAGTCGCCCAGGGGCCTGTTTCGGTGGGCGGGGTCGGCGGGGCCGCCGCCGGTGGCGGCACTACTCACACCCTGGTTGGCCGGATTCCCCGGGGAGCCGTTGTAGAGCGCGAGATACCCACTTCGTTTCACGAGGGAAACGAAGTCAAGCTGATTCTCAACGAGAAGGATTTCACCACTTCATCCCGGCTGGCCAAGTCAATCAACAAGCAGTTCCCGGGAGAGATGGCCAGGGCGATGGACGCCGGGATGGTAGCGGTAACGATTCCCTTCAGCTACCGAAACGAGATCGTTAATTTCATTTGCGCCCTTGAAGATCTCACCCTGGAGCCCGATGACGTGGCCCGGGTGGTGATCAACGAGAGGACTGGCACGGTGGTCATCGGTACCGAGGTCAAGATCTCCCGCGTGGCTATCACCCACGGAGACCTTTCAGTGCAGATCCAACAGCGTACAGGCAGTATGGTGGACATTCCCGAAAGCGCCACCGTACAGGACGTGGTGGATGCCCTGAATTCGGTGGGCGCCACCAGCCAGGACATCATTTCAGTTCTGCAGGCGATGAAGGCCGCCGGGGCCATTCACGCCGAACTCGAGATTCTCTAAGGAGGTGCCTGAGCAATGATAGACGGTATGAATAACGCACTGCTGGCCATTGACCAGGGCAAGACCAACAGAGCTAAGTCATTTGCCCAGAAGGCCAAGAATCTCAAGTCGGAGGATGTGGAAAACGAAAAAGCACAACTCAAGGAACAAGTCGAGGATTTCGTTTCAATCCTGGTCTTCCAGATGGTGGCTGGAATGCGCAAGACAGTTCCCAAGACCGGGCTCATCGACGGCGGTAACGCCGAGCGTATTTTCCAGAGCATGCTAGACCAGGAATACGCGTCAGCCATCACGAAGACCTCGAACTTCGATCTGGTGGAACAGGTCTACAACCAGCTTTCAGCCGGCATCTATTAAATTATAAAACCGGCTGTTAGAAGCATAAATAAAACAAGCGGAAAAAGGATAGGAAGCAGACAACAACCACCTGGACAGCTCACATTGTCCAGGTGGTTCGAAGTTGTCCTGTCGCCCCGCGTCGAAACCAGCTGCAGTGTCCGGTTAAAACGAGAAACTCACCATTAGTGTGTGTGCCGCCAGCTTGAATCTGTCGCCGGTGATCATGCTGTCTCCCCGACCCCAGTTGTACTCGTAGCCGAAGGTGAAACGGCCCCGCGAGTACAAGATCTTGGCCCCCGCCTGCAGACTCATTTCCTCGGGGGAGTTGCCCGGAAGGAATCCCATGTTTCTCACCAGCAGCGAGTGATCACCCAGCACATAATTAGTAGAGAACGTCCACGGGTAGCGGTCGAAGGTAAAATCCTGGCTGAGAATGGTGTAGTCCTCTCTGGACAGGAGGTTTTCGATCGCGCCCCGGCGGATAGTGGCCGCCGTGGAGTTCATGTAAAACCGGTTCTTATGATAGCGGTAGGTGAATCCCGCCTGCAGAGCGGTTGCCTGGGTATAGACCGAATATGCTGCTTCGAACGCCAGGTTTTTGTTCTCGTAGGAAGCGAAGTAGATATTGGCATCGTCCAGGACCGTCTCATTGGTAGAAATCCTCTTGTAGGTGAAGGTGAAATTGTCTTCTCCCAGGGACGTGTAGCTTAGAGCCAGGCCTTTTTCCGCCAGGCGTTCCCGGGCGGGATCGACATAGTCGATTTTCAGCTGGCTGTAAGCCAGGTCGACGCGGTGCAGCCGGTTGTGAAGCCAGGTGAGAAGCACCGTGTCCCCCGTGCCGTCTTTTTTCGACGAGGTGGTGTAATCCAGCAGCGTGTAGTAGTTCGAAACATGAAAGGCGTTATATTCCCGGTAGATGTTACGGTAGATCTTCTTCCACTCATCGTTCTCTCTGTCTAGGTCACGCCTGAGTTTCAGGTACTTGAGTGCGGTTTTCAAATCGCCGTCGTAGTAGTAGGACCAGCTCAATCCCGCCAGAGCGGTCAGGTTTTCCTTGTCTATCTTCAGCTGGTGATTGTAGTAGTCGATCGCCGGCTTGTACTGCTTGAGAGAATAGTGTGAAAAAGCGATGTTTCCGAGAAAGAACATGTTGTTGGGGTCATATTTGAGGCTGTGCTGCCCCAGTTCAATTGCTTCCTGGTATCTTCCCAGCTTAACCAGGCAGTTTTGCTTTCCCAGGTTGCCGTTGAGACGGTCCGACTCCAGCCTGGCGACCTTGAGGCTTTCTTCGTAATAGTGCAGGGAGCTGGTGTAATCCCCTTTCAGATAGAACTGGAAGGCGGTGTCCAGGTTTTTCATGTGCCCGCTATAATATTCAAAGAATTGCTCCTGGGCGTACCCGGGGGCGTTGCCAAAGGTGCATAGAACGAAAAGTGCCGTCAGTAAGACTGCGACACTCTGACTTGATGCAACACATCTGTTTCGTCGCATCCGACTGGTATCCCGTGAGATTTTCTGAAATAGCATACTGCTGTTCCTCCTTGTTCACCGTTAATTAACCTGCATTATCCGGGTGTCAAATTATCCGGGTGTCAAATTATCCGGGTGTCAAATTATCCGGGTGTCAAATTATCCGGGTTCATCTGAAAGATGAATCGGTCTTTCAGGAGTAGCATTTCGGTCAATAGTGTACCATATGAGCTGAATAATTGCTCTAGTCCGAATAGGGGAAAAATGAGAACGATCGATATCACTTCCTGGTGATGGTGATCTGGTCATGTCCGTGGACGATGGAAACGGTGTCCAGAAACTTATTCCGGTGAAGCTGTACTTCACTGCTGGTGGTGATGATGTTCCGGTGAAAGAAATTCATGGTGTTACGGCTTGAAAAGCTCAAATCCGACAGGTACCGCAGCGTGATTGCATTGCCGGCGGCCGCAGGGTACAGGGACTGCATCAGCAGCACGCCGTTTTTTATGACGGTTTCCAGGCTGATGTCCAGGGGGAGGTCGTCTTTCCATTCGATGCTGTCCGAGCACAGCGGCAGGGAGGGCATGGCCAGGTACAGGTACCGCAGTATTGAGGTTTTGGGACCGGTGTACTTGTAAAACCTGAACATGTTTTTGTATGTCTCGAAATACAGTTTAGCCGGCCCGTTTTTTAAACAGGATGTGCCGTCCAGATCAAGTTCCACGGTGACCGTCTCCTGCTGTTCGTCCTCGTTGATTTTCATGACAAACTCGAAGGTGTCTCCCAGGAGCAGTTCCATTTTCTTCTGTTTCTTTATGGAGCTGTGCAGTGCCGAAAGTATCTGGTCCTTCACGGGTGACAGGTGATTATGGTACAGGTTGTCCCGGTCCAGGACCTGCTCGAAAACAAACTCCATGGTGGGGGCAGCGTCCGCCGCGGCGCCCTGTACCTGGAGATGAATGTGCGGAAACGGGGAGTAGCCCGAATTACCACATCGGCCAATCATTTCACCAGTCTCAACCGTCATACCTTTGCCGGGTACGACCGAGTCTTTCTTGAGGTGGCATATCTTGACGTAGAAACCGCGGTGGTCATAGATAACAACGTGGTTTCCCCAGTTATCCTGGCGATTGACCGAGCCTGGATCATTGTCATCCATGGTGTTCTTGACCGCTACCACCGTACCCGATACCGGGGAGAGCACCGGCTTGTTGAATGCATAATAACTGCTCAGCTTGCTGGTGGGGCCCTGGCTCTGGTTACCGGCTTCATCCACCACGATGAAGTCGACACCGTGCTTCCAGGGACCTTTGTGGGTGATGGTGTCGTCGAATCCCTGGGATATCTTCCAGAATCCGGAGAAGGGCAGCGAAATGGCGGGGCACTCGAGCCCGAAGCGCTTGATATAATTGATATAAAAATCCAGGTTTGCTTCCGGGTTCTTCAGATAGGTGTACGTTCGCAGCCGTGAGTTGATGATATCCGAGTAGTAGATCAGGGCCAGGACCACAATGTTGAAGGGAAGCGTGAATACCGGGATGCCGTAGGCACTGAAGAACACCTCAACCGCGCCCAGTATGATGTACGACATCCCCACGGCGACCACGGCGATCAGGTACGATTTGAACGATGGAATCAGGTAGATGCTTCCGATGGCGATGGCAATCAGGATGTAGTTGAAATAATTCAGGTTGAGAAAGGTCGTAGCGGCGGTGGAGTTGAACTCCCCGGTCAGGATGGCCCCGGTGTAGTAGCCGATTATCGACAGGAAGAACATGATCCTGGAGTGCATCAGGAGCCCTACAGCGATGATTATTCCCACCAGGATATTAGTCGAGAAGAAAATAGAGCCAAGCGACAGGAAATAGCCGTTAATCCAAACGGGCAGGGCATCCCAAACCACCGGCGAATGGTACTGGAGGTAGTTACTAAATAGTCCCGAGCTGCGAAGCGTGGAAAGGTAGATGAAAGAGCTCACGATGACGAAGGGAATGCTCAGTATCGGCAGCCCCGTGTATTTGCGAACCAGGAAATTCAATCCTACCGTGAGGATGAAAGTGAAAATAGCCGACAGGAACACCAGCACTACGGTCAGCGGCGAAAGTTTGAACAGCACCCCGATGGAAAGCCCTACCAGCAGGGGATTGTAGTAGAAGAACGGCTCGAATCCAAGGCCGCGGGCGAAGGTCAACCGGGAGAAAAAGTAAGCGGACCCGATGGCTATCACACCGCACAGCCCGGTATTGGGATCGATAAAGGTGGAAAACACTACGATCATACCGAGCAGCTCATTGTCGGCGAAAAAGATTTCCGAATAAATCAGGAGAAATTTCTTAAGCTTGCTCACCACTCTACCTTCAGCCGGTCAGGGATGTGCTCCCGGCGGATGATGTCTTCCAGGTCCTCTTTTTCCCTGATGAGTTCCAGGTCTCCGTTTTCAGCTACCAGAACGATGTTGGGACGGTACTCGATGAACTGCATCCACTGGGTGACACAGTAGGCCCCCACGGGGTTGAACACCAGCGGTGTTCCCGGTGCCAGCGGCGGGAGTTTCACCGCCGGGCGGACCACGTCGATGTTCATGCACAACGGCCCGTACAGGGTGACATCTTCCGCCGGCCCTTCGATATCCAGGCCAACCTTGACCGGGATGTCGTACCAGTTGCTGGTAAACAGCAGGTTGATCCCGGCATCGATAACGTAGGTCTTGCGGCCGTCCAGCAGCCGTTTAGAGCCGGTAACGGTGGAAAGCAGATACCCCGCCTCGTCAATTATGGCCCGGCCGCTTTCCAGGTACACGGTGGGATAGGTGCCCGGAGAAATGTTTTCCAGCAGCGTTTCCCCGATGGCCTGGGCATAGTCTGCCACCGGAGGAATGCTGAACTCCGGCGGCAGGTAGACGGCTTTCAGTCGGTTTTTCGAGGGGAGTCCCCCTCCCAGGTCTATATATTCCATGGTGACGTCGAACTCTTCTCCCAGCCGTTCGGCGAAATGAATCAGTTTAGCTGCCTGGATCCGGTAGGCGTTGGCGGACAGGATGAACGTTCCCATGTGGCAGTGCAGTCCGGTCAGGTTCAAGCAGGGGCTTTTGCATATCCTTTTAGCTCCTGAAAATGCCTGGCCGCTTTCCAAATTGAAGCCGAACCGGGACCACTGGGGATAGATTCCCGAGTTCAGGTTGATACGGATACCGACATCCACCGTCTGGTTGAGCTTGGCAGCGATCTCCTCGATACGGTATATCTCGTCGAAGTTGTCGATGTTGATCATTGCGCCTTCCGTGACGGCCTGCTCCAGGATCCCCGTTCTCTTGTAGGGGCCGTTGAAGATGATTTTGTTGCCGGGCACCCCCATGCTCCTGGCTTTTTGGTACTCGAATTCCGACACCACCTCCGCCAGGCAGTCTTCCGAGTGGAGGATGGAGCAGAGTGCTCCCAGGTAATTGGTTTTATAAGACCAGGCAAAGACTATTTTGGGGTAGTAGGTTTTGAATGTCCGGTAGTAGTTCCGAATGGTAGTGCGCAGCGTCTTTTCGGAAAACACAAAGACCGGGGAACCGAACTTCTCCAGTATCTTCTTGATCGGGACGCCGTCTATTTCCGTTGTTTTCGTGGCGTGGTAACTGGTGTGAAATTTGTTGACGAATCCAATGCTCTGCTCGATAAGAATCGGCTTTTCGTATAACTGTTTCATTGTTTCTCTCCTTTAACGACGATATCCTCGAAATCAGAGATGTCTTTGATTAGTTCACCGGTGTAACGGATGAGCAGTTTGCCCACCTCGTACTCGTTGGTAAAGGTGTCCTTTCCTTCAGTGACATTCAGCAGATACCGGTGGGGCAGGTTCACACCGGCCGCGGAAGCCAGGTACACCCAGGCCGGAAAACGCGGATTGATTTCCAGCAGGTAGATGGTCTCGTCTTTGGTAATCCTGAACTCCAGCTCAAAAGCTCCGGAAAACTTGGTCTCTTCGATAAATGCGTGGCAGATGTCGAGCATAGCCGGGTTATCGATGGTGACCGCGGTCCAGACCTTGCCCATCTGGGTGAGCAGCAGCTTCTTGATCGCTACCGCCCCCAGGAGTTTTCCACTGTTGCTTCCCAGACCAATCAGGTTGTAATCGTTGCCGGCCACGAACTGCTGAACCAGTACCGGCAGCCCCCACTTCTGGGAAATCTTCGTAAAAAGACCGTGCGCATCCGAGTAGCCAGTAGCCTTGTATGCTTCGTAGAAACACCCCTTCATCATGGCGGGAAAGCCCACTGCGTCCAGGGCGGTGTTGAGCTCCTCGATGGATGAGACAGGGAAGGTGCGGGGTACTTTAACATCCAACCGTTCGCCCAGCAGCGGCAGGTTCGACTTGTTGCAGTTGATGTATTGTTTCCACGATGGTACCAGCAGTTTTATATTGTTCTCTTCAAGCGATTCCCGGTTTTTTATGTAGTTAGGAAGCTCTGAATCGAAGGCGGGAATGACAATGTCAACGTCCTGCTCTTCGCAGACGTACAGCAGACGCTCCATATACCGCTCCGAGGGCCCCGATGGATAAGGCAGGAGGAAGCCGCGGTCGACGTACTGATCTAGATACAACCCCGGATCCATGGCATCGTAGGCCAGACCGATACACCGGTAATCCGGGTCCACTTCCTTGAGGCTGCGGATGATACCGATTCCCGACCCGGGATTGTCTACTGAGTTGATGCCCGATACGGCGATAGTTAATTTTTTCAATCCAAAAACCCCTTGCTTTTAAGAAGTTCCATGAAATCGATGATGTCCCGTTCCGCTTCCTCGGGGGAGACATCATACTTTTCTATGATCGTTTCCTTTATCTCTTCCGCGGCCTGATCTTCCTTCACCAGCCTGATTATCTCCAGCCCGGTGACATTGGTGGTGTAGGAAACGCCGGTCTGGGGGTCGAACAGAAATCCGTTTTCATTCATCGCCAGACGATCAATCTTTTGATGCATCGTCATCCCTACTTTCTATGCTTCTTGCTCAGAGGGTGGGTGGAAAAATCTCCAGCTTTCTATGTTTCTTGCTCGCTCCACCCTCTGACATGTGAGTGTGGAAAGGACAGAAATTTAACCTTTCGATTCTCATTTGAGTACGACTGCGCATTAAAGACGTATAGCAACCTGGTGTATTCAAAATTACTTAGCCAGGAATGTTTTAGCGGTAACATTTTCGGGATCGAGTATAAGGACTGAGTTGAATATTGTTAAGGCGTCGTTATCCTTTTTCAAATAGTAGAGGGCAATTCCCAATTCATTCAGGAAGGTCGTGTTGGTGGGGAGAATGTAAAGCATCTTGCGGGCTACTGCTTCGCACTCCTTATATTTGTCCTGCTCTTTCAGGGCTGAAATCACGTACAGGTTGCCGTAGAAATTGTAATAGTCGATGGTCAGCACCTGGTTGCACAGCTCTTCTGCCTGCTCCCATTTCTGAGTGGCGAGGTACACCAGGGCCAGACCATTTTTCACCTCGAGGGAATAAGGAGCCAGCTTTTCCGCCGCCCGGTAATAGTGCAGGGAATCATTGTATTTCTGCAGCAAGTAGAAGAGCCATCCCAGGCGCAGGTTGACGGTGTAGGTTTCGGGATACGCCTTGTAGACCGGGACCAGCGAACGGACCGCATCGGTGTAGTTGCCGGTCTTCTCGTATTTGTAAGAATCCTGGTAGGAAAGGGTGATTTTGTCAATCTCCGCTCCCACCGGGCAAACATTCGTGAAATTTAACAGTAAGATGGCAATGGCGGCGGTAACAAGCAAGCTTTTTTTCAAGGACACATCACTTCCCGATATGTAAATTGTCGATACGGTTGTCACTTTCTGAAGCAATTCTGAACAATCTGCATTAGTAATTGTGATCTAGCTAACTACTATATCTAAAATCAATTGTACAAGTCAAATTTCGCCAAACCTTCCGGGCAACCTACCGAGTCTGGCTATACAATAGCCGAGTCTGGCTATACAATAGCTGAGTCTGGCCATACAATAGCCAAGTCTGGCTACACCAGCTCCGCCAAGCTACAATATCGGGGTTTGACGATTTTTGCAGGGTTTAGGTTTGCAGGAGTATGTGCTAAGGAGACATTGATTTCGTGTCTGAGGGACTGCCGTTCGCACACAGTTTCGAGTATTCCGTGTCCCTTGATTAAGTTGTGGCACTAAAGCAATCTCACCGGCTGTTTAGCGCTCTTGACATAGTGCCAGTTCATCGAGGGCTTCGAGCAAGACGGCGAAGTCATCAGCCACCAGTTCCTCGGCCCGCACTGTTTCCGGAAATCCGCACCGGCAGATTACTTCTTTCAGCTGGCTACCTTGCTTCTTGAACCGTTTTGCCAGCTTCAGGGAATTGGCCAGGGTTTTGCGGCGATAGGCGAATGCTTCTTCGATCAGCCGGAAGTAGGTTTCGGCATCCGGAACGGTTACCTGTGGTGATTCGCGCCGCGTCAGCGCCACCAGGCTTCCGGACACCTCGGGTTGTGGAAAAAATACAGTAGGGGGGATTTTTTTGATTTTCCTGACCATGGCGGTAAAAGAAATCAGCAGGGTCAGCGATCCGTAGCTCGAGGTGCTGCGCCGGGCCACCAGCCTGTTGGCCACCTCGTCCTGAAAAATAAAATAAGCGTGCTTGAAGTTAGATGGGGCCTCGATCCACCACTTGAGTATTTTTACCGAGAGGTTGAACGGAAGGTTCCCAAATGTCAGCACGTTTTCGTCTTTCGCGAATTGGCCCGGTTCAATCTTCAGTATATTTCCCTCTATGACCTGAATATCGGGCGCTTGCCGTGCCAGTCTGGCCGACAGCGAGCGGTCGAGTTCCACCGCGGTGAGGCTGAGGCACTGCGGGGCAATAAGACAGGTAAAGGCTCCCATCCCCGGGCCGATTTCCAGGACCGTTGCGGTCTCCAGGTCACCGAACAGATCGACAATGCGCTCGGCGGTGTTGCGGTCGACCAAAAAGTTCTGTCCCAGTGAACGTTTGGCCCGCCGCCCGGTCGCACGCAGGTAGGCTCTAACCGTGTTCAGTGTCGGGAAGGGGAATAGTGTTTTCATCAGAAGGTGATACTGCCGCCTATACCGGTGGTGTAATCATTATCGTCCATGTAGTTTCTCGTATGATAGAAATCCACATTTCCACCGCTTATGTTGCGGTATCTCCATCCGAAGGTATACTGATCTAACTTGCTCGTGCTGGGTTCCTCTTCCATCTCGACGATAACGGAGTGCCCCCGGACACCCGGTGATTTTAGATGCGGGTCCAGGGGAACTTCCACGCCGAGATTAAACGTGGGTTGACGTACGTCGGGATCGTCCTCTATGACCAGGCTTCCCAGTGCTTCGTGCGCGTCATACGTGGCGCCGAGAAATACATTCGAGCTGTTGGTTCTGGCCTGGGCACCCATGCAGTAGGTGACGTTTTCGATCGAGGTACGGCCGGTGTATTTGAGATGAAGGGCCGCCTGGGATGACCGTGAGGTTCCTACTCCATCCGGTTTGCGCTCCAGAAAGGCTGCTCCGATCTCCATCTGGTCGCTGACCCCGGCGATGGCTTTGTAATACGATGTGTCCTCGTTCAACCCGTCGTTTGTGCGGCGCTGTATGTGAACGCCAACAATGTTTTGCTGGTTCTTCAACCCCTGGGCAGTTGGAATGTTTAGCAGTCCCGAGGGTCCGTCGATGGAGGGCGCCGGCGGCAGTGAACAGATGGCGGCATCCGGATTGCCGGGCCTCCTGGACGGACGCGGTTGTCGGGCGGTACGGGCCCGGGTGGGAACTGTTTGGAGTATAGATTCGGTCTGCGATATCCCGTATTGCTCCCTGATCAGGACGACGTCGAACGATCCTTTTACGTTGCCCAGCGGCAGGTCGGTTATATCTTGCTTATATCCGTCCGCGGTGACTGTCAGGCGAACGAAATCACCGTACAGCGGGCCAAGAACAAATGATCCATCATCGAGTGTCTTTTCTGAAAAATTTCCGGTGGAAACAGTGGCCCCGGCCAGGGGGCTGAGACCTTGCTCGAGTACACGGCCCTCGAGCCAGATCGGACTCGCAGCCCATATCGGCGAAGCGGAGTAGAGAAAGACTGCGATAATCAGTAAAAACAGGCGAGACCATGGCATCCCGAAACTGCAGCGATACTTCATCCTCTTCCTCCCTATCTTGCCCTTTAAACTTCGTTATTAGTATCGACAAATATAAAGTCATGGTTGAACAATAATCCCGATCAGAAAAGGTGGAGCCGGCTTTGATATGAACTGGAAATAATGGTATAGTTCTGGGCATATGTATAGTGCTGTGCACATATAGAAAGCAAGGTGACGTTTGAAAACCATGAGTGATGAAACGATTCTCACCATTGATGAAATCGCGGCAGAAATAGAAGACATTGATAATTATCTCCTAGATTCATACAGCACCAACCACTGGAAACGTATCGGAATAAGGAAGCGTGCGGGAGTCGTGGTACCGGTGTTTTCCCTGCGCTCGGAAAACGATGAGGGAGCGGGAACGTTTGCCGACCTTAAACTTCTGGCTGACTGGTGCTGCCAGGTAGGACACAGCGTGATACAGATACTGCCTATCAATGACACCGCCGGTAACGTAAGCCCGTACAGCGCTGTTTCCGCTTTTGCCCTGGACCCGATGCTGCTGGCAATCCGTCAAGTCCCCCTGGTCAGGAACAATGAAAAAATTCTGGCGCTGGTAGACGAAAAGCTCGCTTCTCTCGCCGGCCAGGAACGGGTGGACTGGATTAAGCTGCGTGAAACGAAAGAGCATGTGCTGCAAAAAGTCTATAATGCCTTTCTCCAGGAGGCGGACCCGGCAGACAATGAGCGGTATGAGATTTTCATCAAGGAAAATCAGTACTGGTTACCGGTCTACGCTTATTTTCGGAGTCTCAAGGAGCGGTTCGATCAGAAGAGCTGGGTAGATTGGCCCGAGGAATACCGGTTTGGCGGCGGACACATAGATACTGCCATGGAGCAGCGGGCAAACTTCTTCGCCTTCGTGCAGTGGCTGCTGGAAGAGCAGCTCATGGAGGTGAAACGGTACTGTGAGGAGAAGGGGGTGCTCCTCAAGGGAGATATCCCGATTCTGCTGGCCCGGGACAGCGCTGATGTCTGGTGTCACCGGCACTATTTCAACATGGATGTCACCGCAGGCGCGCCGCCGGACATGTTCTCGGATGACGGTCAAAACTGGGGTTTTCCCACCTACAAATGGCAGGTCCTGGCCGAAGCCGGGTATGACTGGTGGGGGGAGCGTCTCAAGCAGGCGGAGAAATTTCTTCACATGTATCGCATCGACCACGTGGTTGGCTTTTTCAGGATATGGACTATCCCTGAAGGAGAGGAAACCGGGAGAAACGGATATTTCATCCCCGAGGATGAGGATGTCTGGGAAGTGCACGGAAGAGTGCTTCTTCAAATGATGCTGGACTCAACTGCCATGCTGCCCCTGGCGGAAGACCTGGGGGTTGTTCCACCGTGCTGCCGTAAAGTGCTGCTCGAGTTGGGAATCCCGGGGACAAAAGTCGACCGCTGGGAACGGAATTGGGATGAAGGGGACGGCCCCTATCTGGATGCTGCTACCTACAATCCTGTTTCGGTGGCTACGCTGAGCACGCACGATACCGATACCGTCCGGGGCTGGTGGCAGGATTTTCCGGATGACCGCAAACCGTTTTGTGAAGCGCTCGGACAGGTCGGAAAGCCGCCTAAAAAGCTCAATCAGAAGACCCATCGCCTCATCCTTAAGCGGGTCTATCAGGCATCGTCTCTGTTCACTCTCAATGTTTTTCAGGATCTTCTGTCGTGGAAAAGCGGTGTCCTTGATAAAGATCCCGCGGAGAACAGGATAAATGTTCCCGGGCCCAACAATCCGAATAACTGGACATTCAGGTTCCCGTTCACATTGGAGGACCTGATGACCGCAAAGAAGTATAAACAGCTGAACACGTTTCTTACCGCGTTAGCAAAGGACAGCGGGCGAAGTGAAGAATAGCTACCAGGTCACCATTACGGTAAAAGAAGTTATGGGCAGCGGCAATGCTTCGTGCGGTTACAAGCAGGGAGACACCTGGACGGTTACCGGACACGAAACAATCGACGGATTCTGCGGATGGGCCTTTGCGGCAATGCTTCCGTTTTTGACTGTGCTGAGGTTCGGCGGTAGTTTCCCCTGGGAGCCTGACAGTGACGCCGCCATGGTATGCTGTCCTGATCCGCACAACCCGGTGGTGTTTGAGTTGCGCCGTATTACTGAGTAGACTGCAGCACAGCTTTTTGCTTTTCTGGTGCGTGTTTTCCCAATCCCGCGTATGTACTGTTTGCTTGACAATCAGCTGCTTCCGGTGTAAAATCAACAGTTCCCGAACTGAAAAGGAGTTCACACCATGCAGAATCAATCCGGAGGTAAACATAACCCCGGAGACAAACGGAAACCCGGAGGCAAACGGAACCTCCAAATGACTGATGAGAATATACAGCAGTTCCAGACAGTCATGGACCGTCTATTCGACCTGCTATCTCCTACCTTCGGGGCCGTAGAAACATCGATTTTTCTTCGCCGGGGATTGGCTCTTGTCGGTGATCCACCGATAGCTCCTGAAGATATTGCCGTAACCGGTCGCGGTGTTCGTATGAGAGGTGTCAAAGAATCCTTTGGAAAGCTGACCTCGTCGGAGTACGAAGAATTTGTTACTGATTATTTAAGCAGCGTAATCTACATTATACGAAGGCTAACCGGCAATATTCTCAATGACGAGTGTTTCAGGGTAGTGGAAGATACCATGGGTGATTCAATGGAAGTTACCAGGAGGGTTTTTGCGTTTCGTGTCAGGGAGGAAGAGACGTTGAATGTCAGGTAAGCCTGAAACCAAAAAAAAGCAAAACGGGCTGGGTGATGCCATCCGGCGCGAGTTCATGGAGCTCACGTCGCTCACCAAGATCAGTGAAGCGATGAGTACCTCCTTCAACCTGCACGAGCTCATGTCTCTTTTAATTAAAACGGTTGTTCACGATATCCCCTGTGAGAAAGCACTCCTGCTGGTGGTAAATCCGGTTAGTGGAGAGTACGAAATAGAGTCGACCTTCGGGTTCGAGCCGATAGAACTTGATGCAATCAGAAACCGCAACGACCAGGTCATCAACTGGGTCCTGGAAAAAAGCTTTCCGCTGCTCATGCTGGATGAATTGAGAGATGACGTTTTCACCGACCCGGACCTGCAGTCGGTGATGGCGCTGCCGCTCAAGGTTACCGACCGGGTGATCGGTCTGATTGAGTTGGCTCGTATTAAGCCCTCGAACAGTTTCACCGTCAACGATCAGGCGTTGCTGTCCGTGTACGCCGCTCAAGCGGCCCTGGCTATAGAGAACACCCGGTTGAACAATGCTGCTCGGGGTAAGATACGTGAACTGAACAAACTGAACGAGATAGGTAAACTGCTCAACTCGACCCTGGACCTGGAGCAGATACTGGACACCATTGTAAACACCTTCAAGGAGATGATCAATATACAGGTAGCCGGTCTGCTGCTGATCGACCGGGACCGCTCCAGATTGACGCTCATTTCCTCGGAAGTCCCGCCTGAAAGTGTCGTCGAAGGCATTCAGCGCCGGTTGTTCAGAAGTTATTTCCTCCTGACCGGATCCCACGTACACCCGGCTGACTGCACTGTGTCGGTAGAAGTAGGGAGTATGTATCAGGGGCTGATAGGCCGGGACGACCTTCTCAGCCATCTTACTGTACCGCTGATCATGAAGGGCGAGGTCATGGGGCTTCTTTCCATCAGCCATTCGGAAGTGTCGTACTTTTCAAAAGACAATCTTCGTACACTTTCAACCTTTGCTTCACAGGCGGCCATGGCCATAGAAAATGCCCGTGTATACCGGGACATGGAACGGAAAATCAAAGAACTGTCCATCCTTTTCAAGGGAAACAAGGCCCTGACCAGTACGCTCAACCTGGATAAGATACTAAATCTCATCATCGGTCTGACGGCGCATATTTTCATCTCTGAAGCCTGCATGCTCACTCTTAAAGATGACCGGACCGGGCAATATATAACCCGCGCGTCGCTGGGGCTGGACAGTGAGCGGGAAAAAGAAGCATTTTTGCTCGCGGATGAACTGTCCAGGCGGGTGATTGAAACCGGAAAAAGATGTGTTATTTCCGATCTTGTCGATCATCCCGATCTCAATAAGATTCTGGTAGGCAGGAATCCGCGATACAGGTCGGTGGTTTTTGTTCCTCTGATCATGAAAGACATCGTCGTAGGGGCCCTCGGTGCTTTCATGAAACGGCCGCGCCGTATTAACGAGGATGAAGTGAACCTGTTGTACACACTGGGCTCACAGGCTTCCGCCGCCATAGAAAACGCCCGGCTCTACGGTTTTATGCAGGACAGTTATATCGACACCATAACAGCTCTGGCTGCCGCTATCGACGCCAAGGATTCCTACACCCACGGTCATTCCAAGAAGGTGATGCAATACTCGGTGGCGGTGTCGGAACATCTCAAACTCCCCCTTGAAGAGAGAGACATCATAAAATTTGCCGGACTGCTCCACGATATAGGCAAGATAGGTGTGAGCGAGATGATTTTATTGAAAAAGGACCACCTG
Organism: uncultured bacterium; assembly: GCA_964432985.1. GTDB lineage: Bacteria > Muiribacteriota > CAYSPT01 > CAYSPT01 > CAYSPT01 > CAYSPT01. Next base: position 58,412 of record CAYSPT010000005.1, read on the forward strand.
ACTCAGGAGGAGCGTGAAATCATCCAGACGCACCCGAAACTGGGTAGTTTCATTATTGACAAGGTGGAGTTGTTGAAAAGTATCTCACCACTGACCTATCATCATCACGAGCGGTATGACGGAACCGGTTATCCAGCCGGTTTGAAGGGTGAAACCATTCCTCTGGGAGCGCGAATCCTGGCTGTGGCGGACGCATTTGATGCCATGACTTCAACCCGCTCGTACCGTGAAGCCATGTCGGTTGACGAAGCGCTGAAAGAGTTACAGAAGTGTTCCGGTTCTCAGTTTGACCCCCAGGTGGTGGAAGCGTTTATGCATGTGATTAAAGAAAAAGGCGACGAACTGTTAGAGGAGAAAAAATCTGATCTTCACAGTTCCGCCCGCAGGCTGCAGTCCCACGGTAAGGTTTCTAAAAAAACATGAGACTGATAGATCGCACAGCGCAGAAATTCATTCCCGGGTACAGTATCAACCATGCATGGGGAGCGGTGATATCCGTGGGTGACCGCTCGTTCATTCCTTTGCTCAGGTACCGTACGCTCTCACTTGGAAGCGGCAGCAAGCCGGCGGGTGGAGGATATTCGGTCGTTGAACCCCTGGGATTCCTCACCATGCAGGATGGCTGTCCGAAGTGGATCGGTTTCGTACCGTTCAAGGACATCGAGGGTGACCTTGATGGTGAAACTCTGGCCGTACCCGGATACGCTCCAGACAAGGAATCAGCAGCATGTCTTTCGGACAGCACATAATCAGGGTGGTCCGGAATACCGACCGGAAACTTCTGATCATCATTGGAGTCATCGCGTTTTTCCTGGTGGCCGGTTTTGTTATCCATCCCTGGGTGAATCTCGCCCGGGCTCTCGAGATAATTATAATGTTACCTGCGTTCTTAATGGGAATTACTATCCATGAGGCAGCTCATGGTTGGACCGCCTGGAAATTGGGTGATCCAACCGCTAAAGATGCCGGTCGAATTACGTTGAATCCATTTAAACATCTCTCTTTATTTGGCACACTGGCTATATTTATAATTCGAATTGGATGGGCTAAACCGGTTCCTATCAATCCCCTTTTTTTCAAGAATCCTCGCAGGGACAAATTCCTGGTTTCTGTCGCCGGACCATTGAGCAACCTGTTGCAGGCTATTTGTGCGGCAGCATTGATTGGTTTCATCACCCGTACTGGAATTAGCTTGCCGGTGCAGATTCCAGGTTTCAGGGCATTTGATATGCTGCATAAAATGCTGTCCGCATTCTTATGGGTTGGGCTCATTTTGATGATTTTTAACCTTCTTCCCATTCCTCCGCTTGACGGTTCAAAAATGGTTGAGTCCCTATTACCGTCCCGTTTCCGTTCCTTTTTCAAGTCGCTGGAATCGGTAGGTCCCATTCTCCTCGTAATTCTTATATGGTGGTTTAATTTGGGAGCGTATATTTTTGCACCTATTAACTACTTGGCCAACCTTTTAGTAAGCATTTTCTAAAACTACTTTTCCTGCATTGCCGCTTCACCTACTGCGAAGCCTGTCATCTTTCAGTGCTGAAATCTGTTATGAAATAAACGTTTTCTGTTGTTTACCGATGTACAGTTTTTCTAACTGTTGAAAATTTGACATTATGGTGGACGCCTGCTATAATTGGGCCGTCTTGTAAGATACTATCTTCACATATATGAGAGGTGAATCTCGTGGAAACGATGCTTATTCTGGGTGGTATAAGCGCATTTATCGTTATTGCTGGCATTTTCTACCTTGTCCCGTTGGGTCTCTGGGTATCGGCATTTTCTTCAGGCGCTCCGGTGGGCCTGCTGACCCTTGTAGGAATGCGCTTGCGCCGGGTCAATCCGCACGAAATCGTAACTCCGCTGATCAAAGCCGTTAAGGGGGGATTGACGGTGAGTGTTTCGGAGCTTGAAGCGCATTACCTATCAGGCGGTTCGGTGGACCGGGTGGTAATTGCTTTGATATCCGCCGGGCGGGCGGGAATTCACCTCAATTTTAAACGTGCCGCCGCCATCGACCTAGCCGGACGTGATGTACTCAACGCGGTAAGAATGTGTGTTAATCCGAAGGTTATCAAGACCCCGCTGGTTGCGGCCATGGCCATGGACGGTATTCAGGTGAAAGCTACTGCCAGGATAACGGTGCGGGCCAACATCGATAAACTGGTTGGCGGCGCCGGGGAAGACACTATCCTGGCCCGCGTGGGTGAAGGTATCGTGACCACAATCGGATCTGCATCAACACACAAGGTAGTCCTGGAAAAACCGGAACTCATATCAGAAGCCATTCTGTCTCGTGGGCTCGATTCAGGTACCGCTTTTGAAATTCTGTCCGTGGATATTGCCGATGTTGATGTGGGCAAAAACATCGGGTCGGTGCTGAGAGCCGATCAGGCCCAGGCCGACAAGAAAATTGCCCAGGCCAAGGCAGAAGAAATGAGGGCACTGGCGGTAGCCAAGGAGCAGGAGATGAAGGCGCTGGAGCAGGAAATGCAGGCCCGGGTAGTAGAGGCGGAAGCGGAGGTTCCTCTGGCTATTGCCGGCGCTTTCAGGGAAGGTCTGTTCCGTGTCCAGGGCATCCCGATGGATAAAACTTTGCAGGATAAAAACTGATGAATTTAGAATCCCGGCTGGAAGAAGGTATTGTCGTTCTTACGCTCTCCGGTGAAATTGACTCCGTGACCAAGGAGGATATTGAGAGCAAACTTAACGAGTTGATAAAAACGGACTATCTCAAAATTGTGGTCGACCTGGAAAAAGTCACGTTCATGTCATCGACGGGAATGAGCATCTTTCTCGAATACCTGAACCGGCTGCGCAAGCTCGGGGGAGATCTCCGGATGTCGCGGGTTCAGGCCGATGTGATGCGAGTATTCAGGTTTACGAAACTGGTTGAAGTATTTCTAATTTACGATACCCCCGTTGACGCTGTTGCGAGCTTTACTATTTGATAATGGGTAGAGCGTATGGGTGAAGATCATTCCAGGACCCTGAGATCCCTTAAAATATCTCTTATCGGTCTGATTCTGGCCTTCGGCGGTTCAGCCATTCTTCTATTTATGCTGGGCAAGTATGAAGATGGAATGGATTTGAGAAAGATGTTCCGTGATGAGACCGAGCAGGTGGCCATGGATGTGGCCCGACTCATATCCCGGCATCAGGATATGGATAAATCTGAAAAGCTTCAGAGTATTCTCCAGAAGAAGTTCGACACCGATGATCTGGTCAGGGCGGAGATCGTTGCCAAAAACGGCTATATACTTGCCTGTAATCACGAGAAGGAAATCTGGAAACAGGAAACCCTGGATGAATTGTGGCGTGTGTTGCGCGACGGCCAGCCTCTTCCGGTTGATGACCGGGATGAGTTTCATTGGGCCTTTATCGCCCCCATTTTTGAGCGTGGTGAGATAGCCGGGGCCTTGGTAGTGAAACAGCTTAGGGATGATGACTCGGGAGCTTTCCCCGTTCGGATGCAGGTAGCTCTAATCGCTGGTATTATTCTGGTCATCGGTCTGATAATGACGGTTGGGTGGAGAACCTATCGAAGAACGGCCCGTGTCAAGGAAATCGAGGGTGTGGCTGATGAGGTTATCGAAGGTAAACTGTGGCGCCGCGCCCCGGTTGTCGATGATGATCGTCTTGGTACACTGGCACGATCGTTCAATCAGATAATAGATAATCTCGAGCGGCAGATTCGTGAGTCACGGCAAGCGTACGAAGATTTGTCGGAAGCTAATCAAAAGCTCGAACGGGTAAGTGCCGAACGGGCACGTTTACTCAAAAAAATTCGTCTTTTCAACGTGGAACTCAAAGAGAAAGTTAGAGAGGCTACCCAGGAACTGGAGAAAACCAACAAGAAACTCGATTCAAAAGTCAAGGAACTGGGAACTCTGGAAAAATTCAACGAAAGTATTTTTTCGAGTATAACCAGCGGGATTATTGCCGCGGATGTGCCCGGCAGGGTGACCTTCATCAACCCGGAAGGCCGCAGAATACTTGAGGTACCCGAACTCAAGAGAAAAAAACATTGCTCGAAATATCTTCCTGAAGGATGCCAGCCCCTGGCCGAGCATCTTCTGGCAACCCTGGAACATGGTGAAGACCGTTCGGGATGGGAAATCGAGTTGTTGTCCGCTTCCGGCAAGATGATTCAGTTGGGCGTCTCAAGCTCGCTTCTCAGGGATTATTCCCATAAGAAAACGGGAGTGGTGGCGATATTCCGGGACATCACGGAAACAAAGCGGATGCAGAAGCAGATCCAGCGGCAGGAGAGACTGGTGGCTCTTGGGCAACTGGCCGCCGGTGTTGCCCACGAGATTCGCAATCCGTTGGGAGGAATCCTGGGTTTCGCCGAGTTACTTAAGAGGGAACTGGCCGACCAGGGCGATTATGATAATTATGATTATGATAATTATATCAACAAAATTATAGAAGAGGTTGACATTCTCAATAAAATTGTTGGTAACATACTGGATTTTGCCCGGTCTCAAAAGCCGCGTCCGGTATTCCTGGATGTAAATGACGTTCTCGAAAACGCCCTGGAACTGGCGGGACACAAGATCGAAAAAAGCGGCATATTGATAAAGCGGAAGCTGGATGATGACATTCCCGGAGTTCGCGCCGACTCTCATCAACTGCGGCAGGTTTTTTTAAATATTCTTTACAATTCGTGTGAAGCAATGGATGCCGGGGGTGAAATTAGAATAGTAAGCGGTTTCCGCACCGATACACGGGAGATTTTTGTAGAGTTTCACGATAATGGGCCCGGGCTTGAAACCCGGGAAAAGGAACAGGTTTTCAACCCGTTTTATACAACAAAGGCTTCCGGGACGGGACTGGGATTAGCCATAGCCTACCGGATAATTGAAAATCACGGAGGACAGATACAGGTTAAAAGCGAACCCGGAAAAGGATCAACATTTACCGTCTGGTTAAAAGAAGTTGTTACTAATCTATCCAGTCTCTAAAGGAGACAGGAGTTGGATCAAGAGAGGATGATTTCTATTGACGGCGATACTGGTCGCCGATGACAAGAAGAGTATGAGGGAGTTCCTGTCTGAAGCTTTGCGGAAGGAAGGCTATCAGGTAACAGCAGCTTCTGATGGAAAGGAAGCTCTAAACGCGTTCAGAGAGACTGCTCCTGACCTGGTTGTCACCGACATACGTATGCCGGGCATGGATGGATTAACGTTTCTGAAGAAGATGCGGGAACTTGATCCCGACTCTGTGGTTATCGTGATTACCGCATATGGCAGCATTGAATCAGCGGTGAAAGCCATGAAGTCCGGAGCATATGACTACATCACCAAACCGTTTTCCATCGAAGAGCTTACCGTGGTAGTGGAGCGTGCACGCGAGCAGCGCAAACTGATAGCGGAAAACAGGTGGTTAAGACAGGAGCTTACCAAGAAATACCGGTTTGACAGCATCATCGGCAAAGCATCAAAAATGCAGAGTGTATTCGATATCATGGAGCGGGTTATTCCCAGTAAAGCCACTGTCATGCTGTACGGGGAAAGCGGTACGGGGAAGGAATTGATTGCCCGGGCCATCCACTACAACGGACCAAAAAAGAACGGACCTTTCATCAAGGTCAATTGTGCCGCGTTGCCCGAATCGTTGCTGGAGTCGGAGTTATTCGGTCATGAACGGGGAGCTTTTACCGGAGCCATTCACCGCAGACAGGGACGGTTCGAACTGGCTGACATGGGAACGATATTCCTGGATGAAATTGGAGATATTACGCCCGCCACCCAGGTCAAGCTGTTGAGGGTAATTCAACAGCGTGAGTTCGAGCGGGTCGGTGGGGTGAAAACACTACAGGTTGATGTGAGAATCATTGCCGCCACCAACCAGGATCTAAATAAGGCCCTGGCGGAAGGCCGGTTCCGCGATGATCTTTACTATCGGCTCAATGTGGTTCCGATCACTCTCCCGCCGCTTCGGGAACGGCCCGGGGACATTCCTATTCTAGCGCGCTATTTTCTCGAACAAATGAGCAAGGAATCGAACAGCCGGGTCTGCTATATAGCACCGGAAGCAATGGAACACATGATCAACTACCGGTGGCCGGGAAATGTACGCGAACTGGAAAATGTCATCGAGCGCGCTCTGGTAATCTGTCGGGGTGACACGGTGAAGCCTGAAGACCTGCCGGCTGATCTGGTGAATAGGGAAGGAAAAGCCAGGATAGACATACCCGAACTGGGCACTATGTCTATGAAGGATGCTGTTGAAACCATGGAGCGTGAAATGATAAAAAGAGCTCTGGAGCGCACTGGCGGTGTTCAGACCAAAGCCGCTGATATTCTTGGAATCAACAGAGGATCGCTGATATACAAAATCAAGAAATACGATCTTGAGGAGCATGATGGCTGACATGATCGAGTAACAAAGACGGATCAGCCCTGCTCTCGAGTACGCAGCTTAGAAAGGAAGGTAGTGCAGCGTGGATGATTTAAAAAAACTTATACGTGATGTTCCTGATTTTCCGAAACCGGGTATAGTATTCAGAGACATTACAACACTATTGCTGGACAGTGACGCGTTACGACGGGTTATTGACGCACTGACCGATTATTACCGGGACAAGAATATCGACAGTATAATCGCGGTGGAATCCAGGGGATTCATTTTCGGATCGGTGCTGGCTTACTGCCTGGGTACGGGATTTGTACTGGCCCGCAAGCCTGGAAAACTTCCCGCCGATACGGTAAAGGAAGTGTATGATCTGGAGTACGGACAGGATACCATTGAGGTTCACGCCGATAGCATTAAACCCGGGCACCGCGTGCTGGTTATCGACGATCTTCTGGCTACTGGAGGAACGGCCCGGGCCTGTGGTAATCTGGTAAAGAAACTGGGGGGAGAGATCGCGAGCTACGCATTTGTTATAGAGCTCGGTGATCTTGACGGCAGGGGGAAACTTGACGATGCCCCCATTTTTTCATTGATCACATATTGATCATGTAGGGCAAGTGCTCCACTTCGAGCGTATGTGCTCAACTTCGAGCGTATGTGCTCAACTTCGAGCGTTCGTGCTCGACTTCGAGCGTTCGTGCTCAACTTCGAGCGTTCGTGCTCAACTTCGAGCGTTCGTGCTCGACTTCGAGCGAACGTGGTACACGTGGAGACCGGATAAGGTTGTTGGAGGAATAACATTGTGGAAAAGACTCTGGAGGACTGGATAACTGACCTTGAAAATCCGGAATGGGAGTACCGGTTTCTGGCCTGTAAAACACTGGGACTTGAAAAAGAACGGGCAGCGGTACCAAGGATTATCGAACTACTCAATGACCAGAATCACAACGTCAGGCTCAGTTCCGCCCGTGCCCTTGGTGAGATAGGGGACCCGCGGGCAGTCGACCCGTTGCTCACTGCACTGGCTGAGCCCAACGAATGGGTTCGTCTGCAGATTGTCGAAGCGCTGGGGAAACTTGGGGATAACCGGGTTGGACTGGTGCTTTCCCGTTTCATGGAGACGGAGCTTGATGATCGTGTACGGGCCACCATTGTCAAGGTACTGGGGAGTCTGGGTGATCAGAAGATGGTTCCCATTCTTGTCTCTTATCTCAAGGACGCCGATCTCAGGGTGCGAGCCAACGCCGTAGAGGCACTGGAGATCATCGGCGATGAAAAAATTCGCGAATTCCTCTTTCCCATGATGGAAGGAGCCAATCATCGTATCAAAGCGAATATTGCCAAGGCGCTCTTCAATCTCGGTGATTACACTGGATTAAAAATATTGAAGAAGATGATCAAGGAAGAAAACGAGTGGATGCGGGCCGCTGCTGCCTGGGCCCTGGGAGAGATACGCTCCAACGAAGCCATCAAACCTCTGGTAGAGGCTCTGGGGGACAAATACTGGTTTGTTGACAGAAACATTATCCGGTCGCTGGTCAAGATAGGAATGACGACCGTTCGTCCGCTGATCAACAAGCTGAGAAAGAAGCAGCTCGACCACCGGGTTCGCCTGGGAGTCATTGTGGCCCTGGGAGAAATTGGAGATGAAGGAGCACTGGGTCCCCTTATTGGCGCCATGAACGATTACAACGGTGAAATCAGGCTTAAAGCAGAGGAAGCCGTTGACCGGATCAGAGAAAACTCCAGGAGAAGGCGGGAATTGGAGAATAGATATTGAAACGTCTGACAGGCCTGATGATGGGTGTCCATGTGAGCTCGCTCAAAGTAAACAAGTTTGAAGTAACCTTGTTTACAGTATGCTTGTTTACAGTATGCTTGCTTACAGTATGCTTGCTTACAGTATGCTTGCTTGCTTCAGGGATATCTACCGTTTGTGCCGACAGTGGTTCGCACTCGGCGGCCCTGGACGCCACTGCCTACCGCGATGTTTCCATCCTGTATAAACGAGCTGCCGGACTGATCGAGGAGCACAGATACGAAGCCGCCGTCCTGCTGTTTGAAGAGATAAACACCATCAATCCTTATATCGCCGAGGTTCACGGCAATCTCGGGTACCTGTACGAAGTCATCGGTAAGCAAGAGCTGGCGGAAGCGGAGTACCGCACCGCCATAGAAATAAAGCCTGATTACGCCGATGCGCTCAACAATCTCGGATACCTTTTGGCTCGTCGCGGAGATGACATGCGAGAATCTCTTGAATTGTGCCGTGACGCAGTCACCATCGCTTCGGACAATCCTGCCTTTCATGACAGTTACGGATATGTGTTGTTCAGGATGGGGAAGGTGTCCGAAGCGTTTATCCATTTTCAACGAGCACTTTTTTACGATAAAAACTCCGCTTCTACGTATTATCACCTCGGTCTTATTTACCGTGAAAAAGACGACCTGGAGAAAGCGCGGGAGCATTTTGAAAAAGCAGTCAGTTATCGCAACAGCCCAGGTTTGGCCTATCTCCGGCTGACCCAGACATTGGTGGAAATGGGCAAACTGTCCGATGCAACCGAGGTACTGGGCAAAGCCCGGTGGGTAGCGGAGAAAAAATGGATTTCTCCGGCCTCCCGGGTAGAGCTTACGGAAAACCTGACCTGCTTCATGCGAATGGGAATTCTGCAGGGTATGGTGGAGGTCGAATTGGCCGGCAGCTCGGTTGCCGACCAGATCAAGGAAAAAGCAGCTGCCAGCCTGGAACATCTTCCTATGAATGATCTCTCCCCGGATGTCCGGAAACTGCTGTCGGAAGAGCAGTTGTCAAACTATTACATTACAACCGCCGGTCTGGTGAAATGTCGTAAACATGGATACAATCCCATGGCGACTGTGCTAAAGGACCGGGTTCGTGCCCAGCGGGGGCCCTATCTGGAACGAAAGGGACGTCTGCTGATGAAAATGGTGGAGATGGCCCTGGCCCGCAAGGAGCTGAAGGAAGGCCGTAAGGATCTTCCGATATCGGGTGAAATTGATGTCGCCGCCCTGAAAACGGAGGGATATCTTCCTGATAATTTTGGCGTCGATTACGTCTTTTCCCGGGATGAACTGGGAAAAATTTCTTTCGTGGTGACCAAAGAAGCCCTGGCGGCGGTAATCATTCCTCCCGGGCTTGAAATACGGACTATTGCCGAGGCGCGCTCCGACCCGTCTCTTCCCTCGCCGGTAGAAGTACCGACGCCCGACGACGAATTTGACTTCGACCAGCCGGACATCTTCGATTCCACTGAAGGTGCAGAAGAAGTATTCGAGGATGGAGTGTCCGACGAAGATCTCTTCGGTGACGAGGAGGTGGAAGAGGAAGAAACTCCCTCCGTTACACCGCCTGTCCAACCGGCAGTGCCGGCTTTCGACATGACACAGTTCATCCAGGCACCACCCATCATTGCGGTCAGTCCGGATTTCAAAGTGGGCTGGGCCATCCGTCAGAAACTGACTACCGCCTATCAAGCGATGGACAACTATTACGCAATCGTGGGAGAGTCCGGCAGTTCGTGGCACATCGAGCACGTGGGTGCCAGCCTGCTTGGAATGGCCGCCAGTTATCCCGACTTGAAGTCCATGCTCATGGGACTGGTAGTCGACAAGAAAAGCGGCCTGGTTTCGAGAGCCGTTTTGGGCAAACCGGGTGAAAAGGGAAAAGAGATAAAAGTCCCGGCCATGCCCAATGTTCCGAAGGTCGATCCGGTTGAACCGGTCAATGTAGAAGTAACCATCGCCCTGGGTACGTTTCCGGCCAAGAAATATGTTACCAAGTATGCCACCACCTGGACGGGAATCAAGGGTGACCTCGAGGAGGTCCTTCTGAGGAACGACGCCGGGGAACAGTCCTACGAACTGGCCGAGCACCCGTCGAAGAACAGCACGGATATCAGCGGCATCTCGCTTTCGCTGAAGGTTTTGAAGTACACCAACGGTATGGAGTACTGGCTGGCGGAAAATGAAGTGGTGAGCGCCTTTTTCCCCATGGGGGAAGCCGGAAAGACCGAACTGGGTATCGTGAAGATGGTAACTACCGCCGCCACCCAGGAAGTGACCCTGATCGAGACGGATGTCGAAGCGCAGCTGAAGTGGTAAATATCCTCCAGACAATCACTGTTTTCTTTTGAGTTCTCAATCTCCGGTTGCGATATTCGTACGCCTTCTTTCGCTGTCGCGTACATCCTGTACGTGGACTCGCCATCCATGGCTCGACCACTTCTTGACCGCTTCAGTTCGGCTACGACTATTACACAACCTCCGATATGAACTCTTCAGAAAACAGTGATTGTCTTTCGAGCATCTTCATCACTTACAAGAGGGAAATCTTTGGTTCTAGTAGTTATTATGAAGTGAGTAACGGGCGGATTTGGCCGGCGAGGTAGAGGGAACCGGTAACCAGGACCAAATCGTTTTTACCGGCTCTGTTCAATGCCTTTTCAAAAGCTTCGGGTGGGTTCGGTTCCACCGAAACATCCATGAATCCAATCCGTCGGAAATCATCTGCCAGAACATCCGGATCTTCAGCCCGGGCAATACTGGGGCGTGTGGTTACCACGCTGTGCGCCAACGGGGCGAGCAGCCTGGCCACCTGGAGGTGCTTTTTATCCCGCATGGAAGCGAAAACACAGTGGATACGTATATCGGGGGAAAGGTGCAGGTTTCGAATGGTGCGCGCCATTGCCCGCAGTCCGTCGGGGTTGTGAGCGCCGTCAATAATCACCGTGGGAGTCCCTTTAATTAACTCGAATCGTCCCGGCCATCTGACATTCAGAAATCCTTCCAGCAGGGTGTCTTGATTGGTAATTCCCACCTCCCGTGCCGCCGCCAGAGCGGTCATGGCGTTTCGTGCCTGGTGATGTCCAAGCAGCGGCGTTTCGATGTTTCTGAGGATGAAATCCGCTCCTCTCACGGTGAAGCACATCCGTTCCAGGGAGATATCGTTGAGCGCATAGCGGAAATGCCGGGTTACCGGAAACATGCGGGCGTTTCGCCGGACACATTCCTCTTCCAGCAGTTTCAGTATCCGGGGCCGTCGTTCCCCCGTCACCAGGGTGCTGCCGGCTTGTGCTATGGCCACTTTTTCCAGGGCTATCGAGGTGAGAGTTTTTCCCAGAGTCACGGTGTGGTCCAGCCCCACATTGGTCAGGACCGGTAAAGCGTTCTTAAATACATTTGTGCCGTCCAGACGTCCGCCCAGTCCTGCTTCCACCACGGCGAATTCCACGCCGCAGTCGCGAAAAATCTCCATCCCCAGCCCGACCAGCGCTTCGAAGTAAGTGGGGTGTCCGATAAAGGGATTTCGTTGAAGCGCCTGCATGTCCGGAACTATCTTCTCCATGGCAGCCGCGATGATTTCTTCGGAAGCATTTTCGCCGTTGATCCGGAAACGTTCTTTAAAATCGGAGAGGTGAGGAGATGTGAAAAGTCCGACCCTGTATCCCGCTGCCTGCAGAATTGACGACAGAAAAGCTGCAGTGGAACCTTTTCCATTGGTTCCGACTATGTGTATGGTACGGAAGTCGTCTTGTGGTCTTCCCCGCCGCTCGAGCAGGGCGGTAATTTTGTTCAAAGCATATTTTTTAAATGCAAAATGCAGGTTTTTTAAATAGGCTCGTACCTCGGAATAATTCATGGCACTGCATGGTAAACGATACCATCATTGGTTTCAACCACTAACTGTTTGGGTTTCAACCACTAACTGTTGGTCTATTTACTGCTTCACAGTATACTCATCATCAAGCGGAACGGATACTGGAGGCAGGATATGCGGGTTGTGGCAACCGAAAAGGAAGATGATCGAGTGATCATGGTGGTGCAGGCCCAGCATCAAAAACTACGTCTCAGTATTTCAATCGAAGATGCAAGACGTTTGCACGCCTTCAGGCTGAACGGCCGCCAGTTTTCCGGGGTGTACACCTCGGAGGGTAAAAAAGAGACCGGTGCCGATTCTGCCTTGACCAGGTCAATTTCTGTTGGATCATCAGAATAAGACGGATAATCTAAATAGGTCAAATAAGCTAAAAAGGCCAATCAGCACTCAGATACTCCCGGTTCCCCAGTGCCCTGTTTCATCATGCGCCGGTCTCTCTTTCTGGCAGAAATCCTGATAGCTGCAAGGGCCAGAACCGGCCCGAGAATTGAATGAGAGATCATTCTGATCTGAGATATGAAAAGCTCTGCCCCCACCACGCCCTGCTGGAAGCGGTAGAACCATAATCCTCCTGCCAGTAAAGATATCGCCACCAGCAGCACTATGCTTACCGCTGAGGTTGCTTCTGTGATTTCTGCTGGATGGGTGAATGAAAAAGGGCCTCGTAATCTGGTGAGAAACCAGATTTTAAAGCTGCTGAGGTATCGGGCGACCACTCCCGGTACGATCATCTCTATCCCGGCCCAGAAAATGAGAATCCAGGGCAGGGAACGCCATCCTTCCTCCCATGGCGGCGGCCCAAACAGTCCGAACATAGAGACTATTTTCGAGGGAAGCACGGCCAGAGTCCAGAGTGGGAACAGCGGCGCACATTGAAGGGAAACCGGAAAGGTGTCCCAGAACCAGCTGCTGGAGACAATGAGGTTAGTCGTAATAGCCAACCATACGATCACCAGGACTGAAACCAGGGAGGGGCGATCGTCGCGTTTTCTCTCTATGGGCACAATGGCAAACGGCAGCAGGGAATACAGGAGTATCCCTTTCCAGAGATGTCCTACCAGAAGCCCCGAAACCTGGGACAGCATGATGGCTCCCACTAACAGGCTCCTGCGTTTCCAGGCCGGTTTAGCTCCCGGATGCTGCAGCAATAACACAAATAATGCCATGATTCCCAGGTAAAGCATGAACTCTCCAAGTATGTCTTTTATTATATTATTTACACGGCGCTCGGGGCCGTTTTCTCCCTCGTCCGACTGCTCGAACGTACCTTTCAGAAACCGAGTGGTACGGCTCAGTATAAGAGGGTCCAGGCTTTCTATGAAGTGGTTGCTCAAAGGTGAAACAAACAGCTCTGTTGGATAGTGAGTCCCGGCTTCTACCAGTGTGGCAGCTACTTCGTGAGGATAGAATATCTCGTCAAAACCGCCCACGGCCCCCAGTATTGCCAGCCCATGTCGGGAAGGTGTTCCGTTATCTGCTGCAAGGAGTGGGGTCGGGAAAAGAGTACCGATTAAAACACAGGCTTTGGAGCCGGATAAGGTTTCCGCCAGCATAAAAGACGGTTCTCCCCCATCGGAGTGCCCTGCAGCGGCCCACGGCACCCGGCCTTTGCCGACAGCAGGGTGAATTGTCCGCTTCCAGATTACTGCCGCTTCCGTGGCGTGCCCGGCAGGTTTAAGCCAGACATCACCGGAAAAGTCAAAAGCAACCGCTTCAATCCCTTCCCTGGCCAGGGAGGTACCGAGAAAACGGAATGCTTCCTTGCACGAATTGGTTCCGTGCATGAGAAGTACCCGCGGAAAGATGTGCCCTCCTGATGTTCTGGTACCAGCAATGGAATCTGGATGGTAGATATGATAGGGCAGCATAGTAGAGGATGTCCCTTTTGCAGTAAAGCAGGTTCCCGTTCGAATTGTCACCCGTCCCGTTTCCGTAAGGGCACCCCCGCAAAAAATGAATGCAACAGCCAGCACCATCAGGGTAATGGTGCCGGAAAAACAATTCGCGACGAGTCGATGAAACAAGCCGTTGCCATCTTGTGTTTTATTGATCACGGTCTATATGTCCATTCATGGGCAGGTTTGCGGCCCCGAACATCTTTTACACTTCCCTGTGAATTTCGTCAAGTTGCCAATGGAAAAAACAATCTGACAGGGCTACTCTCATTTTTTGCTTGTTGTGTTTTGGTTAGCTCATTAAATAGGCAGATATGGGTGAAGAAGGCATAAAGTGTATGTGCAGTAGGCGTTGACATATTAAACATAAAAGTATATTATCTTAACGATAATTTAGGGCTAACTGCATTTTATCGAGGGTAAATTGCTGTCGGCGCTAAATAATCAAAGGGGGGAGGCTTTTCAGAAAAAGTAGGTTTTCTGAAATCGTGATGGGATTAGGTAGCGTGAAAAAAAACGAACTGCTGGTGATAGCTATCACCGTTGTTCTTATTCTAGATCTTGCCCTGGCTGTCAACTACTTCTTCAAAAAGCAGTCCGCCGCTGACAGCGGAGAAATGCTTGAGAATCCGAATGTCCGGGCCCCGCTAACCCTCGGGCTGGTGATGAAGCCGGCCAATGCACTGGTTATTCTCTCCGTGGAGAAGAATTTTATCCCTAGCAATATTGTGGACTACAATGTAAAAATATATCACAGTGAAGAAGCCGCTTTAGAAGGTTTGTTTTCCGGAGAGGCCGACATGGTGACGGCCTCAGAGACCTCGGTTGCATTCAACCGGTTCAAACGCCAGGATTTCAGTATTATAGCCTCTATCGGCTCTATCATCAACGAGGTCAAAATCGTAGCTCACCGGGGACACGGCGTCAGCACGACAGCGGACCTGTGGGGACAACAGGTGGGAACACTGAAAGGCTCCCCGACCCATTATTTTCTGCATCTGTTTTTGGAGAAGAATGGAATGACCGACCATGTGAAGGTGATCACGTTCAAGGAGCCCAAGGACATTCTCGCGGCCATGTCCAGCGGCGAGATCGTCGCCGCTTCCATGCGGGAGCCGCACATATCGGAAGCAGTCGAGTTTTTCGGGGAGAACGTCGTCACCTTTACCGAGCACCAGTTGTACTCCAGTATCGAAAACATCGTGATTATGAACAGCCAGGCTGCCAATCGCTCCGGAGTGGTCAATGTATTATTAAAAGCCGTGCTGCAAGCCGAAACATTTGCGGCGGACTATCCCGGCGATGCCATCAGAATAATCGCCCGCAAACTGGGACTCTACCAATCCCAGCTTGATGTCATCTGGAGTGACCTGGAACTGAAGGTATCTCTCGACCGAAAGGTCCTTGATATGCTCACGAAGGAAGCCCGGTGGGCCCAGGTGGCAGGATTATCGGACAGCACCGCCATTCCCGATTTTGCCGGTTGTTTTTACGTCGACAGTTTGAAAGCGTTGAAGCCCGAAGCGGTTACGCTTAAGTAGCAATGTTGTGGAGACAGGACCATGGATAATAACGAAAATAATCTTATCGGGAAGGACCTGGGGAAGTACCATATAGTAGGTTTCCTCGGCCGGGGCGCCATGGGGGCCGTGTACAAGGCGAACCTGGTCAGCCTGGGTATTCCCGTTGCTTTCAAGGTCATGGAAGGGGCGCGGGACGAACTGGCCCGCACGCGCTTCGACCGGGAAGCGAAGCTTACCCTCGGCTTGCCCAAACACGAAAACGTGGTGTACGTCTACGACGCCGGGATTATGGGCAGCATACGGTTCATTGCCATGGAATTGGTCGAAGGGGTAGACCTGGACCGGGCGGTGGCCAACCAACAGTTGACAGACAACCTGGAAAAGGCCTGGGCTGTGTCTGAAGCCTGCAAGGGGCTTGATTTCATTCACAAACAGGGCCTGATCCACCGCGATATCAAGCCGCACAATATCATTATCGATGGATCGGGCAAGGTCAAGATCACGGATTTCGGTATTGCCGAAACCGGCGCAACGGACAAATTGCTCAGTGAAGGCCGGGGTGCCGGAACCCCCCGTTACATGGCTCCAGAAATCATCAAGGAGGCCGGCAGCGGTGATGCCCGCAGTGACGTTTACTCTATGGGGCTGGTTCTGTACGAAATGATTGTCGGGTCCAAGTTCTTCAATAAGCTCTTCGCCGCCCCGAATTACAAGGACGTGCTGAGGAAAGTTGTTTCCATGCAAATCCCATCTCTGCGGTCAGTGAAAAAAGGTATCCATCACCGGCTTGATGAAATCGTCATGAAAGCCATCGAGAAAAACCCGGCGCGCCGGTACCAGACGGCGGGTGATTTCGGAGACGATCTGGAGAAGTTCGTTCTGATAGAAAAAGGTGAGTATGAAGAACCCGAACAGGCCCAACTCAGGTCGTATCTGGTCATTGTTCTGGTCTTCGAACTGCTGGTGCTCGGCTTTTTGCTCTACCTCAATTTCCTCACCTAATTAGATTACCTGGTTTCATCCATCTTG
>CAYSPT010000005.1:74998-89445 GCA_964432985.1 uncultured bacterium
TGGTTTCATCCATCTTGCGAGTCGTCTGTCCGTCGAAAGGTGCCTCCGGCAGTATGAACCACGCAAGAATGTACATGACGATTCCGAATCCCCACATGATAGCGAGGATTGCCCAGATGAAGCGGACGATCCCGCTGTCAAGTTTCAAGTACTCGGCCAATCCTCCGCAGACACCGAACAACAAACGGTCGTTGCGGGATCGGTGGAGACGTTTGGAAAAATCGATACCTCCTTGAAGTCTGCTGCTGCAGTAGCGGCACTTGATTGCTTCGTCCTGAATTTCCTCGGCGCAGTATGGGCATTTTTTCATGGTTTCCGAACCTCCTGAACAATTCTACCTGTTTTTTATTGAAAAATCAAAGTAGGGAAATCTGCAAATAAATAGAAGTGTAGCAATAATGCCATAGGATGAAACATACAGCATACGTTTTGTGGTAGAATAGGGCCTGCTTTTATTGAAACTATATTTTAGAACAAGAAGGAGGAGTGTTTGTGGATGAGAATGTTACGGTTGTGGATCTGAAACGTTTCTCACAAGATGTCAAAAAAGTTGTGGGGTCGTGGTTGATCCTGGTAATCATTATCCTGTTGCTGGTGCTTGCTTCGACCTGCTTCTATTCGGTTGATCCGGAAGAAGTCGGAGTCGTTCAGCGGTTTGGCCTCTTCGTGCGGACTACCAATCCGGGGCTGAGGTTCAAGCTGCCCTTCGGGATTGAAAAGGTGACCAAGGTACCGGTTACCAGAGTGTTCAAGGATGAATTCGGTTTCCGGACGGCCAAATCGGGTGTCGCGACTCAGTACATTTCCCGTGGTGATGAAATGCAGTCCGAATCCCAGATGCTGACCGGAGATCTCAATGCTCTGGATGTGCAATGGATTGTCCAGTACCGGATCAACGACCCGAAGAATTTCCTGTTCCGGATCTACGATCCGAAATCCATTGTCAGAAAAGCCAGTGAGGCAATGATGCGTCTGGCGGTGGGAGACCATTCGGTGGATGAAGTCTTGACTGATAAGCGGGCGGAAATCAGTGCCCAGGTCAAGGTCAAGATGCAGGAAGTGCTCACCAGCTATGGAAGCGGTTTGCTAGTAGACGAGGTGAGGCTCAAAGATGTTACTCCGCCTGACAAGGTCAAGCCGGCCTTCAATGAGGTCAACCAGGCCAAACAGGAGAAGGACCGTATGATCAACGAGGCCTGGCAGAGCTATAACCGGGAGATTCCAAAAGCCCGAGGTGAAGCTGAAAAAACTATTCAGGAAGCCAGTGGTTACGCCGCCGAACGGGTCAACAAGGCGGTTGGCGAGGCCAATAGGTTTCTCCAAATATATGAAGCCTATAAGTTGGCTCCGGAGGTTACACGGCAGCGTCTCTACCTGGAAACAATGATGGATGTCATGAAAAGGATCCAGCATAAGGTGGTTATCGATCCGGCCTTGCAGAGTCTGATACCGCTGCTCAACCTTGAAGGGGGGCAAAAACGATGAAGTCCTTATTCCAGTTTATTGCCCTGATAGTTGTCTTGATTATCCTCATGGTTTTGTCGGGAACATTTTACGTGGTTGATGAAACCGAGCAGGTCATTATAACCCAGTTCGGTCAACCGGTGGGCGAGCCGATCCAAACGGCCGGCCTTCACCTGAAAATCCCTTTGATACAAAAAGTAAACGTGTTTGACAAACGTTTGTTGGACTGGGATGGGAAAGTCAATGAAATTCCTACCCGGGACAAGAAACTCATTATCGTGGATACCAATGCCCGGTGGCGAATCGTTGATCCTCTCAAGTTTCTGCAGTCGGTAGGTGATATCCGCACGGCCCAGGCCCGTCTCGACGACATTATCGATTCCTACACCAGGGACCTGGTGAGCAGCCACGACCTGGTGGAAGTGGTGCGTAACTCCAATGATCTCTTCAATAGAGTCAGTAAGAAACGGGAGGAAGAACACAAGCTGGATTCCGAAATGACTGTTGAACAGGAGGAAGCGCTGGAAGAGATAAGCGTAGGCCGCGACAAGCTGACCAGGTTGATCCTTGATAAGTGTAAAGAAAAGGTAAAGCTTAATTTTGGAATCGAACTGGTGGACGTGCGGATCAAGCGGATCACGTATGTCCGCGATGTTCTTATCAAGGTCTACGACCGAATGATATCAGAGCGGAAACGGGCGGCTGAAGAGTATCGCTCCGAAGGACAGGGGAAAAAGTTCGAGATAGAGGGGCAGATGACAAAAGAACTGAAAACCATTACCTCGGAAGCGTACAAGAAAGCCGAAGAGATCAAGGGTGAAGCCGATGCCCGGGTCATCAAGATATACGCCGAAGCGTTTGGTCGTGACCCGGAGTTCTACCAATTCACAAAAACACTGGATACCTATCAGAAAACGCTTGATAAAAACGTGACCATACTGCTCAGTACAGACAGTGAATACTTGCAGCTTCTCAAGTCTGCACGAAAGCGGTAAGCCGCACGAAAGCGGTAAGCCGCACGAAAACGGTAAAACCGTCCGCAAGCGGTAAACTTTGATTGGTGAGGGAGAAAGACTGTGGATTACACGGATATAGCCAGGCGGGTACTACGAATCGAATCCGAGGCTGTTGCCCGTTTGATTGAGCGTGTAGACGACACGTTCAATCAAGCTGTCGAAACCATTTTCGAGTGCCCCGGTCGGATCATTTTGGCCGGGATCGGCAAGTCGGGAAATATTGCCAACAAAATAGCGGCCACGTTGCGAAGCACCGGCACGTCGGCTATATTCTTGCATCCGACTGAAGCGATACACGGTGATCTGGGAATGTTTGCCGGCGGCGATGTTCTGGTGGCAGTATCCAACAGCGGCAGTCAGAAGGAACTGGTGTTCATGGTTTCTTTCGTGAAGCGCCTGGGAGGACAGGTAATCGCTCTGACGGGCAATTTGGAATCGGAGCTGGCCAAGTTGAGTGATGTCGTTCTGAATGTGAGCGTTGAAGAAGAAGCCTGCCCGCTGGGTCTGGCTCCCACAGCTTCCACCACCGCCTGCCTGGCCATGGGAGATGCGCTGGCGGTGGCCCTGGTGGAGAAACGAGGATTTACACAACGGGACTTCGCCAAACTGCACCCTTCCGGCGCTCTGGGACGAAGGCTGCTTATCAGGGTGTCGCATATCATGCACACCGGGGACGCTGTTCCAATGGTTGGTCAAGATCAGGCAATGCGTGAGGTTATCATTGAAATCACCAGTAAGAAGTTCGGCACGACCACGGTCCTGGACCAGGATGACAGGCTTCTGGGGATATTCACCGATGGTGATCTCAGACGCTTGATCGAAAGGACAATGGATTTTCTGGACACCCCGGTGGGCCAGGAGATGACCCGAAACCCGAAGCGTCTTAAACAGGAATTCCTGGCCGAAAAAGCATTGCAGATGATGGAAAAGTGGAAAATCACCTGCTTACCAGTGGTGGATGATGACGATCACGTAATAGGGATCGTCCACCTGCACGACATACTACAAGCGAAGATCCGGTAACAAGTAATTAGGAGAGTAACTGTGGAGAGAACAGTTGACAAGGATCTGAAAGCCCGGTTGGCCGGGATCAAGCTTCTGGTTCTGGATGTGGACGGTGTGCTCACCGACGGATCTATCTTTATGGATGATGAGGGACGTGAGTTGAAGCGGTTCCACGTACGTGACGGCATGGGACTGGTTCTGGCCGGGAAGGCGGGACTGCATCTGGCTGTCATTTCCGGCCGTAGCTGCCAGGCGGTTGCCTGCCGGATGAATCAGTTGGGAATCACCAGAGTGTTCCAGGGTGTACAGGACAAGATAAGCGTGATGATGAGACTGGTACGGGAACTGGGGCTTTCTCTCCATCAGGTTGCCGTCATGGGGGACGATCTGCCGGAACTACCCTTGTTCAAGGTGGCCGAAATCGCCGCCTCGGTTCCTGGGGCTCCTCTTGAAGTGAGGCAGTGTGCGGATATCGTAACTGAATCATCAGGAGGAAACGGGGCTGTGCGGGAGCTTGTTGAAATGATACTCAAATCATCCGGGTCTTGGGAATCCTGCGTTGGGAGCTGGACTGGTTGAGCTATAAGCTGCTTGCTTCGGTACTGGCGGTGGGGATTATACTCTCTTTAGGGATATGGTGGAACAGCAGCGGAACGGTTGAAAAAACATGGCTTACTAACATCTTCCCTGAAGGCGACGACGATGATATTGTGGCTACAGGCGTCGAGTTTTCCCAGGGAAGCGATACCCTGACGGCCAGTTTGTGTATCAGGGATACTGAATCGGGCAATCTTTCGCTCGAGGATGTTTTTGTTTCGTTTAAAGATAAGGAAGGGAAGCATTACACGCTGATTTCAGAAACAGGGAAGCAGGATGCTGCAACCGGGGTGGTAACGTTTGAGGGCACTGTAGTACTGACATCTGATGAGGGGCAAAAGGTCTTTACCGATAGGCTTATTTACCGGAGGAAAGAAGGAGTGGTACGAAGTCCGGGTAAAGTCAAAATAGTCGAGAAAGGGAGCGTCACAACCGGTGATGAACTCTTCATGGATCTAAAAAAGGATATGACAAAAATACGTGGCAATGTTCGTGTGCTGCTGGAGAGGACCTCTTCGGGGTCTCAGGAGGGGAAACCGTGATGATATTTTCCATGTACCGAAGGGACCGTGTGCGCTATTTGACCATTTTTTCGGTACTCTTGCTCTTCGGCGTGCTCGGCTCGGAAGTGCTCGGCCAGGACTCTACCAAACAGGATAGTGATCCGGTTTTGATCAGGGGAAAGGTCATGTACTTCAATCCTGACGGTAGCCGGACAGTCAAGGGTGACCTGGTGATAGTCAAAGGCACATCCAGGATTACCGCCACAGAAGGAGAGTATGACGAAAAAAAGGGGCAGGCCATCGCACGGGGCAGTGTCAAAGTGACCGAGCCAGGGTCCGAGCTGACTTGTGGAGAACTCAGGTCTTTCATCGAAGAGGAACGTAATCTTGCCAGGGGACACCCCCTGTTGAAACGTACCAGGGAGCTGGCGCAAGAAGATGGAAGCGTCCGTCGTTCCACGGTGGTTCTCAGCGCAGAAGTAATCGAGATTCTGGATGGCCGGAAATTGATTAGAGCAACGGACAGGGTGAAATTGACACAGAATGATATTACCTTGACCAAAACAGGAATTCCCGTCCCTGAAGCAGATGAGAATGTGTCAACGGTAACCTGCAACTTCATGGAGATATTCGGAGATGGAAACAGAGTAGTTGCCAAAGGAGCAGTACAGGTTACCAGCCCTGATTTTGTTGCTACTGGAGGAAGGATCGAGTTTTTCGACGCGGACCAGAGAATGGAAATTTTCGGCGCTTCGTTCGGTGATAAAGCCAAAGCCTGGCAGAGCGTGGAAAAGGGAGAATTCGCCGAAGTTGCCCGGGGTGAGGTACATGGCCGTGGGCAGCACATCATTTATCACGGGCGGGACGAGATTCTCAATATCATCGGGAAAGCCAGAACCTGGCGGGATGGGGAACGTAATTTTGTCGAGGGAGAAAAGATCATCCACTACGTGAAAGACAACCGGACAGTAGTAATTGGCGGGGAAGGCCTGTACTATCCCGGTTCCCAGGAAGAACCCGGCGGTGGTGAGTCAGGGCCGCCCACCGGTACCACCGGTGAAGAGCAGGAGTTTTTGGACCTGGGTATAGGGGATTAACCTCCCGGGAGTTGGTGTCGCATACATGGAAACCCTGGCAGTAGAGCATGTGATCAAGAAATACGGCGGCCGGAATGTCGTCAATGGTGTCAGTCTCGATGTCAAGCGCGGAGAAGTCGTCGGGCTTCTGGGACCCAATGGAGCGGGTAAAACCACCACATTCTACATGATGGTCGGGCTGATACAGCCGGATTCCGGCCGGGTGCTGCTGAACGCTGAAGATATCACCCGTCAGCCCATGTACGAGCGGGCAAAGTTCAATCTCGGATATCTTCCCCAGGAACCGTCTGTTTTCAGAAAGTTGACTGTTGAGGATAATATATTAGCCATCCTGGAATTCATCGAACCCTCTCGAAAAAAGAGGCACGCACGGTTGGAAGAACTGTTGGATGAACTAAAGATAACCAGGATAGCCAAAACCATGGGTGATGCTCTGTCGGGAGGAGAACGTAGACGGGTTGAGATTGTTCGGGCATTGGCAACCAGACCCCGTTTCATCCTTCTCGATGAGCCGTTTGCCGGTGTCGATCCTATTGCGGTCAACGATATCCAGCAAATAATATCCATGCTCAAAAACAAGAACCTCGGTGTTCTCATTACCGATCACAATGTCAGAGAAACCTTGAATATTACTGACAGAGCTTACATTATGAACGATGGCAAAATTCTGGTTTCGGGAGACCGTCACCATATCTCAGACAGTGTAGTTGCGCGCAAGATCTATCTGGGGGAAAAATTCTCGCTTTAAGGCGAAGAAGGACAGGCAATGATCAACATTCTCGGACTGATGATTCTGGCGGGACTCGTTGCTCTTCTTGGCGATGTACTGGGTCGGAAGATGGGCCGGAAGAGACTGACTATACTGCACCTGCGTCCGAAAACCACCGCCACTCTGGGAACGGTCCTGATGGGGATGTTCATCACTGTGGTCACCATTGGGATTTTCGCTCTGCTCAACCAGAATGTGTACGATGCTCTCTTCAGAGTGCAAAAATTGAAAAATGAAATATACGGGTATCAGAATGAAGTAACCGAGTTGAGAAAAGATCTGCAGAACCTTTCCGATGCCAAGCAACAGTTGACCGAAACCAAGGAGCGGTTGACCGGGATGATCGATCAGTACGTAGAAGAAAAGAAGGCCCTCAAAGAGCAGGTAACCGACCTGCGCGGCCGCTTGCTGTCACTAGAAGAGCAACTGGGTTCTCTGGAAAAGCAGCTCAAGCAGCGTGAAGATGAATACAACAAACTTGAGACCACCAACGAAGGTCTCAAAGAATCAATCGAGGAGCTGCGGCTTCGCGTTACAAGCCTGTCCGAGGAGCGGGACAGGCGTATCGCTGAAATCCAACAGCTGCGCAAAGATATAGAGAAGAAAGAGCGCGCTCACCTGGTGTTTCGTGCCGGAGCACCTATCATCGAAAGGGTAATTGCCCCCAAGAACGGGGCTGAAGAAGCTATCGGTCAGGTAAGGACAATCGTGGAGGACGTGCATTCTCTGGCGCGGTCGCGTGGAGCAGAGATCAGGGATTTTCCGAAATTCTGGGCGGACAACGAAGAAAAGCTGAAGGTTCTGGCCGTAAAGCTTGCCGAAGAGTACGCGAAGGCGCGCACCAGCATTGTGGTGGGGGTAATTAGTGCTGAAAATATCTTCAAGGGCGACCAGCTGGTTGTGGAAATCAAGTGGCTTCACAACGAGCTGCTTCATGAGAAAGGCAAGGATCTCTGGTCGTTTCGCATTGACGCCGGAAAAGCCAGGGAAGCCATCGTTTCCCTGGTTGAATACGAGATCAACAGGTTTGGTGAGGAGGCCTATAAAAAGGGGCGTTTGAGTACTTCCCCGGGAGTTGACCGGTTGGTAATCTTCGATGCCGTAAACGAGATACACGAGTTTGCCACGGCGGTTGACGTGGTCATTATCGCTGCTGATAACATCTATGTCTCCGGGCCGGTGAAGATTGCTTTTTCATTGACACCTGTTGAGGAAGAACCGCTATTCACGGAACCATCCGGGGTAACCGTGGAGATCGGGCACGAAGCACTTCTCGGCTCCACCCTTGAAGCGGATGCGCCAGTCGGATCAACCCTGGAAGCCCAAACTTCTCATCCAGCTGAAACCGGTTTTACTGAGTCAGCCCCGCTAACAGCAGAAGCCGTTCCGGCAGAAGAGGTCACCGTAGAGAGTGATAACCCGGAGTTACCCTCACTTCCCGAAACCGGGTCTGTGGTCGGGGAGGATAACACGCCGTGATAGACGGATTTCTCTCAATTGGAAACACGTTTTCTATTTCTATCGCGAGTATGCTCGGTATCGCTTTTCTGTCCACGTTGGTTTTTACTCCGGTTATGAGAAAGCTGGCTTTGATGTGGGGAATTTTCGATCATCCCAACAGACGTAAAATGCATTCCCGTCCTGTACCGTATTTCGGCGGAGTGGCCATGTTCTGCGGTTTTTTCCTGGCCCTGGCGCTTCTCGCCGGCTGGGACAACCATCTTACTGGTTTTGCTCTGGGGGCTTTGATCATGCTGGTGGTGGGAATGATCGATGATCTTATCAGTATTTCACCGGTATTCAAACTGCTCGGGCAAACGGTGGCCGCTCTGGTAATGGTGTCTTTTGGGGTGAGAATCGAGTACATTTCAAATTTCCTCCGTGGGACCGGTGTGATATACCTGGGTATCTGGAGTATCCCGATTACCGTTTCCTGGCTGGTGATGGTCACTAACACGGTAAATCTGATTGATGGGCTGGATGGACTGGCTGCAGGTGTGTCTGTCATCGCCTCCGTTACGTTGCTCATAGTCGGAATACTGGATAATCAAGTTCCCTTGATTCTCCTGTTGACTGCCGGGCTGG
Source organism: uncultured bacterium (assembly GCA_964432985.1). Taxonomy (GTDB): domain Bacteria; phylum Muiribacteriota; class CAYSPT01; order CAYSPT01; family CAYSPT01; genus CAYSPT01. The sequence continues at coordinate 83,535 of CAYSPT010000005.1, forward strand.
CTGGCGCTTCAGGTGCTTTTCTTTTTTTTAACTTTTATCCCGCCTCTATTTTTATGGGAGATTCGGGCAGCCTGTTCCTGGGATTTTCCCTGGCCACGGTTGGTGTCATGGGCGCCCTGAAGGGAGCGACAATTGCCACGCTGGTTATTCCCGTCCTGGCTCTCGGCGTCCCTATTTACGACACGGCTCTGGCCATTTTCAGGCGCGGTGCGGCCGGCACGCAGGTTTTCAAGCCTGATAAGGAGCACTTTCACCATCGAATTATGGCGCTGGGATTCACGCAAACTCAGACAGTCCTATTTATTTACGGCATCAGTGCCATCCTGGGCATGTGCGCGGTTTATCTGACCACAATCAACGATGCCAGCAGCTTGATAGTATTGACTTTTATAGGTTTGCTATTTATTATTGGAACTGATCAAATAACGCGCCGTATCAAGTATCGTCAGCGGCGTACCAGAGGAGATAGGTGAATGGATGCGCTCCAGGAAGATGTTTTAAAAAAGCTGGCTGCAGCATCATCACGCGGCCGTCTTTCCCATGCCTATCTTCTGGTGGGCCCGGCCAATAAATTGGACCTGGCCCTTTTCATGGCTCAAACGATTTGCTGTACCGGCCAGGGAGATTACCCGTGTGGTGACTGCCGGTCATGCCGCAGAATACAGAGTTACAGCCATCCGGACGTTACCCTCTGGTTCTGGGAGCAAATTGGAAAACAGATAGATGAAGTCCGTCTTATCCAGAGTGAAGCAGCGCTCGCTCCCCGGGAAGCACCGCGGCGGATTTATATTCTGGCGGATGCTCACCGGATGAATTCGGCATCCGCTAACTGCCTTCTCAAAACACTGGAAGAAGCTCCCGGGCACGCCATGTTCATACTGATGGCTCCGAATGTTTTTACACTGCTTCCCACTATCGTGTCCCGCTGTCAGAAACTGTATGTTCCCGAAATTGCCCGGGATATAGACGAAGCGGCGCCCTGGGATGGAGACACCGGTTCTTTACAGCTTCTGTTTAAAAGTGAGTGCCGGGAGATAATGAAAATACTTATCGAACGCTGGCCGGTAGGACTGGGAGAACTGGAAGGAATGCTTGGCAGTTCCAGGGATGAAAGGCTTGAAAGAGAACGAAAGCTTCTGGTAGGCTTGTTTTCTTCGCTGCCGGACCAGGATCTTTTTACCCTGACCTGCTGGGCGGATTCGCTTTCCATGGCAATCCGGGAGCACGGAAAGTTTGTATCAGCTCTCCAGAACTGGGAGCTTGTCAACGAAGAGATCAACCGCCGGGATCTATCCGTGGATGAAATGATTAATGCTATTTCCAATGCCAGCCCCAAAAAAGAAAACCGGCGGGGCTCCAAGAAAGAAGCCCGGCGAAGCCCCATGAAAGAAGCCCGGCGAAGTCAACGGAGAGAAGTCGAGGAATTAATCCGTTTTTCGGGACATGTCGTCTCAGACAGGGTTCATAAAGGTTATCTGCCGGTTTCGAAAATGCAGAAATGGATGGATTCCTTTACGGAAATCCGACAGTGGATCGCTCGGAATCTCGAAATAACACTCATCCTGGAAACATCGTTTTTCCGGCTGGCTAAAATATTCAAATTGGAGAACTCACGAACCATTCGGGTTCAGGGAGTATGATTGCATACTAGTATAAAGGCATACTAGTATAAAGGCATACGAGTATAGCTACATACTTAGGGAGTATGTTCGCATGATCAAGCTATTTGGTGTGAGATTTGAAACAGTAGGTAAAATCATTTTTTTCAGAGATCCCGGCCTCGATCTCAAGGTTGGAGATCCCTGTATAGTCAAGACGTTGAAAGGTGAAGAGTTCGGCCGGGTTGTGCTGGTGGGTGACGGTTCTTCTCTTGAAGATTACAACTTCATCGGAGAGCTTATGAGAAAAGCTAATGAGGATGACAAGTATCTGGAAAAGGAAAACCGTGAACTAGAAGCTGAAGCTTTTACCCAGGCGGAGAAAAGGATAGAAGAAATGAGACTTCCGATGAAGCTTCTCCGGGTAAAATATCTCTTTGATCGGAATCACATCATATTCTTTTTCCGGGCGGGTGAAAAAGTCGATTTTCGTGAACTGGTCAAACACCTTTCGAAAAGACTAAAAGCACGAATTGAAATGCGACAAATCGGGGTTCGTGACGAGGCAAAAATGCTTGGCGGACTGGGATCATGCGGTAGAGAGACATGCTGTTCCACGTTTCTCTGCGGCTTTGATTCTGTAGCAATAAAAATGGCCAAAGAACAAGGTTTGTCATTGAATCCGACCAAGATTTCCGGTCTGTGCGGCCGTCTCATGTGTTGTCTACGGTACGAAAACAATATGTACGTACAGACAAAAAGAGGATTGCCCAAGTTGAACAGTACAGTTAAAATAAATGGCCGGCTCGGGAAACTCCAGAGAGTTGACGTACTCAACGAGCAGGTAACGGTGTTGTTTGAAGAAGGGGAAAGGGAGACGTTTACTATTAACGACTTCTGTATATTGCTGAGAGGTTCGTGAAGGAGGTTTCATAACGGTGGGAAGGATCGGGCTGATCGCCGGGTATGGTAAGTTACCGATCGCCTTTGCACAAGCCGCTGCCAGACAGAGTATGGATGTGGTTGCGGTGGGGATCGTTGACGAAGCCAGTCCGGATCTGGAAAAGTATGTGGATAAACTTTACTGGATACCTGTTGGTAAGCTTAATGACATAATTGACACGTTTATCAAGGAGGGTGTGAAGGAGGTGGTCATGGCCGGCGCGATAACCAAGACGGTCATGTTCACCGGCATCGAGGTAGATGAGAGGGTATTGAAAATCTTACGTTCTCTCGATGACCGAAACGACGACTCACTCCTGGTGGCAGTTGCCAATGAGCTGGCACTGGAGGGTATCATCGTCAGGGATTCAACCACGTATCTTGGTTGTCTGCTTCCTGAAGAGGGATGTTTAACCAGTAAAGTGCCAACAGATGTCGAGTGGTCTGATATCAAGTTCGGGATGAAGATGGCTAAGTGTATTGGCGACCTGAATATCGGACAGACTGTTGTGGTCAAGGGTCTCGTTGTTCTGGCTGTGGAAGCCATTGAAGGAACAGACGAAGCCATCCGTCGAGGAGCAACACTCGGTGGCCCTGGAGTGATAGTGGCGAAAGTCACAAAACCGAAACAGGACCTGCGGTTTGACCTACCTGCTATTGGTGTTACCACGATAGAAGTCATGGCGGAATCAGGCGCCAGCGTACTGGCTATTGAATCGGGTAAAACCATTATCCTGGACCGTGAAGAGCTAATAGACCTGGCCAATTCTAGAGGAATATCGATTGTTGCCATGTGATACAAGCACTTGGCAACGTTCTAAGGAGGCAAACACTAAGAAATGGATGAAAAATTACGCGTAGGAGTTGTGGGTGTCGGTCACCTCGGACGACAACACTTGCGTGTTTACAATGAGATGCATGATATCGAGGTGGCTGGTCTGGCAGATGTTTCACAAGATGTAGTCAAGCAGTACACTGAGCAGTACGGGGTATTCGGGACTACCGATTACCGTGAACTCATCGGGAATGTCGATGCCGTGAGTGTTGTCGTTCCGACGGCCCTTCATCATCAAGTGGCGTCTGATTTTCTCGATGCTCAGGTTCAAGTACTGGTTGAGAAACCGGTTACCCGGACGCTTAAGGAAGCGGAAGATCTGCTGTCCCGTGCCCGCCAAAATGGCGTCATCATGCAAGTCGGACATGTTGAACGATTTAACAGTGCCGTTCTCATGGTAAAAAAGGATGTCAACAATCCTCGTTACATCGAGTCTCAGAGGCTCGGTCCGTTCCCCGGGAGAAGCACTGATGTAGGGGTCGTTCTCGACCTCATGATTCACGATATTGATATAGTACTCTCTCTGGTTGATTCCCCTATCGAGAGAATTACCGCTATCGGAATACCGGTCATTTCCAAGTATGAAGATATTGCTAATGCTCACGTTCTTTTTAAAAACGGATGCATCGCAAATATCACCGCGAGCCGGATTACAAAAGAGCGGGTGAGAAAGCTCCGGATTTTCCAGGAGGAAAGGTATTACTCTCTCGATTACGCTAATCAGGAGTTTACCGTTCAACGCAAGACCGTTGACAACGAAATAGTCAGTGAACAGCCTGATGTACCCAAAAACGAGCCGCTCAAGCTGGAACTCATGCATTTCATTGACTGTATACGCCAGGGGAAGAAGCCAATAGTCTCGGGAGAGCAGGGGCGTGACGCTCTGGAAATAGCCCTTCAGATTGTTGACCAGGTCAAAAAGGAGCACGGCGAGTAGGAGTAAGAATGAACACTTCTATAATGATGATCGCCGGTGAGGCTTCCGGAGATTTGCACGGTTCCCATCTGGCACGTCGCTTGAAGGAGTTGAGCCCGTCCGTGGCGCTGTTTGGTATTGGCGGAGGACTCATGAAACAGGCGGGCGTTGAGGTCATCAGTGATATTACCGATCGCGCTGTGATAGGATTTGTCGAGGCGATCAAGAATTTTCTCCCTCTCGGCAAACTGCTGGGAGATATCAAGCGCCTGGTCAAAGCACGGAAGCCGGATGTTGTTGTTCTCATAGATTATTCGGGCTTTAATCTCAAGGTAGCCAGGTCTCTATCCGACCTGGGCGTTCCTCTTGTTTATTATTTTCCCCCGCAAATCTGGGCAAGCCGTTCGTACCGGGCCAAGGAAATTGCCCGAATCATTACCAAAGTCATCGCTGTGTTTCCCTTTGAAGTGGACATCTACCGTCGTGCCGGCGCGGATTTCGAATTTTTTGGTCACCCTCTCCTCGATGTTGTAGCGACCCGGTTGACACGCGCTGAAGCGCTCAAGCACTTCGAGTTGGAAAATACATCTCCCGTGATAGGGTTGCTGCCCGGCAGTCGTCATCATGAAATCGACCGTTTGCTGCCGCTGCTGCTTGACAGCGCTGAAATAATCTCTCAAACATTGCCGAATGCGCAGTTTGTCTTACCAGTAGCCAGTTCGGTTAATCGTGAAGAAGTCACCCGGTTGCTGCAAAAATCGAGACTGAAGGTCAGGATCATTGAAAACAACACCTATGACGCCATAAAAGTATCCAATCTTGTACTGGTTGCTTCGGGTACCGCCACTCTGGAGGCGGCTATCCTGGGTACCCCCATGGTGATCGTTTACCGAACGTCTGTATTAACATGGATGCTGGCCCGGTTTGTGGTGCGCGTTCCCTTTATCGGCCTGGCCAATATCGTGGCCGGGAAAGAAATCGTGCCCGAGTTTCTGCAAAACAGTGCTCGTCCCGAACTGGTGGCCAGGGAGGCGCTTGACATTCTGAATAATTCAGATCGCCTGGACAAAATGAAAGCTGACCTGGCAGAAGCAGTAAGAACACTGGGAAGTCCCGGCGCAATTGAATGTTCAGCCAGGACCATACTCGAGCTCAACAGCCGTGGCAGACAGGGCATTGAACAAGGATACCGTACTGCTGATCGGCAGGGAGCACTACATTGAGCATATACAGGAGAAGCTTTTCATATTTGAAACCGCATGCGTGGTGGATAGTGCTCGCCGTTTGCTGCTCTATAGGGGTAGCCGCCGGGGAAGCTGCTCCAGCGTATATTATCAAAAAGATATTCGAACAGGTGCTCAATGAAAAGGACACCTTTATGCTGGCGGTCATCGCGGTGGGCGTGGTAATCGTTATAGCTATTAAGGGAACGTTTTATTTCTTCCAGACATACAGCATGGCCTGGGTTGGGCAGCGGGTGGTTTTCGATATCCGCAACAATCTATACATGCACCTGCAGCGTCTGTCGTTGAGTTTTTATGACAATAAGGAAACCGGCCAGATCATGTCGCGGGTTCTCAACGATGTAGGAATCCTGCAGACCATGCTTACATTAATCAC
>CAYSPT010000005.1:89545-98441 GCA_964432985.1 uncultured bacterium
TGTCGCGGGTTCTCAACGATGTAGGAATCCTGCAGACCATGCTTACATTAATCACCCAGGTAGCCAAAGATTCAGTGTTGATCGTGTTTCTGCTTGGTTGGATTTTCTACATTCACTGGAAGTTGTCGTTACTGATATTCATTATCGTACCAGTAATCGGATTTGTCATTGCCACCTTCTCCAGGCGAATGAGAAAACTGGCGTACATGATCCAGGCCAAGGTAGGTGATATCACTTCAATAATACAGGAAACTATTTCCGGGATCAGGATTGTCAAATCGTTTACCGCGGAAGAATATGAAATTGACAGATTTGTCAAAAAGAACGAAGAGACGTTTCGGGCTACGATGAAGAACCAGAAGGTTTTCGCCCTCATTCTCCCGGTAGTCGAAGTTCTGAATACTACCGGGCTGGCGGTGATCCTGTGGTATGGCGGGAAAGAGGTCATTAAAGGTATTCTCTCCGGTCCTGAGTTAATCAGTTATCTGACAGCGCTGGGAATGATCTACAATCCTGTCAAACGTCTGACTCATGTTAACGCTGTTCTTCAGCAAGCCATGGCTTGCGCCAGCAGGATATTTGAAATTCTCGACACGAATATAGATATTGAAGATAAACCTGAAGCCGTCGAGATAGACAGCATGCAGGGAAAAGTGTTTTTTGATGATGTGTCTTTTTCCTACAATCAGGGTGAAGAGGTGCTGTCCGATATCAATCTCGAAGTGCAAGAGGGGCTGACGGTTGCCATAGTGGGTTCCAGCGGCGCCGGTAAAACTACATTTGTCAACCTGATTCCACGTTTTTATGAGATAGATAGTGGGAAAATTCTAGTGGATGGCAACGATGTCCGCGATCTAACCCTGAAATCTCTTCGGGGACATATCGGTATTGTTCCCCAGGAGACACTGCTCTTCAGCGGGACGGTGGCTGACAATATTTCTTACGGGAAGCAGAAAGCCACCCGGGAGGAGATCGTCACCGCCGCCAGGGCAGCCAATGCTCATGATTTCATCAGCGCCTTTCCCCACGGATATGAGACAGAGGTGGGAGAAAAGGGAGTGAAACTGTCCGGCGGTCAGCGTCAAAGGATAGCTATTGCCCGGGCTATATTGCGAGATCCCAGGATTCTTATTCTCGACGAGGCCACATCGTCTCTTGACTCGGAATCGGAATCTCTGGTTCAGGAAGCACTGGAGCGGTTGATGGAAGGGCGGACGACATTTGTCATCGCCCATCGGTTATCAACAATCAAGAAGTCTGATATGATTGTCGTTCTGGAGAGCGGGCGAGTAGCAGAAACCGGTACGCACACTGCTCTTTTAGAGCAAAAAGGCGTTTACCACGGCCTCTACCAGGTACAGTTCAAAGGAATGGTTTAAGTTATGGGAAGCAGGGTTAAAAAAACGATAATGATCGTTGCCGGCGAGGTCTCGTCGGACATGTACGCTGCCGACCTGGCACAGAAAATTTGGGAGTTCTCCCCGGATGTGGAATTGTGGGGAGTTGGCGGCAGCAAAATGGCTGCTGCCGGGGTTAAGCTCTTCTTCGAGACAGTGAATTGGGGAGCTATTGGGTTGCTGGAAGCGCTGAAAAAACTTCCCCGCCTTTTCCTTATTTACCGCAAGCTCAAGACCGTTCTTGAAAGAGAACGGCCCAACCTTTTGATACTGGTCGATTATCCCGGATTCAACATGTTTCTCGTTCGCGCCGCTAAGAAAATAGGAATCCCGACTCTCTATTATATCCCGCCGTCAAAGTGGGCCAGCTGCGCTGATGATGTTCGAGAAGCGGCTTCGAAAATAACCAAGGTGGCGGCCCCGTATCTATGTACCGAAAAAATATATCAGGAAGCCGGCGCTGATGTGACATTCGTTGGACATCCGGTGGTAGACCTGGTAAAACCTTCCCATTCACGGGAAGAAATACTAAAGGATCTTGGGCTTGAAACGGCGAGTTCTGTCATCTCTCTAATGCCTGGTAGCCGCCGAATTGAGATACGATATCTGCTACCAATAATGTTGAAGGCCGCCGCGAAAATTGCTCGCAAAAAACCCGGTGCTCGTTTTCTGGTTCCCGTCTCCAGGGGGGCCTGCGCGTCAATGGAACGGCTGCGAAGCTGGATCGAACTGTCGGTATCGAAAGCTCGAGATGAGTTCCCGGTTGAGCTGGTAATCGGGAAAACCTACGATTGTGTGTCGGTATCAGACCTGGTGGTGGTGTCATCCGGGACCGCGACGCTGGAGACATCGTTTATTGGAACCCCTATGGTGGTGGTGTACAAGGTGTCGTTGCTGACGGAGCTGATTGCCAGGTGCTGGAACAAGCTGCCCCCGCACTTTGCCATTCCGAATCTGCTCATGAATAAGCGGGTTGTACCTGAACTGATTCAGCGTGACCTGACTCCGCAGCGTTTGACATCTGAAGTTATGCGTCTATTGGACGATGAAACGGCCAGAATAAGCATGCTCGAAGCTTTTACTGAAATACGTACTATGCTGGGAGCCAGCGGTGCATCCCGGAAAGTTGCCCGGTTGGCTTTGGATATGAGCGAATCTGGAAATGAGTGAAAAAGAAGGGAGTCAAGAATAACAATGGCAACGAAGAAAACAGCCAAGAAGGACACAAAGAAAGCCAAAGAGGCGGAAGCAGCCAAAATTCTGGAAGACCTCGCGGAAGGAATCTTGATCTATGATCCTACCTCGACCTACAAAAACGGTGACCAGCTTTATCACAAGTACTGGGAAGACACCGGTACAGTCGTTGACACGGGCGCTACCGAGGACGGTGTCAAGAAGATGGTCGTCAATTTCGAAACCGTAGGGGAAAAGAAGTTGATAATGGGACATCTGGTTAAAGCCTGATGGAGCATCAGGTTAAAGCCTGATGGAGCATCAGGTTAGATCCTTATCTTGCGCCTTTGAACAAAGGCGGGGTGGAAAGACACCATGGGTTTTCTTGATCGAGTTGTCGTTTTTTTTGATATTACTATGGTGTTTTTCCTGGTATATGCGTCCTATTTTGCGTTCAAGCGGCTTCGAAGGAAGAATGTGATTGGGGAGAAGCATGATCCGGAGGATCAAAATTCTAACCCTGATGGCAGGATATCGTCTGGTCCTGTGGACCGGATAGAGTCCGGCTGAATAATTTTTCTCCGATTTGTGTCAGAATTTCTGGGTCCACCTGGCCGCGCACGGCGGCCTGACGCTTTACTCTATCAAACAGACGTTGAGAAACGAGAAGCTGGTGGACTGGTTGTATTCTCGCAATATGTGCAGCTGTTTTAATCGCCTCCACTTCCTGGTTGGTCAGACCGTGAAGTGACGTGATAAAGTCACTGATGTCCTCGCTGAGGACGCTTGATTCTTCCACTTTTTTCTTTATTGTTCTGTACAGCAATACACTTCCGGTTGCCAGTCCGAGAAGCACTGTTCCCGTGATTCCTCCTACTGCCAGCAGTGAAATATGTGCTATCCCCATCGTAACCATCAGTGCTTTCCTCCCGTGGCCAGCAGTGAAATATGTGCTATCCCCATCGTAACCATCAACGTCTGCCTCCTACCGCCTGTAATGCGTATTGTCCGGAAAGCCGTATCTGCGGGTCATTGGAGTTTAGAAGTTTATGCAGGAGACGTGCTCCGTCTTTCGTGCCTCGTTTGGTCAGGACCACGGCAACATTGGCCTGAACCCGGGGACTGGCATCGCCGACCAGTTTCCGTATGGCTTCCCCAGCCTGCGTACTCCAGAGTTTGCCAAGCGTTTCCACGACGTTGGCGCGGACTCTGTCATCGGAATCGTTGAGTAATCTAATAAGGCGGGCCGAATCTTTGACGTGTCCCAGATTCTGCAAAGCCCTAACTCCGGTGGCCCGAATGTGCGGGTGCGGATCTGCCAGCGTTTTAAGGACCAGCGGCCGCAAAAGCTGTATCATGGATGTCTTATCAGAAATGCCCGCAAGTATCTTCGCACAGGTGAACCTGGTTTTGTGATCGGGATTGGTGATGCTGTAAACTAAACGCCGTCTAACCTGGGAGTCGAGTTCCACGGCCCGGGCGAATATCTTAGCGGACGATTCACATTGGAGCAGGGAACGGCTTTCAAAATCATTCCAGGCACGGGCCGCCATCACACGGGCTGCAATAGCAGCTATCTTCGGGTCTGGATGAGACATGTGGTCGATGAGAATATTTTGTCCATAGACTGTTTTAATGGACTTAAGAATAGTACAGGCAGCAGCCTTGACTCCGTCGTCCGGATCACAGGCTGCATTAAGGAAAGGCACCGGGTCTCTTTCCTTACCAAGAAACGCCATCGTTTCCAGGGCGGTCTTTCTGACAATCGGAACCTTGTCGTTAAGCAGTGAATGTGCCAATTCCCGTGTTTCTTTCTTGTGAGCGTGCAGTTTTAGCAGTTGTAGCATAATTACCCTGACAGACGGGTCTCTGTCTCCTAAAAAGGCGATGATCTGGCTGAGGGTCATCATGGTGGTGAGCGCGTCCCGGGCGGCTCTCTGAATACTGGTTTGTGTGTGTGACAGCAGTCTCACCAGCATTTCGATTGAACGAATGGATCCCTGAAGTTTCAGGTACTGAATGGTTTTCAGACCCTGTTTGGTATCAAGCGAATCCAGCACCATGTCCAGAAGATCCAGTGATTTTCCCGCCGGAAATTTCATGAATATGTCTGAAAGTTCTTTCTTAACTTCTCCCTTGGCCTGGTTTAGATGTTCTTTCAATACGGCCGTACCAACGTCACCCAGTTTCAAAACCATTCTGATTAAAAATACTCTGATGGGAGCTTGTTTGGCGAATTTCAGATAGCGTCCCACCAGATCAGCTGCCAGGTGACGGTTACGGTCGTTTGCTGCTTGATTTCCCTTGGCCGATGCTGTCAACTTTCCAATAACTTCCTCTATCATGTGCTGAATTCTGCCTCCCCGTCCCTTGTCAGAAGTGAGCATGGGGAGCAAGAGCCGGAGATTTCCGGGAAATGGAGGGAGCTTTACCTGTTCCAGAAGGTAACGGACATTATTATCACCCAGGGGTGGCAGGCGTTTAAACACATCATCCGGTTTAAACTGAGCGAGGTCCACCAGGTAGGTGAGAGCGGCGTGGTTGAGACTTGATTCATCCGCGTTAAGAAAATCGAATACGCAATCCAAAACGGGAAGGTTGTCGCGTTTACCCAGGGCTGTCAGCGCTTTCGCTCTTACCGATGCCGGTCGTTTAGAATTTTGAACGACGTTGACCAGTAATGATTCGGCTTTTTCGCATTGCAAACTGCTGAGGACCTCCAGCAGATGATTGAAAAGTCGTTTGTCAGTCATAGTCAGGAAATTTTCAAGTTCCCCGAAGAATCCCGACAGCTGACCGAGTTGCTCCAACCTGGCCAGGTAGGCGTTGCCGGTTGCGTTGCGGCACAGCTCTCTATGAAGGATGCTGTAAACGGCCCTACCAAATCCGCTCAGGGCACCCACTATTTCACCTGATGCCTGCGGATGGGTGCGTATAACGGTAAGAGCCTGTTCAATTGCCTGGCCAATTGCACGTTCGTCATCGGTCTCCCGTGCTTTTTCCAGTCGAGCAAGTGCGGCCACAATATCAACTTTATTATCCATGGATACGAATCCTCCCTTTTCCTGGTATCGGATAAATTCGAGTGAATGTTTAGTATGGAGTTGAGTGAAAACATCAGAAAAATGCTGGTAAATTGTGTATAAAGTTGCGGTAGCGCTTGAACTTAACCCGTCTGATTATGTACAATATGTGTTCTGGGTATATTTGGAATAGCGATCCCATCTTGCGCTACTAATCGGTCATATGTGAGGCAAGGTGGAATTGTCAGGTCTCTAATTTAATCAGAAGCACATGCTTCTAAACAGTATATTCGGTTGTTTTGAGAGGAGGTATCGTATGCCTGCCCGGGGAAAAGTAGAAGTTTTGGAGGAGATCTGCAAGGGTTGCGGGCTCTGTATTGGTGCGTGCCCCCGGAGCGTTCTCGAGATGGGAGATCATCTTAATGCCAAGGGATTTCATCCAGCTGTGGCGGTAAAGAGTGACGATTGCGTGGGTTGTGCCATGTGTGCCGTGGTGTGTCCGGAAGTCGCGATTGAAGTCTATAAAGAATTTGAAGAATAAAGGAGTGGCAGCAATGGGAGAAAAAGTCCTTATGAAAGGAAACGAAGTTATCGGGGAAGCTGCCATAATCGCCGGATGCCGTTATTATTTCGGGTATCCTATTACTCCACAGAGTGAGCTTCCTCAATACCTTTCAGCGCGTCTGCCGGAGATCGGAGGCACGTTTCTTCAAGCTGAAAGCGAGGTAGCCGCCATAAATATGGTTTATGGCGCCGCCGGTACCGGGGTGCGTTGCATGACCTCATCGTCGAGTCCCGGAGTAAGCTTGAAAATGGAAGGCATATCATATATTGCCGGGGCGGAACTGCCTTGCGTTGTGGTCAATATCTGCCGAGGAGGTCCCGGACTTGGCAACATCGCCCCATCACAGGAAGATTATTTCCAGGCCACCAAGGGCGGCGGTCACGGAAATTACCGGCTGATCGTTTTGGCGCCCGCATCGGTGCAGGAAGCAGCCGAACTGACAATCAAGGCATTTGAGCTGGCCGACAAGTACCGTAATCCGGTCATGATTCTGGGTGACGGCTGCCTGGGGCAGATGATGGAGCCGGTTGATTTTGACAAACTAAAAGCCATGGAAGTAACGGAACTCCCCGTTAAACCGTGGGCTGCTACCGGTTGCAGCGGAAGAGAGCCCAATCTCATTTCATCCATTCACCTCGCTCCGGAAGAATTGGAACAGCATTGCATTCATCTCTACGAGAAATACGCCGAAGCCAAGAAAAATGAGATCCAGTACGAAGCCCGTTACGTTGATGATGCTGAAGTGGTCGTCGTGGCTTACGGAATAATGGCTCGTATTGTGAAAACAGCGGTGGAGAAGGCCAGAAAACGCGGTATCAAGGTTGGTCTGTTCCGGCCGATTACTCTTTACCCGTTTCCGGAGGATGCGCTGTCAGAAGTAGCGGAGATAACCCAGGCGTTCCTGGTGGCGGAAATGAATCACGGCCAGATGATCGAAGATGTGAAACTGGCGGTAAACGGCCGTCGTCCGGTTGAGTTTTTTGGTCGTTCGGGTGGTGTCGTTCCGACGCCATTCGAGGTTCTTACGGCGATTCAAAAAACTAACGCCCAGATCTAGGCTGGAGAGGTGGAGAAATACGATGACTAAGATGATGAAGAAGGTTTTTTCCCGCCCCGAGAGCCTGTTTGAAACACCATATCACTACTGCCCGGGTTGCGGACATGGCGTAATTCACCGGCTGGTGGCCGAACTGATCGATGAGTTTGGTCTGCGGGAAAAAGCGGTTGGGGTAGCGCCAGTGGGATGTTCGGTATTCGCTTACTGGTACTGGAAGTTCGATATGCAACAGGCAGCTCACGGGCGGGCTCCGGCGGTGGCTACCGGGATAAAACGAAGCCGCCCCGATCTGTTTGTTCTCTCATACCAGGGAGATGGTGACCTGGCTGCTATAGGGACTGCCGAGATAATACACGCTGCCAACCGTGGTGAAAAAATATCCGTAGTGTTTGTCAATAACGCTATTTACGGCATGACCGGTGGACAGATGGCTCCTACCACGTTGATAGGTCAGAAAACCACCACAACTCCTTACGGGAGGAAAGCGGAAGATATCGGCTATCCCATGAAGATGTGCGAACTTCTGTCGGGTCTGACCGGTACGAAGTATATCGCCCGGGGCTCAGTGCATGACTACAAGAACATAGTCAAGACCAAGAAACATCTCAAAAAGGCCTTCCAGACACAGATCGACGGCAAGGGATTTTCCATGGTGGAAATCCTGTCGACCTGCCCGACTAACTGGGGTATGACTGCCGGCAGCTCGAACCAGTGGCTTGTAGACAACATGATCCCCTACTTCCCGCTCGGTGTTTACAAGGATGAGGCCCGGCTTGCCGCCGAGAGGGAGGAGGCGTGAACCATGAGAGACATTGCTGAAAGAATTATCATCGCCGGTTTTGGCGGCCAGGGAATCCTTCTGGCCGGCAAGCTTCTCGCCCAGACCGGGATGGATGAAGGCTACGAGGTTACCTGGCTGCCGTCCTACGGTCCCGAGATGCGGGGCGGTACGGCGAACTGTCACGTTATCATTTCACCCAACGAAATAGGAGCTCCGGTAATCGAAACGCCGGATGTGGTCGTGGTTTTCAATCGTCCGTCCCTGGAGAAGTTCGAATCTGATGTCAAGCAGGGCGGACTGGTGCTGTATGACAGCTCTCTTATCGATGTCAAACCCAGCCGGGATGACATTAAGACATTTCCGGTTCCGGCAACGGAGTTGGCTGACAGCCTGGGAAGTCTTAAAGCTGCCAATATGGTTATGATAGGCGCATATGCCGCAGCCAGCGGAACGCTCACCAAGAAGGGTGTTTTGAGCAGTCTCGAAAAGGTTATCTCCGCTCGGCACCGCAAAATGCTCGACGTTAACATCGCAGCTATCAAAAAAGGCGCTGAAGTTGTAGAAGGAGCCAAGGAAGCAGAGAAGGAGCACGGATAAGGCCCCAAAAGTGGTTGTTGGGGCTGATAAGAAAGGGAAAGAACGCGGATAATATAAGGCTCCAAAAGTGATTGGTGGGGCTAATAAGGCAGAGAAAGAGCACGGTTAAGATCCGGAGAAGGTGGTGGTAAATATGCCCCGTCTGTTCCCAATACTGTTACTCGTTGTTTGTCTGGTGTTTATCGCATCCGGTCCTGTACTGGCCCAAACGGAATCTGTTGGGGATGAGGACACGGCGTCAACGACTTCAGATACTGAGTTGACCGAATCACTGAAAAAGGCATTAGGTGAACTCGTTCGGGC
>CAYSPT010000005.1:98541-101572 GCA_964432985.1 uncultured bacterium
CAGATACTGAGTTGACCGAATCACTGAAAAAGGCATTAGGTGAACTCGTTCGGGCAACTGAGTACATGAAGATGGGTAAAGTCGACCAGGCAGTGGCCAAGTATATGGAAGCGTTTTCCATTGACGAAAACATCCGGTGGTACGATGACGCTGGTGTTTTAAATGAAGCCCTGAGGCGCTTCGCCCTGGCTATGGCGGGTGGCGGTGGCGGCATGGGAGAAGATGCCCGCAAACTCGCGGTAAAGCTGAAATCGGCTGAAATTGACATAGAGCAGTTGAACCGGGACAAGGAACGCCTTGAAGCGGAAGTGCTGAATCTCCAGGAGCGGCTGGATGAAACATCGCAGGAGTACGAAGATAAAATCGCCGCAATTGAAAAAGAAATGAAAGAGATGCATCACAAGCGCAACTTCTGGAGAGGGCGGTACCTTCGTAAGGAAGGCTACGGTTACGACGGCGCCAGTCAGGACAAATAGTAAGTGGGAGATTTATTTTGCAGGGCAAGATTGAAGCTCTGGTAGTTCGCCGGACTGATCTTCGGGAGTACGACAGGATTATTACGTTCTACTCTCGTACACGAGGGAAAGTTCAGGGCATCGCCCGTGGAGTCCGCAGAGGGAACAGCAAGCGGACTGCACTGCTGGAACCGTTCCGGATTCTTGAAGTCGTTCTGAAGAAAAGCAAACGGGGCAGCCTGCCCGGGATCGGGGAGGCTGCTTCACTCAAAGAGTTCCCTCACATCTGTGAACGCCTTGACTGCCTTTCGGCTGCGTTTCACGTTCTCAGTATCCTCTCAAGGTTGACTCCTTCTGAAGAAGAAGATCCGCATCTCTATGATCTGGCCGTTGCGGTGCTTGAAAGCCTTGATTCCCATCCCGTTGATCCCCGACGGGATCTCCTACTTTTCCAGTTACACTTTCTCCATATTGCCGGTCTCACCCCCGAGGTCAGCGTGTGCTGCGAGTGCGGCCGGGAACCGGGAATCGGAGAAAAAACTCCGACAATTGGCCGTTTTTCACCCGATAAAGGCGGTATTCTCTGCAGTCTCTGTGCCAGAGGGCATCCGGGAATGCTCACCGTGCCCTGGACAGTGGTACGATGGCTTGGCGGAGCGTGGGAAGAGCAGGTGCCCCAGGGAGTTGACGCCGTACTGGACGGGTTCTTCAGGTACCAGTTCGGCCACCGGTACCGTCCTCCCATTGACTTCGGAGCGGGGCCAAAAGAAGCAGCCGGGATGCCCGCACGTAGCGTGAAGTGTTAAAATAGCTATTTGATGAAGCAATGAGGAATATCCGTGGATTGCATGCGGGAAAAATATGCGAGGTGACAGCCGAATGGAAGAACACCGAGAACGATGGGTAAACCGGCCTGCCTTTATCATGGCAGCTGTTGGATCAGCCGTGGGGCTGGGAAACGTGTGGCGTTTCCCGCACGTGGCGTTTCAGAACGGTGGGGGCGCTTTCCTCATCCCTTACTTTATAGCCCTTTTTACCACTGGAATTCCGCTCATGATACTGGAGTATGGTTTGGGGCAGAGATTGCAGGGTTCTGCTTCTTATGCACTGGGCAAAATCAGCAAGAAATTTGAATTCGTCGGTTGGTGGGCTCTAGCTGTCGGAACGTTCATATCGCTGTACTACTGCGTCGTTATGGGCTGGGCCTGGCGGTACATGGCCGTATCGTTGAAAATGCCGTGGGGAGAAAATACCGGTGATTACTTCATGAAAACGGTGCTCAAAACAACCGGTGGCCCTTTTGAGCTGGGAGGGCTCAATTGGCCGATCGTAGCTGGACTTGCCCTCACCTGGCTCTGCATCTATTTCATCATCTACAAGGGAGTAATCAGGGTTGGCAAGGTCGTTTACGTTACGGTACCGCTGCCGATAATACTGCTGGTTATTCTCTTTTTCCGGGGAATAACACTGCCGGGAGCAATGGAGGGGCTCAAGTTCTATCTCACTCCCGATTTTTCAGTCCTTACCAACCCGCGGGTATGGCTGGCCGCTTACGGTCAGATATTCTTCTCGTTGAGCCTGGGATTTGGCATCCTGATGGCCTACGCCAGCTACAAACCGAAGGATTCCGAAATAACGAACAACGCGTTCATTACCAGCCTGGCCAACTGCGGGATCAGCTTCTTTGCCGGGTTCGCTGTTTTCAGCACTCTCGGTTACCTGGCTCATATTCAGGGAAAAGCGGTGGCTGATGTGGCGGCGGGCGGACCGGGTCTGGCTTTCGTCGCCTATCCGCTCGCTCTTTCGAAACTGCCTGCGCTGGGAAGCCTCTGCGCTGTCGCCTTTTTCCTCATGCTTCTTACACTGGGAATTGATTCGGCGTTTTCCATCGTTGAAGGCGTGCTCTCCGGACTGCACGACAAATGGCAGGTGAAAAAATCGAAGTTGACCCTGTACTTTTGTATATTTGGTTTCCTGGGAGGACTTGTTTTTGCCACCGGGGCCGGGCTCTTCTGGCTGGATATCGTTGACAACTGGATGAACTGCTTCGGTCTAACGGTCATAGGGCTGGCTGAATGCCTGATAGTCGGTTACGCTTATGATATCAAAGGATTTAGAAAGTACTTGAATGAAGTATCCGAGATACAACTGGGCGTGTGGTGGGATGTGTGTATCAAGTACATCACCCCGTTGGTTCTGGGAATAATCCTGATCCTCAATTTCTATACCGAGTACTCAAGACCATATGAGAATTATCCCACTAAAGCGCTCGTTATCGGTGGGTGGGCTGTGTCTGTTCTCGCCCTGGTTCTTGGAGTAGTCATAGCCAAACTCAGAGGCTCCGGTGAGGATGAGTCGGAGGACGCTGAGGGGGAGGAGGCGTAGAAATGCCTGGTGGAGCATGGGGAATGATGGTTTTCGGAGCAGTCGTTCTTTATGGTGGCCTGGCCTGGTGCCTGAAGATCGCTGCAACCAGTAACAAAAAAGTCAAATATGTTGATGCTGAGTGCGCCTCGGATCTGTGCGAAGTGAAAGAACTGGAAGAAGAGTAGAAGGCTGATTAGTCTGCTGATGAC
>CAYSPT010000005.1:101672-103055 GCA_964432985.1 uncultured bacterium
GTTTACTCCTGTTTTTCCTCTTCTTTATCCTTCTCCTTCTGAATTTCAGGAAGCGGGCCGATGTCGGGCAGGCTCCGGGCCACCTCGACGATGTTATTCAACTCATCTACGGCTTCGTCGAATTCTCTCTCCTGTATCCTGATGAGGGCCTTGGCCATGTGAACTTCGACTTCCGCCAATTTGGCATAGACCACCAGGGCCCGGTTGTGGTCACCGGCTTTCTCGAGCCGCTTGGCCGTCATCTGGAAAACCCTGACGATATTTTCGTGGATCTCGGCAGCCACGGTAGCCGGGGAACTACCGCCGCCTGCTTTTCCATGACCTTTCTGAGCATACTCCCCTCTCCTGGCGGACCTGTCCAATCCTTTCCGCTGAAATTGCTTGTGCTGCTGACCTTGAGGGAGATAACCCTGCCCGCCGGGACCCATCTGGGGCTGACGAGGTCCCTCCTGGCGAAAACCCTGTCCGCCGGGACCCATCTGGGGTTGCTGGCCTTGATCGCCGAAGCCATGCTGGGGCCTGCGCTGGTGCTGTTGATGTTCCCGTAATTGTTCCTGGCGGCGTGACGACCACCGTTTCCGGGCTTCCCGCACCTGGTCCCACTCGTCATCGTCGATTGACCCGTCTTTGTTGAAATCAAACTTGTCCCTGAACTGCTCTCTGCGCCCAAGGAACTCCTTGAGCAGCGACGGGCGGTCCTTTCTCATCTGCTTGAGTTCCTGGTAGTCAAGGACCTCGTCACCGTTCTCGTCGTACTCCATGAGCCGGTCTGAGAGCTCTTCCGCTTCGCCTATGTCGATCCCGAGCTTCTTCAGGGCGACTCCGATTTCGTGGGCGTCAACCACGCTGTCTTCATTAAGATCGAGCTTTTTAAGAGCCATTCCGGAGCTTTTGATTCTTTTCTTGATGATGTATTCTTTGTCTTTGTCCCGGAATTTCTTGATTAACGTATCTTCATCGGACTCTTTCATGAAAGGAAGCTCCGGGGGAAGGTCCCTCTCTTCAATCTCTATCTCGATTTCCACTTCTTCATCTTCGATGAGTGGAGGCATCTGCTCCACCGCCAACAATGTTACCGGCAGCACCAGGCAAACGGTAAGCCCCAGCGCCGTCATCACTTTCCAACTCGTGTTCTTGATCATTATCGATCACGCCCCTTCACTTTCAACTTTGAATAATAATCAGCCGTCATCAGCCGAACTGTCAAAACTGGTCAATTCTTCCATGATTGCTTCGAACATGTCTAGCTGCTCGATTTCACTGGACGCCGTCATCTCCAGTTGCATCAGGTTCAACTCGTCGAGCACCTGGTCGGCGAAGGCCACGATGGTTCCGCTTCCCGCCGTTGCCAGGGCAACAGTGGTTGCGGTACCGGTATCGACA
>CAYSPT010000005.1:103155-109832 GCA_964432985.1 uncultured bacterium
GGTTCCGCTTCCCGCCGTTGCCAGGGCAACAGTGGTTGCGGTACCGGTATCGACATCCGCCGGGGCCGGTTCGGCATTAGTTGGGGCCAGTTCGGTATTAGTTGGGGCTAATTCGGTATTAGATGGGGCCGGTTCAGTATTAGATGGGGCCGGTTCAGTATTACCGGCAGCAACCTGCGGCGGAGGACCGGCGGAAGTCGGTAAAGCCGTCTCATTTCCGGGCGGGCCTTGAGTGTAAAAGACGACAGCGAGAACCACAATACAGGTCACAGCTACCGCGGCTCTCCTCAAACCGGTATTCCACAGGGGGGAGAGAAACGTGAGCACTCGCCGGGAAAAGCCCGGGCCGGCAAGGCGGCTCAGATGGATTGGTCGTTTCCGGCCTTCCGCCAGTACCGCGGAGCGGTCTTCAGCGGTGATTCGCTGGAGTATATTCTCACGCATGGCGATAAAGCGTTCCTCCGGGACACGTTGTTCCACGTAGCTGTTGAGCAGAACGTTGAGCGATTGGTAATCACGGACGCTTTTACGGCAATCATCGCAGCTGTCCAGATGCGCTTCCACTTTCTGGCTGACTTCAAGGGGCAGTACATCGTCACAGTAGGCTTCGAGATAATTTTTATATGATTCACAGGGCATAGCAGCAGGCACCTCCTTTCACTGCGCTTTTGGGGTCGAGCCCCAGGTATTCTTTAAGGAGGGATTTCAGTTGGCGCTTACCGTAGCAGATGCGGGACATGACCGTTCCCAGTGGGCACTGCAGGATTTCCGCGATCTCCCGGTAGGAGAGGTGCTGGAAATGAAACAGGATGATGGCCTGCCGTTGCATGGGGGGAAGCTTGGCCACGGCGTCCCGGACGTGCCGCGAACGCTCTTTCAGTTCAGCCACTTCTCCCGGTCCCAGGCGGTGATCGGGCAGCCGGCTCATGGTATCCGGTTCCACCAGGTACTCCTTTTTAAGGGAGCGGTAATAGTCCTTGCACGCGTTGGATGCTATACGGTATATCCAGGTTTTCAACCGCTCCTGATTCTTGAGTTTGTTGATTTTACGGTAAACCTTATACATAACATCCTGGGTGATCTCTTCGGCGGTGTGGTTGTCGGCCAATGTGCGCAGGCAGAAATAGAAAACAGGCTTATGGTAGCGTTTCAGGAGTTCGTCGAACGCTTCCAGGTCCGCCCGGCTCTGAAGCCGTTCAACCAGTTCACCGTCGGTCAGCGTGGCCAGTTCGTCCCCTGCCATACAGTCTTCCCGTCCTTTCACCTGCTAAGACGCAACAACTCGTATAAAAATTCAATAATATTTCAAAAATAAAGAGCATCTTTACCGGAATTGTATACTGATGTCGTAGTTGCTGTCCACTGAGTAGGTATTCTTATTGTTGCGCAAAGATCTTGCTCAACATTGCCTTGCCTGACAACTGTTAGTGACAGGTAAAGAAAAATGAAGGTAGATTAAAAACACGGCACACCTGCGAAAAGGTATGCCGTATTGGTGTTTACTACAATTTAGAAATCGTAGATCTGGGAGGCTAGCCCGGCGTTGTCCACGAAGGGATTGCGGTTTTTCTGGTACTGTTCGATCTTGTTGTTGCGCATCATTTCGTAATCGTCCACGGGATCGTTGGTGTGCCAGACCCTCAGTACCGCTTCTTCTTTGTTGTCGATCTTATACTTATACCGCACGGAGAAGTAAAACATGGCCCGGGCCGTGTCGCCACGGTGCTCGGGTTTGACGGTGAATACCACGTCGCCGAACCGACTACGACCCAGCTGGCTGCCGTCCTTCTCCCAGAAGGGAGTGCCGGTAACAAATCCGAAGTGGTAGCTTCCCCTCTGGCTGTTGGCCTTGGTGTCAGTGGGAAAAAGGTGGTGGATGTCGCTTCTCATGGGCTCCTTCTTGTTGAAGTAGCGCTGGGGAAAGGTGTGCTCGGTATTCATGTATTTCACGTTGGGGATACTGTCGGTGACCACTTCTCTGTCTGTGTAGGCGCAATGCACGACGCCGTCGATGTTGTCGATGTCGCCGAACATGGCCCGGCGGGCTTGCTTGTATCCGAGAGAGACATACCCTCTTTCGATCACCAGGCGTATCCGGTCCTTGATGATCCGGTCCCGCTCTTGCATGAGCTCGATAAAATCGATGATGATGCATTCGAGTTGATCGAAGCTGTCAATATTACCGATAAGTACGTTCTGCTTGAGTTCCAACCTCATCGCCGGGTCCTTGACCTGCGATACCAGTTGCAGCGCCTGAGATTTTTCTTCCTGCGTGTCAAACGCCCCGGCGTGGGCGGCGGTAGCGAAAAGCAGGATGGATACCATCAGGCAGGTAATCTTGTATGAACGAGAAAACATGAATTAAGTCATCTCCTTTTGCATTAATAAATAAGCTGGAGAGAGCTACCACCAGCTTTCTATTATACTCAGCAAATTGTAGACTGTAAAGTATAAAGTCGTTGATTTCTCGTGTTAAAAGGACTATTTGATGGCGGTCTTGATAAAGAACTCTTCCAGTTCCCGCACCGCGCCCATGTTCTCGTACAGCAGGTAGTTGTTTTTGAGTATGGTTTCCCGCAGGTGGATCTGGTACTCCCGGTCAGTTGCTATTTTCACGGCAAGATTGATGTACTCTTCGGGTGATGAGGCGATGCAGTCGGTGAAGTTCATCTTCCGGTAGATGGCATTGGTGATTCGTCCGCGCAGAAACCGGGAGGGCAGGGTGACCACCGGAGTACCGGTGGCCAGTCCTTCGTAGGTGGTATTGCCTCCACCGAAGTGAAACGTGTCGAGCATCACGTCGGACACGGCAATCAGGTTCAAGAAACCGGTTTTGGTCTGGCGCGGCACGAACCGAATCCGATCTGCAACGTCGGGCAGCGTGGTCTGCCACCGTTTCTTGAGCAGATCGTTCCACCGCTGGACATTTCCCTCGATCAGAATGACCTTACCCTGGGAGTCGCGGCGAAGAATCTCCCCCAGTGCCATGTCGAAGTCAGGATGGAACTTGAACAGGGTCTGGGGACAGATATAGAGGTGGGAGTCCTGCGGCAGCCCGAAGTGTTCCCGTCCTTTAAGTGGTTCAGGTACCTCGGGGCGGTAGTAATAGAGGATGTTGCGCATTCGGACCAATTTTTCGGTGTAATGATTATTCCCTTCGGGTGTTTCCAGGTCCTCTCCGGAGATGAAATAATCCATGGAGGGGACACCGGTGGTAACCGGATGCCCCCAGGTGACGCACTGTACCGGTGCCAGCCTGGAAAAAGCCAGAAAATAGGTAGTTGGTTCCATCCCGATATCGGTGAAAAAGAGCACATCCAGGCAACTGTCGGCAATGGCTCGGGCTATGTTCGGTAGTATTTTGGGCAAAGCTTCGTAGTGGTCGGCATGCTGTCTGATGAATCTGGCCACTTCGTCGTTGAAAGATCCGATGGAAAAGACCGATACGTGAAACCGTTCACGGTCCAGGTTGGCGATAGTTCCCCGCCAGAGTTTGCCGATGGTGTGACCGCGAAAGTAGGTACTCACAAACCCTATCCGTATCCTGTCATCAGGTACCACACTTTTCCGGACAGGCCTCAGCGCCGGGGCTGGCGGTTTGTACCAACGTGCGTAGATGCCGGCGATATCTTCCTGTATTTGCCTGTCGTTCAAACCGTGGTAGACGCAATAGAAGTTGGTGATACCCGCTTCTTTTATGGGATCGTGGATAGTCAGATGCTCGTGTTTCAGTTTTTCACAATTGCAGATCAACTGCTCCCGGGCGGCGTTCATGTCCCGGTGAGATGCATACACCGGCGGCAGCAGCAGGGCCAGTTTCATGGTTACTCCCCCGGCGTGCGGTTTGAGCCTGAGCGCTTCGCGGTAGTGGCCGGCTGCTTCCTGAATATGCCCTAGACTGCTCAGGGCCATCCCCAGGTTCTCGTGTGCTTCGGGATAATCCGGATTGATTTTCAAGGCTCTGCGGTAATGGTCGATAGCGTCTTCATATCGATCCTGTGCCTGCAGGAGACTGCCTCGATTGTTGATCGCTTCAGCCAGATCGGGATCGATCGACAGTGCCTTGATATAGCAGCTTTCCGCCTGTTCGTAATGGCCCTGGGCTTGCAGGATATTCCCCAGGTTGCTGTGCGCTTTGGCATAGTCCGGCTTCAAGTCAAGTGCCTGGCGGTAGTGTTTGATGGCTCCTTCCTGATCACCAAGCTGCTGAAGTATGTTCCCCAGGTTGTTGTGGGCCTGGTGCAGGGACGGATTCAGAGTTATTGCCTGTTTGAGATACCGCAGGGCTTCATCGGTTTTTCCCAGTTTGTTGAGAAGGCTTCCCAGGTTATTGTGCACCTCGGCGTAGCCGGGATTGTAGTCCAACGCCTGTCGATAGTGGTTCTCCGCTTTTTGGAAGCAGTCCAGGTGCGCCAGGACCATGCCCAGATTATAGTGGGCTTCCGGGAAAGAAGGCTGTATCCGGATGGCCTTTTGGAAGCAGTGTAGGGCGTCATGATACTTGCCGACGGTCTGTAGAGCGTGGCCAAGGTTGTTGTGATAACGGGCGGCTCTGGGTTTGAGTTTCACGGCTTCGGTAAGAAAACGTATCGCCTGGGCACCGTCTCCTTGCTGCATGATCAGAACACCCAGCAGATGCAGTGCTTCAGCGTTTTCATGCTCGGTTTCTAAAACGTGACGGTACAGGGTTTCAGCTTCACTCAGCCGTCCCGCCTGGTGGTGCTGGAGTCCGGCGGACAGCTCACGTGTCAGGTCGTTGCCGCAGTTGTCTGGAGGATGTTTCTCCCGCTTTTTATACTTTTTTTTTGATTTTTTCTTGCCCACGCTAACTTACCTGGTTAAGCTCTTGAAAATAGTATTACAACTCTCGAATGTCAGATGGTGTGATGAGGTTTACCATCTCTCGTATGTCCTTAGCCCCCCGAGCAGTGAGGATACTGTCTGGATTTGTGCTGTTCATCCTGTCAAACATAATCGAAAAGTAGTTCGGATCGTACTCGATTGACACGCTGCGCCGGTCAAGAAGGCCAGCTGCGTCCGCCAGGGTACCGCTTCCGGCAAAACAATCCAGGATGAGATCACCGCGGTTGGTGAAAATTTCAAGCAGCCAGTCGAAAACCTTCCGGGGTTTCTGAGTGGGGTGTTTAAATCGTTCCCGGCCCATACAGATGGGGGTCTCGATAAAGTTGTGCATCAGTTTTTGCGACAGAAAATTGAAGGTGTAACTCACCCGCTTATCGTCAAATCCTCTCGTTGCCCACAATATCCCCTCACAGGCTGAGAGAAATCCAGTCTTCCGCACTTTCGGCGGCGGATTAGTCTTGTGCCAGATGATGGTGCTATGATGTTTGAAGCCTGCCTGTTCGTAAATGTGTCTGACGGCGCCCAGTCGCTCCAATTTGGTAAAGACAACCAGGTTTCCCATGGGCTTAATCACCCGGGCCGCTTCGACGATCCACGAAGCGGTCATCCGGATAAAACCGGTATCCGACAGGTAATCCCACTCTCCGAAATCCATGGAAATCGGTTTCCGTCCCTTGAGTACTTTTATGTCTTTGTGGGCTGTAGCGTAGGGTGGATCGGTGATGACCGCGTCAAATATACCATCAGAAAACTGCGGCAGAATGTCCAGGCAGTTACCCTGGAGAAGGAAGTGGGAAGTGTTGTCGGGGGTCATCGTCCGTCACCTGTTTTCAGGTGTGACAACTCGGTTTTCAAGCGTTTCCTGGCGGCAACGCAGGCCTGTTTGTCGGTATCACAGCAAACAAAGATCCGGCCGTGGCGGGTGCAGACCACGGCGGTGGTTCCCGAACCTGAGAAAGGATCGACCACCAGATCACCTTCATGGGTACAGGCCAGTACCACCCGTTCTACCAACCACTCGGGTTTCTGGGTTGGGTGAATTTTTTTAGGACCGGCTGTCTTTCCCCGGGGCCAGATGCATCGCATCTGCTTTCCTCCGGCTGCTTGTTTCATCAGTTCATAGTTGAAGGTATGACGTTTCCCTTTGCGGGCCCAGATAAAATTTTCATGGTCGGCCACCAACCGGGTCCGCGACATGTTAGGGGTGGCGTCGGTTTTGTGCCAG
Organism: uncultured bacterium; assembly: GCA_964432985.1. GTDB lineage: Bacteria > Muiribacteriota > CAYSPT01 > CAYSPT01 > CAYSPT01 > CAYSPT01. The sequence continues at coordinate 109,244 of CAYSPT010000005.1, forward strand.
ATGACTTCGTTTACGATTGAAAACCCTATTTTCTGAAGCACTGAACCGATAATGTAGATGTTGTGATAAGTCCCGGCAACCCAGAGCGACCCCCCGGGTTTCAATACCCTGAGCGATTCCACTGCCCATGAATAGACGAAGCTTTCGTAATCACCAACGGACTTGAACCGGTCCCACTGTCCCTTGTAGGTGTTTAAATCGCTGCCGCCGGAAGCGGGAAAACCCATTTTGAAACGGCTTTTGCTCAGGTTGTAGGGTGGGTCCGCAAAGATAAGATCCACCGTGTCACCGCTGAGTTTCCTCATCAGGGAAGCCGCATCGATGACCGAGATGGTGTTCAGGCGTTTGCGGGTAGCGGTTTTGAAAATGTTTGTGGTTTTGTTCATGGCACAATCGCCAACCTAACATCAAAACAACATAACGTCAACAAGTGGACCTATAAGTTGACGGTATGACCCCAACGTCAACATGTGGACCTATAAGTAGTGTGGACTTATAAGTTGACGGTATGACCCCAACGTCAACATGTGGACTTATAAGTAGTGTGGACTTATAAGTTGACGGTATGACCCCAACGTCAACATGTGGA
>CAYSPT010000005.1:109932-125492 GCA_964432985.1 uncultured bacterium
TATAAGTAGTGTGGACTTATAAGTTGACGGTATGACCCCAACGTCAACATGTGGACTTATAAGTTGATGGTATGACTCCAACGTCAACATGTGGCAAAGTTGACGTTGGACTCCAATTGTCTCTATAATTATAAAAAATAATGTATTAAGTATGGAGCTTTTTTAAGGAGTGAATATAGCGTGAATAGGTTCTTAACATCATGTGGGTGTTTGGTGGTTTTCCTGGTTCTGTTATCTTTCTCGGCAGTCTATGGGGCGGGTGTAGAGGTTACGCTGAATGAGCCTGTAAACGGAGCTGTTGTCGACTCCTCTTCCCCCACTCTCACCTGGAAGGCCACCGGGGCCAAACTCTATGAACTGGTCATATGGAAAAGGGATGATGGAAAATTCGTATATCACACCTATGTGGTGTCACGGTTCTACACCGTTCCGGAAGGCGTTCTGGAGGATAATACTACTTATGTGTGGAGCATCAAGGGCCGGATCAACGTGACCGGACCGGCCATCACCGAAAGCGCACGGTGGGAGTTTTCCGTAAAAGGAAAACCCGTAGTAAAAGCAGCGGCCGAATTCGTAAAGACCGGGAACACGCTGGTGATACCGGTGGTATTTTCTGACAAGACATTTGAATCTCTGGATGCCTGGCAGGGCGTTCAGGACTTTTTCAATCCCTGGGACACCAACTACGGCAAACTCAGGACGGTCATCAAGCGCAAGATGGAAGGGCTCCAGGAGTATTATGACGTAGTGGCCAGGGGATCACCCGACGCCCTCCAGACGTCTTTTGATATCTCACCGGTAGTCAAGCTCAAGCACTCTCGCAAGCATTATGGAGATGACAAGCTGAAGAAGGGTAAGTATTTCTGGCACGCCTTCAGCAAGGAGAACTGGCGAATCGACTGCGGTGATTTTCCCGATGACCACGATGGTTTCGCCAAACTCATGCAGGAAACCCTCAAAGCGCTGTTCAAGCGCAATATACCCGTGACCGATTACTACCACCTGATGTACCTGGTTCCCGGATCCGGCGGCAACACCCCGGGCAGCAACCAGATCTGGCCCGCAACCTACGGACCCAGCCCGGGAAGTATCAGGTACCGCGAACTTGATGACGAGGTTACCGGCTACCGCTGCGGAATCGTCATGGGGCTGAAGAAAAATACGGGCACCTACTGCCACGAGTTCGGACACGAGTTCGGTCTACCCGATCTGTATCCGTATCCCAAATCACATCCCAAGCGTAAGCTGAAATCTTCCTGCCTGATGTCCGCGGGCAACCATAAGGGGGAGTACGGCACGGGGTTGTCGACACTCAGTCAACGAAAGACCTTCACCAGCCGCGGTCCCGAGTACAAGAAAGACGACTGGGTGGAGGACCGTTTCGAGGTAATGTCCGCCAGTGGAACCCGGTACATCTATCCCCGGGACAGCAAGGGAGACCTGGTGGGAATCGCTGTCCCCACCGGCCGGGACGACTACAAGTACTATGTAGTGGAGTGCTTCGACCGGAAGAAACTCGATAAGGATATCCCAGCCCTGGCGACACCCGGGCAGGCCCTGTCTTCTCTGAATCCGTTCGATTCGCCGGGAGTGTTTAAATGCAAGGCGGGTGTCATCGTCTACAAGGTAGACACTCTGGATGTTCGCAAGATCAAGAAGGCCAAACTCGTCGGTGTCACCGGGGCCACACAGAAATCGTGGATTAGCCGTATCCCGCTGGTCAACAAGATCTTCATGGACGGGGGCAAGATCAAAAGCGGCCGCGCCACCATCGAAATCAAAGAAGTAAAAAAGAGTGGAAAACGATACCGGGCACGTGTTAAAGTGACTCTGAAATGATACACACTAAATCTGCTTTGATCCTGCTTCTACTATGTTTTGTCGGTGCCATGTGCTGCCCGCCGGCCGTGTTCTGTCAGTCACCGGAAGATGAGGCCGACGGCGACGTTGATGAAGAGATCATCCTTTTCGATCCGGCGCAGGTATCGCCTGACCTGCTCGAACCGGTGAGTCCGGAGGAACTCGAGGAACTCAAGGCTGAATGGAACAAGGAATCCCATCTTTACCACCAGCCGCCGCTGGACCCGGCCCAGGCCACCACCGGAAAAAGCGTACTGCGAAATTCATTGCTGGAGCGCTCAAGGGGAAAACCAGTAACTCAACTTCTTGCTGTTTTCCACTGGGGAGACGATGAAGAAGGGCGTGCTGTTGAACCAGACAAACCGGTACCAACGACCGGTAGACAGACGGGAAAAGTCACCGTCGCGGCAGGCAGACTCCGAGTCGAGCTGGGAACGCTGTTATATATACGAACGGGAAGGAAAGCGTACTTCTATGACCGGCAGCACAAGCATGGAAGCACTGTTTCCGGTCCCCGTTCACGCGCCGCAGCCAGCCGTATCGAGGAATATTTCAGATTTATCGTGCACCTGGTGGATGAGCAAACCGGTTTTGATGATATATACAGCGACTTCGTTTCCAGCCGATATGTAATAAAATCTCTTCCCCCTGATGAATCACCGGTGTACGGTGTGTTCAAGGTGCGCCACCCTGCCAAACGCCTGGAAAGCCTGGAAGTGCTGAGACGGGACACCAAAGAGCGTGTCGTCCTGCTCCGTTTTCTTTCGTGGAATGTGAATCCGTCACTTCCGAAGGGGCTGTTTCGTGTCCCGCGGAAATATCTGGACTGGGATGATATTCCGGTGACCGTACTACCGGTATTCCTGAGGTAACTAACATGTCGCTTCCCGAATTGGTGTGCTGGGTCCACGATCTCGAAAGCTGTAACATTGCCTGGAAATCCGGTGCTGACGCGGTAGGCCTGGTGGTCCCGTTTACCCGCCGCGGCCGTGCCGGATTCGAATTACGTGAGGTTTTGTCTCTCGCAGATGAATTTTCCAGCGCGGGGGCCAGGTTTTATATAATGTTTTCGGGAACCGTCCCCCAGGATGACCTAACTCGCTGTGGAAAAATGATACTGGATGCCGCCTGTTCGGGGACCAGTGGTATTGCTCTGAACGATCAAGGCCTGTCTCTGATCGTTCGGAAATCATTTCCTGAATTGCCTCTGTTTCTCAACTTCACAACTCCTATTTCCACCGCGGGGACAGCCGCCATGGCCGGAGATTTGGGATATTCCCGGGTCATCGTGTCACCATACTCCTCCCGGGACAGTGTCAGGTCCATCATAGAGTCAGGAAAAACCGAAATCGAATATTGCCTTTCCTGGCAGGGAGTACCCCCTAAAATTGTTCATCCCGACTGGCCGTTTGAGGCACAGGCATTAGATCTTTCGTTCAGTGGGTTCATTCCGCTCAGAGAAGCCGGACTGGCCGCCGTGTCTATTATTGCCAGGCCGGATGCAAGCGGGTGTACCGCCGGGTCGGTGCAGGCGGCCAGGCTCTTGCTGGATGAGGGGGCAGCGGCACTGGAAGAAGCGGTGAGAATATTCCATCGGTCGCGTATGGAAGGAGCAGATTGCGAAACCGGGCATGATGGGTGCGATAGTGTGGGACTGTCAGGTCATTCGGACCAGGTGAAAGTCATCAGCGGGGCAGAAAAAACGAAGCGCGAAGAATTTCTCTTCGGCCTGGTTCACCGGTTCAGAAAAAAAACCGCCCGACCCTACGCCGCCAAATCGGCTGAAAAAATAACCCTGCGTGCTTCTCTAAGCACCATTGAAAACTACATGGATTGGATGCAGCCTGACAATCTGGTAGTTGATCTCGACCAGGAAAGCTATTCCTTTCTCAAGACAAGCCGTGTGCAAGGTCTGGATAAAAACAGTGTAGTTCTCGCTTTTCCGGAAACAACCACACCGGGGGAGATGCATAATCTTTTCGGCTTGATTGATGAACTAAAGTGGCGCGGTTACCGGCGATGGATGATTGATTCGCTCGATCAGCTGTGTCTTATGCAAGCAATTTCTCCGCAAGAAATCTGGATCGGATGGAACATGGATGTTAGAAACGCAGCAGCACTCTCGGTCTTCGGGCAAAGAGGTGTTACCAGCGTTGTTCTGCCCCTGACTCTTGACAGACGAGAAGTTGAGACCGCTGTGGAATGGACCGCTCCCTGCGAACCTATTTTGTGTATTCATGCCCGGCCGGTTCTTCCGGGAAAAGCGCTTCCGAATGTCCCGGTTGAGGGTGAAGAAGCACAGTTCACCGTTTTGCAGACCAAAAACGGGATTTCAATGCTTGTTCCCCGGCGCCCCTACTCGCTCACGCCTTATCTCCATTCCCTTCGCCGCGCAGGAATTTCGCATTTTCTCATGGACATGCGTTTCGAGGAAATGTTCAAGAGAGACCCGCATGGTGTCATCAGGGCATTCCAGCATGCTTCGACAGAACCGGGAGGCACTTCACTGGCCTACCAGGGGCAACGGGAAAAGCGTCCGGGAAGTAAAACAGACCCAACCCGCAAACCCTGGAAAAACCGCCGTTAGTGATTTGCGCCCACGTTTATACAAAGTACCCCCAACGCCCGACTTTGCACTTGCAATGATATTCTATTTCTATCTTCTGCTTCTTGCAGTAGACGTAGTTGAGGTGCATAGGGCCGCCGTCCGGGCGAATCTTGCTCGCGTAAATACAATTCTTGCAAATTTCAGCCTGGAGCGCATCGTCGTGGTCAGCTGGGCGCAGTACTTCGGAAAGAATCGTTTCATGGTATGATTCGTCCAGGACATCGCTGATGTCCTTGATCTGGTCGGGGTAGACCGACGGCGGTGATTTGAGCTTTGACCGGAAAAACTCGACATCGGGGTAGTGTCCGGTCAGAAATCTCAGCATCCATACGGCTCCGAGGTCCCAGGCGTACCGTTCCTTGGCAGTTGCGATTCCATGGGCGTCCCTTTCTTCAGCCATGTGATAGACGAGTTTAAAAAAAACACTGCGTACAGTTTCCTTGTCGGGAAGACCGTTGTCTTTTTCGTCCTCATCAAAAAACATGCACAGTTCACCTCGAACGTAAAATCTGTTGGTTACGGAAAAGCTTCTGTCCGTGCGGAATAAATTATAACAGCCACTTGCGGCAATGACAAATCAGAAAACAGTTTTCGGATTAATTATTACTGCGGGTAGGTCATCTCGATAATCGAAAGACTATGGCCGGGAATCAACAGGGGCATGGGTGGTTCGGATGGAAGTTCCAGGAGAATTTTTTCCGGTATGATCGGCCGTTCCCACGGCCACTGCATTGCTTCGTTGCGGCTGATCTCCGCCCAGCCGGAGCGGGCGTATGAATCGGCGGAGAAGGTAAGTTGAACACCGTCCGCAACCTCTTTACCCGGATTGAACGCCGCCACAGCCGGAATGCTGCTGCGGTTAAACAAGACCAGAATCATCCTGTCAGTAGCGGAAAACGCAGCCGCCTGCAACGCCGGAATCCCGTAGCCGCCTGGAATATCCAGAAACAGCCGGGGGCCTCCTTCAACCCGGATAGGGTGCATATTGTCCGATAACCGGGCGATGTGGGCAAGTTGCGCAAACATCTGTCCGGCCGGGGTAACAAACAGTGAAGCTTCCTTGACCGGTACCAGCACTGTCGAGTCCTTCCGCTCCGTTCCGGGGACGTGAGTCATGGCAAAACCGTCGTCTCCGGTCAGGGAACGGTAAAACAGGACCTTAATAATGTCCTGGTGACGGATTGCCGAAAGAATATATCCTACTACGTGCAGACCGTGCAAGGGGGAATTTATCAGGTGGGCGAGGTAGGCGTCCGCCACCGGGTGTTTGATTCGTTCGCGGTCGTGCAGCCATTGAAAGGGCAGGTTATATTCCGTCACCCAGATAGGGAGATTATCGTAATCAAACCTGCTTCGCTTGGCCCAGGTCGTCATGGCAATGTCAGGATAGGCGAGTATCAGGTCATCCCACTGGTCTCGAGGGATATTGTGAAACAGGTGCGGGTTGCATCCGTCGCAGCGCACACTCCAGGCATCGTACAGTTCGCGGTACCGGTACAGAACATTGTTCCACTCCTCCTCCCGGACATCGAATACTGGTTTACGGGGCATGTAACGCGGCTCTTCCGGTGGAGGAAGCAGTTGTTTTCCGTCGGCGCACAGGGCAATCTTTGCTTTTCCATAGCGCTCGCGTATCCTTCGGATAGCGGGATACACCCTGTTTACATAATCACGGGCAGACGGAAGCTCCCGTCTGAAAACGTCTTTCTCTATGGCGTTTCCCATTTCGGCGAACGCAATAGAAACCTGGTTGGTGGAGAAATTTTCAACTGTTTGCACCAGTTCCCTGCTCGAGTTAGTAATCGGATTGAACACCCACATGGGTTTGACTTTCATATCGTGTTGCGCGGCCAGCAGGCCGGTCATGAATTCGAAAGATTTGAACGAACGCTTTCCCCGGGGGGATCGCTCCAGGTTCTGCGACATGCTGCGGTACCGCTGTGACCAGACAGGATAGAGAAATCCAAGTATCCTTTCCTGTGAAACAAACCGCCCGGAACTCATGTCGAAGTAACTGCTGACCTCTCCCCCCGGAAATCTCAGCGCTCCTACCTGCATCAACTCCAGGGCCTGGACGAGGTCCGGGTCATCAGGTCTCATCCCCCGCTTCGCCCAGGTATTGCTCACACCGAACAGCATGTGATTTATGGGAACTGGCGGCTGAAGTTCCAGCGTGGCGACAAACTGAAGATACCCGGGGGTTATCGGTTCTTTTTCGGAGTCCGCTGCAGCATACGTGGCAGCGATGTCCACTGCCGTATAGGCGGCCGTCACCAGCAGAATGACCGCCAGACACATGACGAAATTCCCCCGCTGGAGGAAAAGAGAAGTGTGGGCTCTGTCGCTTCGTCTGTTTTTTTCAGCCGCGGCCTCGATCATCCAGGTATTCCTTTCTCTGGCAATTATACTACGTAAAAGGGGTGGGGCTGATTTATTCTGTTATGGATGATTTTTTTTCTAAGCTAAATCATAATGAGATAATAATTTCCCGGCCTTTCCATGAAGAAATATTTAAATCAAAATATGGTTAAATCCGTGTATGGTTGACGGAAAAAGCCTGTACGTATAGACTTGAACCTGGCAGAAGGGAAGGAGCTGAAAAATATGAAATTGTATCGATCAAGAATGGTACGGGCGGCGGTAGCAGTGCTCGGTGTACTCTTGTTGTTATGCAGTCTAAGGCCTGGGGAGGCCCTGAAATTGAAAGACATTCTCAAGGACGCGGGCAAGTATATCGTTGCCAAGGAACTGGTAAAAGAAATGGCCGGTCCTCTAAACAGCTTTATCAACACGCTCCTTCTCAACCATGGAGTGGAGAACAAGGAGGTGACCAAGGTTGTGCCGCTGCTGACACTGGGAGAAAAAACACAGATAGGCTTGGCCCAGGTTCAGGGTCCCCAGGAGTTGATAGATACGGTTAGATCAGTGTTCCAAATCCAGGCACGCTTTGGGGGGCACGAACGGTACACGATCCGGGCGTACATTCCTTCCACCAGTTCGAATCCTTTCAAGTTGGACCGGGTGCATGGTATAGGAGTAACGGCGCTTATACAGGGCCGGTTGTAGAGCATAGATAGGCAATCGGATATGATCGAAGTCGAAGGACTCACTAAACGGTACGATAGTTTTACTGCGGTAGACAATGTCTCTTTCCGGGTGGAGCGGGGGGAAATTCTCGGTTTTCTGGGACCGAACGCAGCGGGGAAAACCACCACCATGCGTGTCTTGACGGGATACCATCCTCCCAGTGAAGGAACCGTCCGGGTGGCCGGATTCGATATTCTTGATCAGGGAATGGAAGCCAAGAAAAAGATAGGCTACCTACCAGAAAGGATTCCTCTGTACCACGACATGACGGTTCGTACCTATCTCGATTTTGTAGGAGAGTTGAAAGGGCTTCCCCGTCATGAACGGCGCGGAAGTGTCGGACGGGCAATGGAGCGGGCCGGACTGGAAGACGTCACCACGGAGATAATCGGCAAGCTCTCGCGGGGATTCCGCCAGCGGGTGGCTATTGCTCAGTCCATCGTGCACAACCCGGAAGTGATCGTGCTGGATGAGCCGACCCTGGGACTCGATCCGAGCCAGATTATCCAGGTCCGGAACCTTATCCGCTCCCTGGGCGGCGAGCACACGGTGATCCTTTCTACGCATATCCTCCCCGAGGTGAGCATGACCTGTAACCGGGTGGTGATCATCAATAAAGGCAAACTGGTGGCGGAGGGAACTCCCGATGAGCTTACCAGCCGCTTGAAGGGCGCCGAGCGGGTGTATATCGAAGTGGCGTGCGACGACCGTACAGCCCTGACGGATCTGCTCGGGTCATCCAGGGGAGTGACCGGCGTGGAGCTCACAGAGACGTTCGGAGATGACCGGTTTGGATTTATCGTGGAAAGCAAGCTGTCCCGGGATGTGAGGCCCCAGGTCGCGGCGGCGGTTGTTGGCGCAGGGTATCGCCTTCTGGAACTCAGGTATGTGGGATTGAGCCTGGAGGAAATTTTTCTCGAACTCACCACCGAAGAGGAGCCACCAGACCGTGAAGCAGCCGTTGCACGAGGTGAGGAGAAGGAGGTGGTTGAATCGTGAGAAACCTGTGGGCGATATTCAAAAAGGAAATCAGGCTTTATTTCGTCTCACCTATCGCGTATGTGGTGGCGGGCATCTTCCTGGTCATTATGGGATATTTTTTCTATTCGCTGCTCGGTTTTTTTCACGGCGCGTGCGTTCAAGCTACCGGCTACGCCCATATGCAGGAGCGGCTCAATATCAATGAGTGGGTGGTGCGCCCGTTTTTCTACAACATGACCATTGCCATGCTCCTTCTGCTGCCGCTGCTGACCATGCGACTCTTTGCAGAGGAGAAACGCCAGGGAACCTTTGAGCTGTTGTTCACGTCGCCTCTGGGTAACCTGGAGCTGATTCTGGGCAAGTTCGCAGCGTGCTTCTCGGTGTTTGCCGGTATGGTGACCATGACCGCTTTCTATCACCTGTTCCTGGGAGTGATTGGCAATCCCGATGTGGCGCCGATTATCACCTCGTACCTGGGTGTGCTGCTCATGGGAGCGGCCTTCATCGCCTTCGGAGAACTGGTATCGACCTTGACGCAGAACCAGGTAGTAGCGGCAGCCCTGGGATTCGGTGGCGTCATGCTTTTCTATGTCATCGGGTGGCTCGAACACCAGGCTAGCGGGCTGTCCAAACACGTGTTCAGGATACTGTCACTGATCAATCACATGGATGACTTCAGTAAGGGGATAATCAGTACGGAGCATATCGTGTTCTATTTCAGCTTTATTTTCCTCTGGCTCTTTCTTACCGGGATATCCCTGGAGTCGATAAGGTGGAGGGACTGACCGTGATGGATAATAAAATAAAAGCTGGTGTCAAGAACATTCTGGGGTTGTCGGGGCTGTTTCTACTCCTGGCTTCCCTGGTGGCATACACCTTCGAAAGCTACGGTCACGCCTGGTCCACGTCGTTGCTTTTCGCCGCTCTGGTGCTGGTGCTGGGATACATGGGGATGCAGTTTGAAGCGTTTAAGAAATTCCTGCACCGTCGCTCGGCCCGGTTTGGTGCAAACATGATTCTTTACGTGGTGGTGGTATTGGGGATATTGATTACTGTCAATTACCTGGCCGAAAAGCATCGGTGGCGCTGGGATACCACCGAGTTGGGACTGTACACTCTGTCACCGCAGACGAAAAAGCTCCTCGCCGGACTTGAGAAGTCCATTGAAATAACCGCTTTTTTCCCCGACGGCGCACCCCTGGGACAACTCACCAGGGAAATGCTTCAGCAATATACATACGAGTCGTCGCAGGTCACGTTCCGGATAGTGGATCCTGACAAAAACCCGGTAGAAACAAAGGCTATGAAAGCTGTCCCTGCCATGGTGTTTCTCAAATGCGGCGAACGGGAAGAGAAGTATATTGTCGATCAGAAACCTACGGAAAACCAGCTCACCAACGCCATTCTGAAGGTGACCCGTGAGGGACAGAAAAAGGTATATTTCGTTGATGGGCATGGAGAGAAAAGCCTGGAGGATGATAGCACTGAAGGTCTGACGCTTCTGAAGGAAGCTCTCAAGGAGCTGAATTACCAGGTGGAGCCGCTGGTGCTCGTCCACCAGCCGTCGGTTCCCGACGATGCAGCGGTCGTGGTGGTGTGCGGTCCCGACAAGGAATTGCTCGAGCAGGAAGGAGCCCGGTTACGGGACTACGTAGCCCGGGGTGGTCGGCTCATCGTGCAAATCGACCCGGCACCAGCCGCCGCCATGGAAACATTTTTGACCGGTTACGGCGTGCTTCCGGGTGAAGGACTGGTGATCGATACTGTTTCCCAGATATTTGGAGTCAACTTCGTGTACGCCGCTGTCATGAACTATGATTCTCACCCCATCAATCAGGACTTCAACTACATTACCCTGTATCCGGAAGCCCGTCCGCTGAACATCGCCGAAGAGCTGCCCGCCGGTGTTCAGGTAATGCCACTGGCGACGACATCGGCTAACAGCTGGGCCGAGAAAGGGCCTTTGCAGGGTGAGGTCAGCTTCGATTCCGAACAGGATGTACAGGGACCGGTCACCCTGGCCGTAGTGGTAAACGTCCGCGCTGAAAACGCCGCGGGTGGAGCGTCGGAAACCAACAGCAGGGAAGAAGATACCGGGAACGACCGCCTGTCCACCGGTGATGCCTTAAGCGATGAGGCTGCAGCCGTGTCGGCGGTACCCGGTCTCCCGAAAGAGATCAACGGACTCATGGTGGTCTTCGGGGACTCCGATTTCGTTACCAACAAGTACCTCACTTTCCAAGGGAACCTTTCGTACTTTCTCAACAGTGTCCACTACCTTGCCGGTGAAGAAGACCTGGTGGCTATCAGTCCCAAACAGATACAGAACAGGACTTTGCTTCTCACCGATGAGCAGCGGACCACCGCTTTCTGGCTCATAGTGTTTCCACCGTTCGTGGTGGGAACGGCCGGGATCATGGTCTGGCTGAGCAGAAGGGGGTAAAAAGCAGTGCGCTGGCGCAATACCATTGTCGGTCTCTTTATTTTCCTGGGACTGCTGTCCTACGTGTATTTCGTCGAGGTGAATCGGGATGTTGAAGACGGGCAGCATCTGACGGAGTTCGACGAGCAGGACATCCAGTCCGTGACGCTGGTATCGGGCGGTGAACCGGTGGTGCTGGTCCGTGACGAGCATGATAGTAAAGAGTTCAAAATTGTCAAACCGGTATCCTGGCCGGCGGACAGGATAGCAGCCAGGGCTGTTTTTTCGGCAGCAGCAGGGCTCGTCTCGGTAAAAAGTTTTGATTCAAGTGGTTTGAATCGGACTGATTTCGGCCTCGAACCTCCGGTCACCACCATCGAGGTGAATGTGGCAAAAAAAAACGACCTGATAACCATCTATCTGGGTGACCCGAATCCCTCGGAGGAGAAGCGGTATGTGTCTGTGCAAGGGCAGCCGCGGATACACCTGGTAAACGCATACAAGGTCAAAGCATTTAACAAGACGCTGCTCGATCTCAGGTTGAAGGACATCGTGACGGGACTGGGGGCGCAGAAGATAAACAGCATCGAGATCAGTCGGCCGTCACAGGGCTCACCTGTGTGCCTGTCCCGACCGCAGGACGGTGACGGATGGAGGATTACCTTGCCGTTTGAGGACCGGGCTGATACGGTAGAGGTTCGGAACTTTTTGTATGACGTTATCGGTATAAAGGCCGAGGATTTCGTGGATAAACCCGCGCCTGATGCAGAATCGTACGGACTGGATCGGCCCCTCATTACCGTGACACTCAGGACGGCGGAGGGTGAACGCGCCTGTGAGCTTTCCATCGGGGTTTCACCGGACGGTAAACACTTTGTCAGCAAGGACGGCGAGAAAACGCTTTTCACGATACATGCTACCTCGGCTGACGACCTGCTCACAATAGGAGAGGATCAGTTGCGGGACCATCGGGTCTTCGGATTCAATACCAATTCCGCTCAAAAAGTGGAGATTCGGTACCCGGGCCGAAGCCTTGTCTTGCTGCATCAGGCTGTTGAGGGCGTCTGGAAACAGGCCGTGACCGGACAGACAGTGGAACGCGCCGGCGTGGCAGCGTTTCTAAAAAAACTGGGTGACCTGAAAGCACAGGATTTTACCGACGATGTGCCGGCGGATGAGACACCAGCTCCTCGGGAAGAAACAGGAATAGAAATACTGCTGACCGGCCCTGCTGGCAACGAGCCCTACACCGTCACTATTGTACCCGGTGTCCCTGAAGAGACTTGCGCTCTGGTTACGGTCCCCGACCGTAAGGCGCATCTGGTTATTCCGGGGGACTTCGTGGACATGGTACAAGGCTTTCTTACTACTACTATCCCTGCGGGAACAGCTACTTTCCCGGCAGGAGATATGAATGATAAAGAAGTGCACGATAAAAAAGTGCGCTTTAAACCGGACGGAACGAGTGTCCCTGGACCACAGGAGAAGTCCGTACCGGAAAAAAAGGTGGAACCGGAATGAAATTTACTGTCATGGTGAGAAACCGGCTGACCAATCCACTGGTGCAGCTTGGTATGATTCTGCTGGGTTTTTATATTATTCTGTGCATGCCGTGGTGCGGCCGCATGCACGCTTCGGCTCCTCCGCAGGCGGACTCAGCTAAACGAATAGCAGCCACGGTGAGTGTGAAATCCGCGTCCACCTCCCGGGCGGTTGCACAAAAAGGTAGCCAGCTGGATTCGCCAGAACCTCAGCCCCACTCGTTTCTTAAGGTGGACGAAATTGAGACCGGCGACACAGGATATGGCTTTACGGTGTTCAAAGGAAGAACTATCGAACGGTTCGATGTGGTCATCCTGGGCGTGCTCAAAAAAGCGTTCATGGGAGGAGACATAATCCTGGCCCGTCTTTCAGGGGGGCCGCTTGAAAAAACAGGGATTATCGCCGGTATGAGCGGGAGCCCTGTATATATAAAAGGACAGTTGATTGGCGCGGTGGCGTATGGATGGTATTTCGCCAAGGAGCCCATTTGCGGGATTACCCCTATTCACGAAATGCTCCAGATCCTTCAACAGGATGAGAAAGAAGGGCCTGAACCCATGGAGCCTCCGGTCGGTTTGGGATTTCGAATGCCGGAAAAACACAGCGACGGTACTTCCTCGTCTCAAGACAGCGCTTCACAGTCATACAGCGGTCTGAGGTTAATTGAGACGCCGGTCATGTTCTCCGGGTTCTCCCGGGAAGTGGTTCAGCGGGCCGGCCGGACACTTCAACAGTACGGCATGACCCCTATGTATTCAGGAACAGGCTTGATAGACACAGTTACTGCTGCCGGAGTACAGTCACCTCAAAACGATGATGTTTCAAAGGATGACGGTTCGAAGGATAACGGTTCGCAGACAGGGGAACCTGGAAAAACCGAAGAATCCGGTCTCACCGTAACATCCCATCCTACCGCCCCGTTTGAGCCCGGAGCGCCGTTGGGAGTTGTCATGGTCAGCGGCGACAGGCGGATTACCGGGGTGGGAACGCTCACCTACCGCCGCGACGACGTGGTGCTGGCATTCGGTCATTCCATGTTTGCTGCTGGTCCCCTGGATGTGCCCATGACACACGCCTCGGTGGAAACCTGTCTTGCCAGCGTGGCGGCATCATTTAAGCTCGCCACACCCGGTCCGGTGGTCGGCCGGGTCGTCAACGATAGGCGGCCTGGTATCGTGGGGCACGTGGGAGAATCCCCTGCCTCTGTCTCGTTCGTCATGAAGATGGTCCCGGATGAAGACGCCGATGTGACCTACTCTGTGGATGTGATGCGGCACGATATTCTGACTCCCATGCTTCTGGAATGGGTCCTGGACGACGCCCTTGGGGAAACCGGCCGGCAGTTGGGAAAATTGACGTTGTACTCAAAGCTTCGATTCGATGTCGAGGGCCACGGAACACTGGAATTTCCAGAGACCTGTGCCGCTCAGGAATCCCCCTGGTTTCTCGCTTCGTACATTCTCAGACCGCTTGAAGCCGTGTGGGTCAATCCCCTGGAAAAAGTACGAATCACTTCGGTGGAAGCAGATATCCGGGTGAGCAAGAAGTTCCGCGCAGCGGTAATCGAAGAAATCCGGCTTGGAAGCCCCCGGGCCAAACCCGGGGATGATGTCACTGTCTCTGTTGTTCTTAAGCCCTACCGGGGCAGGAAGATCGTGCGGTCTCTCGATATCAATGTGCCGCATTCAGCAGTGCCAGGGGATATCGAAGTCATAGCTTGTGACGCCGAAACTGCCTTTGAACAAGAGCGGTCAAGGTCTCCGATGCTGTTCGAACCAACAACGCTTCAAGGGCTGATCGCAATGCTTGAATTAAAAGAAGACAACCGGAACGTCGTGGTGGCTCTGTCGGTGCCAACCGAAGGTTTAATGGTTGGTGACCGCCAGATGCCCCGGCTGCCGGAATCGGTTCGGGAGGTGCTCACCGCCGCCCCGAGCGATGGAGATGTCGGACCGCTTGTTCATCATGAAACGTGGACCGTGGAAACGGGTTACATGATCGAGGGGAGCCGGACGGCCATACTGACTATTATTCCCGAGGAGAGTGATTTTTAAGTGAAACGGTTTGGTGGAGCGGCGTGGTGTCTCTTCCTTGGCGCTGTTTTAATTCTCTCGTTTTTGGCTGCTCGTCCGGCTGGATCGGCTACTCTGGAAGACAGCCACGTTGATACGTTTCGCCAGGGGCGTTTCCATGGTGTGGCTCTCGATTCCCGGGGGTACCTGGAACTGGCTCCGGAATTGACCGGAGTTGCTGCCCCCGGCCGACAAATGATCTGGTGCACGGTTTCGGGGGACGGTGGCGCCTGGTTTGCCGGGTGCGGGAACGAGGGACTTGTGCTCAAGGTGACGGAACAGAGTAAGGTAGAGCAGTATTACCAGACCGGCGAACTCGGAGTGTTGAGTCTCCTGCCGCTTGAAAACGGCGAGTTGCTTGCCGGGACGGCTCCCAACGGCCTCCTTGTTAGGATTTCGGAAAAAGAAAAGGGCTCCATCCTGGCAGAAACTGGTGCCAGCTATATCTGGTGTCTCATGAAGTATGAAGACAAGGTTCTGGCTGGAACCGGTCCGGAAGGAAAAGTTCTCCAGATCGATCAGGATGGGACGGTAGAGGAACTTGCTCGCGTCGAGGAGCACCATGTACTGTGTATGACCGCCGGTAAAAGCGGTACGGTTTATCTGGGTGTCAGCGGTACCGGTACCGTGTATACGTTGAAACCTGAAACAGGTATTCCCCGGGTACTGGCCAGGCTGGCCCGGGCTGATATACGGGTTCTTAAAATGTATGATGACGGCGAGATGCTGGCGGTGGCTGCCGGAGGTGAACCACGGGATAACGGAGCACCTGACGGTGATGAAGAGATGGGGCAGGCTGTTCCTGAAGAACGCGGCAATGAAAGAAAAGCCGGGGCGGGCTCCGCCGCTCCGGATGGAAAAAAAATCATGGAATCAGATGGAGAATCCGCGAAACATCCCGGCGGTCATACAGTTGTCGATGTCGGGCAGAAGAAGTCTGTTCATGTAGAAGTGCCCGGTAGAGCCCAGGAAGTGCCCGGTAGAGCCC
>CAYSPT010000005.1:125592-127528 GCA_964432985.1 uncultured bacterium
AAGTCTGTTCATGTAGAAGTGCCCGGTAGAGCCCAGGAAGTGCCCGGTAGAGCCCCGGAAATGTCCGCTTTGGAACCTGACCCTACCGTGGCCGAACAGAGGCCCGGTAGGGAGAAACGAGGGCCGGAAGAAGCGGAAACCTCACCGGTGCAATCTCCCGACGAGGAGCCGTCTTCTCCTCCCGATGAAGGTGGTGGAGAGGAAGGAGGGGCTCCTTCCATGTCCGGGGTCACCGGGGAAGGGGCGGGAGTGGTGTACTGTCTCACCCCTGACGGATTGGCCACCGTGCTGGCGGAATTCAACGAGATGATCCTGGCAGCGGCTCCCGGAAGAAACGGCAGCGTCATTGCCGGCGGGGCAGAAAAAGGAAGAATTTATCAGGTGGACCGTGACGGCACCGTCAAGTATCTTGGCCGGACCGATGCGGAACAGGTTATGGATATCAGGGCGCTTCCCGACGGCCGGTTACTGGCCGCCACTGGAAATCCGGGAGAGCTCTGGCTTATTTCCGCTTCACCGGCTGAATCGGGAACGTATACGTCCCGTGTGCTTGATTCGGGAGGGAATTCTTACTGGGGAGCTTTCTACTGGGTGGGCAGTCTCCCTGACGGGGCCACAGTGGTTTTCAGCACCAGGACCGGCCGGAAACCCCGGCCTGATGACACCTGGAATCCGTGGGGCGATCTGGGTGCTGAGTCGGGAGAAAAGGTTTTGTCCGAGCCGGGCCGGTACCTGCAGTACCGCCTGAAACTGAACCCGTCACCCTCTGGCGAATCGCCTTCGGTGCACCGTCTCACCTTCCATTACCGTAAGCCCAACCAGGCTCCGAGAATGAAGCCCCCAACCGTGTCGTTTCAAGCTCCTTCACCCCCTGGAGGGAACAACGAAAGCCCCCCTCCATACATGGCAGAAATCGCCTGGGAAGCCACCGATGCCGATGAAGACCCGCTTCAGTTCGACGTGGAACTGGTGAGCCTGGACCATCATTTTGCGTACCCGATGACCCGGGACAGCATCAGCCAGACATCGCTCACCTGGGATTTCCGCGGCGTACCCGACGGGTGGTACCAGATCCGCGTCACAGCCAGCGACCGGGTAGCCAGAGGTGTCTCAGCGGAAGGCACCGGTGACGCGTTGTCCACTCCGTTTAAAGTGGACAACACTCCACCGGTAGTTACCCTGGAAACCGCCGCTTACGATGAGAAAACCGGGAAGTGGTCGGTGACGGTCTCCGTCGAGGACAGGATGTCCCGGATTCACGGTATCAGAGTTTCTCTCGATGGTGAACAGTGGGAGATGCTTGCTTCCGAGGACGAATTGTTTGATGGTCCGTCCGAGACGGCGGTGTGGCAAGGCAGTGTTGATAAAAAAGATAAAACTGACCCTAAAAACGGGAAAGACCGGCACTCGCTGGTGGTGCAGGGGTGGGATGAAAAAGGCAACGTCGGTGCTGGTGCCACCGTTTTTCCATAGGAATCCCAAGAAGGCCGGTTACTTTCTATTGTGCTGGTATGACATGATTCAGTAACGGTGCCTGTCAATCCCGCCCTCGAGCAAGTGCGGACATTGTCCGGGCGTAGAAAGTGAGGATGAAAAAGGGAACGCCGGCGCCGGGGCTATCATATTTCCGTAGAGAATCAGGAAAACTGTACCAACTGGCGGATAGTGTAGTCCAGGACGTCGAAATCAACCGGCTTTATCAGGTACATATCCACGTTTGTCGACAATCTCAGCACATCATCATCGTCGGTGAACACACCGGAAAAACCGATGATCTTGACGTGGTCGAACTCTTCAATACTCCGGATCTTCTCACAAATCCTCCAGCCGGGCATTTCCGGGATGACCATGTCTATCAAGACCAGATTCGGCGTATTCTGACGCAGATGAGTGAAGAACTCGTCTACCTTGGTGGTGGAAAAAACGTCGTAACCCC
>CAYSPT010000005.1:127628-129437 GCA_964432985.1 uncultured bacterium
CGCAGATGAGTGAAGAACTCGTCTACCTTGGTGGTGGAAAAAACGTCGTAACCCCGGTTCTTGAGCTCTTTGGCGTAAATAAAAACGATGTCGGATTCATCGTCTATGAGGGCAACTGAAATACGGTCCTCCATGACATTTCCTTTCCCATAAGCAAGCTTTCGGCTTCCATGCCTTCATAAAAAGTATAGCACGAAACAGTACCCTCCACAAGTATGTTTACGTAATTGCTTGCATATAATAAATTATTTACATGAGACCGGGCTTCTCCCAGGTCACCTTTCATTCCCTTCGAGACGGGTTTAATCAAGAAAAACATAAAACCCCTCGGGCACAATGACGAAAAGTAGACTGGAGGTGTCTTTCTGTGGGTAAGGTCTGTACGTGGTGCGTCTGTGGAATTCTCGCTCTGTTTATCGCCGGTTGTGTGTTGTCAGCCCCGGCAATGGCACGGCTGGGACCGTTCGGTTTGCTGAAAGGACGGGTGCTCGACGCAGACACTATGCAGCCGGTACCCAAAGCATCTTTGACCTTCAAAGCGGAAGGAATTTCTCTCGAGATACGGGATGAGGTGACCGCGTCTGACCAATTGGGTCGGTTCCGGTTTTCTCCCTTGTATGTTGGACCGGGAGCTTTGATAATTGAAGCTGACGGATATCACACGTTGCGTACGGTGGTAGTCATCAAGAACACCGGCGCAGTGGCGATGGTCGAGATTGACGAATGGAGTCCGCGTCGGGGTCCGTTTGCCGCCGTGTCCGGAGGACCTCGTGACCATTCTCAACAACGGAGTCCGGGAATGATTAGTTCGCGGATACAGTCTCGACGAAACTTGACGGGTGACGATAACCTGCTTGACGACAGCGAAAAGGAGCTTCAGGCACAAACCGTCCTGAAGAAGAAAGATGACAGCGACCTGGTTTTCCTGGTCCAGAAACTGGACCGCGACCGTAAAGCAGGACACATTGTTACTAAAAATCAAGGTAAGACACGCTCTATCGATCACCTGTACTCTGCCGAACTGCTCCATCAACCTCATCAATATTCATCTGGCGATGGCCAGTCTGAAACCTATGTAATAATCGAACCGGAAGAGCTGCCTCCGGACGGTTTAACAGATATCACTCAGCCGTCAGAGCAACAGAGCGCAATCCCATTCGAGTATTCTCATCGGTATCAACACAGTGAGAATGAGATTCCGGATTTCATCATCGAACAGGCTCAAAAAGAAGAGACCCGGGAGCCTGAATCAGCCCGGCTGCCCGGCGCGATATGGCAGAACGAATTAAATATAGAAACATCCGCTCAGCCACCAGTGACGTTGCACAATGGCCAGGGACAGACGGAAAGGGAAGCGCCCGCTGCGCTCCCGGATGCTCAAGATCTTATAAAAAATGCCGATAATAATTCAAAATATCAGGATTCAAAATATCAGGAGAGTACCACTTCTCCCGAAAAGACAATATCTGACCAGGAGAGACTTCAGCACACCGGAGGTTGGGAGCGGATAGGTTCATCTGCTGAGCAGAATTCATCCGCTGGGCAGAGTTTATCCGGAGATCAGGAGCAGAATGAACAGGGTTTGACTGTGATTTCGCTTTTGGACCTGACCACGAGCAGGCCGTTGAAAAACGCTTCGGTGCGGTTGAATGGAATAGAAGCAGAATCGCTCGGCGGCGGACATTTCCGGTTGCCGCTGGCGGAACCAGGCCAGCATTACCTGGTTGTAACACTCGATGGATATGAGGAAATTCGCGACGTGATTCGTATTGGAAACGAACCGGAGCATTACACGATGTACCTGAAGTC
>CAYSPT010000006.1:0-118704 GCA_964432985.1 uncultured bacterium
CAGAATGCTGGTGACTATCTATCATGACGGTAGGACATGATTCAGTAACGGTGCTATCAAGTCCCTCCCTCTGAGCAAGGAGCGCAGAGAGCGCGGTTAAAAGGTGGCGCTGACGCCGATTCCTACCTTGGTCCGGCTGTATTTGAATGCCCAGGGGCCTCGCTTGTTGTAGAACTCATCATAATCGTTTTCACCCAGGAAAAAACAGTCCAGGGTGAACTGCTCCGCAAAGAGGTATCGCAAACCGGCGTTGAAGGCATCACCGTCATATTCGAGGCTGAACCGGCCCTGCCCGAACTCGAATTCTGCGCCTGCCAGGAAGAAGAAGCTTTCAGGGCGGAAATTGGTATTGTCGTACCCGCCGAAATGAGCCCAGTTGTTGAGCCTGTTTTTAGCTCCTCCAAAATTGCTGCCGAGACCGAAGAAGATGGTCGGGCTGCCGTAGAGAAGGTACACGGAGTTGTAGGCATTCACGGTGCTGTCGACCACCATTCCCACAGTGAATTTTCCGAGAGGAAGCGGCTCGAATGTGTATTTGCCGTTTATAACGACATCGGGTTCTTCGTAGACGTCGGTGGTGTCGAATACTTTTGCAAATCCCAGTTCTAAGCCTTCGAGCACACCGTAGTTCCCCTTGAAGTGAACGCGCTGGTCGTGAGCTTCGGCGCCGAGAATATCCACTGCTGAATAGGTTTCAACATGAACTCCCATTTCGAACATGGTAGGTGGCAGTGATCTGATCGAAGGAACCCTGATGAGCCCGGTGCTTCCATTGATACACTGTCCTGCATACACTCCCGGTACGGTTCCGGCAAGAATTAAAGCAAAAATCGGTAGAGTAACCAGCATCTGGAAAAAGCTGCGTCGTTTCATGAATACACCTCCTGTAGAATAAAGAGACAGAATCTGACTCAGTATCCATTATCGGAGAAATGAATCTATTGTTTTAGCAGATGGTGTAGTAAAAAAACGGAAAAATTATTTTGACGGCAGGAGATCCGATGAGATTTCCACCATGGTATGGGAATTCTGTTTCCAATAAGGGTCCTGATCGAACAGGTTGATCTGGCGCGGATTCATCACGGTTACCAGTTCCATCATTCGGGTTTTGCCTCTGATGACCTGGGACACCATAAAGTGAACGCGCACGTAGGTCCGGCCGCCGGTCCCCAATTCCTTGTTGGTGGCCTTCCCCAGGCGAACGAGTTCGGGAGTAATTTCATCCACGGTAAAGACCACAAAGTACAGGTAGACATTATTGGTTGGCTTATCAGGAATTTTAAGAGGGTAGGTTGCCGAAACCTGCCCCTCACGTTCTTCTACCCGCTGGACAACTTGCCAGCTTCTGCCGTTGTCATCGGTGAACTTCGAACTCGTCCAGGTGATGAGTGATGAGGTAGGCGGAGAAAAGGCTGACCCCGGTGAAGCGAACTTGAAAAATTTCAGGGTATACCCGTGGATGTAATCTATTTCACCGGTGAAGCTTTCCCGGGGTTCCCCGAAGGTTGCGAGGTCTGGATCTTCAGCTATGATCTTATAAAACGGTGTTTCCGCCGGGGCGTCGAGCCGCACGCTTCCCCTGGTGCAGGCAGCCCGGATATCGGTTTTGAGTCTTTCCATGACCAGACGGCTGTCCTTCTCCAACTCGAGAAGGGCGGTCCCGCGGGAGAAATGGCGGTGGAGCCCGCTGAAAAACGTGTACAGGGCACCAATCATAAGCAAGGTGACAGCGGCACCAACCAGTACCTCGACCAGGGAAAAGCTTCTCTTTCTGAAACGAGGCTGTGCATGTAAGGTATCAGAATTCATAGAGGAAACTTTCATTGGTAACCAGTGTTTTCAAGCGGACTCTGGAGCTTACCGGCTCTCCCTTTGTGTCGAGCCATCCCACTTCGACGCTGATGATTTTCATCGCTTCATCACCTTCGGGGCTCAGCAACGTTTCCACCGTTGTCCAGCGTGAAAACCGTCCGAAATGTTCCGGGTAGGTGATGATGGGTCTATCGTTGATATCCGTACCGCTGGTTGAATACTGCATCCCTTTGCGGCCTGTCTCGAAAATCTGCTCACCGTCGACTTTTATGTCGTCGTCCCCGAATCCGTCGGCATCGGCATCGTTCATGACTATCGAATTGAAATCTTTGCTTTTAACCAGTTCCATCTTCTCCGTGGCCAGATTCGTAGCGACAATGATGTCGGTTACCGTCCCCGTGTTTCGGGTGCCGAAGATAAACATGCCGAAAATAGGAATAAGTGCCATACCGAGCAGTATAATGGACACCAGAATTTCCAAAATGGTAAAGCCGCTGGTGGTGTTTTTTTTCACGGTAACCACAGCCTACTGATCTTTCCCTTCATAATAGAGACAAGCACTGTTGATCTGATAGTTGATGTCGATCTGGATTTGTTCCGTAATCATCATCTCTTCCAGTGCTCTCTGCCTATTTTTGTCCCAGTAACATGATGCAAGAATTTCATGAGCTGCTTGTTGGATAAATGGGTTGTCGCTGTGTTCCTCGATGGCCAGGCGGGCTGTTTCTTCGGCCGATTCAAGCCGTTTGTTACTCATGTGACTATTGGCCCGTTTGATATAGCCATTGTCGGAAAACTCCCCTTTCATGATGCCGAGAACGGCCAGATTGCGGCGTCTTTTGATATACCCGTTCAAGGGATTGTACGCCAGCGCCCGGTCGTACATCTCCACAGCGTCATCCATGTTGCCCGCTTGAAGCAGGTTCTCCGCTTCGAGAAAATGGCGTGTCTTTTCCGCCTGCTGGACGGTTTCCATTCCTTTTTTAAGGTCTTTGTCCAACCTGTAGATGGGTTTCAGGAGAAAATCCGGTCTATGGGCGCGGTCCCTTATTTTAAAAGAAAAAAACGAAGGCTTTTCTCCTGTACCAGTACCATTGGTACTGCCATCACCTGATGAAGCGGCCGTTTCAGATGGTGTTTCAGTGACAGGCCGTTCGATGCGTGTGCATCGAGCCATGATCCACATCATCATAAACACCAGCAATAAAGCTCCGGCCACTTTCATGGGCAGGTCACTCCTCCTCGCCTTTCAGCATCTGGATGTTCCAGTACGATACTTTGCGGCTGATAGAAACATGATATGATTCCATGGTATATTCGCCGCCTCTGTTGAGAGGAACCATGAATGGATCCCACCGGACGATTCCTCCTCCGTCCGCCAATTCTTTGTTGGGATCGCCATCGAGTCCGTTGGGGACCGGTTGGGAGCCGTCCCGGTGCTGGCTCAAATGGAGCTCTCCAAGCACCAGGTTGCCATAAACATCAAGATCCAGCTTTCTCTCTCCCTGGCTGTCTGCCCCCGAATACTCCGTATCGAGCTGAACCGTAGAGGTCGGTGCACAGATAGAGGCTTCCACACACCGGTTTGTCACGTGTATCTTACGGGTTGTCTTACCGAAGGACAGAAGAACAATGGTGAGTTTTGATTCGCCGAACCTTTTCTGGGCGTCCTCCAGGTCCTGAAACAGTGGCTGACAGATATAAGGTTCTCCCTTATCGATGTTGGCTTTGTTGAACTGATAAGTGTCCCAGCTGTGCATGCCGTCAATAAATACATCGACATCCATGAAAATGAGAATGCCTTTGCCGGCATAGACGGTGTTTTGCTCAAAGACGATGGGCTGAAAGTCGGTAATGAGCCAGATACCATCGAGGAACATGATAGGAATTTTCTGTTCTGTTTGTGTTTTGCGCAGACCTGATTCTTCTTCGAAGTCTTCCCAGCGCCCGTAGGTCTTCGAAATCTTGTTCCAGCTCAATTCATCCAGAAATCTTCCGTCTTCCTCCCATTCCGCCGTATTGATCTTGTAGCCCCTTACCCGGTTCTCATAAACAGTATGAGTCGTTCCCGAGTAATCATACGGTGTTCTGAAAACCTGCGTCATGTAACGCTTGTAGGTACTGTAGTTTGACAACCAGCTCGGAGTAGCCATGGCGTCCTTTTTAGGTGGTTTGACGGTTAGGAGCCATGGTATCGTCATCTGTTCGTCCCAGTAAACCGGATCGTCCAGTATATCCATTTTGCTGGAAACATCTGTTTGAAAGGATGTGGGATCTCGCCAGGGGCACATACCCCAGATCGGGGCAGGTGGTTTGGCAGTGACGACCAGTTGCTTGTGCCCGAAGTTCTCGGCAATTTTAGCCGCTTTTTCTTTATTGAACTCATCGTTGGGAATCTCGTAAACCATGATGAGCGTAGAGCCCTTTAACTTCTCGTCCAGGTCTTCACCCTGCAGAGGGAGATTCGTGTTCTGAAGAATCTTTTGTTTAATCGGTTCGAGATCGTCCGGGTACTCGACGGCTCCCAAAGATCCGAAGCTGCTTACATCCGAGTATACTTCTTCCATAATATCGGTTTTGAATTCGGGATCAAAACCCGCAAATGCGCAGGCGTAGGTTATCGGATTACTTCCCGACATAGGTTTGACGTTGCCTTTAGTGATCATTTTCTTGTAAAGATCGCTGGTAAGAAACGCATCGTTCTTGGCGCTGGGAACATCCACAGTAAAATACCATGCTGCCTGTACGTAGATTCCCGCCGGCAGATCTCCTATGTCCGCTGCCCTGAGCCGGACCATGCTGCTGTAGACGTGGCCGTACACTCTGTGGGCGTACTGGGGCTGCCCCTGCATGTCAGTCTGCATCAGTTTTTTCATGGTGGCGTAATCGACACTGTACAGGTCGAGTCCGCTGCGGGTGATATCCAGGTATTTCTTGTCGGTAGGGCTGAGATGGCGGTTATATGATTCGTCGATGTAATACTTGCATCCATAGACCTGGGGAAGAGGTCTCTTTCTGCCCAGGATATCTCTGATATAGACGGGGTACTCCTCGTTCATGACCGAATCGTGCCCGACTATTTGAAAGGCCGATCTTTCGTTTTCAGGACTGATCTTCTCGGCCCCGAAAAAACTCAGGTTCTTTCCGTCGGTGTGGACACGAAGGTCGTTGTTGGGCATCGCTCCGTCACGGCAATCGAGCTGGTCGAATCCGGGCATATTGACAGGCTGCCCGAGATAGTACCTGGTCATGGCATCGCCGAAAGGAAAGCTGCCGGTTATATTCAGGATGATCGGCTTCTTCTTCCCTCCCATGCTCAATGGGCCGGCATGCTCCTTTCTCGGGGGAGTTCCGGGAATAGTTCTGAGAGTCAGTGCTTTGCCACCGCCGAGGAATACGTCAGCCGCTTTCTTGTAAGGCTGTCGGTCGACGCCGTTAAGGACCATTAAAGATTTAGTCTGGACTCCTGCCTGGCTGATCCAGGGATTCATGGTGTCAGAAGCCGCATTCTTGACCCACAGGGAAAAATCACCCTTGGGAGGATAGGGATTGATTACTTTCAGGTCCCGGTCCACCGTGAGCAGTTTCGTCATGCCCCTGTATTTGATTTCAGCCTGTACCCGCAGGGTCCCACATGACTCCCGGTCGTCCTGACGCTCGTTTGGAATCTCTGCATTGTAAAGGTCTTTGAGAAATTTCTGGCGGTTGACATAGGTTGCCCAGACTGCCAGGTCGGCGCTGAAATCATCAGCCAGGTCTTCGGCGATGGGAGTGGCGATTGGAACGGGAGTCGGCTGGTCCGTATACTTTTCACGCAGCGTTTCGTAAACGGGAGAAGTGGGATCGTTCATCATTTGACGAAGACGATAGAAAGCTTCATTGGCTCCTGCTTCTGACAGGTAGAGGCAAACTTCACTTTTCTGTGTAAGCGTGATCATGTGGACTTCACTGCGCAGAAAGAAGATGAAAGCTCCCCCAAGAATAAGGGCAATAACAATCATCGTGACAACCAGGTAGAATATAATCCCTCTTTGCCCGATGTGAAACGGTTTTTTTGAGACAGCGCCTGCAATATCCATAAATTATCAATCTATTGCGAAATTACTTATCAGTAGTTTCTTCAGTATTACTTCTGTCTCTTTCCTCGATACCTGCACTTTTTCCAAAGAAGTCAGCCATTTCCTGGAATCTCTTCCGCTGTGCGGCCAGAACTTGATCAGCACTCAGATTTTTGTGATTCTCCAGAAACTTGTTCCAATGGTGTGTTGATTCCCGCTCAAGGTTCTTTGCTTTGTATATTTCGTACAGCAGGTAATGTGATTTTGTTCTGAGCAGATAATCGTTTTCTCGAGCCCCGGAAAGCACTTTATCCAGATGTCTCACCGCAGCCATTTCCATCCCCCGCCGCCAGTATTCGTTAGCCCGGGCCAAATCTCGCTTGATCTGTGATGTGGTTTTTCTGCCCGAGGTACGAGAGTGTCTTTTTTTTCCGGTAGCAGAGGTCTGTTTGCTTATCTCACCTTTATCAGGTGGGGAGCCAGTTTCGCTTTCCGAAACAGTGTAGACGACACTTTGCTCCTGTGAGGACGGGTGACGTTCACAGCAACCGGTCACACAAAACAACAATGATATCAGTAGCATACCGAGTAGTAATCTAATAAACAACTAAGGCAAGCCTCTCATGTATTTATACTATTATTATAGCAACAGCCTTGAAACCTGTCAAACCTCGAAGTTGCTCCTTTGGCGGTAAAAACAAGCATTTTTGAAACATGATATTCTTTTCTAAAAGAGCGATTTGCGCACTCACTTATCCAATAGAGGCAAGTGTATCCGGGTTCGCAGCAGGCACTATATGCGAAATCCACTGGCTCGAACAGCAGAAAAGCAGTAGCATGGTTCTTTCCCGGTTACGAACGGCTGGACTTTAAACTACTGGTCATATAGTATACTTGAAACAGTGTGTACCGATGAATGAGTGAGTCGACGTGAATGACGATTGTGCCCCGGGAAGTGCTAGATGTGCCTACGTTTTTTCTGAAGACATCCTGAAATACGATTACGGTCCCCTTCATCCCATGAAGATCATTCGTCTCAGGTTGACCAGGGATCTTACCGACCGTCAGGGATTGCTTCAGGGGGCGCATGTCAGTGTTGTATCTCCACCGCCGGCCTCCCTGGAGGATATTTTGACGTTTCATGATAGTGAGTATGTTGATGCTCTTGCGCTGGCAAACGAAGGAAGACAGTGCCCTGAGCTTGGCCGCTACGGTATTGGTGCCGGTGACAACCCGTCTTTCCCTGGAGTCTATGATTTTTCCCGTTTATCCGCCGGGGCCTCTCTGGAAGCCGCCCGTCTGGTGGCAGATGGAGAGGTGGACATAGCTTTTAGCATCAGTGGAGGACTGCATCACGCACACGCTGCTAGAGCATCCGGATTCTGCTATATCAACGATGCCGTACTCGCCATTCAATCCCTGGTTGAACGGGGATTCCGGGTTGCCTACATAGACATCGATGCACATCATGGAGACGGAGTGCAGGGGGCTTTCTACGGCACGGACAGGGTAATGACCGTATCCCTTCACCAGGATGGGAGAACTTTGTTTCCCGGTTCCGGATCGTTGGAGGAATATGGTAGCGGGATGGGGAAAGGCTATGCGGTCAACATTCCTCTGTGGCCCGGTACCGGGGACGATCTCTTTATCCGGGCTTTCGACGAGGTTGTTGTTCCGCTCATGCATCTGTATAAACCGGAGGTAGTCGTAACTCAATTAGGTGTGGATGCTTTGCGGGAGGATCCTCTGACCATGCTCAATCTTTCTCAAAAAGGATACCGGTATATTATCAGAGCGATGAAGAGTCTTTTTCCCCGGTGGGTGGCTGTGGGTGGGGGAGGGTATGATCTTAAAACCGTGGCGCTTGCCTGGACTGCAGCGTGGGCTGAAATGTCCGGTCACGAAGTTGGGAACGACAGTGAGAGATTGCTGGAAAAGATTTTTGTTGAAAATGGGATAGAGAAGGAGTTTTCCAAAACCCGTCAGCGGTTTCCGCTCGCAGCGGCTGAAAATGAAATCCCCCGGGCATACCTGAATCAAGTTATTAATGAAATTAACCGGACCATATTCCCTGTGCACAAAGGGTAGGTTTTTCTTCAACTGGCAGTAACTGTTATAATTCATGAAATCCACAAAGGCTTTGTTGCGTTAGTGAGGAACAGAAACCTTGGAGGTGTCGACATGAAACTGAGTTGTAAACGGGTGGTCTGTGTTGTGATGGTAATGTGCATATGTCTGGTTCTTTCCGGCGGAGTTGTTAAAGCCTCTTCAGGAATAGAGGCACTTAAGGAGATGAGTAAGGCCTTTGCTACGGTTGCTGAAACGGTCAAACCTTCCGTAGTGAGTATCAGTTCGGTCAGAGTGCTCAAAGGAGGCGAAATGCATCAGGGGATGGACCCGTTTTTCGAGAACGATCCCTTTTGGCGGTACTTTTTCGGGGATCGGTTTTCGCCGTTTGACAAGAAGGGTAAGCAGAAAGACCGCAGTTTCAAACAGGAGGGGCTCGGTTCAGGCGTTATCGTCGATTCGCGGGGCTATATACTAACCAATAACCATGTAGTAGGTAATGCTGACGAAATCAAGGTAACATTATGCGACAAGCG
Source organism: uncultured bacterium (assembly GCA_964432985.1). Lineage (GTDB taxonomy): Bacteria > Muiribacteriota > CAYSPT01 > CAYSPT01 > CAYSPT01 > CAYSPT01. Next base: position 8,474 of record CAYSPT010000006.1, read on the forward strand.
CACTTTTGAGGCAGAAATCGTCGGTGCCGACCCGGAAACGGATCTGGCTGTAATCAAAGTGCAGGGAAACAACCTGCCGACTGCTATGCTCGGGAATTCGGACGAGATTAAAGTAGGTAACTGGGTGCTGGCCGTGGGCAATCCGTTTGGACTCAAATATTCGGTTACGTCCGGTATTGTCAGCGCTCTGGGCAGAACCGATGTCCGGGTTACCGAATACGAAAATTTCATTCAAACTGACGCCGCCATCAATCCTGGGAACAGCGGAGGACCTCTGGTCAACCTGGATGGAGCAGTGGTTGGCATCAATACAGCCATTGTATCACGCACTGGAGGTTATCAGGGCATCGGTTTTGCCATACCGATCAACATGGCCAGGGGCATTATGGAAGATATCATTGAGGGTGGAAAAGTTGTCCGCGGTTGGCTCGGTGTCATGATTCAGAACCTGACTGAAGAACTGGCTGACACGTTTGATCTGCTCACTCTGGATGGTGCCCTGGTTACGCAGATATTCGCTGGCACTCCTGCAGAGAAAGCCGGTTTGAAGCGCGGTGATGTAATCGTGGAAATTGACGGTCAGGAAATCCGTGACACAACGGAACTCCGTAGTCGTATTGCCACTAAATCCCCGGGGGATGAGGTGGATATTACCGTGATTCGTAAAGGTCGCGAGGAGACCGTTGAGGTAAAAATTGGAGAACGGCCGTCTCAAGCCGCGGCACACAGGCTGAGCGGTGGTGCTGTTAGCGACAAACTTGGACTTACCGTAGAAGAATTAACCAGATCTCTGAGGGAGCAATTCGCTATCGATTTGCGGGAGGGTATTGTGGTGATTGATGTCAAGGCCGGTAGCCCAGCGGATAATGTCGGCATTTCAGAAGGGGATGTTATCCTGGAAATCAATCATCAGGAGATCGAGTCGCTCGATGACTATGAATCTGAAATGACCCGGTGCCAACCGGGTGACCGGGTATTGCTGCTGCTCAAAGGCCGGCGGGCTGTCAGGTACGTTGCTGTTACCATGCCGGAATAAAACTTCTCAGGGCAGGAAATCATTCATTTTATACCTGGCGCAGTTGGAAATCGATGTGCACTTATTCTGAAAAAAGAATGAGATGCAACTGACCATTTTCATTGACACTTTTAACATTCCTCATTATAATTGATCGAGGTTTTTCTTGTAGTATGTCTATTACCAGAAGTAATACCTCTCACTTCAAATCTAATGTTACGTATGTGTATTGTTTATAAGCATCAAAAGGAAAGGAAACTCGCTAATGAAACATGTTACGCTCTGTATGTGTGCAGCTATCCTGCTTTGGGGTACGTTTGCTGTCCTTCCGTCTTCGGCCGGAGTTTTGCATCCCAATCTGATTCAGCATCTGGATTCGGAACAACCAGCCGAAAACGGTGGTCTGGTGCCCGTTATTGTTTTCATGAAGGATAAGGCTGATCTCGAACCGGTAAGAGGAAGTGCCCGGTCCGTGTGCCGGCTTCTGAGGAAAACCGCAAGCGATAGCCAGAAGGGACTTATTAATTTTCTGGATTCACTCGCTTCTAACGCGATTGCCGATGTGCAAAGTCTGTGGGCTGTCAATGCTGTTATCTTGAAAGCCAGGCATGATGTTATCGAAATGATGGCTGCACGGGATGATGTTGATCTGGTAGCCCTGGATGAAATCATCAAGCTGCCCGATGAACCTACCCGCGAAGCCGAAGCTCCCGGACGGGAAGAAGTATTGTGGAACGTGGCCAAGGTCAGGGCTCCTCTGGTGTGGGATCAGCTTGGTCTTACCGGTGACGGAGTGACCGTGGGGCATCTCGACACTGGAATTGACGCAGATCACCCCGATGTAGCAGGCAAAGTGGTGGCCTTTCGAGACTTCACCAAAAACGGGGTCGACTCCGCACCCTATGATGACCACAGCCACGGAACCCATACCGCCGGCACCATTTGCGGCGGCAACGATTCAGGCCGTTGGATTGGTGTTGCCCCCAACGCCCGGGTACTGGTCGCTAAAGTGTTTGGCGGTTCGGGATCCTCTCAGAGTTCCTGGCTGTTAAACGCCATGCAGTGGATGCTCGATCCGGATGACAACCCTGATACCCAGGACACCCCTCGCCTGGTCAGCAATTCGTGGGGCTCCAATGATTCCACTAATACCACTTACTGGGACGTTGTGGAAGCCTGGGTTGCTGCAGAAATTTTCCCCTGTTTTTCGGCTGGCAATAACGGATCTTCGGGGACGGGCACGATTGGCACACCGGCTGCCTTCCCTCATTCCTTTGCCGTAGGCGCAACCGACAAGAACAACAAACTGGCTTATTTCTCCTCAAAAGGACCGGTTTCATGGGACGGTATCGATTACATCAAACCGAATGTGTCGGGTCCCGGCAAAGATGTGACCAGTTCCATGCCCGGAGGCGGTTATGCGAGTAAAAGCGGAACCTCTATGTCATGCCCTGCCGTTGCCGGCGTTATAGCCTTGCTGTTCCAGGCTGATCCCGGTTTGACCGTGAGTGATGTCACTTCAATACTGGAGGCTACGGCTGTGGATCTGGGTGACGCGGGAAACGACAATTATTACGGTCACGGGCTGGTGGACGCTCTGGCGGCTTGTGAGTTCGTCACCCTGGGTGGAACTCTCAAAGGTACCGTGTACGATCACAACGGGCAGCCGGTTTCGGCAAATGTGATAGTTGCTGAAGCGGGTCGGACATTCACTACCGGTGATGACGGGGCATTCTCTTTTCTGTTGAAAGAGGGCACTTACTCGTTGAAAGCAAGCAAATTCGGATGCCAGCCCTACGAGGCTTCCGTTACGGTTACGCGAAAACAGGAAACCATCCATGATATCCACTTCAAAGAAGCGGTCAAGGTAGCAATCCGGGGACGGATTGTTGATTCAGCCGGAAATCCGCTAGTTGCCCGTGTGCTGGTGGAAGGTGATGGCATGCCTGAAACACAAACTGATACCAATGGCGCCTATACACTCAGGCTCCCTTCGGGTGTTTACAGTCTGGCTGCCAGTTGTTTCGGGTACGCTACCGTTGTGCAAGAAATAACGCTGGTCGAAAGCGATATTCAGGTTGATTTCAGCCTGGAGAAACTGCCGCCGATCCTGGTTGTTGACGACGACAAAAATAAAAACTACGGTGACTATTTCAAACAGGCGCTTAATGAGTGCGACTATGCGTTCAGCTATATGGATGTCGCCTCCGGCGACGCTCCCGGAGCGTCAATCCTGCTGCAGTACCCGCTGGTGATATGGTTTACGGGGGATGATTCTTCAACTACGTTGAAGGAGGCTGATCAAGAAACCGTTAAGAAATATCTGGCCGGTGGAGGGTGTCTTTTAATCACCGGGCAGGATATCGGTTATGACCTGAGGTCGGAAGGATTCGTAACTGATGTTCTCAAGGCGGACTACAAAAAAGATAATTCCGGGATCCATAGTCTAACGGGAACGTGTGTCCCCTTTGACGGAATGTCCATACGGATCAAAGGTGGAACCGGCGCCAGCAACCAGAAGTGGCCCGATGTCATCGAGGCGGTCAACGGCGGGACACGGTGCTTCGCTTACAAGGGGGATGGAAACCCAGGAGCAGCTGTTCTGCACACCACAGAAACTTCGAAGATAATCTATTTGGGATTCGGGTTTGAGGGGATTTCCACCGCTGCCGACAGGGCTGCTGTGTTATCCCGGGCTTGCGGATGGTTGATGCCTGATGCCTTCAGGACACTGGCGCAGGTTGAAGCAGCCATCAAGAAGGCATCGGATACAGGTTTGAAAAAGACCTATCGCGATGCTGCCCTGGAGCGAATCATCGCTGCTTTGAGCCGGGACGTCTCCCAGGGCGAAACCGAATCCATTCGAAATTGGGCCAGGGCTATCAGGTCTATGAGTCTTCAAAAAAGTGAACAATTGAAGGGACTTATCAGGGCCACCAGTGAGTGGGCCTCTATTCAGTCCAGACGTGCTGAAGGCGAACTTCAAACCGCTTTAAAAACTCTGCAGGAGGCTGCGGTCAGGGGGCACTAGGAGACAACATTGTTTTTCGTTGCAACCTGTTGGCTATGAAAACCCCCAGAAAATTGCTGGAGATAGCCCTTTTTGCTGCGTTGACCGCAGCTCTCGGGTTTCTATTGATTCCTCTGCCTAATATCGAACTGGTTACATTCAGCCTTTTTGTTTCCGGGTATGTTCTGGGTACAGGTTCCGGAATTGCAGTAGCTGTTCTCGCCATCACCATTTTTTATGGATTTAATCCTCATGGCTCCAGTTTCGCTATACCGTACTTGCTGGCATCCCAAGTGCTGGCCGGAGTGTTTATCGCAGTACTGGGTGGTTTGTACCGAGTTGTGGTGCCGTCTGCCCCAAGAGCCAGGAAGATAAGAATGGCGGTTCTGGTTCCGTTTGCTGTCATAGCATCTCTGTGCTTGACGATTGTTCCATCACTCACACTTCATTTTTTCGTTGCCGGGCCCTGGCAGGGATGGATTTTTCTCGGGACCCTGATGACCGGTTGGGGATTTGTGTTCAACATTGTTGTGTTTTTGAGCGTTTTTGAACCTCTGGTGGCACAGCTTTCCCGTATAAAAACAGCAAGAGGATACTCTCAGGCTGGAGATCCTTGATATTCCCGAATAATTGGGGAGGTAGTGTTGATTCCCCGGCGTCTGAACTCTTCCACTATGGTTGCTCCGGTTGCTGCCAGTTCCACCGGGTGCGCTCCGGGTTCAATTGCGCCCTGTGTTGCCAGGATAGCCATGATGGATGCGTGCCATCCAGTTAACCGTTGCATGGCGGTAAATCCGGTTTTTTCATCGTACACATCGATCAATTCAACGGTTGCTTCAACCGGTACACCGTCTTTTAGTCCTCTGCATGCTGTTCGCATGGGACAGATGTCTTTGATCTGTTCAGTGGTGATATGAGGTTCGAGAAGCGTATGCAGCAGATCCCGCGGGACAATGCTTATCTTACCAACCTTCAAGGGTTTTTCTCCAAGAAGCCCGAGATCGGAAAAAGCTTTGAACTGCGCCCAATGCCCGGGATACCGAAGAGTTTTGTTTTCGAGCCGTTCGAGTTTCCCCTGCAAGGTCCAGGGTGAGGTGGATAGGCCTCCTGAAGTGACAAAAGCTTCCAATTGCCCCAGAGGTGATGGAAATTCGAGAAGCTCGTAGTCTGAAAAACAGGGAACTTCCGTTACTGAACTGTTTCTGAGGAAATAGGCACAGCCGGCGTATTCGTTAGTAAGCCCCTGGAGGTTGAACGTGGACAGATAATTCCAGGGCTGGACCGGATCCAGTGGCAGGCCTCCGTCCCAAATCAGGACTTCCCGGGGAGTGTCTACGAGGGACATGGCGTATATGGCCAGAGATATATTCAAACCCGGTCCCATGCCACAGTCTGGGATGATGGTGACACCTGCTTCACGGGCTTTGTCAGCCATGGCCAGCTGCTGGCGGGAGACTGTAGTGTTACCTCCAAAATCACACATATGGACACCAGAAGCGATGGCTACTTTGGTGAGTGACGGATTATTGGGAAAATGAACACCGCTAATCATAGCAGATAGTCCTCTGGTCAGGGTTTTCACACGATCAGTGTCGCACACATCCAGATGTATACTGGACGCGACGGTACGTCCGGTTAATTCATTTATTTTGTGTGCGCCTGATTCAGCTGCAGCTTTATTTATATCCGCCAGAATGACTTCATCAGCTTCACCATGAACCGCCAGATCATATGCGGAAGCCAGGCCTTGACGACCTGCTCCCAAAACAGCGTATCGATATCCCATTGGTCTTATATCCTCCCGTGAATGTCTCCGGGACTATCAGGGAGACATTATAATTGGATTTCCTTACATTTCTCCTCTAGACAGTTATGGGAAGAAAACTAGATATGCAGGATAAGGGCCGCAGCTCCCAGCACACCGAAATCATCTCCCAAGGCAGCTTTCAGAATTTTCACCCGGGCACCGGGTGCCTTCAGAGCCCGTTTACGAATTTCCACTTTCAAGTCGGTGATGAAAAGGTCCCAGGCTCCGGCTACTCCCCCGCCTATCACAATGGCTTCAGGATTAAAGATATTGATCAGGGTGGCAATGGCTATTCCGAGGGCTGAACCGACTCTCCGGAAAATTCTGATGGCGATTGTCTCTCCGGCACGGGCAGCTTCAGCGACGGTTTGAGCGATTAGTCTGTCCCGTTCTTCCGGGGGTATTTCAATGATTTTTTTTTCGAAAAAACCGTGATCATGTGGAGAAAGGGAGATAAGTTCGAGGGACATTCTTTTGATGGCGGTAGCACTGGCCAGGGCTTCCAGGCATCCCTGATTACCGCAGTTGCAAACCGGTCCATTGGGGAAAACAGTCATGTGCCCTATTTCGCCTGCCATTCCCCCGGCCCCGTGAAGAATTTCACCATTGACAATGATACCGCCGCCCACCCCGGTGCCCAGGGTAATGCAAAAGATATTTTTGCAGCCTTTGGCAGCTCCAAAGGTCAATTCACCCAAAGCAGCGGCGTTTGCATCATTTTCGATTGTGAGAGGAAATGGAATCAACGGAGAGAGTTTTTCTCGCAGCGGAAATTCTACCCATTCGGGGAGATTAGGACTCTGGGTAACCGTGCCTGTTTCTGCATCGATTACTCCCGGGATACCAATACCGACGCCAGTAATGTTGCCAATAACTTTTCGATTCTTTTCTAGAAGCTTGTTTACTGTTTCAGCTATCTTAGCGACGAGATTGGAATTTTTCCCGTGATCGCGGGTACTGAGCTTGATCCTTGAAAGTACTTCGCCTTGTTTTGTGACCAGAGCGGTGCGAATATTAGTACCACCCAGGTCAACTCCAATAGCCAGGCTCATCTTTCCCCCTCCCCTCTCCATCGTAACGTACGGAATAATACTATTACTTATCACCCGGATGCACGAAAAAAAATATATGATCATAGACTTTCAACCACGCCTTAGATGCTTAAAGTAAGTAAAAAAACAGAAATAAGAGATAAAATCAGGTAGATTTAGCTCTTTTTTTGATTAAACCTCGTGGAAAATTAGAGATATCTATAAAAAAATGAGCATAACTTGTTGAACTATGATTTGATTGTCGTTATAATGGCGTCAACTCAATAATGACGTCAGCCCGCAGATGGATATGAGGCGGGATATAAATGTGGGCGCTTAGCTCAGTGGGAGAGCGCTGCCTTCACACGGCAGAGGTCACAGGTTCGAAACCCGTAGCGCCCAAGACAGCAAGGAGCCGGAAGTAGACCGGCTCCTATTTTCTAGGTGCGGGAACCCTTTATGGTACTGGACAGGACGTGAGGAGACCAGCAATGATTGGTTGTGCAAGAATCATGGCCTGGTGGTGGGGTGCATTGGCGGAAGCCCAGAGTGCGGGTCAACCTGAAGCATTTGTAACTCGGACTGATCTGTCACAATTTGTCGAGGTTGTAGTCATGCGTCTCTCGATTACGGCTGTGATTCTGGCTGTGGTGGTGCTGGGCATTACGCTGTCTTCCATCTTTTTGCTGTCTCGCCGGCAGGAGCGGGAATTGAAAGACAAAGAGGAAGAGCTTGAATCAGCCAGGAAAGAAATCGCATATCAACAGGAGATTCTTCAGAAAAACCTGCAGCTGGAAGATCAGTTGAAAGAGCTTACTCGTGTCAAGGACTACAATGAAAATCTGCTCACATCGATGAATTCGGGTGTTGTCGTCATCAACTTCGAGTGTTTTGTCATTACCTTCAATAAGGCTGCAGAACAAATAATGGGTATTCCCAAAAATGAGGTTCGCCAGACTTCCATATTCGATCATCCCGAATTTTCAGGCCTTTATGAATTACTCATCGATACTCTGAAAACCGAACGATCTTACATTCGTCATGAAATATGGGTCAGAAGCCGTGATAGCCGTGATGTTCCTCTGGGAGTTTCGACATCCATTTTAAGGGATCGAAATGATGAGTCCACGGGGATAATTGCCATTTTTCGCGATTTAACGGAAATCAAGGAACTCGAAAGTAAAGTGGAGAGAGCCAAAAGGCTGGCGTCCCTGGGGGAAATGGCTGCCGGAGTCGCTCATGAGATTCGTAATCCCCTCAACCCGATTCGTGGCTTTGCTCAAATGATTTCCGAAGATCTTGACACTGAGGATCCAAAACGCAAATTCACTCAGATAATCATCGAGCAGGTTGATCATCTCAGTAAAATTGTAAATGATTTACTGGATTTCGCAAAATATGTCGAGCTTGAAATCAAGCAATGTGATATCTGGGAAGTCATTACCAAGACAATCGATTTTCTCTCCAACGGTGGTGAGTTGTCCGAAAACATTGAGGTGACAATGAAAGGCGAACGCCAACCTCCGCTCCTCCCCGCTGATCCCGAACGGTTGAGACAGGTTTTTCTCAATCTCTTTCGCAATGCAGCAGATGCCATGGCGGATGGCGGAAAACTGGATGTTTATGTTTCGTTGAAAAGCGAAACTCTGGTTATTACAATTGAAGACACCGGAACGGGCATTGCAGAAGACGATTTGAGCAAGTTATTCAATCCGTTCTTTACTAAAAAGAGTAAAGGAACCGGTTTGGGACTGAGTATAACCTACGGAATTATCGAGCGACATGGAGGTGCCATCACTGTTGCCAACAGGCCCGAAGGGGGCGCTGTGTTCACCATTATTCTTCCCAGACAAGAGGGACAGAAAGTGGTGAATGGTTTGTGAACGAGGAAAAAACACTTCCCAGAAGCGATTTCAACATACTGGTGCTCGATGATCTGGCCTATACCAGGCTTTTGTTCGAAAGTGCCCTGGTACGTGAGGGATTTACCGTACTTCAAGCCGATTTTGTTTCAACAGCCAAGGGTATTCTCAAGACACAGCCCATACATCTCCTGTTTCTTGATTTAAACCTGCCTGACCAGCACGGTCTCGATTTCCTTGCGGAAATCCGGGCTCTTGGTTTTTCTTTCCCTGTCATAATTGTCACCGGCAACGCTGAGCTTATACTGGTTCAGAAAGCCCGCAATCTCGACGTCTTCAGCTTTCTGTTGAAACCGGTAAATCTCGATGAACTGCGTCAAAAGGCCAATCAAGCTTATTTTTTTGAATTGGAAAGAATACAAAAAAAGCAGTCTGAGACCGGGGTACAGCTCGATCATGGTCTGGAATCTAAGATTAAACAGAGAAAAAGCATTATGATTGTTGATGATGAGGAAGAAACCCGTCTTTTGTTCTACGCGGTGCTTATCAAAGATGGTTATCGTGTCAAGGCGGTAAACAGTGTCAGCAACGCCCTGGCCAACCTGGAAGAAGAGCAGTTTGACTTAATCATTCTCGATCTCATGATGGCTGGTCGAACGGGTTTCGACCTCCTCGATCACCTGGATAATACGGATCCCGAGATACCGGTGATTATCGTGTCGGGAAGAAGCGATGTCAAAGCCGTCGTCAAAGCTCGTAAGAAGAAGGTCGAGGCGTACATGGTCAAACCTGTTGACCTTGACAAAATGAGAACGAGAATTCTCGAAATATTGCGGAAATATGACCTTTAGCTCATGATTGATACTTCGGAGAACATTCAACAGGAAAAAATACTGGAAATCCCGGTCCTGAGAGAAGCCGTGCTTCAAAAAATACTGGCCGGCGACGAGGAAGCTCTGGCCTCCTTTCTTCAGGGATATCATCCTGCTGACATTGCAGAGGTGCTGGAAGATGTCGACCTTGACACCCAGAAGTTCATATTAAAGCTGCTATCTCTGGAAATGGCCGCTGAAGTTCTGGGTGACGTTGACCCCTCCTCTGAAGAAGCGCTGCTCAAGAACCTGGATCAAATGATTCTGGTGGATATTCTGGCTGAAATGTCCCAGGATGATGCCATTGACATCCTGGGGGAGATGGAGCCAGCCCAGGCTCAGAAGCTTCTCAGGATGATGCCCAGGGAAGAGTCCCTGACGCTGCTTAAATTGCTCCGTTACCACCCCGAGACGGCAGGCGGGCTGATGACCGCCGAATTCGTGGCCATTCCCGGAACAATATCGGCCGGTGTTGCCCTGGATTGCGTCAGAGATTCCGGCAGGGAAGCGGAAAGCATTTTCTATGTATATGTTGTCGATAAGGAAAGCAGGCTCGAGGGTGTGGTTTCTATTCGTGCGCTGGTTTTGGCCAAACCCGACACCCTGGTAAAAAATTTACTGAGGTCGCACCCCGTGTCGGTGCGCTATGACACCGATCAGGAAGAAGTTGCCGCCTGTGTTTCGAAATATGATCTTCTGGCGCTCCCGGTGGTTGACGAGGAAAACCGCCTTCTCGGAATGGTTACCATTGATGATGTCCTTGATGTAGTTGAAGAAGAAGCAACCGAGGATATCTTGCGGATGGGTGGTGTAACCCAGCACGAGTTCGGAGAGATGTCCTCCATAAAAACAGCGGCTCACCGGCTCAGTTGGCTTTTTATCACTATGGTCGCCGGGCTGCTCTCGGCCACGGTACTGGGTTTTTTCGAAGAAGTAATTTGTCAGGTTGTAGCCCTGGTACTTTTTTTACCGGTAATAGTCGGACTGGCAGGAAATGCCGGGATTCAGTCCGTCACGGTGGTGAACAGGGGAATTGCACTGGGTGAAGTTGACGAAGACAAAGATCTGGACATTTTATTCAGGGAGTTCAAAACCGGAGTTATACTGGGCCTGGCCTGTGCTTTGATATTAGGGACCATTGCCTGGCTCTGGCAGGGAGCCACCGTCAATACGCCGGTTGTCCTGGGAATGGTTGTCGGAGTATCCATGTTCCTGTCCATAACCATGGCGGTGAGCATGGGCACGTTGGCTCCGCTTATTCTCAGGCGGTTCGGGGTCGATCCAGCTATTGCTTCGGGACCATTTGTAACTACCACTATTGATATATTTGGGCTGGCTCTTTATTTTGGCGTGGCAACGCTGTGCCTGTCCTATTTGCAGTGAGGGAGATGGCAGATACGATGTTTCGTCTGGGAATAGTACAGATGGATCTGGACTGGGCGGACCCTGAGAAAAATATTGCCAGAGCCGAAGCGATGGTGCAGGAAGCCGCTTCCGCCGGATGCACGGTTGTTGTGCTTCCGGAACTCTGGTCGACTGCTTTGTGCGGAGAGGCAATGTTATGTCTCGCCAGACGATATTCGGTTGTTGCAAGGGATACAATGTGCTCCTGGGCGAAACAACATGACATGCTGCTTGTTGGCGGCAGCATTGGTTCGCTTAAGTCAAAAGACCTGGTATTGAACACCTGTTATGTTATCGACCGGTCGGGAAGGGTGATTGGACAATACAGTAAGGTACACCTCTTCCCGCTCATGAACGAGCATTTGTACCTGACTCCGGGATCCTCGATGGGAACGGTTACTACCGATGTTGGTGTCCTGGGGATAATGATTTGCTACGATATAAGGTTTCCAGAAATAGCCAGGATGCTGGCTCTACAAGGGGCCGGGATGCTGTTCGTACCGGCGAATTTCCCGGATCCCCGGCTTGATGTATGGCGGACGCTGCTTCGGGCCAGGGCTATTGAAAACCAGGTATTCGTTATCGGTGCTAACAGAACTGGGTCTGATCCTGATCATTCGTATTTCGGACATTCAATGGTGGTAGATCCCCAAGGCATGATACTGATCGAGGGGAACAGGACTGAATCCCTTCTCATGGCGGATATTGATCTGGACCACGTTAAAGATGCCAGGTCAGCTGTACCGGCTTTTTCCGAACGGCGACCTGACATTTACAGCCTGAACGGTTTGTAAATAATTCGGGTTACAAGAAGAAGGTGTAGAAAGGAAGGTTGAAGTGAATTTCCAGAAGCTTATTTTCGCGCTCGAGCAGTTCTGGGCCGATCGAGGTTGTGTGGTTCAGCAGCCATGTGATATCGAGGTCGGGGCCGGAACGTTCAATCGAGCAACGTTTTTGCGATCCCTGGGGCCGGAGCCCTGGAACGTGGCCTACGTGGAGCCTTCACGGAGGCCTGCTGATGGCCGTTACGGCGACAATCCCAACCGTCTGGGATTCTACTACCAGTATCAGGTGATATTAAAGCCGGCGCCGTACGATGTTCAGAACCTTTTCCTGGATAGTCTCCGGCATATTGGTCTGTCACCGGAAAAACACGACATACGTTTCGTCGAGGATGATTGGGAATCGCCAACGCTGGGCGCCTGGGGGCTGGGCTGGGAGGTCTGGATAGACGGAATGGAAACCATCCAGTACACCTATTTCCAGCAGGTGGGTGGCATCGATCTTCCGGTGGTCCCGGTTGAGCTGACCTATGGCCTGGAGAGAATGGCCATGTACCAGCAGAACGTCGATTCGGTATTCGACATCGAGTGGGTGGACGGGGTCACCTATGGGGATGTTCATCACCAGAGTGAAGTCGAGTTTTCCACCTATCACTTCGATGAGGCTGATATACAGATGCACACGGACCTTTTTTCGGTTTACGAGAAGGAAGCAGCCCGGCTTATTGAATGTCAACTGGTGCTACCTGCGTATGACTATGTTCTCAAATGCTCGCATACCTTTAATGTTCTCGAAGCCCGGGGGGCAATCAGCGTCAGTGAGCGAGCCAGTTATGTCCAGAGGGTACGTGCGCTGGCCAAAGGCTGCGCGGAACTGTATTTGAAGCAGAGAGAGGAACTGGGATGGCCGTTGCTGAAGGGCTTGCTGAAGGACACCGCCCCTGTGGGAAAGGGGGGAGTGCAATGAGCCGCGATATTTTACTGGAAATCGGCTGTGAGGAACTCCCCGACGCGGTGGTCCGCTCCGGTATGAAACAACTCGAAGCTATTGCCGGAAAGAGTCTTGCCTCAGCCAGAATAACCTATGAGGAGATCAGTACCTACGGCACCCCGAAACGACTGGCGGTCATGGTAAAGAATGTAATGGAAAACCAGGAGGACCTGGTAGAAGAACTAAAAGGACCGCCTGCACGGATCGCCTTCGGGGAAAATGGGGAGCCTCTCAAGCCTGCACAGGCTTTTGCCCAAAAACAGGGTGTGGCCGTGGAAGATCTGACAGTAAAGAGCACTGAAAAAGGCGACTATATTTTTGCCACTCGAATTGACAAAGGGGCAGGGGTTGGAGAAGTGCTTCCTCAAATGCTCAGCACCTGGATCACCTCCCTTTGTTTTCCAAAGACCATGCGATGGTTAAAAGACGCAGATTTTCGCTTTCCCCGGCCGATTAGATGGCTGGTTGCTCTTTGGGGAAGCGATGTCGTGGAAGTCGAGTTTTTCAAAGACATCATCAAGGATGATGCCGGGCGGTGCAGGGTTGGCCGGGCGACCGAAGGCCACCGGTATCTCGACCGGGGACCGCATGACATTGCTCATCCCGGTGAGTATGTAGATGTAATGCAGCGGACGAAGGTCCTGGTTTCCATCGACAGCAGACGAAACCTGGTGCTTAAAGAGGCCGAGAAGGCGGCCGCAGCCGGAGGAGGTACACTGGTAGCAGATCAGGCGCTACTCGACGAGGTCGCGCAGCTGGTTGAGTATCCCACTGCCGTGCTTGGTGAGTTCGATCCGGCCTTTCTGGATATACCCGAAGCGGTCCTGGTAACCAGCATGGAGAAGCATCAAAAGTACTTCCCGGTGGTGGACGGTGAAGGACGGCTCATGCCGTGCTTTGTAGGTGTCCACAATGGCGACAGCGCCTTTATCAACACGCTCAGGGAAGGGTATGAAAAGGTGCTGGTGGCGCGCTTGAGCGACGCCAAGTTCTTTTTCGATGACGACCGGGAAATCACACTGGCTGAACGGGGAAAACAGCTCGAGCGGGTGGTGTTTCTGAACCAGCTCGGGACCATGGCCGATAAGTGCCAGCGCCTGGCGGAACTGGCAAAGGTTCTCTCCGAATCGCTGGGATTGCAGCACCACCATGGAGATGTTACTGAAAAGGCCGTCCGAGCCGCCCATCTCTGCAAGGCGGACCTGGTCAGTGAAGTGGTCATGGAGTTTCCCACCCTGGAAGGGACCATGGGGGGCATCTACGCCCGGCTTGACGGTGAGGACGAAGACGTGGCCCGGGCGGTCTCCGAGCATGTCCTCCCCCGCTCGAAGGGTGATGATTTGCCAGAGACTCTGGCCGGGCATGTGGTCGGTCTGGCCGATCGCATCGATACCCTGACGGGGTGCTTCGGTATCGGCATCAGGCCCACGGGCTCCAGCGACCCCTTCGCCATGAGACGGCGGGCCCTGGGAATCATTCAGCTCATGGAAAACCTGGGGCAGAACAAGGATTTCAATATCGTGTACGACCACGATATCAGAAGGGATATCAAAAAGGCGCTCGAGCTTCACGCCGCCGCCGGCTTCATCGCGACAACCGATATCGAATCGGTCTGTGACACTATCGTCTATTTCCTGCGCGACCGATTGCTGGTCTACCTCAAAGAGCAGGGGCTGAACCACGATGTGGTGGAAGCGGCCATGGAATCGTCGATGACGGTGGGCGTTGATGGAGTCGAGCACCCGGGTTTCAACGTGACCGGTTGTATCCTGCGGGCACAAGCCCTTCAGACTCTCAGAAGGGAGAGCGATTTCAAGGATGTCATCATTGCCGCCCGGAGGGTGGCCAACCTGGCCAGGAAGAACCGCAAAACAGGCGATGTTAACAGGGTATTGCTGAAAAATGCATCAGAGCATAAACTTGCCGTTGAAGTTGATGGGATCTTCAATAACGTGGAAATAGCCGCAAATCACGGTGATTTCGCAGCCGCGTTGAAGCTCCTGGTGAGCTTGCGGGTGCATATTGACAAATTTTTCGATGACGTTATGGTGATGGACCCTGATGAGCAAATCAGGGACAACAGGTTGAAATTACTTACAGAGATTGATGGACTTTACAAAACAGTAGCAGATTTTACCAGGTTTGCAACGGAAGGAGAATAGTACTTATATGGCGACAAAGGCGGCCAAAACAGTGGCCAAGGTCTCAAAAAAGACCGGTGTAGTGACATTGCCGCTTCTTCCCTTACGAGATGTTGTCGTTTTCCCCTACATGGTGATCCCTCTGTTCGTGGGACGCAAAAAGTCGGTAAACGCAGTGGAAGAGGCAATGGACAAGGGAAGAAAAATACTGCTTGGTACTCAAACAAATCCCAAGATAGACGAACCCGCTTCAGAGGATATCTACTCCACCGGAACGATGGCGGAAATCCTCCAGCTTCTGAAGTTGCCCGATGGTACCCTGAAAATTCTGGTGGAAGGAATCAAGAGGGTTAAGATTGTCGAGTA
The DNA here is from genome assembly GCA_964432985.1 of uncultured bacterium. Lineage (GTDB taxonomy): Bacteria > Muiribacteriota > CAYSPT01 > CAYSPT01 > CAYSPT01 > CAYSPT01. The sequence continues at coordinate 23,755 of CAYSPT010000006.1, forward strand.
TCTGAATGATGATCCGGGCACCGAAGACTGCTACATGGTCAAGGTAGAGGTAATGAAAGAAGAGGAAGCGGCCGACAGTATTGAGATTCAGGCCCTGATGCGCAATGTGGCGGGTCAGTTTGAGCATTACGTGAAGCTCAACAAGAAAATTCCAGTAGAAATCATGATGGTTGTTGCCAGTTCCGAAGAGCCATCCCGGCTGGCCGATATCATAACGGCACATCTCAGTTTGACGGTCAAGGACAAGCAGGACATTCTTGAAGTGACCGATACCCGGGCACGCCTGGAAAAACTTTCCATGATATTGAACAAGGAAATCGAAATTCTTGGCCTGGAAAAAAAGATCCGGGGCCGGGTGCGTCAGCAAATTGAAAAGATACAGAAGGAGTATTACCTCCGGGAGCAGCTCAAGGCGATTCACAAGGAGCTGGGTACGGAGGATGAGCTTTCGGCTGAAATCGAAGAGTACCGTGAGAAAATAGAAGCCGCCAAGATGTCCGATGAGGCTGAAGAGAAGGCGTTCAGGGAGCTCGAACGTCTGGAGCGGATGCCGTACGCTTCTGCGGAAGTCGGGGTAATCAAAACCTATCTGGACTGGCTCTGTGATCTCCCCTGGGCCAAAATGTCACGGGACAAGACAGATATTGTTCGCAGCAGACGCATTCTCGATGAAGATCACTATGGTTTGAAGAATGTCAAGGAGCGCATCCTTGAGTATCTGGCGGTCTGCAAACTGACGAAAAAGATCCGCGGCCCCATTCTCTGTTTCGTTGGCCCTCCCGGAGTTGGGAAAACCTCGCTTGGCAAGTCGATTGCCCGGTCACTGGGCAGAAAATTTGTAAGGATGTCGCTGGGTGGTATCAGGGATGAAGCGGAAATCAGGGGGCATAGAAGAACCTATGTCGGGGCCTTACCGGGAAGAATCATCCAGGGGATAAAGAAAGCAGGCAAAAGGAACCCGGTTTTCATGCTGGATGAAATTGACAAGGTCGGCGCCGATTTCAGGGGAGACCCTTCAGCGGCCCTGCTCGAGGTTCTCGATCCGGAACAGAACGACAGCTTTGAAGACCATTATATCAACGCCGACTTCGATTTGAGTGATGTAATGTTCATAACTACCGCCAATGTTCTGCACACGGTTCCTCCAGCTCTGCGAGACAGGATGGAAGTAATTCGCATTCCCGGGTATACCGAAGAGGAAAAAATACACATTGCGGAAGAATTTCTTGTTCCCAAGACGGTAAAGGAACATGGTCTTAACCGGTACCGTATGCAAATAAGTACAAGTACCGTTGTCGGTATAATCAGGCACTACACCCAGGAGGCAGGAGTACGCAACCTGGAGCGCAGGATTTCTGCTGTGTGCCGCAAAGTAGCCCGCAAGGTGGTGGAAGAAGGCAGGAAGAAGTCGCAAACAAACCGGATCAGTGCCCGCTCACTGGAAAAACTTCTCGGACCGCCGAAGTACCGATATGGCGCTAAAGAGGAAAAGGATGAAATAGGTATGGCCATGGGGATGGCCTGGACTGAGGTTGGCGGTGTCCTGCTGCCAATTGAGAGTGCACATATGCCGGGTAAAGGTAAACTCACTATAACCGGGCAAATTGGTGAAATCATGCAGGAATCGGCCCGGGCCAGTTTCAGTTATCTTCGAAGCCATGCCGCCGATTTTGGAATAAAACTTGATTTTTACAAAAAATTAGACTTTCACATTCATGTTCCCGAGGGAGCCATACCCAAAGATGGCCCGTCTGCAGGGATTGCGCTCGCTGTTTCACTGGCATCTCTGCTAACTAACACGCCTGTGCGGCGCGATGTAGCAATGACCGGTGAAATTACGCTCCGGGGCAAGGTGCTGCCAGTGGGGGGAATTAAGGAAAAAGTACTGGCTGCACACCGGGCTGACATCAAAGAAATCGTTCTCTGTGAGGAGAACGAGAAAGATCTGGTTGAAATTCCAAAGCACATCAGGAAAAACTTGAAGTTCCACTTCGTGAAAACAGTGAGGGAAGCCCTGGAAAAAGTAATGGCGTCCACTCCTGCACGTCGGCCGCGTGCACGGAAGAATCCTGTCAAAAAGAGTTCAACGACGAAAAAGACAGCAAAATAATGGCAAAATGATACTGGAATGCTTGGCTTGTCAAGGCCGGTTATGTTATACTACCGCGACTATCCGGGCGACCGGTTATATCACACACATTCCTGATTTCTTGTGGATGGTGCCGGAAACCCGAATAATTTTCGAGCCACAATAGATTATTCGTAAATTATTCAGGTTTTAACGGTTCTACAGAGAGATGAAGGAATGGAGGAAAAACCATATTAGGAGGTGAGGTCACATGACAGTGATCTCTATGAAGCATTTGTTGGAGGCTGGAGTACATTTTGGTCATCAGACCAGGCGGTGGAATCCAAAAATGGCGAAATATATTTTCGCCGAGCGAAATGGTATCTACATTATCGATCTTCAGAAAACGGTGCGAAAAGTCGAAGAATCATACAGTTTCCTGAAGAATCTGGTGGCCGGCGGCGGAACGGTTATTTTTGTCGGTACGAAAAAGCAGGCTCAGGAAACCGTGCGTGTTGAAGCTGAACGGTGTGGCATGTATTATGTAAATCAGCGTTGGCTCGGTGGGCTTCTGACCAACTTCGCTACTATAAAAAAACGTGTCCAGAGGCTTAACAGCCTGGAAAAAATGGAAATAGACGGCAGCTTTACCGGTCTTCCCAAGAAAGAGATAATCAAATTAGGCAAAGAACGGATGCGTTTGGAAAAATACCTTGCTGGAATCAAGCATATGAAACGTGTACCGGATGCCTTGTTCGTTATCGATTCCCGCAAAGAGAAAATTGCCGTAAATGAAGCCAGAAAGTTGAAAATACCTGTTCTTGGTATCGTCGATACAAACTGCGATCCCGATGATGTTGATTACATTATTCCGGGAAATGATGATGCTATACGGGCAGTCAAACTTCTTACCATGACGATGGCTAACGCTGTGCTCGAGGGCAAACAGGAAGCTGAATTCAAGCTTCAGAAAGCCCAGGCTGCTGCGGAAAAAGCAGAAGAACCTGTTGAAACAGAAGCAGATGAAACCGCTGCTGAAACAGCTAAAGAGCCTGCTGCAGGAAAAGTGAAAGAACCCGCTGCTAAAGCAGCTAAAAAGCCTGCTGCAGGAAAAGTGAAAGAATCCGCTGCTAAAGCAGCTAAAAAGCCGGCTAAAGGAAAAGCGAAAGAATCCGTTGCTAAAGTAGTCGAAAAACTAGTTCCCGAAGCACCCGCCGAGGAGCCTGCTGAAACAACAGCGAAGCCCGAAGACAGAGCAGAGAAAAAGGCTCCTGAACCCCCAAAGGATGTAGAAGAAAAACCAACCGATGAGGAAAACACGAAAACTCGGAAGAAAACAGTCTCCTCAACCCCTGAGAAATCTGCAGAAGCCTCAAAGGAATCTGTAGAACCCCCAAAGGAATCTGCAGAAGCCCCAAAGGAATCTGTAGAAACCCCAAAGGAATCTGGGGAATTAGAAGAATCCAAGGAAGCTGAAAAAGAGTCCTGATTATCCTATTTGTTGGTTTGCACTCCAATTATATTACAATTATTGATAAAAATGCTCAAAGGAGGGTTTACAGTGTCATTCGGTTTAGAACAGATCAAAGAGCTCCGGGAGAGAACCGGAGCGGGAATTATGGACTGCAAAAATGCACTCAAAGAGTCTGAGGGAGATGTTAACCAGGCTCTTGAGGTTCTCAGGACCAAGGGTTTGGCTAAAGCTGCCAAAAAAAGTTCCCGGTCAGCCAATGAAGGAATGATTTATTGCTGCAGCTCGAGTGATGGTAAAAAGGCGGCGATCCTCGAGGTCAATTGTGAAACGGACTTCGTTGCCAGAACTGATCAGTTTAAAGCGTTTGTAGCCGAAGCAACTCAGGCGATATTGGATAACTGCCCTGCAGATCAGGCAGCACTGAAAGCCGTTAAAGTAGGAGGAAAACCGGCTGGTGAATCTCTTACTGATTTGATCGCCAGGCTGGGAGAAAACATGGATTTTGGTCGTTTTGCCATTCTGGCTGTTGATGCCCCTGGCCAGGTTGGTCTTTATGTTCACTCGGGCAGCAAAATTGGTGTTTTGGTTGCCATGGAAGCCGATAATGATGAAGTCACATCCGGGGAGGGCTTTGGAGAAGCTCTCAAAGATGTGTGCCTGCAGGTGTGTGCATCGTCTCCCGAGTGCGTTGTCCGAGAAGACGTCCCGGTAGACTTGCTCGAAGCGGAAAAGCGGGTTCTCACGGAGCAGGCTCTCGCCAGTGGAAAGCCCGAAAAAATAGTAGGAAAGATTGTTGAGGGACGCCTTAGGAAGTTTTATGAAAGAGTAGTTCTCCTGGAGCAGCCTTTCATCAAAGACACCGATATTTCAGTTGATCGCTATCTCGCTCAGAAGGTTGCGGAGCTGGGAGGAAAAGTCCAGGTGAAAGAAATTGTCCGGTTCGCTATAGGTGAAGCCTGACCTTTCTGCGTTTTAGACAAAATCTGTTTCTGAACCCTATGCCGGACAATGGATGAGGAAATTGCCGTGGTAAATAGAGGCGGTTATATGCAGGAAGCTAAATATAAACGGATTCTCTTGAAGTTAAGTGGTGAAGTTCTGCAAGGGGATCAGGAATTTGGTATTTCTCAACAAACCCTCTCATTTATAGCCGGTGAATTGTCAAAAGCAGCCAATACCGGAGTGGAAATGGCAATTGTTGTTGGGGGAGGCAATATACTGCGGGGAGCCAGTCCCGGAGGGCTGAGAATTGAAAGATCTCGGGCAGATGCTGTAGGTATGCTCGGTACGATGATCAATGCTCTTTTATTACGGGAAGAACTCGAGCAACAGGGGAACAAAGTAGCCGTGCTTTCTGCTGTAGGTGTCGAACGGATGGTTGATTCCTTTGAGCGTGAAAAGGCGCTTCGATTGCTCGATGAAGGCTACATTGTCATTCTGGCGGCCGGTACCGGTCTTCCTTATTTTTCCACCGATACTGCTGCGGCAATCAGAGCCCTGGAACTCAACACTGATATCTTGTTGAAGGGGACAAAGGTTGATGGAGTGTATGACCGGGATCCCGCGCTTGAGAAAAAGGCAGCGAGATTCGACACAATTTCCTACGGTGAAGTATTGTCTCGCGGTCTTGCTTTCATGGATACAGAAGCAGTATCGCTCTGTCGTAGGATGGGTCTTCCTGTTTTTGTATTCAGGCTTATGGTGGAGGGAAACATACGTCGTGCCGTCCTTGGGGAGGCAGTGGGCACCATTGTAAGGGAGGAATCACGCAATGCTTGATGAGGTATTCCAGGAAACTGATGAAAGAATGGACAAAACCGTGCGCATGTTGGCTGATGATTTTGCCGGACTTCGTACCGGGCGTGCCTCACCAGGCCTGGTTAAGAACATTCAGGTTGATTATTACGGTTCACCTACTCCCTTACAGCAACTGGCAACTATATCGGTACCTGAATCCCGGCAGATTCTTATCAAGCCGTTTGACATCAATTCTGTGAAAGATATTGAGAAAGCAATTATGACATCGGATCTAGGGGTTATGCCGCAGGTTGATGGAAAGTTTATCCGTCTCAATCTTCCTCCCCTAACTGATGAACGGCGGCGTGATCTGGGAAAGATAGCCCGGCGAAAAGGGGAAGAGGCAAAGATTGCTCTGAGAAATATTCGCAGAGATGCCAACGATATGATAGATGACCTGGAAGATGAAAAAGAGATTTCCGAAGATGCCGCACATCGGGGCAAGGACAAAATCCAGGAAATGATCAATGAACATGAAAAACATGTGAACGTGCTCGTAGAGAAAAAAGAAACGGAAATCCTGGAAAGCTAATAATGTCAGGAGATCTACCAAACCACATAGCCATTATCATGGATGGTAATGGTCGCTGGGCAAAGAAAAAAGGATTACCCCGCATGTTGGGTCATAGGGCAGGGGTAAAGAAAGTCAAAAAGATTGTTCGGTTTTGTGGCAATATAGGGATAGGCTATCTAACTTTGTTTGCTTTTTCCACAGAAAACTGGCAGCGGCCGATTACCGAAATATCAGCGCTTATGAAACTCCTGGTGGAATATCTTAAAAAGGAAGTAGACGAGTTAGACGATAACAATGTGAAATTCGTATTTCTTGGTGACCGTTCTCCGCTGCCCGATATGGTTCAACCGGCCCTTGACCATGCAATCCACAAAACCGAAGGGAATACCGGACTAAATCTTCAACTTGCCATAAATTACAGTGGCCGTCAGGAGATTATTTTCGCCGCTCGGCAATTAGCTCGACTATGTGCTTCAGGTGAATTGGAACCGGAGTGTATAGATGAAAAGTTGTTTTCTGAAAATTTATTTTTGCCTTCAGTTCCTGATCCCGATTTACTTATACGTACCAGCGGAGAAATCAGAATCAGCAATTTTCTGCTCTGGCAACTGGCCTATTCAGAACTGGTATTCGTTGATAAGCTATGGCCGGATTTTTCTGAAGACGATCTCATGGCTGCGGTAACTGAATTCCATTCAAGGGAGAGAAGGTTTGGAAAAACAAGCACGACTGTTCAATAAAAGCTTCTTAACACGCACTGTGAGCGCAATCCTCTATGGAGGCGCCTGGATTGGTCTGTCATACCTGGGGGGTAACTTTTTTTCTGTTTTTATCACCTCTATTGTCTTTTTGATGGCAGTAGAGTACGTTAGCTTGATGCTGGCCAGAGAAATAGATGCCGGACGATGGATTATGCCTCTCTGTGCCGTAGTCTATCCAATCATTATATGGGGGCAGCCTTTAATTGCTTCACACGGAATGGGTAGTCCGGGGGTGACAGAGCGCTTGTTTGCTCTGGGAGCGGGAACCGTTCTCGTTTTTTTCTCTCGCTCGATCATCCGTATGCCCGAGAAAAACGGATTTGAAGAAGTTACTGTGGGTATTGCCGGTACCGCGTATATTGGAATTGCCATGTCGCATGTGCTGCTTTTGCGGTCGTGTCCCGGGGGATGTGATCTCGTATGGGCACTCCTGGGGATTTTGTGGATGACTGATTCTCTCGCTTATATTGTTGGTATTGCGATCGGACGGCACCGGCTTGCTCCTCTTTTAAGTCCGAAGAAATCTATCGAAGGTGCAGTGGCTGGTGTTGTTGGTGGAATTTTGGGAATATTTCTGGTTCGTTATCTGACTCTTACCGTTACCGGTACTGGTTCCGAGTCATTACTCGTTTCCGCACCCTACTGGAAATTAGCAGTGTTAGGAGCAGGAATCAGTATTGTGGGACAGGTGGGAGATTTGGCGGAATCTATGATAAAGCGATGGGCGGGAGTCAAAGATTCCGGCCATCTGATACCAGGGCACGGTGGTCTCCTTGACAGGATGGACTCACTTTTATTTGCTGGCCCGGTAATGTATTATGGGATTCGTTTGCTGGAAGGAGTATCCTGAACAGTGTTGACTCTGGTTTCTTTTCTCGTTGCCATTGGGATAATTGCCCTGGTACACGAGCTCGGCCACTATCTCATGGCCAAGAAAATGGGGGTGGGAGTCAAGGAATTTTCCATTGGCTTCGGTCCAAAAATATGGTCACGAAGGAAACATGAAACGGAATACAGTGTAAGGATTTTACCCATTGCCGGGTTTGTTGACCTAGTGGGAATGGATCCCAATGAAGAGGTCCCTGAGGGAGAAGAGGGTTTCAACTCAAAGCGGCCCCGTGCCCGTATAGCAGTTTTGGTTAGTGGTGCTGTGATGAATATTATACTGGCAGCGGTTACCTTCTGGTTTGTATTTTTCGTTCGAGGTATGGAGCAGCCGGTTCCGACTGTTGTTAATGCGGTACTCAGCGGAAAGCCTGCTGCTGCAGCGGGGATCAAACCCGGGGACAGGATTGTCGCTATCAACGATAAGGTAGTAAACGATTGGTTTGAGATGCGTACATCCATCGCCTTGCATCCGGAGCAAAATCTGACGATGAAAATAGATCGCGGAGGACAGTTGCTGACCGTTGATGTGCTTCCGGAAATCTCTGAAGAGCATAACTTTGGCAGAATTTATATCTATCCGGACTACCATTATCCGCGGATCGGAGAGGTTATCGCTGACTCACCGGCCCAGAGGGCTGGTCTGCGTTCCGGGGATATCATCCAGTCAGTATCAGGTAATCCAATTGATGACTGGAGAGAAATGCAGGAGGTAATCCGGAAAAATGCAGGGCAAACCGTCGAAATGGTAGTTATCAGGGATTCGCAGCCGGTTCCTGTTACCATCGTTCCGGAGGCCATGAAGCAGGAACCCAGAGGCTTTGTGAAAAAGATTTTTTCACGGTTTCCGGGCAGGAAAAAGACCATACCGGTTGGTGTTATCGGTATTTTGTGCAATTATATTTCACCTGTAGTTGAAGGGGTAATACCTGGCAGTACGGCGGAAAAAGCCGGATTAAGGCCGGGTGACACCATTTTGAAGATTGCTGGTAAGGATGTCAATTCCTTTAATGAAATTTTAACAATATGTGCGCAACACCAGGATAAAGCAGTTCCGATTGAGATGAATCGTGCCGGTACCGTTGGGGAAGTGACACTGAATGTTCCGGAAGATGGTGTAACCGGTCTCGAAATCGATCCTCCAATCATTGGTAATATACGATCGGGTTCTCGGGCAGAATCCTCCGGATTGCCAAAAGACGTGTGGATAACAGCGGTAAATGGAAAAAGAATCTACTCCTATTCTGAGTTGCAGAAAACATTCTCGACTACGGATTCGGGAAAAGTAACCATCGACTATACCTACCATGGCCGTGGTGATGGAACCGTTTCTTTTGAATTGCCTGCTTCTTCCGAGAGAGGCGATGACGCTTTACATACCTGCGGGATCTATGCTCTTGGAGAATCTATCTGGGTGCCCGTTGGGTTTGGCCGGTCCTTTTTAAAAAGCCTGAATAAAACGTGGGACACGGCAGTAGGAATGTTATATAGTCTGTACCTTCTCGTTTCCGGGCAGATTCGTGGCGGTGTAAAGAATGTAATGGGACCTATCGGAATTGCAAATATAACCGGAAAATACGCCAGAAGCGGTATCTGGGTTCTGATAAATTGGGTAGCTTTGCTTTCAACCTATATTGGTCTTTTCAACCTGGTCCCGTTTCCTGCCCTCGATGGTGGACGTCTGAGCTTCATTGTGATTGAAGCTGTTTCCGGGTATCGTGTCAGTTCGAAAATCGAGGAAACAATACATACTGTAGGACTATTATTTCTCTTTGGACTGATAATTCTGGTATCATATTTTGATGTATTACGATGGCTGGGATTTTGAGGGGAGGTAATACAACCCCATGCGGCTAAAAATAATTGTGAATCCGGTAGCAGGGCAGGGCAGAGCCCGTCAGGCCACTATGACAATCAAGCGCCTCCTGTATAAAACGCAAATAGAGTTCGACCTGGAAGAAACAAAACGTGAAGGGGAAGCCATGTCAATGGCTGCCATGGCTGAAGAGGAAGGGTTTGATACTGTTGCAGTGGTAGGAGGTGACGGTACCGTCGTCGAGGTGCTGCAGGGATTGGCCGGGAGTCATCTGGCTCTCATGATTCTACCTATGGGGACTAGCAATGCATTCGCGGCTTCTCTCGGTTTGTCGGACAATTATGTAAAGATTATTGATAGTCTGAAATCAGCAGTGGTGGAACGTATTGACCTCGGGAGAGTAAGGAAAGTAAAAGATCCGAAAAATAAAAACGATATTCCAGGCCTTGATAAAGACAGATTTTCCCTCCTTTACGCTGGAGCGGGACCAGACGTTTTCTTTAAAAAGAAAACAGGAAAGAGTCCGGAATATAAATCCCTGAATTGGAAAGCGTATGTAGATGTTACACAGTCGATTTTGATGGGACATCTGCCTCTATACGAGATTACCGTAACAGATGTAGAAGGTAATGAGACGCAGGTTCAGGGAAATCTGGTTATTGTTGGCAATACTGCTGTGCATGGTGGAATTTTATCTCTCACACCCTCAGCAGACTACACAGATGGTGTTTTTGACGTTGTGGTTTTCAAGAAAGGGGGATTTGGCGAGACAATTAAAGCACTGATGACAATGTTCAAGGGAGTTCCCGAGGATGGACGAGCGGGATTCAAATGTTTCAGGGCTGCCAGGGTGGAAATTGGGGTCCTGGAGGGGGAATTTGGAGAAAAAGTATTTATTGATGGTTCTCAATCAATGAAATTGCCTGTAGAAATCGAATGTCTTGCCGGTCAGGTTTCTCTTCTTAAAGTGACATGATGGGTGTCTCCTTGACACATAATTGGGGACATGTTAAAATTGCGCAGAGTAGTGTGAAGAAAGGAGTGGTGTGAGGGTGATGGATAGGAAAACCCGTCTTCTCTCTCTCTCGGTTTTTCTGATGGTCGCACTGCTGGTCGGCCAAGCAGTAATGGCTCAGGCACCGATTCAGTTGGAACTCAAGCAGAAACCGGGTGATGTCAACCAGTATGGAATTAAAATGTCCGGAAAAAGCAGGGTCTCTTCTGGAGGCGAAAGCCATTCCACCAGCATGGACATCAATATGTTGATGCGTTGGAAGGTTGTCAAGGTCAGTCTCGACGGCACGATGGATGTTTCAGTTACCATTGCAGAGGGTAACAGCACCATCAATGGGGAACCCGTGGACCTGCCGAACCTGGGTGATACGAAACTCATGAAAATATCGAGGAGGGGTAAGATTCTCAGCGTTACCCCTGATGATCCCAATATCGATTACAAATCAATGCAGGTTGAGTTTCCGGACAAAGGGCTGGAAATTGGAGATTCCTGGACTAATACGGTCACACTCGGTCCCGAATATCCGGTCCCGATGGAAGCAAAGTACACTCTGACCGGTTTCAAAACGATCAAAGGTTATGAGTGTGCGGTCATTGAATCGAAGATTAAAGTCCTGCCTCTTGATGAAGCTCCGGAAGTTTCTATTAATGTTGATGCGGTCGGAAGGCTTTATTTTTCCGTTAAAGACGGCAAGATGATCCGCAATGAGGTCAAGAGTCTCATGAAGATGACCATGCCGGTAGAGACAGCCGAATCTGCTGGTCCTACAGAGGTTCAGATGACCATGAGTATGGATATGGTTATGGAGCTCAAATAAGACAGCAAAAGTTCATCTCGAAGTATGATGAAAATAAACCAGGTCCGGTATTCACACCGGACCTGGTTTTTTATTTGAAGCGTAGAAAGTACGGTGAAGGTTTGATTGTGGTGAAGTATTTGAAGTAGGATAGCTGTATGTTTAAGATACTGGTGCTTTCACGCTTTATCCCTAGAGATATTTGGGAGCAGTGTATTGCTCGTTTCAAGCAACGTCATTTACAGCCGACAACAGTAACCATTCCCCAGTGGCAGTTTTACTTTAGGGACGATCAGCCGGAAAGTGAGCTTGACCGGATTGTTCAGCAAGCAGAGTGCATTATTGGTGGTCGTCTTGATTGTCATGTGGCTGAACAGTGTCATCGGCTGATTCTCTTCCAGGTTCCTTTTGCCGGAGTAGATCATCTTGATTTTTCGTGCTTGCCGAAAAAAGCCCCTTTTTACATCTGTAACACGCACGCCAACAGTCTTGATGTGGCTGAATTTGCACTGGGCCTTGGTCTGGCTCTGATTATGGGTATCCCGAGATCTGACAGGCTGATGAGGACCGCCCAGTGGGCGGGGCAGAGAAGTGACGAGCGGCATATGCGGATTAAAGACCTGAGGGCAGGTGTTGTCGGGCTTGGACATGTGGGAACAGAGGTAGTCAGGCTCTGTGAATGTGTTGGAATGAAGGTATCGGGGATCAAGCTGCATGTAAACGCGGAAGATAGAAGACAGTTTTCATCTCTGGATTTGCTCGGAGAACCTGATCAGTTACCGGATTTATTCAGAAGATCTGACATCGTTTTTGTGACCATTCCTCTCACTTCCAAAACAGTCGGGCTCATAGACAAGAGTCTGTTGGCCCTGCTTGAAGGCGGGTACCTGATCAATGTTTCAAGAGGACGAGTAGTGGTTGAAAAAGATCTGTACCAGGCTCTGGACAATAATGTTCTTGGAGGAGCAGCCATAGACGCCTGGTACCATTATCCGAAAATGAAGAGCAGTGAGGCCCATCCCTCCGATTATCCGTTTCACGAAATGGACAATGTTGTCATGAGTCCTCATACGGCCGGTTTCACAGAGCCGTTTCTTGAGGAAACCGTGGAACAGGTTCTCTGGAACATCATGCGAGTCAGCTGTGGCCTGCCTCCGAGATTTCTCGTTGATCCAGAAGCGGGGTATTAACGAATGAAGGATAGATTTTTTATCACATCAAGCATCTCATGTCGATTGTTTCTGGAGGAGGTAGGAAATCGGCTGACAGTTTGCTCTCCATACGGGACCCTTGAAAAAGAGGCAATGGCTCCTTGTGGTCCGGGGGATGAGGAGTATTTGACTCTCGAATTTTCAAGGATCTCTGAACTTTCGGATGAGCTTCGGCAGGGTAAGGCCTGGGTCGGAGAGCTCGAGGGGAGCTTATTACGACTGTCATCTGTCGATAGGTTACTTGCGGCTGTTGTCCGGGGTGACATCTTGACTCCCCATGAGGTTACGGCAGTCTCAGAAGCGATTGTCCTTCTGCGGGAAATACGAGACCTCGTTCAGGAAGCTCCTCCATCTATTGGGCCTCTTCTTGCTCCAAAACTTTCAGATTCGCTCTCCAGCCTGATCGATGTTGCCGGGCAGATCTACCCAGATGGGACTCCTTATTTGAAAAGCAGAACAGGAAATGAATACCGGGAAAAACTGGCTGAACTTCACGATGTCTTGATGAACTTAAGAGGGGAGAATCGTAGCGGGGTTGAATCGCTGGAGGAAAGCACCGGTCTCACTGTTGATGGACTGGGTTGTTTAAAGGTGAGTTACCTGGATGAAACTCTGGTCTCCTATCTCGATGGATCACCACTTGTGGATCGGCAGAAGCAGATCGGTGAGTACATCTTTTTTTCACTCCGTCCGAGTCCCCAGTGGCACCAGCTTAAAGTAAAGGCAAAGGATTTGAGGCTTGCTGTCACTTCACTGGGAGAAACGTGCCGCCGCGAGTTTTCTGAGTGTATAAAAAAAGTGCGGTCGGAAATGGGACGTTTGCTATCCGGGTTGGGGCATCTTGACCTTTTACTGTCTAAAGCCCGTTATGGACGGTCTTTAGGTGGTCACTGCCCGGAGATTTCTTTAAAGCCCGTCCTTGATATGGTGGGAGGGCGTTATCCTGGAGTCCCTCAGGATAGCAGGATTTACAACAACTTGCTGTTTAATTGCCGGTTCACGCAAGGTGTAAGCGTTATTTCCGGCGGGTATGAAAGTCAGCGGGATGTGTTACTTGAAACCATTGCCAGGATTCTGTATCTTGTTCACTGCGGTATTCCAGTACCAGTGGAAAATCTGACGACAGGTCTTTTTACTTTCATTGTTCATACTTGTGGTCGGGATCTTACGGGAGAAAATGAATTAAAGGACAATTCCGCAGAGTTATACAAAGCCAGTATTCGTAATGGACGCGGTTTGTTCTTATTGGATGATCCGTCGGAGGTGTTCCCCGCGGGGATTTCGGCAGCCGTGGATCTTGCACTGGTGGAATCAATTCGCACGTTTCCCGGGCTTGTTTTACTGGCCACCAGGGATTCAACCACGATGTCCTATTATCAGGATGAAGCCCTGTATATTGTCAGACCGGATTCTGGTTTCTTTGTGGATGGTCGGAGTGTGCAACGGTTGAAATCAGTGCCATGGGAAAGTGGTTTATCGGACCTCCTGCTGGTTCAGGTTATGCTGGATGGTCCATTTGGAAAAGAAATTTCACAGAATATAAGAAAATTTGTTTCACCGGGAAAGCCACTGGCTGAAGCAGGGCAGGATACGGATCCATAACGTAATATCTCACATTTTCCGGACAAGGTAAATATTATGTTTAATACTTAATCAGAATAATTCACAAAACATTCTGCTTGATGAACATTCGTAAATTATTCGGGTTGAAACTGCATTCCTTACACGGTATACTTGTTGTATATGTTATCTTGAAGCGGTCTTGGTTTTAGGAGGTTCAGTTTGTGGGCGAACTCATTATTAAATTAGATGATTCCGAGGTTAAAAGGTACTCGTTAAAAGATTCTCCAGTTGTCGTGGGGAGAAGTTCTGAAAGCGACCTGGTTCTTGCTGATTCGAAGATCTCACGCAGACATGCCAAATTTAAAAAACAAGGTGAGTCCTGGTCTGTGGAGGACATGGGGAGCAGAAATGGTGTCTATGTAAATAATGACCTCATCCTCGATGATGTTTTACTTTCTCATGATGATGTTATTAAATTAGGAAACTTTGTTGTTATCTATTATGAAGAAGGGCATCTGGAAAAAGAAGTAGAAAATATTGGAAAAATCCGGTCTGAAGGCGGCGTGGTTGATGGAATCAGAGAAAGCGCTTTAATCACTGATATCGATAAGAGGTTACACAGTCTGTCGGTAATACTCGAAGATACTGTTCCTAAACTGAATGTTGCGAGTATACCCGGTTGTGCTGAAACAGTCTATAAGTTGAAAACGGAATTTACCGCTTTCCGGGCCAAGTTTACAGAGTTTTATGATTCCTATCTTACTCTTCTTTCACTCAGGCAATTTGCCATGCTTCTGTATCCAATGTTCGATGAGGAGTCCATACTGGAAAGTACTGCCAAAGCAGTTCTCAAATTTGTGAATGCGGAACGTACCTTTATTATGCTTCACCAGCACGATAAGGGCATGCTGGATTTTGTCGCTTTTGATGACAAAACAGTTGATACTCCCAGCGAGAAAAATTTTACCCCGTGCCGGACGACGGCTGAGTATGTATTTGAAAGTGGAGAACCCGTAATTATTTCCCCCGGATTAGGAAGAAAGACCAGTGCATCCAGTTTTGCGGGGATGAAGTCTATGGTATGTGTTCCAGTCAAGCATAAGAAGGAAATAATGGGAGTGCTCTATGCCGACAGGAAAAGCATCGATACGGCATTTACACCTGAAGAGGAACATATCATGAATGTCATCGGTTCCTGGCTTGGCAGCGCCTTAATCGGGACCAAACTTCTCAAGTCTACAGGCGAAAGTGTGAAACTCCGGGCCGAATCGTTACCCTACCTGTCGGCCGAATATGTTGACCAGGGCCAGAAAAACAAGAAAAAGCTGTTCTGGGAAGGTGAACGGCATTTTGGCGCGTGTCTGGCGGTTCATTTTTCGATGGACAATGTGCAATCGGCGAAAGCAGAAACAGTTCTTCATGATTTGACGGTGTGGTCGGAGGAGTTCCGCAAAAAAGTATTCCGGTTTCAGGGAGTGGTGTTGTCTTTTACTGGTAACTGCATGGTTGGAGGATTTGGCTTTATGAGTTCCGGTAACGCTGCTGAATTGGCTGTTCAATGTGGCAAGGCCTTGCGCGATGCATTTCTCAAACTTGCTCAGACGCCTGGTTCAACTCCCGGGTCGATCCCTCCATTCAAGATTGGCATCTGTTCCGGAAACGGAATGTGGGGAACTATGATCTATCCTGATTTCAAACAGCACGTTTTACTGGGAACACTGGTAGACCAGGCCAGATCAGTTGCTCGTCTGGGTCAGGAAAACCAGCTGTGTGTTACTGAAGCAATGACCGTTTTGGTCAAAGGTTCGACCACTTTTAAACCTTCTGCCGGCCGTCTCCCGTGGGATGGACAGGAAATCAAGCTCTTTCTCGTCGAATAAATGTCTTCCTTTTCCTCAGGCATCCCAGTCACAGTCTATATGCTGTTTGCTGTCCTCCTTAGCATTTTCTGGCTTATTATTGAGTGCCTCCTCCATGAAAATACAGGTTTATGGTAGAGCTGAGATTTGTTATGATGGTATATGATAAATGTGCAATACAGCTTTCCTGTGGAAAGAGGGCCGAAGCGAGATGGAACACCGCGTAGGTGATTACCGGGTTAACTCGAATAATGCCGTAGATGTTCTTCTACATTCGAGAAACAGCCGGTACTGTTGTGTTGTGTTTGCAGTATTGCTTTTTCTATTTAAGCTGCCTTCTGGCTGTACGGCTGAATCGTCTTCTCCTTCTGCACGTGACAGTGTCCGTGACGGTATAGCGCGTGCCCAACGATTTCAACGAAAATGGGATGTAGAATCACTGCGCGCATCCTGGCTTATTCTGGGAGGAATAGGAAGAATACGAGGTCTCAGGTCTCAGGGGCAAGGTGGGAACAGGTCCTGGAAAGGAATGCGGGGTATTGGATTCGGGTATCGTGTAAGTCGGTGTTCAGAAGTGCGTTTTCAAATATGGGATAATGAATGGACCGGTACCATGGAATCACCCTCCGCGTATTTCACCAACTATTTTGCTGAGCATGAAACCAGGTGGCAACGGATCATACCGGTTTCATTGTCAATAATCCATTATTTTCAGTGTGCCGGTGGCTGGCGCTATTGGCTGGGGGGGGGCGTTGTGAGCGCCCGATACAAAACCAGACGCTCCATGAATAATGGAAATGATCCCCAGTGGTTGGTTTTTGAACACCGAGGGGATGTAGCGGGGTATGAGTTTTCATCGGGAGTAACCTGGAAGCAACGCCGCGCACTTCAGGTTGCCCTGGAATTCAAATATTTGTTTGGAGAAGAAAAAGTCGGGTATACTGCTTCGTCTGTATCGGGAACATATTATAGGGTCATAAATCCCGGGGCAGTGACGCAAACGGTTAATCAGCTTACCGCTGAAGGATGGCGGATGTCTCTGGATGGTGCCGCAGTGGCAGTGGTGGTGCGGTATTGTTTTTAACGATTCAGGCTGCAAATCAGTGCGGATATTGTGAGTGATTCGAGTGACCACCGAAACCAAACAGGATGAATTAGTTCGAATAATAGAAGCTGTCATGGCCGGAGACGCAGAGAGCTTTCGGACTATCGTCCAGATGTATCAGCGACCGCTTCTCACCCATGCCACCTATGTACTTGGGGATGCCGCCACGGCAGAAGATGCCGTGCAGGAAACGTTTGTGGCTGTGTTCCGGTATCTTGGTACTTTTGATCTGTCACGATCATTTAAGCCCTGGATCTTCATGATATTGAAAAATATCTGTAAAAAGTACCGCCGCAAGCTATGGCTGCGTCCTTTATCCTGGGAAGCTCTTTCGGAAACTATGGAATTTCCTGCGGAAGATGATGTTGAAGAAGTAGCCATGGTCCGCGATCTCGTTGGAAGGCTGGGGAAAGAGGTACTCGGGCTTCAAAAGAAATACAGGGAAGTATTTGTTTTACGTTACTCTAACAATTTTTCTTATATTGAAATCGCTGAAGCTCTTGAATTAACCGTTGAAGTCGTCAAGGTTAGACTGTTTCGCGCTAGAAAGTTATTGAAGGAAAAACTCAATGTATGAAAAAGAGGTTGTTTGCCGGGGTGATACATTATTTAATGCTGGTATAATCATTCATTTCATATTTGTATATATTTTTTAATAATTATTAGGCAAATTAAATTGGAGGTACTCAAGTGACGGGACATGAAACTAAAGTCGGTGTATACGTAGATGCTGAAAATATCAACAGAAACGGCGGCTACGGAATGCGTTATGATATTTTGCGTGAATTTGCCTGCCGGGACGGCGCACAATCAGTAAGACTCAATACATATGTTGCTTTCGATAGAGAGAAAGCGGAGCAAAATCCCCGGTACGCGTTTAAAACCAGGGAGTTCTATTCTGTCATCCGCGATATGGGTTTCAAGGTAATTGAAAAAATTGTTGTTTGGCACACGGATGAAACTACCGGGAAGAGGTACGGTAAAGCCAACGCAGATCTTGATATGGCTGTTGATGCCTTGCTCCAGTCGGAAAAACTGGATCGTGTGCTCCTGGCTACAGGTGATGGTGATTTTGTGCAGGTGGTCCGGGCTTTGCAGAATAAAGGGTGTCGGGTTGAGGTACTGGCTTTTGAAAATGTTTCCCGGGCTTTAAGACAGGAAGCCGATTTATTTTTCTCCGGGTATCTCATTCCGAACCTTCTGCCGGTGAGGTCGGACAGCCTGGAAGATCCTGACCTGCTGAACTGGGGGATTGTAGGATCCCGGGTGCGGGGAACATGTTACAATTATAAATATGACAAGGGATATGGTTTCCTGCGATACATGCGGGAAATCGGATCAAATGTGTGGATAAAGGATTCACGGCATGAAGATTCCCCTTTCGACAGCGCGTTCGTTCATGAAAGTGAATTTCCGGGTGAATTTGAATGCCATGATCTGCCTAACCGGAATATTATTCTTGAATTCGACCTGGCCGAGCACGACAAAGGTGTCCAGGCAAAAAATATAAGTGCCGTTTACCGGTACTATTAACCCGAGAAATTCGGGTTGAACCGAATCATTCAGGTTAGATCTCCGGGAAAGGACCAGGACAAATATGCCAGCCAACCTGCCTCCCCAGTATTACGAGGTTGAGCGACAGTTTCGGTCCGCAAAGACCGACAGAGAACGCCTGTCTCTTTTACAAAAGATGCTGAGGATGATGCCCAAGCATAAAGGGACGGATAAGCTCCAGGCAGATGTTAAAAAGCGGATATCCAGGTTCAAACAAGCGATTAAAAAAGGAAAAAAATCCGGCAAATCGAGCTTCACCTATCATGTCCCTCGAGAAGGGGAAGCGCAGATTTATCTAGCAGGGGCCCCCAATACCGGCAAATCAAACCTTGTCACTGCGCTGACGCGTGCTCAACCACAGGTAGCTGATTATCCTTTTTCCACCCGTGTTCCTCTCCCAGGGATGATGATTTTTGAAAACATACAATTCCAACTGGTCGATATGCCGCCTGTATCAAGCGATTACATGGAGCGATGGGTACCGGCAATTATGCGAAACGGTGATGCCTGTTTCCTCGTCTTCGATCTTTCCTCGGAAAACGCACTCGGTCAGATTGACTCGGTCTTGGAAGAGCTCAAGCGCCATCACCTGTACCTTTCTAACGAGCCTTCATCAGAAAAGGACCCGGTTGGCATGATGCGGGTGAGAACATTACTTGTAGGAACACATAGTGATGCCGGGGAATCCGGTGCCAATAGTGAGATAGTACGAGAGTTATACGAAGATCACTACCCCCTTATTCCTTTTTCTGCTGCCACAGGTGAGGGAGCCGGGGAATTGGCAAAACAGTTGTACGACCTCCTGGGATTCATTCGTGTCTACAGCCGCACCAGGTGGCGGGAGCCCAATTTATCGCAACCGGTGGTTCTCGATAAAGACAGTACTGTGGAAGATTTTGCCCGTGTAATCCACAAAGAACTGGCCGTCAATATGAAATATGCCCGCATATGGGGCGAGGGAAGAATTGATGGGCAGCAGGTTCAAAAGGATTTTCATCTTATCGAGGGGGATGTCATTGAAATCAGTCTCAAATGAAAAATTAATGGAAGCCGGTATCAGGGAGACCGATACCCTCGACTTTGAGCAGATGGTCAATGCCCAGGAGCACTGCCTTTGTGCTATTGATTCCGGGTACAACGTCATGTACATTAATGACTCTCTGTCCGGGTTTCTCGGGCTTGATAAGAGTGCCGTCGCCGGCTGCAAGTGCTACGAGGTGTGGTTCGGGAACCAGTGCGGTACCGAGCGGTGTCCAATGGTCAGAATTCTGGAAGGGGGGCAGGAATTGGTAGTTGACTTTACTGAAAAGGAGCAAACCCGAAAAGGTACCGTTCCCTGCCGTATGCAAGCTGCTCCGTTAAAAGATTTATCCGGTAAGGTATATGGTATTGTCGAGATATGCCAGGATGTGACCGAGAGCAGAAAGGTTGAGGAGCTTCAGAGAAGCAATGTGCAATTTCTGGTAACACTGCTTGATACCATTCCCCATCCGGTTTTCTTCAAAGATTCCAAAGGTACTTTTCAAGGTTGTAACGAGGTGTTTGCTCATCAGATCCTGGGGATGCCTGTAGAGGAAGACGGCAGTAAACCGTTGGACGAGTTGCCATCGACTATCGGCAATAATCTCCCCGCTATTTTTCACCGGCTCGATGATGAACTCATCGCTACCCCGGGAACCGGTTCATATGCGACAACTATTCTATGTTCGGATGGTAGAAAGAGGGATTTCATTTTCAACAAGGCAACATTCAAAGATCCGAACGGGGCGGTAGCCGGTCTGGTCGGCGCCATGCTGGATATTACTGAATTGAAAGAGGTAAAGGAGAAGCTTCAGCAGCAAAACCACGAATTGAAGAAAGCATTGTCCACTATCAACAGTGATTTTGAAGCGGCGGCTGAAATTCAAAGAGATCTGCTGCCCAACAGACACTCCATACTACAGGGTATTGAATCTGCCTGGCATTTTGAACCATGTCAGGCAATTGGCGGCGACCTGCTTAATGTGTTTGATCTTGACGGTACCAACGTGGGCTTTTATCTATTTGATGTTTCCGGCCATGGAGTTCCGGCCGCTCTGCTTTCGGTAACACTGAGCCGGCTTCTTACCCGGTGGACTCCGGGAGAGAATCTCCTGGTCGAGTCAGATGGCCGGATCAGATCACCGGCCGAGGTTCTTAATCTGCTCAACCTGCGGTTCCAATTTTGCACTGAAAGTACCCAGTATTTCACTATTATCTATGGTATTCTCAATACCCGCAGCGGCCAGGTACGGTATGCCAACGCCGGGCACCAGCCTGTTATGGTGTGCCGCCGCGGTGGAAAAACCGAAATACTGGAAGACGGCGGACGTCCTGTGGGATGGTTTTTTGAGGAGAATTACACCAGCTACGAAATATGGCTTACTCCTGGCGACAGGGTCATGCTGTACTCGGATGGTATTGTGGATGCGCGCGGCTGCGATAAGACCAGCCGCTTTGGCTTGAAGAGACTGTCACGCTGCGCCACAGAAGGAATGGCTCATTCCCCCGATCAGTCGGTGAAGAATATAATGGAGGAGTTTTCGTGCTGGACCAGAGGGGGCGAGCACGAAGATGATGTTGCCCTTGAAGATGATGTCACTCTTCTAATAGTGGAATTGAGTGATGTGCCCGAATGATAATGTGCCCTGTTTGGAAGGACTATTGGCGGCATGATACAGGTTGACTGTCAACCTCTTTACCGTGATGGCCGGCATTATGATCTCCAGTCCGGTCATATTGCAGAAGATATTCAATTTTATCAGGAACTGTTGGAGCGGTTTGGGGACCCGGTGCTCGAACTGGCGTGTGGAACAGGCAGGATCTCAATTCCACTTGCTGAAAAGGGGTGGGCGGTTACTGGTCTCGATGTTTCAGAGGGAATGCTTGAACAAGCCCGGAGGAAAACAGCAGAAAAGGGAGTGTCAGTGGAGTGGATATTGGCAGACTGCCGCACGTTTTCCCTGAATAAAAGCTACCAGCTTATCCTGTTTCCTTTCAACTCGATTGCGCATCTTCATGATCGAGAAAGCATAGAAGCATGTTTCACAAGCGTGCATAACCATCTAAGTGAAGACGGCTGTTTTGTCATAGATTTCTTCAATCCGCGCCTGGACATCCTGTTGCGTGATTCCTCCCGGCACTATCCTGTTTTCACTTATCTCGACCCGGACGGGAACGGTACGGTGGTGGTGACCGAGAACAACGTCTATAATGACGTTTCCCAGATCAACATGATCAAGTGGTATTACCGGTTTGATGATCGGGAAGAGGAAATCGTGGAAGAATTAAACATGAGGATGTTCTTCCCTCAGGAGCTGGACGCCCTCTTATATTATAATGGTTTCTTCGTAGAAAGCCGTTATGGAAACTATAATCGCGAGCCCTTTCAAACCGGTTCGCCAAAGCAGTTGGTGGTTTGCCGGCGACGACGGTGAATGTTCGGTTGATACCGTGGCTGTGTCACGCAATGGGACCTGATAAGGGCTGGTTCTTTGCCAAAAACCTGGCTGTATACGATGTTTCCAGGGCGTTCCGTGTCAATTCCCGTGGTGTGCCACAGGCCACTACCGTTCCTCCGGCGTCCCCGCCTTCTGGACCCAGGTCAATAATATAGTCCGCTTCGGTAATTACATCCAGATTGTGTTCGATAACAATAACGGTGTTTCCTCTGTCTGCCAGTTGGCGGAGTACCCGGTTGAGTTTTTGAACATCCGCCGCATGAAGTCCGGTTGTCGGTTCTTCGAGGATAAGAAGTGCCGGCCCGCTGCGGGAAGTCGACGACAATTCAGTGGCAAGCTTGATTCTTTGCGCTTCCCCTCCTGACAGGGTAGGACTGGCTTGTCCCAGGTGCAGGTAGTCCAAACCCAAATCTTCCAGTATTTTAAGCCTATGCGCTATCCGTGGAAAATGTTTGAAAAGGTCCAGGGATTCCGAAACCGTCATTTCCAGCACGTCAGCGATGGTACACCCCTTGAATGCTACCTCGAGTGTCTCCCTGTCATACCGTTTTCCCCGGCATGTTCTGCACACCGAGTACACATCGGGAAGGAAGCTCATTTCCACTCTGATAATTCCTAGTCCCGAACATTCGAAGCACCTCCCTTGCGGAGTGTTGAATGAGAAGCGGCTTGATGAATAACCCCGGGCACGAGATTCAGGAAGGCACGCGAACAGGGAACGAATATCATTGAACACGTTCATATAGGTGGCGGGGACCGATCGCGGTGTCCGACCGATTGGTGACTGGTCGACTTCACCTACACGTCTGATTCCAGACCATCCGTCAAGCTGGTCGCACAGATTAGCATCCAATTCCTTGCCTTTTGACTTTGCTATCAAGGCTGGAAGCAGCACTTCTCTGATTAATGTGCTTTTCCCAGCACCGGATACGCCGGTCACACAGGTGAAATATCCGATGGGTATTGCTACTTGAACGTTCTTGAGATTGTTTTTTCGAGCACCTGTAAGCACCAGAAGAGGAGATTTCTTGCCAACTTGTTTGCGCTCGGTCGGAGTCTGTAATTGCCTGGTTGTGGCACATAAAAACCTACCAGTAATCGAATCTGGATTGTGTTCAATCTCCTGAATTGTCCCCTCTGCTACCACCGCTCCCCCCGATACTCCAGCACCAGGGCCCAGGTCGATAATATGGTCAGCGGCTCGTATAGTGGCTTCATCGTGCTCTACCACCACTATACTGTTCCCCTGGTCCCGGAGCGTCCGGAGTTTTTCGATAAGCTGGGCACTGTCCCGGGGATGAAGGCCGACAGTGGGTTCGTCGAGAACATAACAAACACCGTTTAAATTCGATCCCAGTTGGGCGGCCAGCTTTACCCGTTGTGTCTCCCCGGTGGAAAGCGTTTCGGCTCTGCGCTTAAGTTCCAGATAAGGGAGTCCGACTTCTTCGAGGAAAATGAGGCGGGAATTGATTTTCGGAACAAGGATTTCAGCCACACTACCCACCTTGTCAACAATGTTTGATGAAAAGAAAGCTCGTGCCTGTTTTACCGTCATAGCAGTGATGTCATCAATTGTTTTACCCCTGAATAGAACTGCCAATGCTTCCGGTTTTAGTCGGGTACCCTGGCAGTGGTGACAGAGTTCTCCTGTATCGCGTATTCCTGCGCCTTGACAGGAAGGACAGGCACCGAGTGTGCTGCTGAAAGAGAAAAACCTTGGGTCAAGCGGAGCGAATCCCTGCCCGCAACCAGGACAGCAAATCCTTGAACTGAGAATGATCCTGGTTTTATTCTGAAAAACAGCAGCAGCTGTACCGGCACCGGAAGTCAAGGCTTCGACTACAAGGGCGGTCTCATCAGGTAATGCAGTAGTGACCTCGGTCTTCTCGTTCTTAGAGGCAAAGGAACTGGTACTGAAGCCTTTTGGCCCGGCGGTGATCTTCCCTACCGGCAGGTCAATGGTATGAATACTGTGACGGTCGAGACGGGAAAAATCTTGAACTGCTGTTTCCTTCCCGTCTACGATGAGTGTCGAATAACCTTTTTTTCGGGCCCACTCTGCCAGCTGCCGGTGATATCCTTTGCGGGAGGACACCAGGGGGGCGACCAGTATGACTGTTTCCCTTTGTTTGATCTGCGATAAGAGGTGTTTGGTAATGTCCTGGGGATTTGTACTGACAGCGTCAAGATTACAGTCCCGGCAGGTTTGCTTGCCAGCTCTGGAAAACAAAAGGCGCAGGTAGTGATAAATCTCGGTTATGGTTCCCACGGTAGAGTTACCCGATGCTCGTGCCACTCGTTGTTCAATGGCGACTGTAGGTGGAATTCCGGTTACTGAATCAACCCTGGGCCTGTCAAGATCTTCCACATAGCGTCTTACATATAACGGAAGAGATTCCATGTATCTCCGCCTGCCTTCGGAAAAGAGAATGTCAAAAGCCAGAGAAGATTTTCCCGAACCGCTGACGCCGGTGATAACGACGAGTTTATCCTGGGGGATGCAAACATCAATTCTCTTAAGATTATGTTCTGCTGCCCCTTTTATCACCATACGGGCCGTGGGAATAGTAGATACTGAAGGCTCGGTGACATGGTCCCAGCGGTTTTTGAGAGAATGTGCGGGAAGAGGATGAGCGGGGTCTTCCTCTTCCCCGGGCATTTCAATTGTCTCACCACGACGGATATGTTCCAGATGCCGTTTCAAATGCCGATTCAGATATATCCCTGTCCAGGAGAACCGTGAAGCGGCTACTTTTTCCGGTGTACCACAGGTTACGACATACCCGCCTCCGTCCCCTCCTTCTGGCCCCAGGTCAATGATATGGTCCGCCCATGTCATCACATCAAGGTGATGTTCTATTACCAATACAGAGTGGCCGTTTTCAATTAGTTTATCCAGAGATAGGAGAAAGGCGCTGATATCATGCGGGTGAAGACCGATGGTTGGCTCATCAAAAAGAAAGAGAGTTCCCGGATTCTTCTTTTTGGCACGGTTCTGTCCCCGCGGGCGATAGCCAAGGCTTCGAGCCAGTTTCAGGCGCTGAATTTCTCCTCCGGACAGGGTCGGGAGGGGCTGGTCCAATGTGAGATAACCAAGTCCTACTGTAATGAGTGGTTGGCATCGTTTCACCACTGCCGGTACATCTGAAAAGAAGTCGGCGGTTTCTTCTACAGAAAATTTCAATATCTCGGCTATGTTGCGTCCTCGGACGGTGATTTCCAACACTTCCTGTTTTAGACGTTTTCCCCGGCAGACAGGGCACTGGAGAAGTATATCGGGGAGAAACTGCATCTCGATGCGTTCATATCCAGCTCCCTTACACGCAGGACATTTCCCCGCTTGCGCATTAAAGGAAAAGTGACTTTTTGAATACCCTTTCGCGATTGATGATGGCGTTGCGGCAAATATGGCTCTCAGTGGATCGAGAATTTTCATGTAGGTCGCAGGGTTTGCCCGGGGAGTTCTTCCAACAGGTGTCTGGTCTACGAGAACCACATCCGCGATGTTGTCACATCCCTCAATGTGCCCTCCATTGTTAGCTGCTATCGCCTGGCCTCCCTTGAACCTCCTGCTCAGGGCTGAATAGATCACATCAATCATGAGAGAGCTTTTCCCCGAGCCGGAAACACCGGTAATGCACACGGCTTTATGGAGTGGAATGATGATGTCTTCTCCCTTGAGGTTGTGAACTGATGGGGATTTTACGGTCAAACAAAGCTGGTCTTGTGTTTTTCTCCTGTGTGACAGCACTGGAGTGGATACCTGGCGACTTCCCGACAGATACGCACCTGTTACAGAGTCTTCCTGGTCTTTGAGCCCCTGCAATGGACCTGCATAGACCACTCGTCCTCCGTGTGGCCCGGGTCCAGGTCCAAGATCGATCACATGGTCGGCTGAACTGATAAGCTCCATGTCATGCTCGACGAGCAGCACAGTGTTTCCACGATTCTTTAGTTCATTCAACACATCTCGTAACTGGGCAGTATCTCTGGGATGCAGTCCTGAACTGGGCTCATCAAGAATGTACAGTGTGTTGACAAGTTTTGTTCCCAGTGCCGCAGTGAGCGCCACCCGTTCGGATTCTCCGCCGGAGAGCGTTCTCGACTGCCTGTCCAGCCTTAGATAGTCGAGCCCGACCCGGCGAAGGTAGCCGAGCCTGGAAAGGACTTCTGACAAAAGTATCCTGGACGCTGCTCTATCGGGAAGAGCCAACGGTGACGTCCCAGGTGTTTGCGTGTGCCGGGCGGGAAGAGGTTTTTCATACTTGTTTTCGAGAATCCCGGAGATAAAGCGGTTGGCTTTTTCAACGGTCATGGCATAGATATCGGCAATGGTCTTTCCTTTAAAGCGGTACAAGAGAGTTTCATCCCGAAAACGCGTCCCACGGCAGGAAGGACAGGTGCGGTAGGTGCGATACCGTGAAAGAAGCACCCGGTAGTGCATTTTGTAGGTTCTGGATTCAAGCCAGTCGAAATATCCTTTGATTCCATAGAAGATGTCCGCGCCTTCCATGATGGCTTTACTGTGCTCGGGGGCAAGGGAATGAAAGGGAACGTTCATGGGAATACCCTCATGGCAGCAGAAATGCTCCAGGTCTAGCATACATTCCCGGGAAAAACCACTTCTCCATGGCTTGATAGCGCCATCTTCAAGGGACATCCGTTTGTCCGGGATTACAAGGTCCGGGTCAATTTCGATTAACCGGCCAAAACCATGGCAAACAGGGCAGGCACCAATGGGATCATTAAAAGAAAACAGATTTTGCGACGGGAGCGAATAGGAAATATCACAGTCAGGACAGTTCAATTTGTTTGAGTACCTGAACGGGATATCCATGGATGCACCAGACTTTTTCCCTCTTCCGCTGAGGGACAGTATTGCTGTTCCCTGTCCATAGCTGTATGCTAATTCAACTGCTTCCACACATCTGGAACGCTGGTTTTTATTCAGGCGTATCCGATCTACCAGGACATTGAGTTCGGCGGGGAGTTCATCAGGTAATTCAGAAATTTCCGTGATACACTGATCGATAACAACTCTTGTAAATCCCTGTTTTTCAAGAGCATCGGTTATTTCTCCGGCAGTAAAGGACGCTGGAACTGAAATGGGAAAACAGATTAGAAGTGTCGTTCCTTGAACCAGCAATGTCGAAATTTGTTCAACAACGTTCTCGGGGCTGGCCGCTTGTATCGATTGACCACATGAGCGGCAGTGGAGGGTTGCCCATCCGGAAAAGAGAAGCTTGATGTGGTCGGTTAGCCCGGTCATTGTACCGACAGTGGAGCGGGAACTCCTTACAGGACCGGTTCTCCCTATATAAATAGCCGGAGGAATATTGTGGATGAAGCCAACATCAGGGGCGTCCAGTTTCTGCAAGAACTGCCGGGCGTATGTGGAAAAGGTTTCCAGATACCGACGCAATCCCTCGGCGTAAATGGTATCGAAGGCAAGTGATGATTTACCTGAACCACTGACACCGGTCACTACCGTCAATGTCCCGGATGGAATGGTGATATGCTGCCCCTGAAGATTGTTCTGTCGGGCATTTTCAACAATGATATCCGGTGTTGGCATGAGATCGTACTAGTGCTTGTCTGCTTGAGACTGCAGCAATTCAATGATTTCTGACGACCGTTGCGTTGCTTTAACTACTGCCTTGATAAGGGTAACACGGAGTTTCCCCTCTTCCAATTCAAGTATTCCGTCAATGGTAGTGCCGGCTGGAGTAGTAACTTCGTCTTTCAGCCTGGCGGGATGTTCACCGGTGGCCAGCACCATACTGGCTGCACCGAGCAATGTCTGGGCGGCAAGGCGGGTCGATACATCCCGGGGAATTCCGACTTTCACGCCCGCCTCTGCCAGCGATTCCATAATAATGTAGGCGTAGGCAGGACCGCTTCCGGAAAGAGCGGTGACTCCATCCATGTGCTTTTCTTCAAGAATTTGCACTTCCCCGACTGATTTGAAAATTTCTCGTGTAATAATTAGAGAATGCCTGTCGGCGTGCTGCCCCGGACAGATTACTGACATACCGACCTTGATAAGGCAGGGCATATTGGGCATTACCCGGACCACCGGTACGCCAGGAGGGATTCTGTTCTCGACGAATTCCGTAGTAATAGCGGCGGCTACTGATATGACCAGCTTGGACTGTGTGACTTCGCCGGCAATGGAGCGCAGTACACTATCCATCGTTTGAGGCTTAACCGCGAGGATAATAATATCGCTGCTTTTTACCAGTTTACGGTTATCCCTGGTAATGGTAATGCCGAGTTTCTTTTTTAGCCTGGTGACTCTCTCCCGGTGACAGACACTTCCAGTAACATGTGCCTTTTTTACTACCCCGGCATCCAGAAGACCCAGAATGAGTGCTTCTCCGATTTTTCCGACTCCGATAACGCCGATTGGTTTATTCTTGAGCATGATTTCCTCCAGTAAAACTATTTAACCCGCATAATTCACAAATAATCTGCTGCGGCTCGAAAATGACCGCACCTACTTCGTTGCGGTGCGCTAAAGCGCATACGAAAAATGTTCTCGACGTACCTACAGGTAGTGAGCGACTTCCTGTCACTCACCCTTCGGGCTGCCAGCAAGTGGCAGCGACATTCCGCTATCCTGCGGAATGTAACGCTCCGATCATTTTCCTGCGCGCCTTGTATCTGCAGTCAATTTTCCTGGGCTCGCTCGCGAGACCCCGCCTCGCGACGATAATTCATGAATTATTCGGATTTAACTGCTGCCTGTTTGCCAGTATACCTATTTGTTGACCAATTTTGTCAAGCAAAGAATGGGAAAGTAAAGGAACCTGAATAAGCAGCCGATAAGTGCAGTATGAATGTATTTGGATGTAAAGGGGATAGTCTATCTATGTTGTGTCATGCCGCCCCGAATTACCTGATGAAGATCAGAGCGAACGCGAGTGATGGAGATAACCGGGTTCGAACCGGTGGCCTCCGCCTTGCAAGGGCGGCGCTCTCCCAGCTGAGCTATATCCCCATGAAGAAGCTAGCCGTGTCAGCCCATCACTTGAATCCTATCACGGCCGGCGTGGAACGTCAAGTATTACCGCGTGATTTGGGAATACTTGACAGGTCAAGTATTTTAATCTAATATGGTATAACACTATTGAGAAATGGTGTTGTAAGGGGCGATTGGAGCGGATAGTTTTCCATTACTGTTCCACCGCCGGCGGAGTTGGAGATTACGGGGTGATATTCATATGAAACCGCGGACTATGTTGAAGATGAATCGTACATTGGTGACGATCCTTGCGTTGGTTTTATTTGTTTCGATGGCTTCTGAAACCGTGGCTGATACGCTCAGCGATGCTTTAATTAAAATGGCTCAGGCCAGTAATGTTCAGTTCATTCTTGACTGTGAAGCCGTTGGAGATATCGATGTGCAGGCTGACAGCAAAGGGGGACGTGATGCTGCTGTAAAAGTAGCCGCTTCCGCTGGTCTTGAAGTATTTAATTATGGCGATATTCTGGTTTTCTATCCACCGGCTCGCCGAGATCATTGGCTGGCCTGGCTCGGTTATCAAGCATTTTCGTTTGAATCGGCTCCGGTAGAGAAAGTTGCTGAGTTATTGGGAAAGCGGCTGGAAGAAATCGGGTATAAAGCGGATATTGAACTCAATACCAATGAGAAACATTTCTTTGTCACTGCTTCTCCCACTGTTCTTTCCATGGTTGAACATGTTGCCTATTTAATCGGGCAAAAGTCGAAATCTCCGGAAATTGCAGTAGCTGAAGTGTTTCGCAACGGTAACAGACTTATTGATGTTGAGGAAAAAAACAAGGATATTACTGCTTTGGCAGTGATGCTTGGAGATAAAGCAGGTGAAAACGTTATCTGTGACGAAAAGGTCAAAGGAACTGTTTCCTGCTATTTTACCGGGGTTCATTACCGGTTGGCGCTGGAACTGCTGGCTCGCGCCGCCACTGCTGTTGTGTACCATATGGATGACGGATTACATATAGAGCTTATTCGCTTGCCGTCAAATATCAGACAGACTTTTCCACAATCAAAATAACGGGCAGTTGATAGAGAAATAATCTTGCCCCAGGGGCGGGTGCAGTTGAAGGTCCTCGTATTATTAGTACTACTCGTGCTTTCCACATCTCCCGTTTCAGCCAGAGTATATATCCATTATGGCCATAAAGGCGTTATCGTTCTCACCAATGATCCTTACTATGGAGTCGAATATCTCAAAGATGTGAAACTGGTCAAAACAGACCTGCTTGCTGAAGGAGGTCCCCGAGCCTGGCTTCGAATGCCCGGTCGTGAAGTCGCTGTTGAGAAAGGCCTGGGGGACGATATCAAAGGCTTCAAAATCGCCAAAATCGATGATCGCAGCGTGGTCGTAAGCGGAAATGGCATTCGATACCGCTTCGAAATATCAGATGAAGACCTGATTGACAATTTCGAGGATCTCGATCTCTTTTTGACTGATATCTCATTTCCAGAGCAGAAAACTCCGGACGTGTCTGATTTTATGGTGGAACAAACCCTTTTTGTAAATGATGAGGCGGATTCGGTAAAAATTAGGAAAAAGGGTTCTGACATATCTATCAAGGCCGAAGTAAACGACACTATTGATGGCTATCGTCTGGCGGAAATAAAGAAAGATCGACTGGTATTCGAGAAGGACGGTAAGACACACGAAGTAGAGGTGCCGGTTGAGAATGTTAATACAGTCAATTCGGTTTCTGAAAGCAACGTGCCTGCGGATAATCTTCTACAAGGATCGCGGGGATCTGTAATCAAGGGCCTCTGGGGTATAACGGGAGCCATCATTTGTGTGGTTCTGACAATTGCCTGGCTGCTGTTTAAACAATTCTCCCGTCCTTCGCCTGCTAAAGTGGTGCAGACTGCCGGTGGGAGCGGTCGGCGTCAACTTGGTTTTAGAAGCGATGAAAAAGTAATATTCAGCGGTCCCGTGCGGATTTCGGAAATGGCTCCTGGCAATTTTGTCGATCTTATAACCCACTTGATTCAGCGGTCTGGTTTACTGGTCAGAAAAAAGCATGAAATTGGCATTGGCCTGGCTGAAATAGTCGCTTTCAGTAATCACCCGATATCCGGAGGAAAATACCTCGTACGTTGTCAGGCAAGCTCGTGGGGTGGAAAAGTTGAAATCGGGTCTCTGGAGATTCTTCGTGAGCGAATGACGGACGAGGAAGCTGTAAAAGGTATTTACATTTCAACATCGTTGTTCAGTGCCGAGGCAGTTGATTTTGCTCACAAAAACAGCATTGAGATTCTCGGTTTAAAAGAGATTGTTCAGCTGGCAGAGCGGTATTATCTCGGTGAGTATATTGCCTAGGGATGTTGCCTGGGGATGTAGCTATCTCAATGCGGAGGCCAGTTGCTTTAAAGCGGACAGGTTGACCGTTTTTATCTCCCTCAAATGCATTCTGCAAGAAGGGCACCAGTATCCGTATACCGTGTGACCTTTTTCCTCCCCGGTTTTTGAGTGAATCTCGACGTCGTGAAGGCAGTGATGGCAATACATAACAATGACCCCCTTTCGAAGCAGGTGTTGAACCTATTATCGGAGGAGGGGCGCTGAGAGTTGAGCGGTTATGTGAGGTTTCCTTCTGGTTGACGCAAAAAAACTGGTATGCTATTTATTATCCCAGTATGCTCACATGGAGCTGCTTATTTTTCTTCTGCACAGATTCCTGTAAGATCCACTGGAGGTTACGACTGAAATGACAAAGAAACAGTTCAGATGCACCAAGATTGTGTGCACTATTGGACCGGCCAGTGCGTCGGTTGATGTTCTGGGGAAGATGATAAAAACCGGAATGGATGTGGCTCGTCTCAATTGTTCTCACGGCAATCATCAGGAGCGCGGGAAAATTATCACAACCATTCGCCGTCTGGCCAAGAAGGCGGGTCGTAGAGTTGGAATCCTGCTGGATCTCCAGGGGCCGAAGTTACGAATTGGAGAAATGACCGGCGAAATCATACTGCGGCGTGGTGACGAAGTGCGTCTGATCCCGGCGGCACGAGCATCGGATTGCGGTGAAGATGGGCAAGAAATCCCCTCAATTCCAATCAATTATGATGGTCTCCTGAGAGATGTATCATCGGGTGACCCGGTGCTTCTCGACGAAGGACTCATTCGCCTGCGTATTAGAGAAGTACGGGGAAATTGCGTTATCTGTGTTGTACTGGTTGGAGGAGTGGTCAGATCCCGGAAAGGATTCTACCTTCCCTCCAGTCCATTGTCTGTTTCCTCACTTACGGAAAAAGACAGGGAAGATCTTGCCTGGGGCCTGTCGGCCGGGGTGGATATGGTGGCGCTCTCATTTGTCCGCAATGCCAGGGACATTGAGGTACTCAAGGAAATGATAACTGCTAAAGGTGCTGCTCTCCCGATCGTTGCCAAGATCGAACGCAAAGAAGCGCTGAAAAACATTGAAAAAATAGTTGAAACAGCAGATGCGGTAATGGTGGCACGGGGCGATATGGGGGTGGAAGTTCCTATCGAATATGTCTCCCTCCATCAGAAAAGGATAATTGAAGCTGCCAATAAGCGTGGCAAGCCGGTGATTACTGCAACCCAGATGCTCGATTCAATGGAAAGAAATCCACGGCCCACCAGAGCTGAAGTTAGTGATGTCACCAATGCAATACTCGATGGGACGGATGCCATCATGCTATCAGGGGAAACTGCGGCAGGCAAGTATCCGGTCAAATCTTTGAGAATGATGGTGAACATCTGCCGAGTGGCAGAGAAATATATACGGGATGATTCTGAATCACGTCTGACTCTGACGGATGAGACAAAAGATATTGCCGGGGCCGTAAGTCATGCTGCCGTGATTCTGTCTGAAACTCTTGGTGTAAAGGCAATTGTTACTGCGACGATTTCAGGATATACAGCGCGGATGGTTGCCCGGCATCGTCCACGGTGCCCGATTCTGGCGTTAACAACAGAGCAATCTACAGCTCAGGCACTGACCCTGTGTTGGGGAGTCAGGGCGATTATCTCGCCTCGCGTTAGCTCAGAAAGAGTGTTATTCAAGGCCGCTGAAGAAGAAGCTTGTTTAAGTGGTATGGCGAAATCAGGGGATACACTGCTGGTCACAGCCGGATTGCCTTTTGAAAAGCAGGGAATAACAAATACGATCAAAGTAGTGGAACTCAGTCAGTAGCTGGATGATCTTCCGGGGCAGTGTCTTCATCGTTAAAGCTCTGGCAGGCGTTGGCAATATCGGGAAATATCTCAAACAGCTTGGTCAGCCAGGTAACCTGGAACATTTTGAGAACATTGGGATGAAGATCCGCCAGGCGCACATCCCCCCCATTTTCCCTTGCTTTTTTAAGTGCTGAGGAAAGAACTCCCAGTCCAAAACTGTTTATGTAATAGAGCTTATTGAGGTCGAGTACGATTTTGAACTTTCCCCGCTTGAGCTGAGAGAGGAGTTCTTCTTTAAATACAACCTGACTATCAACATCAATCTTGCCCTGAATACGGCCGAGAATAATGTCTTTCCGAATGTTTTCAAAGTTGATGTCGAACATAATCTTGGTTTACCCTCCCCAGTTACCTAAAAATTATAGCACAGCTATGTGTTAAGGGGCAAGAACTTGACAGTCGGATATTTTGAATGCTACTATGCTAATCAAAAGATGAGGATAAGGAAGGTTTTTTGCCATGGCTGATATGAAATGTTGTAGCTGGTGTGAAAGTTATGAGTCCTGTGTTACCAAATGGATCCGTGAGGGTCAGGCATATGAAATGTTTTGTTGTGAAGAGTGTGAACATTTTCCTGTGTGCCAGATCCAGATAAAGCATGATCTGCGCAAGTGTGTAAAGTGCGGCGCCTATGTCTTTGAAATTGAAATGCAGCACGATGCAGATGAAGACGAGGTCATGATCGGGTGCCATTTTTGTAAAGGTGTCCATTGGAATATTAATCGTGACGGAAAAGCCAAACCGATTGTTCAGATAGATATCCGAAGTGCTTAATACATCATCGGGGTGCTTCCATATATGATGAAGCTAACGGCCCAGCTAAAGCAGCAGCAGAGCATGGTGCTCTCTCCTGCAATGATCCAATCCATTAATCTTCTCATGCTTACCCGTATGGAACTGGCCCAGAAGATAGAGCAGGAACTGGTTACCAATCCGGTGTTGGAAGTTCAGGAACCGGGCGATGAAGAAGAGACCGAAAGTGACACCGAAGAGACCTCTGCCAAGGAAGAAACTCCGGATAATGAGGAATCCAGAGAAGAAGCCAGCATGGACAAGGTTGATATCGACTGGGAGGAATACTTTCAGGACAGTATGGTCAAGTCCAGAGAGGTTCGAAGCTCCACCAACGTTTCTGAGGATGATCTTGATTTTGAAAGAATATCACCTGAACTGCCTTCTTTTCAGGAGCATCTTCTCAACCAGTTGAGACTGTTATGTCCCGAAGATAAAGAGTTTCAAATCGGTGAGTTTCTCGTCAGTAACCTGGATGAGCACGGTCTGTTCACCAGTCTTGATGTTGAAGAAACTGCCGGCTTTCTCAACGTAGCCCTGGATATGATTTCCACATTTGTACGCGTCATCCAAACCCTCGATCCGCCGGGAGTGGGAGGCCGCACAGTTCCTGAAGCACTCGAGATCCAGTGTAAATTTCTCGGGATAGAGGATGAACTGGTACTGACAATAATCAGGGAACACTTTGAGGAACTGGGAAACAACAAAATACCACAAATCGCTCGATCTCTCGGAGTTAATGTATCCGATGTCAACAAAGCAGCGGCTATCATCAAAAGACTCAATCCAAAGCCGGCTCTGGCTTATCGGGGCTACGATGACACGGTGTACGTCGTCCCCGATGTGTTTGTCGAGCAGGTAGGTGACAAGTATGTGGTACAGGTCAACGATGCTGGTATCCCGCGCTTGAAAGTCAATGCTTTGTACCGCAGCATTGTGATTAACCATCGCCGCGGCGAACGCCAGGAAGAGTATCAATATATTAAGGAAAAACTCGATTCCGCCAGATGGTTGATCAGAAGTATCAACCGGCGGCGGGACACTCTCTACAGGGTAGCCCAGGCGATCGTTGATCATCAAAAAGCCTTTCTTGATAAGGGAATTTCCTGTTTGAAGCCTTTAACATTGAGTGAGGTTGCTGATGAAGTTGGCGTGCATCAGGCGACGGTTGGAAGAGTGACAACCGGTAAATATATGCAAACACCGCGAGGTCTCTTCGAGTTGAAATACTTTTTTTCCGGCGGCCTTGATGCCGATGACGGGGAAATGTCCGTTAGAAGTATCAAAGCGCATATAAAGGATATAATTGGCAACGAGAACAAGAAGAAACCAATGAGTGATAAGAAGATCATGGAACTTCTTAATGAACAGGGTATTGAAGTAAAACGGCGCACCATCCAAAAGTACAGGGACGAACTTGGTATCCCTTCTTCAAGCAAAAGACGGCACTACTAAGTCATCTACCGTTTCCCTCAATGACCAGCAGGCCCCTTGCTGTTGCTATCACCGTGCCAGCAGGTCCCATTTGAAATCAGACAGTCTGCCCCGGATATTCCATATTCGCAATTTGCACCCCGATTGTCCTCCCACCAGATCGCACATCTCTGGATTCAACCAGCGTATTTCATCCACCGAAAGCGAAATAGGATCATGCTCGAGATGAACCATTTCTACGGGCAGAGCAGGAAAATCAGAAAGCAGCCGCGGGGTGAGGACGAGAAGTTCCACCGTGGTATGACCTGAAGCCAGGGAAGTGATTCTCATGGGGTAGTAAAGCCATTTGGTGACGAAACGGTACTGAATCGGCTGGCTGGTGGAGAGCTCCGGTTCCAGAGAGACCACGTCAAACACGAACCAGCGGTATCCGTCATTTATGTAGAGAGCCACGAGTTCCTTCATCCCCTGGGGAAGGAGCGGCGCAGGTACACCTGATTTTTTCAGGTAATTCATCACCCAGTCAACGAACCCGGCAGGCTGCAATACTTTGGTCACCGAAACATCATGTGGTCCGATCTGCTTGTGAAAGGTGACCTCACCTGCTTCCTGGTAGGATTCGCGGTCCGCCGCTCTTTTCGACAAACTCCTGACATCGTTCCTGGACAGGTATCGGTTAATCAAGGTGGTCGCTCTTCTAAATACCTCGAGATCGCCCTTTGTTACCTCGGGTTCAGACGGGAGCGGGAGCACTTCAAGCACCTGGGTTGCCCTGGAAGCACGTGTGTCTGTTGAAAGAAGCAGGATTTGCTCTTCGCCATTGAAGGCTATCATTGCTCTCTGATTCGGTTCAAATATCGTTACATCGGGATGAAACGGGATGTGTCCGCGGTTTGCCGACACCAGCGATGGAATAAACAAGTCCAGTGTAAGAATTGTAGTAAGCAGGAACAGCAAGCTGAGGTGTGCCGCATTTTTCAAGGTGATTTCCTCTCTTTCTACTGTGCCAGGGGACCACCGCACGACTCACAATATACAAGGTTTCTACCGGTGTTGAGGGCATGGCATTTAGGACAAACCAGTGCTTCTTCTCCTGAAATATGTGTTACTTCCACCGTCTCTGCTTCCGCTTGTTTGAATTCTTGAGAAATCTTGACATCTCCAATCCCGAGAACCTCTTTGCTCAGAGCTTTTCTATCCACTTCCGGTTTGAAGTTCTGGACTTCGTATATAGTAACTTTTCCCTTTCTTCCTTTGACCGGTACCTGTCCCAGCTGCTTGACGTTTATGATGTCTTTCACAGCCTCATATGTTGTTTCTGAAATAATCATGCGATTCTTGTACTTCCTGGTCAGTTCCTGGAGACGGGCGGCGACATTGACGCTGTCCCCTATGACTGTATAGTCAAGTCGTTTGACAGAACCAACAGTTCCTACAATCATTTCTCCGGTGTTTATTCCGACTCCAACATCCAGTGGCCGATACCCACGTTTGGCATACTCCCGGGAAAGGTTATTTACTACTTTCAGAATTTTCATCCCGGCCATAACCGACAGGCGGGCATGGTTTTCAATAAATACGGGCGCGCCCCAGATTGCCATGATAGCGTCACCGATAAATTTATCCAGGGTTCCGTGAAATCTAAGGATAACTTCAGTCATGGCGCTTAAGTAATTGTTTAGTATTTCTACTACCAGCTCGGGCGGATTAGTCTCTGCAAACTGGGTGAAGTTACGGATATCAGTAAAAAGTACAGTCAGAGTCCTCTTCTCTCCTCCAAGAGATACCAGTCCCGGGTTTTCCATGATTTGCTCCACCAGAAGACTTGAGGTGAACTGGGAAAATATATTTTTCAACTGTCGTTTTTCCTGTACCTCCTTTTGTGTCAGGCGTCGGGTACTCATAAGGTCATTCCTTGTTAGTTCGAAGAGTTGGGCATTGCTCATGACCATACTGCTGAAGGAAGCAACAGTCGTAAGCAGCAATTTGTTGTCCTTGGTGAAATCTTCTCCCTCAATTTCCATGACAACGATAACTCCCATTATCTCATCCTTACTGGTAAGAGGAGCACAGGCCAGGCAAGGGAAGGGGGTTTTGCCGATCAGCCCGACGGTGACCGGGTTTCGGAGGGCATTTTCTTCAGTTAGAATACCTCCATTAGCTGCCACATATCCCACAAAATTCTCATCGCCGACCTTGATGGGAATGAGAAGACCCTCGATAAACTCATTTGCTTTGTCTCCACCCACGACTACTGTTTCATCTTTGTCTTCCCCGAATGGGTGCAGGAGCTTCACTGGATAGAGTTCGCCGGTTTTTCTGTCTATCAGCATAACCAGACAGCGGCGGGCGCCAATCCCTTTTTCCAGCAGGTCAAGGGTGATTTCAAAAATGGTGTCTTTGTCCAACGTAGAGGCCAGGTCTTTAAGTTTGACCAGCAAGGCGTTGAGCTGGACGGTTTTTTCCAGATAACGGGTTTCGAGTTCCCTGGCTCTCCGTTCCAGTTCCCGCTCCAGAGTATCAATGTAGGATCCTCCCTGGAAGGTGTCCTCAAGTTCGGGGGAAAGCCCCATCTTTTCAACTTCTGAGCCCGCTCCGGCAAGCCTGTTCTGCAGCCTGAAGGAGATGCTGAGGAAATAAGCAAAGAGGCCGGCAATCATGATTAATCCTATTACTGCCACCCAGATGAGGGTAGTTGGAAAAAGGACTATTGACTCTTCCATGGTGTTCGATTCTCCTCCGGAAAAACATCTTTCAGACCTGGCGACCGGCCCCTTACAGGTCGGGTATGGCTTCCACGTTAATTATAACAGATGTATCTTCCCGAAGACGAGATTTCCGGTCCGAGGAATCCCGTGGATTGATGACACAGATGTCCAGCTCGACCAGGGTCTTGTTATCAGGATCTTCAGCAAAAGGACTGGTAGTAATGGTGATAGATTCTACATCTCTGCAAATTGGTCTGGCTTTGAGCAGAATGCTGGCGCTGCCGTCCGGATTGAATCTGGTGCGTTCATAATAAAGTACGCCGTTTTCCAGATAACCCCGGACGTCAATACGGGAACCTTCATTGTAATCGTCGTTACCTGAATCATTCACTACTTCCATTGTCTTCAGCTGGCAGATCGAAAAAGTGAAGAGAACCTGGGTGTCTGTAGTACTGGATATTTTTCCTTCCCGGAAATGGAAAGGACGGGGAATTAAATCCAATTTCTTTATCTCAAAGGTACTCATTACAATTTCTTTGACGCTTTCGTATTCATTGGAAGCGTTTTCGAGATCTTCACGGATCCTGCGCACTGAATCCTGAAGCTCCATGAGCCGTGCCTGTTTCCATGATGATTTACTGAACAAGTTTCTGCCTAGTCTGAGCAGCTGCATTGAACCGATTGCAACTACAAAGAATACAGCCAGGGAAACCAGCAGGGAAGCGAGCGTCAAACCACGGTATCTTAAACCGGTTTCCCGGAAAGTCAATGAAGTTCCACCCCTCGTGACAGGTTGATGATCTGGGTTATCTCTCGAATGGTCCCACCGACCCGTGCTTCTACCACTATTTTCATAATGTCTTGTTCATAATACTCTTCCGAGGCAGAAGTATTCAATATGGGAGTTTCCCCGATAATCGAGAACTTGACGAAGGTAACACGTCCCAGGTCATCGTCCAGGGGGGTGGGAGGGGACGATCCGTTAAGGGGAAAGTTGATGGTGTTGCCTTCGAGATCCGACACGACAAAATCTTTAATGAACTCTTGATACAGGTCTGCTTTTTTCATTCCCAGTTCTTCGCTTCCCTCATCTCTTACCTTGCCTCGCAGGTCTTTGTAGGCATCGTAGAATTCGTTTGGCAGACTGCGGATTTTCAGGAGTATATATTCGATGGCTCCTCTGGCCAGGTAAGTTGCCTTGACCTGGTCGGCCCGGGCAACCTGGAAAGGACGGTTACGGTGAACGGTTAGAATCAGGACATTGGCCATGATCATGAGAACTGCGGCGATGCCCAGAACAGAGGCCAGAGCGATTCCCCGCCTGGGTGATAGGGATCCTGCCCGGAGTCTCATCAGCATCAACAATTTCCTTTCATTATTAGTTTCGTTTCCCTATCAATTGGTCTTTATCCGGCTTTTGAATGATTGTAGCGCAAAGGATTTGTCAGTATCTCCCCGCCCGGGCCACGTGACTTCGACGGTCACTTTTTTAAACGAATCCGGAACACTGCACGTTGCCTGGACCGGAGGATCGGTTGGTACAGGGGCCCGTTCCTTGAAGCTGAAAGAAACGCTCGTGAAGTGCTGCACAGCTATGGTTACCGTGTACTCGACGCCGCCGCGATTTTCTTCGTGTTCGTCTCCCAGGTGGTCAACTGTGGTTTCATCAAAGGCTGCCGCCAGGCACTGATTCATGTAATCCTGGGCAATCTGGATACCGGTCATTTGCCTGATCTGCATCTGTTGTCCCCCCAGTCCTACCTTAAATACACCGACGATAGGTACAATTGCCAGAACCATGATGACGCTGGCAAGCAGTATTTCAGGCAGGGTAAGGCCAGAAGCGGTATGGAGACCGGATTTATTACAACGTAACAACCGGTGTAAAGCAGGCGATGTAATCATCGTCACTCACTCGTCGGTCTGGTCTTTTTCATCCTCGGCGAAGCTCGTACGCACTTTCTGTTCCAGGAGCCGCAGCCTCACCTGGATTTCCTGAATGGTGAAGTTCAGGCAAAGAGTCCGTATGTTCCCGGCATGATCAACGCAGGTAACTTCCACTCCCAGCTGGGCTTTATCCGGATCTCGCAAGTCATCTTCGTCGCGGCCGTCGTTGCCGATACGGAACGTATAGCTGGTATAGGCGTTGTTCGGATCATCCTCCACCGATATGGCATCCCACTCGTCACGGCTTTTGGGAATCGGGGGTATATAGTTTCTCAGCGTCTTATCATAGCCACCTTCGATAATTTTAAAAACACAACTCCGTATGGGATCGATAGGTCCGGCGGCATCAAACTTGACATTATCATCCACTCCCAGGAAAAAGCTGAACCGTGTGTCTTCCGGAAAGGCCGGGAAATAGTACCCACCCGATTCGGCGGCATCATGGGAGAAGGTGACTGTCTCTTCATTGCAACGGATAGCATTCCCTTCGGGAATCATGGTATCCGTAAGCAACTCACCTTCGCCTCTGATTTCGAAAATAAGGGGGTCGTAGTTGATCTCGGCTGCGGATGATTCTGGAAACACAACCAGCTTTATATTGGGTTTCTTATTGTCCTCAACTGTAATGATTCCAAAATCGGTACCGTCTGCCCCGTAGCCGGGGGGATTAGAGTTCCCTCTGATATCGAGGTCGCCTTTATTGACATTGCCGCTGGTATCCTCTGCCCTGATATAGTAACGGAAGATCTGCCCTCCTTTGAACTCCTCAGGAAGTACGATGGGTGAAGCTGTCTCATACTCCTGCCAGTTTGAAATCCAGTGGCATTTTTGCTCCCACTTCCCGCCGACGACGGGGGTGGCAAAACCGTTGGGGGCCGGATCTCCCGACCGCATGACCATAGGGTATTTGATCCAGCTGTCGGCTGCAGGATCGGAGGTAACATATGAAAGCAGGTGAGCGGGCGTGATCTCGTAGTAAAGGTCTACCTTTGGCATGGCGTCCACCGGATGATTGTCCCTGATCGTGCAAGAGATCATGATGTTAGCTCCGCAATAGGCTCCCTCTTCGGGAGTGTAGGGCTGGTAGGTCTGAGATTCAGAAATCTCCGGTGGTGTCCGGTCATTTACGGACAGGAAAAATGGTTTAACGCCGTCTTTTATGATGCACTGCATTTTCTCGTCTCGGTCAATAAGGCTGCAGCCTACCAGGCCGACATATCTCCAATCATCGACCGGCGGTTCGAACGGTCCCTCGTGGGGATGACCGATGATGCGATCGATCTTTACCCGGGTTTTGCTGGGAGCGGCCGGTCGGCTCTGAACTTCCGCGGCGGTTCGCTCCACACTGATTGCCTGCCAGAAACCTACGGGCAGAGCGCC
Organism: uncultured bacterium; assembly: GCA_964432985.1. Lineage (GTDB taxonomy): Bacteria > Muiribacteriota > CAYSPT01 > CAYSPT01 > CAYSPT01 > CAYSPT01. Next base: position 65,129 of record CAYSPT010000006.1, read on the forward strand.
GGCTGGCACCCATTTCTCACCAACTTTGACCTGCTCGTAGATGGGATTGCCCTGATCGTCTTTACCCACTTCCTGGGTCTCGTAGACAGGTTCCGGTTTTTCAAATTTTGCCAACATCGGCTCCCAGGAGGTTTCTCTGAATTTTACTTCAAGCCCAACTTTGTAGCGGCTCCCCGGTGTGGGGAAATCGAACGTGGGTTGTATGATCGGACTGGTTACCGATTCAAAGGGATGGAAATCCTCAAATACGGGGGTTACATCTGTCCAATGGCCGGTTCTTCTCTCCATCCAGAACCGCCACTTGTAGGTAATGGAGCCGGGAAGCAATCCGTTCATCTGTCTGGCGCTTGAATCCCCTCCGCCCCGGTACTGGACCCGGTTGCCATCTGTAATGGGACTTAGAGACATTTCAGGAAGGATCTTGAAATCGCAGTCGGAATCCTCAACCAGACTGCCTTCCTGAATAGCTGTATGTTCGAGCCGAATCGGGGCATACAGTATGTTTTCTCCCCCGGTAAGCTGGCTTTCCGTCACATGAAATGCCTTCGTATTCAAATGCTGCGTCTTTGTCATGTTGTCCGGATCTATATACTCAACGGAAAGGGACAGACGATAATAACCGGAGGTTTTAAACGCCTTGAGATCGTTTACATATTTGGGAAGCTTACTCGTATCTTCAACATCGATAACGCTGGTGTCCGTGTCAGTCACGGTGAATTGTTGCTCTGCTTTCTTCGTATACACGCTTCCGGCGTCCAGGAGTTCAGCTTTCCAGGTGTAGGTAAGGGCCGTATCGGTAAGCACGTCGATTACCGGTGAACTAGCAGTTTTAGCGGATTTGAAGAGATACGAGTTATTCGCCTCGACTTTGCTCTGGGGTAAAATAATGCTATTAGGAAGTGTAATCCTCTCTGCGTCAGCGGCGGCCATCAAATAGAGGTCGGTGGTGTTTCGTTCGATGTCTGTCAGTATAACTACCGCCCGGTTGGAGGCGCAGATCACCATGGGCTCAAAAGGAATTTTTACCATTGCATTTATGAACTGTGTGAAGTTCGTGTACTCATTCTGCGGGGTGAAACGGAAATCCTCGTTACCGGTAGTCAGGTTGACTGTCCTGATATGGGCCAGGAGACGTCTGCCGAAAGAATCACCCAGTCCAACAGTGAACAGGTTATTGCCGGCTCCGGCCTGCTTGATTCTCGGGGGTGCCCATTCCAGAGGCATTCTCCCAAGGTCGTTCAAGGAGTCGGGGGACCGCCGCGCTATCCGGGCGTTGATGGAAGCCGGGGCCAGGACCAGATGTCCCTGCATCATTTTTGGAATATTTTTTTCTGTTACCCGACCGGAACGAAATTTCATAAGCCTGGATTCGGCCATTTTGTTTCCGGCTATATACACGTCGTACTGGTTGGCTTCCACCTGCCGTGCAGTGGGAACAATGGTTTCAACTTTTGTCAGCAGCGGCTCGACAAATGAATCGGCTTTTACCAGTGAAACCATGGTGCCGTCCGAGGCGTCAATCTGCAGGCAGCCATACCGCTCCTTGGTAATGAACAAGACCTTTTCTGTTTTACGGATGGCGAGAAAAACCTGTTTGTCCAGTACTGCCGGCGGACCGGCGATCGACCAGTTGCCATCCAGAGAGCTGAGCGTATACGACCACCTGAGCAGCCCGTCGCTGGTGTAGGCGTGCAGAATATCATCTGAGACTACGAAAAGATGACCGTAACGAGGGATGATAGCGTACTGGATGGTACCCTTGATTAGTTTTTTCCAGACTAAGGAGCCGTCTTTGGCAAAGGATGTCAGAAAACTGTTACCATTGTCTCCTCCGGCAGCAGCGAAGATCTGGTCATGGTAGATGCACGGCCATACATTGTGAAAAGGCCTGCCTCGATTGACACCGGTCAGCTTGAAAGCCGGTTTAAGGATGTCACCAGTACCATTGAACGGTCCGCCGATGAGATCAGGTTTCTCGCGGTTGCCCTGAAGGGCCACGAAAAAATCATCTCGGATGGAAATCGCGTAGATACGGGGAATACCTCTCAGAGATCCGTCCAGTTTGAGTGTCGGATTTGCAGTAATTTCCACTTCTTCATCAAGAGGTATATAGTTGGTGTTGGCTGAATCTCGGCTTATCATGGGCCAGTCCCTGGCCGACAATGTGTCCTGGGGATCACCGGTGGGAAGCGACGGCATGGTTGGCGGGTAGTCGGTAGTGTAGATGGCGCTTCCTTTTTCCATGGCACGCACGTAGGCGATACGGCTGTCTGCAGGAGAAAAAACAGGAGATGTTTCGTCTTCATCACCGAAGGTCGCCGGGTAAACGGCACCATCGTCATCATTGACGATATTACCTTTACCGTCATCAACACCGTCATTGTCGTCAAGATGATAAACCCAGATATCGTAGTTTCCGCGGGTATTAGCTGAAAACGCCAAGAGTTTTGAATCTTTCGACCAGCTTGGTGATGTTTCTGTAGTCTCGGTAACAGTAAGCTGTTTCTCCAGGGTATTGTCAGCGGATACTTTTCTTATGTAGATATCCCCATTCTTTTCATATGCGACATGGCTGTTATCTGGACTCCAGGCGGGAGAGCTGCCTGAACCCAATGAGGTTAATTTTCCGGTTTTAACCACCAACATGAAAAGAGTGCCGTCCCGTTTAAAGAGGACCCGGGTCCCGTCTGGAGACGGCAGAGGTGAGTGCCCTGAATTGAGTATGGTGTATTTTGTTTTTTCCGTCAGGGAAAACATCCATAGATCATCTTCTGCTTCGAAAACTATTTGTGAATAAGAGAGCCAGCCGGGATTTGCCTCGTCGCTCATGCTCATGAAAGCAGGCTCGGGAGAATAAGAGCCGCCGGACGCCGTAGGCACCAGGAAAATGTCGGTATCTCCTTCACCGCTGGGCGCTGAAAATACTACGTGCTTTCCCCCTTTAGGAGACCAGGCCGGCCGTGAGCATGGCCCGGAAATACCTTCGTTGAGTGTGGCCGCATCACCAGCACCGCTGGAATTCGCCATTTTGATCTGCGGGCCGGACAAAAACAGGAGTTTATTTCCGTCCGGAGACCAGACAGGATTGGTATTTGCTCCCTGAACTGAGCTGATGAGTCTGGTTTCAGCCGGGGCCTGAACCGGCGACAAGAAAAGTAGAAACAGGGGGATAATGACCAGGAAAATGAATTTCCTGCCCTTTAACTCAGTCTGCGATGATGAAATTTCCGTGGAAATCATTGATACTCTCTCCTTCCTTCCAAGGAGCGAAAATCCCTTCCGAGGAACGGAAACCGCTGCCAAACAGTATGGAAATGCTTTGAATACATAAGTTTTTTGGACATACTTCACCTATTCAGATCAATTATAGTAACGGAAAAAAGTTTATGTCAAGTTTTATAGTATCTATCTACATCTACATATAAGTATATTCCTTGACACTTTTTTTAGTCACATTTATAATTGAAATGAAACCTTGGGTGAACTATATGATTCAAAGCCGCTTTACAGGTATGTTTTACTGTCTTTTCCAATCGATACATCATTCGCTTCGCCGTGTGCTCGTAGTGGCTATCGTTACCTTTCTACTTTGTGCTCAGACGTCATTGCCTCCGGTTGCAGGTGTATCGAGGATCGTCCAGGTAAGTCTTTTTCGCTGTCTTATGGCACATCCTGCAATTCATTCGGTCTTTGATGTCTCATGTCTTTCTGTTAACGTTGATACGGCAGTTGAAAAACAACTGATCGAGTTGCGACGGCAGGAAGCCCTCTTCAAATCGGTCAACCGGAAAATCGCACTGCTCGTGTCAGTGTACGATGTTGAAAGGAAGAAACAAGAGCAGTTGATAAAACAAGCGGAGCAAGCTGGCGATGAAGCACGGGCTATGAGCTTGCAGCGCTTTCTCAATGGCATGGAGGACCGGTTGTATAGTAAGCGTAATGATCTGAGGGAAAAAGCCCGGAAACTTCAGCAGAAACTTGACCACGCCGAGTATTTATCCAGGTTTTCTGACCGGCACTATGTTGCTGAATTGATCCAGAAAATTGAAGCAGGCACATGGTCATCCGTGCTGGGAGAGGTCATTTCGGCCATTGATTTCGTGGCCGAAAGATCAGGGGCCACTCTGGTATTTAACGCTGATTTACCGTCTACGGCCAGACTTGAAAGGATCTCACTTCCTGCCAAAAATCCCTATACAGAAGTTATAAATGGTGACTCTTCCGGTGAAGCGCTGGTAGAATGGGCGGAAGCCCGGGCTCATTTTATGGACTGTTATTTACCCCCGATGAAACGGCAGCTGTTTATCAGGGGGGTTCCGGATATTACCGGTGAGGTAATCGAGTATTTAAGAAGAAGGGACACCCAATGACGCCGGCAAAGGACCATAAGCCTTTTGTACGAATCCTGCCTGGTATGGTGGGACTGTTTCTTTTGCTGCTTATGCTTGGAGATGCGGCAGGTTTCGCTGAGTCGTCAGGTGATGTGAGAAATCAGTACGAGATTCTGCTTGGTATGGACACTAAAGGAAGGGGAACTTCCACGGCTCTTGAAGCACCGGTGGCGGCGGTTGACCTGTCGTTACTGCTGGCGTTTCATCCCCGGATGGCGGAATTTTCGCCCGAGATGTCTGCATTCATGAAACTGCCTTCATCTGGTCTTTCCAGGGATGACAGGAATATCCGGTTATCGGAACGGCACAGTGAAATCGAGGTGCTTCGTGCCAGGATACAGCCTGAAATTAATGCTTTACAGGCGAACGTCCAAGCTCTGGGAAGGAAGGAGAACCAGCTGCAGGAGCGCTTGAACTCCTCACTGTCTGAAGAAAGCAGGCAGTTCTGGGGGCAGACGCTGGGTAAGCAGGATGGAAATCTGCTGGTGAGAAAATCAGGAGCTGCAGTCGAAGTAACGTCACTTGAAAAAGCTTTGGGACAGGGAACATCACGCGCCGATTCTATCCCGCCGACACTGGAAGAAAGAAATGCCGACCTGGTCCTCTCCGAGAGACTCAGCCGGATCAGGGACCGGTTTACCAAAGATATTGATCGTTTACGGGCCGAACGTGAAGAGTTAGAGCGGAGAATCGAGTACAAACGCCGCCAGGTGTTGTCGCCTTTATTCAGTGATCCTGATGAAACCAGGCGTATATTTGAATCAATTTGGAAAGAGATAATTTCAGTTGTCAATCAGGTAGCCGGAGAAAAAGCTGTCCTTATATTAATTGATAAAACGTATGGAGCCAGACCTCTTGTCAAGCGCCGTGGAAATCCGGTTGATGCGGTACTGGAAGCTGACGGTGAGCATGACCGCTACTTCAGTGTAAAAAAAGCTTATGATAAATTGCATAAAGCGGGCCAATTCAGTGAATACTCGAATAACGCGTACCGGCGTTTCATTGAAGAAAAGGTAGTCAGGTCACGTGGGCTGAATCAACGTCGCCAGGACGATGAGGAGTGGCGTTTCACGGAGGAGATGAACGTGGCTGCGGGGTACCTGGTTGATTGGTTCTATAGTCTTGATCAGTTACCCGACTACTATCCGTCCGGTATGGAAAGTATTGTTTTTTTCAAGGGGCAAATAGATATTACGGCCGACTCGCTCGAGCGGTTGTTTGCGCGATATAAAATTAAGAAGAGAAAAAAAGATGTTATTATTGAATTCTTAACGCGGAAAGGATTTATTCAATAATAAATGATTTAAGAAGAAACCTGACATTACAATATAAAATGCGACCAGGAGGTCGGGAACAATGAAAAAACAGATTAGTGGTTTTGTACGGAGTAAGAAGATGTTCCTTTTGCTGGGAATTGTATTGCTTTTCGGCTTGATCCATCCGGCATCGGCAGATCTTGATGAGCGATACGCCCGCAACGGAGAGTTGTACATGCTCATCGGTGATGGTGTCAACTGCGGGGTATATGATTTGCACAACCATACCAGCCGTGTCCCCGAACATCTTTATAATCCGGGAAAGGCCTACGGTATAAGAGTTGACCTGGACAGGAATATATACAGTTTCATCGAAGACCGGGACGCGGACTGGGTGCCCATAAACGGTTGGGTCACCGTGAAAGACTGGGTTCCGGGAGATGGCTTTATTAGGCGTACGCATCATTATGCCCATGACACCAGCGGTAACTGTACCTGCCGGTGGAGTCGCTGGTACAGGGATGTGGTCGGTGGCACTGCCAAAGTCTGGAACGGCAAGTGGTACCATGGCAGAAATCGCTCGGGGCAGAACCGGTGCAAGAAGCTTACGGCCAAGAAAATCGATCACCTGTTTTACAAATGCCGCTGGAGCTACGGCATGGGCAGCCCGGTGAAAAGCCCCAGCACACCGGTGGCTACCAGCCGGGAGACCAAGCAGACCTATTACATTATCCGCGGGTGCCACGATGGGTGCTGTCCGGATCAGGGAAATCACGAGGAACCACCTGAGACTCCCATAACCGACGGCCTTATTTCAAGCTTCGGCCGGGCGTATTTCTACAAGCGTACGGTGGGGAAGCAGGATGGAAGCATCACGGTGAACGGAGCGGACTATGGCGGACAGATAGTCGGTAACCAGAATGATCTTTCCGGTTTGTTCCTGGGAGTGTCCGCCAAGACAGCCGAATCTGAATGGGTGTACCTGCTGGGTGATGCCGTCATCTTCAACTGGCTCAGGGAGTCCAACTTTCCGGTTACCAGAAGCCAGGTCCAGATCAACGATGTGGCCGTGTCGGACCAGTGGTGGCAGAAAGGCGGTATCGTGTACGCCTATAACGCCAAGAACGGAAATGTCTACAAATTCGAGCGTGATGAAAACACGGGAACGCATTTGCCTCCGGAAGAGATTCCTCTGGTGGGAACCAACCCCGGTGACGTGGATGATATCGAAACAGACGGCTTTGGGAATCTCTATTTTGCCAAGACCTTCCGGGACCCGGAAAAACCACAGGACTACACTGATGCAAACATCGACCGGATCGAGTGGAATTACGTTTCCGATCTCGGAGTTGCCTATGGTAAGTTGGTGTACAAACAGACCGTGTCAAAAGCTGCTTTCCAGGTTGATTATTATTCCGGAAGCAGGACCCCGGTCAGAGTAGGTGAAAAAGTCCTGGGGAGCAACACCTTTTCCCGGAGAGTAGTCTACACCCCCTGGACTGGGGAAAACCTGCCGACATCTTCCGGCGGCTACGCCAGTCTGGATAAATCTAAAATACAGGCCTCAGGAAGCGCAGTTCCGGAAATTGAGCAGCCTACGGTGGAAGATAATGTAAGGACCGAGATAGCTGCCATCAATGTGGCCACACCACCGCAGGTAGTGGGATTCAAACCAGGGCATGTCGACATTGCCGGACCCTATGTTTACGAAGGTGAGAATCGTATTTCGGTTCCTTACAGCGATGATTTTGAATACAAAGAGAATGTAATATACAGTTTCGAAGCGGAAAACTTCCCGTTGTTTGACGGAAACGGCGTCAATCGCCGCGCTCAGGACCTTTCGAACACCAGCGCAAACCAGGTGGTGGACATGCGGTCCGGATGCAAGGGCACCGGCACGGGGTATACCGGTGGTTTCTGTTCGACAGTAATTCAGGAGTCGATGAAGTACTATTGGAAAATTACCATGCTCGAGGACCGGTATGGTGATACCCGTAACCAGATTATCTTCGGAGCCAACGGCAACGGTATTCCCAGCCCCATTCTCAACCTCATGCTGGACAAGGGTAAGTATCGTATCGAGCTGAGTATCAAGTATGATTTCTACGATTACGATCTGCTCCAGTACGGCAGCTTAGCAGGCAACAAGGAAGATGTGCGGTTCAGCAATCTCAACGGCGGACAGCTCCAGTGGGCTAAAACTTCCGGAGGCGGCCAGGTAAACAGCATTACCTTCCAGGTTGAGGAAAGCTCCGGGTACCAGCAGGATCCCCCCGGACGGATCTTTATGCTAGTCAGGGATTCCGACGGGAACGTTATCGATGAAAAATACGGCGGTGTTGAGCCTACTCTTACCCCGGTAGCGACCGGTACCAATCCAGATGGCTCCCCGCAGTATGGGCAGCCAACATTTTCCGAGCCCATCTATGTTGTTCCTGAGGACAGTACCTGGACATTCAAGCTAAGGGAGATAGATTCCTGGCTTGATGGAAACGGAAACTGGGTTAATTACGAGGGAAGCCCATCCAGAAACCGGATACACCTGCTTACCCAACCGTCGCCTCCGGACCCGGGCAATCCGCAGATCATACCCGGGACTCTGGGATGGCACGACGAAGCGGGTAATCCCATTCACACCGAAGTAAAGTGGAACATGCGGTTTGAAGCTCCCCAGGATTTACCGGCACTCGATATTAACGAAGGGGACAATATGCTGCCGGGATTCTACCCCCTGTCTGAAGTGTCTGTGGACCGGAACGATCTTTCCGCTTTCGAAGTGACCTTCGGAGATGTTCCCCGCAATGTGGCGGACCGGAGACCCAAAGGGGATTTTGATGTCCCCAGCGATCCCTATTTCTATTTGCTTACTTGCAATGTAAAACGCTCGTATACCTATAAAGCCTACATGGAGTTTACATTCGGAACCAGCACGTTCAGAGCCGAGGTGCCGTATACCCGGTTTATCAAGATGAAAGCGATTGCCAGAATCGTGGTTACCGATGAAACGCCGCCCCACCTGGTCATTACCGACCAGAATGTCATTTACGGAACTACCGGTGATTCCCTCACCGACCCGGGCGACCCCAACGGACGTGATCCGCTTCCCCCGGGTGACAACCCGGAAGAGATAGAGATCACGGTATTCGACAATAATCCATTTGGACGATTTGACAGGACCTTCACCGAGAGTCCTTATTTTTCAACGGCCGGTACGGGACCTAAACACGATTTGAACAAATGGGAGGGTGTTTATTCTCACACGGTCCAGAAACCGGACAAAACCCTCATGGACGTGCCTTTGGGTATGGAGGACGGAGACGTCACACCGGCCGGATCCGATAAAGACACAGCTCTGTCAGCCTATACACGTGACGTGATTTTGAGAGATGAGGCCGGAACCCCGATTTTTTCTGATCCTCTCACCCGGCGGGTTGACGAGGGTGAATTCGCTTCGGAGTGCTGGGCACTTTTCACTATACCTATTGATGAAATCCAGGACTATTCGGATGAATCTGTCCATGGAGCACGTAATGTATTACCGATCAACCGGGAAGGCTTCCCGGCCTACACCTACTCCATCAGGGCTACCGACTCAAGTGGTAATTTGGCGGTGCACTCGCTGGGTAGTATTTTTGTCAGGGACAATGATCGGCCCAACATCTTTATCATGGTTGAAAGCCCGCGTCAGGGAGTAAGCCAGGTCGTTCCCACCAATATCAAGGACGATTTTATTGATCTGTTTTCCTTTGTCGACAACAACACCTCTTGGGGGGGGCCCCCCTGGCTGGTAGTACCGGAAGACAGTCGTTCCACCCTGGATGTTATGCAGGTCGTACCTCCCGAGGGTAGTGCCGCAGAGGTGACCAAGGTGCTCTACGAAGATATGCGGTTAAAATTCAGGTACTTTGTGGTAGATAATATCGCCCGGGGCAGTTCGGGAGAAAATATCACCCCGGTGGCCGCCCAGGACGGGCATGTAGTCTGGAAACTGCTGGGAGTAGAAGACAACCCCATCGACCTGGAAACCACCTCGCCGTTCGTAGAAACGATATTCAGAGAGCCCAAATATCCAGAGCTTGGTATTGGAGATTACGAGTTTCAGCTTCAGGTGCACGATTTCGCCACCAACTGGGAGGGCGTTCCTCTAACAGAGGATGCCGCCGTGGGTGCAGACCGGTACAATACCCGTACTCTCAGAATTCGGGTACCGATTTACGACACCACCGTCCGGGTCCACACTATCGAAAGCCGGTACTCGCATGACAGCCAGTCGGACAGCCTGGCTCCCGGGATCTTTTCTTCTCCCTCAGGTTCCTCAGACTCATCTGGAGAGGATTCAGGCGAAACCTCCGGCGAAAGCGCGGGTGAAGGCACCGGTGAAGGAACTGGGGAAAGCACTGGTGAAGGTGCCGGGGAAGGGTCGGAAGAGGGCGAAGAATAGGTTTATGAAACACATACAGGTTGTTTCGGGTTCCATTAAAATGCCAGTACGGCTCAATGAAACAGAAACAGCCTTGCTGGTGTGGAAATCTCTTCCGTTTCAGGGGCAAGCCAACCTGTGGGGTGATGAAATCTACTTTGAAATTCCGGTTAAAACCGTTCAGGAAGAGCCGGTAGAGACGGTTGCTGCAGGTGACGTAGGATACTGGCCGCCGGGGAATGCTCTGTGCCTGTTCTTTGGTCCGACTCCTATCAGCACCGCCTCCGAAATACGTCCGGCCAGTGCGGTGACGGTTATTGGCCGCATGGATGGTGATCCGGAAATATTCCATGCTGTTGGCGAAGGTGATGAGGTTGCGGTAGAGCGCATTGTCTAACTATCCTTTTTTTGTTTTACATTGTGTGCTTATTTCAATCCGCTGAATACCTTTTTGAGCGTTCTTATATTTTTTATGTCAGGTCCTTTTTTATTGAATCCCGGGGTTTCGATAATCCAGGGAATGCTGTTGAATATCCCTGACTGCGCCAGTACCCTGAATCCCATCATACCAATAAAACCGGCCCCAATGTTTTCGTGGCGGTCATGATGTGATCCGGCGGGAGTTTTGGAATCGTTAGCGTGTACCACAACAATCGTATCAAGCTTTAAAAGCTGATCCCATTGTCTGGAAAACTCTGCAATCCCGGATGGCGTGAAAGCAGGAATCATGCGTGACTGAAAAGCGTGGGCCGTATCGAGACATACCTTGAGTTTCGGGCTGTCAACCAATGACAGCAGGTGCTCGAAGTCGGGTATACAGGCGCCAACGTGCTCTCCGGAGCCGGCTGAGTTTTCCACTATCAAGTAAGGAGATTCCTCAACCGTTTCGATGACCTTCCGTATTCCATCAGCAGTATTGTTCAGGGCTGTTTCCCTGGGGAGCCCCTTGCCTGACCCCGGGTGGAAGATCAAGCCGGCAGCACCGAGGTCCCGGGCAACTGTCAGGTGCTCGATAAGGTTTTCGACAGATTTCTCCCTGAGTTCTTCGGAAGGGCTGGCCAGATTGATCAGGTATATTGCGTGCAGAAACACGGGGCCCAGGCCGCTTTCTTCATGCTTCAACTTGAACTCATGGCAGGTTGTCCCGTCAGGAAACCGTGTTCTCCATTGAAGCGGCGACGAACCGAATATCTGGATTGCTTCAGCCTCAATCTCGTGTGCCCGGCCCAATGCCCGCAGTAATCCTCCGGCAACTGATACATGCGCTCCGATTAACGGCCGGTACCGATTTGCACTGTTTGTTGGCATGATGGTCAGAGTTGTATCATGGCAAACTAGATATTTGCAAGTTCTTCACACTTGTTGTACAGGCAGGATGGAAAGTGAGGGCAATGGTGGATTCTCTTGACACTCCGTACTCCAGAGTTATATTAAAAAGGTACAAACAATGACTGATGAGGAGCAATTCATATGTATATGGCAAAGACAAATAGGTGGTACCTGGAGCGGATCATCTGGGTGATAGCCGGCACCTTAACCCTGGGGAGCAGCATTCTTGCCTGGTTCGTAAGTAAATACTGGTTGATACTTACGGCATTGGTAGGAGTCAATCTGCTTATTTTCGGGTTCACAGGATTCTGCCTGATGGCTGCTATCCTGCATGCTTCGGGGGCCAGATCCGGAATTGATTCATCTCCTTCCTGCTGTTCTTCTCCCGGGACGATTGAGCAGGATTAATGAATATCCGGCATCTGCATCCATGGAAGGTGACACCATCAGAGGCTATCCGTATTCAGAAGCAGTTTCAACAGCTGATTGAACTCAATAATGATTTCGGTGAAATTCGGACCGTTGCCGGTGTTGACATCGGAATAAAAAATGACATGGCGCGGGCGGCGGTGGTTGTTCTGTCGTACCCGCAACTGAAGCCTATCGAGCAGAGTGTGGCAGAACGCCCGGTGGAATTCCCTTATGTTCCGGGACTGCTTTCTTTTCGGGAAATCCCTGTGCTTATCGAGGCATTTGAGGGTTTGTCTCTGGAGCCTGATCTCATTATCGCCGACGGGCAGGGTACGGCTCATCCCCGACGCTTTGGTTTGGCATGCCATCTGGGACTGGTTCTGGACAAACCCGTCATCGGATGTGCTAAATCAAGACTTTGCGGTCGCTTTGAAGAGCCGTCTGCAGAAAAAGGTTCCTTCTCATATCTGTATGACCGGGAAGAAATCATCGGTACTGCATTGAGAACCCGGACAAGCACACGAGTGGTGTTTGTTTCTACAGGACACCGCATAGACCTGGAAACAAGTATTGCCTGCGTTCTTACTTGCTGCCCTAAATTCCGGCTTCCTGAAACCACGCGATGGGCCCATAAAGTTGCCGGCGGCGGATCGATCCTGAACAAATAACCGGTTTCCCGGTGATGAGAGGTATGGTTGCAAGCCAATAATGCCTGAACTGCCTGAAGTTGAAACAATTCGACGAGACCTTGCCAAGCTTCTTGTGGGAAAAACCATTATCAGGGTATCCGGCAGCGCCGTTGGACGGAAAAAAACAGTTCGTATCGGCTGGGGAAAATTCAAAACTCTCCTGTCAGGAACTTGTATTGATGGTATCGGCCGCAGAGGGAAATTGCTGGTATTCGACCTTGATAACCGTCATTATCTCCTCATTCATCTAAAAATGACCGGGCAGTTAGTATTCCTGGCAAAAAACAGGATAATTCCCGGGGGACACGGTTTCCCCGAAGTACTGGAGGATAATCTTCCCAGCAAATACACTCATGTTGTTTTCCATTTGAGCGATGGCCCCCGGTTGTTCTTCAATGATATGAGGCAGTTCGGGTATATGGATATCGTTACCGTGTGTCAACTCGATTCGGTTCTAAAACGATTCGGTGTCGATGCAATTTCTCCCGAATTTACCTTGAAACGGTTTGGTGCACTGTTACATGGCCGGAGAACTGCTATTAAATCGTTTCTGCTCAATCAGAAACTGATTGCCGGAATTGGGAACATCTATGCTGATGAAATTTGTTTTGAAGCGAAAGTGCAGCCGGATCGGCCGGTAAACACGTTGAATACACGACACATTCGTGCGCTGCATGCTGCCTGCCGGGAAATTCTCACAGAAGCCATTGAATGCAGGGGAACCACGTTCAGCAATTACCGGGATGGAGAAGGAAGGCACGGCAACTACTCCTGTCGTCTCCAGGTCTATGGGCGGGAAGACAGTTCATGTCTGCGGTGTAAAAAGGGCCGTATCGAAAGGGCACTCGTTGCCGGTCGTGGAACCAGGTATTGCCCGAAGTGTCAAAAATAGAGGAGCCCAGTACGTGAGTCTCCGACATGATTTTATAGAGAAAACTTTTACTGCCGAAGCCTTGACGCGCTTTTCAGCTCCTACCCGCTCTCCTCGTTTTGCCCTGAGAAATCCTGAAGCGTGTTTAAGCTCTTCGTTGTGTCCTGCTGTTTGGCAAGGGGGATATGTTATTCCACGGAGAGATTACTCTTATGAGGGGCTCACCGCGGTGATCAATGGTGAAAACTGGAAAATCGTTGATGGCTTTGCAGTCGGCCTTTTCTGTTCTGATAGTGATGATCCTGTCATACTGGAATTTGTAAAGGCGGTGGTGAGACCTTACCGGGTTCGATTCGAGTTTCACTTTACTATGGATGGGAGAAAGCATGACTTTTCCCTTTCATTGTATATGATGAACCGCCGGTTAGCGAACCGTTTCCTATCCTGTACAGGCGCTGCCGGTGTTATTGACTTTTCGTCCAGTTTATCCAATCGGGACACCGACGTAATGGTGCGGATTTTGCCGCTGGCAGATATTCGTCACATGTACCATCCTTCGGCTCCTGAATCACATTTGTCATGGACCGGAGATGATGCTCTCTGGATTTCCCGCGAAGGTCTTTTTTTCGCTGCCGGGGGAAGTAATACAAAAGCAGTTTCATGGGCCGGCAATGCGAAGATGGTCTCCACGCAACATATAATCTCCTCCTACTACCGTCTCGGCTCCGGTTTCAGGATAAACGTGGCTGGACATCCGGTCCCCTGTGGAGAAGAAAAGAAACTTGTTGAACCGGGTGTCATAATAACCGGTCCGGAAAACCGGGTGCTTTTTGCCTGCGCCGGGTCAGTTGAAGAGGTCAAAAAGTTGTGTGCTTGGGCCCACGGGGAGTATGAAGAAAACATCCACAGAGAGGAGGAGTCACAGCGGGGAATAATAAGGCGTGCCAGAAAAGCGCCGTTGTACATGAATACATTCGATATTGGGTCCAGGATTACCACCCTGTCAAAATTCGGAATGCATGTCTGTGGGGCGGATGGAGAAGCTAAAACCTGTTTTTTGCCTGAAGCGGGTGGGTGGTGGTTTAAAACTCCCTGGTTCAGGGATGTGTTTGAAGGAATCTACAATAGTCTGGATGCCGTAATGGCCATATGGGGAGAAGAGTATCCCGGCAGTATTATCAAGGTTGCCCTGGAGTTGATGGATACAAAACGAGGTCTCGTCCCCAATAAGATTGAAGAAGAAGGGGGAAAACTTCAGTTTTGCGGGACAGATGCCACTCTTCTTACCTTTTTGACCGCTGAAAAGTATCTTTCCAGAGTGTGGTGTGAGGCTCTGGCAAGGCTGGTTTTGAAGAGTGGCCGAAAACTTTTTCAGGCGTTCAGTCATTCGTTGCTCGACAAGGTGAACGGTCCTCCTGTACTTGATGAAAATGGTCTCATTTGCTGTTCATCCTGGCATAGCTGGACTGATGGAAAAAGACGGCTGGTTATTGATGGTCAGACCTACTCGCTGGCCATTCGGATACCCGAAGTGTGGGAGAGGGAGTTAATTGCTAAGTACTGTCATATTCTCCCCGAAGATCGAGTGGTAGCAGTACATTCAGTGATGGAGAGCCCGTATTTTTTTCTGCCCGAGATCAATGCTCAGTGGTTAAGAGTTCTGGCGTTCCTGATAGAATTGGCTGACAAATGTGGACTCAGGGGAAAAGAAGCCAGGGTGATTTCAGCTGTCTATGAAAGAGCCCGGCCCAGTTTCAAACGAGTGTTTGCCAACGTGGATGGAAGTCTTAACAGTGTTGTTACCCACCGGAAATTCCCACTTGGTACTCTGACGGATTCAACTCCGGGCTCTCCTCAAGTCGTTGCTATGGATCTGGTGGGTGAAATGTTGTTTTCTACCTCAGAAATTGCGGAATTTGTCAGGCATGTTATCGATTACCTGCTGGAATACTCAGGATCGAGGCCATTTGGAATCGTCGTTCGAAAGTCAGGTATACGTACCTATTTGGACGATAATGAGTATCACGAAGAAGTTGTGTGGCCACGGGACATTCCGTATCTGGTCAGGCTCCTGAAGATGACAGGCAGGGAAGACATGGCGGTTGAACTGATAAACGAACACCTGAACCGCCAGGATTCGGAAGGCGTGATCTTCTATAATCCTGAGTTATACAGTCCGGACAACGGTGATACCCCGGGGCCTGTCCCCGTAAAAAATCCCATGCAGTGGTGGAGTCACTGGGTTTTCTAACCAATTTGGAGTGCGTGCTCCGACATCACACGGGTACACGACAATAAAGTTGGGATATGTGAAGCGTCAATTGCCATATACATCACAGGAGACACTTGAAGAAACAGCGCCTCAATGGTATCATGATGCAACATTGCTCCCGATGGTCCGGCTGTAAGCATATCGTTGATAAAATAGGTTATTTATTGGTTATAAACGACGGAAGGGGAATGAGCATGCGTTTTATCAGAAAGATGATTTGGTGGGGTATATTTGGTGTGGCAGGCTATTTTTGCGGGTACCGGTATGCCAAGATGGATGATGAAATTCAAAAAATACTTGAGGAGTAGGCCTTGAGGATCTATCCATGATGAAAATATCAGGAATTCAAGCCAAATTGGTTTTTTCCTTGCTGGCACTCATGGTGGCAGCTTCACTTATTACGAGCTTTTTCTTTTTTTCCCGAGTCCGGGCGGGGCTCCTGAAGGAAACTGACAAGCATGTACGTTCCCTCGCCCAGACGAGTGCCCTGATGATAGAAGGTGATGCCTTCCTTAATGTTTTGCAGGGAAGTGATCCTACGGGATTCCTGGACAGGACAATTCGCCGCAAAATGCGGGAGATTTATACTGCCAGTCCAAATGTCCGGGATATCATTGCCGTTGGTCGTATACAAGGAGCCATGAAGGTTGCCGTTTCCATACCGGACATCGATATGACACCCCAGGACATGGTTTCTGAGGCAGTTGCTCCTATCGCAGAAGCTCTCAAAGGCATGGTGACTACCGATCTGAGAGGGCTTGCTGCCGACGACAGGATTACCTATGGCTACGCACCAATTTTTAATTCTGAAGGAAAACCGGTTGGAGCACTTAGAATAGGATACTCCACCGCCGCTATGGGGCGAGTTCTCGATTCGCTTAGAGTTCGCGCTTTGACAGCTTTTCTCATTTGCGTTGTCATGTCACTCATAGTCAGTTATTTTACCGCCAGGCATCTCGTGGCTCCCATCATGAAATTAGCGGAAGCAACCAGCCGGGTTGCAGACGGGGAGCTTGGTTTGAAAGTCCACATTGATTCGCGGGATGAATTGGGAGATCTGGCCCGTTCGTTTTCCTTGATGAGTGATAAGCTGAAGCAAGCCTATGATAAATTACAGAACAAATTGGGACTGACTGATCAGGAACTGGTAAAAACCAACCGTGAACTGGCGGAAGCAAACACACGCCTGCAAACAGCAATGGAAGAATTGAAACGGAACCAGGAACGCCTGGTTCAGTCGGAAAAACTGGCCGCTCTGGGAGAAATGGCTGCCTGTGTGGCACACGAGGTACGCAATCCATTATCGGTTATTCGCTCCTCCGCCCAGCTTTTGACAGGTAAAGAGCCTGATAAAGCCTCTGAGGGTAAAGCCTCTGAAGGTAAATCCGCTGAATTGATACAGTTCATCCAGGAAGAGGTTACCAGGCTCGATAGGGTGGTCGAGAATTTCCTAAAGTTTTCACGGCCGGTAAAAGTTACTCTGGCCGACGAAAATTTCAACGAAGTGGTTGAATACGCTACCAGGGTTATTGAAGAAAAAGCCAGGGAAACCAATGTCACGCTGGCAATGAACTTGACCGAAAATCCCGGTCACTGTGAACTTGACCGGGAGCAGTTCAGGCAGTTACTGATGAACCTTATTCTTAATGCCATTGATGCTTCCCCGAATGGGGGAACCGTGACTGTGTCAACCTCCATTGATGACCGGTGGGGCGTGGTTTCCGTAACTGATGAGGGATCGGGTATTTCTCGTGAACACCAGGAACACCTGTTCAAACCATTTTTTACCACAAAGAGAGAAGGGACCGGCCTCGGGCTTTCCATCAGCCAGCATATAGCACGGGCGCATGGGGGAGAGCTGACGTTGATGAAAACCAGCGACCAGGGCACGACACTCATGGTTAGAATTCCCAGGAAAGGCGAGTTGCAAGCAAGTGGCGCGGATTCTCGTAGTTGATGACGAACCAAATATGCGCAGGGTGCTCGAGATTGCCCTCAGGGATGAGGGACATGACGTAACCTGTGCCGGTGATGGGCAGGCGGGCTGGAAGAAATTCCAGGAAATGGCCCCTCACATGGTCATTACCGATGTAAAAATGCCTAAAATGTCCGGCATTGAATTCCTCGGTAAGATCAAGGGCTTCAGTGATGACATCCCGGTCATTGTCATGACGGCTTTTGGCACGGTTGACAGTGCAGTGGAGGCCATGAAACAGGGTGCGTATCATTATGTGCTGAAACCTATCAACATGGATGAAATGAAAATAATGGTTGAGAAGGCGCTTCAGTTCAGCACATTGCTGCACGAGAACCGTGCCTTGCGAGAGACGGTCAGGGGAGCGTCTTTCGGTGAAATAATCGGCATGAGCTCTTCTATGGTCAGGATATATCAGGTCATCGATCAAATCTCGGAGTCTTCGGCAACCGTTCTAATAAATGGGAAAAGCGGTACGGGCAAGGAACTGATAGCCAGGGCTATTCATCAGCGGAGTCCTCGCAAAGAACGTCCCTTCATACCGGTTGACTGTGCGGCCATTCCTGAAAATCTACTGGAATCAGAATTGTTCGGGCATGAAAAGGGATCATTTACGGGAGCCACTACCCGCCGTTCGGGAAAGTTTGAACTGGCCGACGGGGGTACGATTTTTCTTGATGAAATAACCGAGATGCCGGTGGGTATGCAGGCAAAACTGCTCAGAACGCTTCAGGAGCGGGAATTTACCCGGGTCGGAGGCAATGTCAGAATAAAAGTTGATGTGAGGGTAATTGCTGCCACCAACCGGGACCTGCCTCAGGCTATTCACGAGGGGCGTATTCGTGAGGATCTGTACTATCGATTGAATGTCGTTCCAATACTGGTACCGGCTCTCAAGGAGCGAGTGGATGATATCCCGTTGCTGGCAGAACATTTCATAAAAAAGTATTGCCGCGAAAACAGGGTGGCGACCAAAAAGTTCACCAAAGATGCTCTTGATGTACTGAGCCGGTACGAATGGCCGGGTAATGTTCGGGAACTGGAGAACCTGATTCAACATCTTGTGCTGTTAGTTAAATCAGAAATCATCGGGATCCCCAGTCTTCCAGAGTGGGTCAGGGGACCCGTTGCAGCGGATTTGGTCCCCGGGGAAGATATTTGCTTGCCCCGTGATGGAGTGGATCTCCCTGGGCTTGTCAAAAAACTTGAAGTAGAGTACATAAAAGCAGCTCTGGAAAAGTCTGACAATGTTATTGCTCGTGCGGCACGTATACTCGGGCTGACACGTAAAATGCTGCGGTATAAAAAAGAGAAATACGGGATATGATGAATCCGTTTATGAAACATGCGGGTTTTAGGCCGGTTGCAAGGCTTCACATATTTCCTGCGGAAGGTGTGTTGTTGTGAAAAAGACCTGTTTGAGCTTTATTGTTATAACACTGCTTTTGGTTTCCGCTTCCGGTGTTTTATCGGTCGAAGATACGAACTATCGGATTTTGATCGTTGCCAACCAGCGATATCCGTTCTACCGCCAGGCTGTGCATGGTTTTCGCCTCGGACTGAGAGAGCAAGGGTACCACGAAGATACGGTCACATTTGAAACACTTTCGATAGATAGCGGCTCTTTAACCTCCCGTGAAAAGTTGAAATCGATTTTACGGGATCCCCCTGATCTGGTATTTGTTGTTGGTGCATCTTCAGCAGATCTCGTGGCGGATGAGATAACAAAAATACCAGTGGTGTTCTCCGGGGTATACAAGGCATCTGGAAAGCTTGTTGATAGCGGCGCGGGGTACGATAAGGTAAACTTCTGTGGAGTATCGGTCGGGGTACCAATGGAAAAAGCGGCAGATTTTTTCCAGCAAGCTCGTTATTTTGATACGCTCATGGTGGTGGTCTCCCCTGATGATCCAGATAGTGCAATGCAAATTGCAGACCTTGAGTCTGCTGGCGAAAACCTCGGATTCAAGGTGGAAGCGATTGCTTTGAACGAAGAAAATAGTGAATCGCCTCTTGGAGATAGTGACACCGATGATAAAACAGCCCTGTATATACCACTCGATCTGAAAGTATACGGTTCTTTGAGGGTAATATTGAAGGAAGCTGAAACACGCAAGATCCCTGTTTTTACGATGTTGAGAGAAGTTGTTCTCCGAGGCGCTCATCTCGGTTTTACTGCCAACTTTTATCTGGCGGGGGAAATGGCGGCTTTCAAAGCAGCCGACATTTTACGGGGAGAAAGTTCACCGGGAGAATTATCGATACATTCGGTGCCCATGTTCGACATCGTCATAAACGAGCGGTCTGCCAGGTCGAGCGGAATCACGTTTCCTCCTGAGATATACAGTGCGGGTGTCGAGATAATCAGGTAATGAGGTGAAAACGTGGCAGCAGAGCAGGTTGAAGAACGAAAAAACCGGATAATTGAACGTCCGCATCAGTTTGTCGTGATCGGTCTTGGAAATTTCGGGCTGAGTGTGGCGCGGACCCTGGTGGGGGCTGGATATGAAGTGCTGGCAATAGACGCCGATCCGCAGCGAGTCCAGAACGTGGTTGATGAAAAGATAGTAACACATGCCGTTGTTGCTGATGTTACAAATCAAAATTCACTCAGGGATGCTGGTGTTGACGCGTCGTATGATTGCGGGATTCTCAGCATTTCAGGAAACCTGGCAGCCTCTATTCTAGCCACTCTGCTGCTCAAGCAGCTTGGTGTAAAACAGGTGATTGCCAAGGCTGCCGACAAGGTTCATGGCCAGGTGCTTCAGATGATTGGTGCTGATAAAATAGTCTTTCCCGAAGAAGAGCTCGGGGAGCGAATAGCTCGAAGTCTCATGTCGGGATATACGCTAGATTACCTTGGTCTGCCGGGTGATTTCAGTATCCTGGAAATGTATCCCCCGGAAAAATGGCTCCGTAAGACCCTGAGTGAACTCAGTCTCAGGGCGGAATACGAAACAAATATTATTGCGGTCAAAGAAGGAGAAGAAGTTTTTCTTCCCCATGCCGAAACCCGAATTAATGAAAACCAGACGCTGATCGTAATCATTCACAATGATATGCGCGAAAAGCTTGGAGTCTGAAAGATAAGAACCGCTCATGAAAAGTTTTTCCCCATCACAAATGCTTGTTTTAAGTTTTGCCCTGGCTATTGTGGGCGGGGCAGTGCTGCTGATGTTTCCGTTCTCGTCAGAGACGGGAGAAACCACCTCGTTTGTTGATGCGCTTTTCACATCTACTTCAGCCGTATGTGTCACCGGCTTAATTGTCAAGGATACCCCTAATT
Source organism: uncultured bacterium (assembly GCA_964432985.1). Classification (GTDB taxonomy): domain Bacteria; phylum Muiribacteriota; class CAYSPT01; order CAYSPT01; family CAYSPT01; genus CAYSPT01. The sequence goes on from CAYSPT010000006.1 coordinate 86,029, forward strand.
ATTTCTCCACGTTTGGAGAAATAATCATCATTCTGCTCATTCAGGTTGGTGGGGTGGGGATTATGACTTTTTCTACCATAATTGCTCTGTTGCTTGGTCGGCGAATCGGCTTACGCCAGCAATTACTCATAAAGGAAGACTTGAACAGAGTAGGTCTGGGAGACATCATACTGCTTCTCAAATATGTCTGTGTTCTCACCGTGGGTGTTGAGTTGATAGGAGCCTTCTTTCTGTTCTTTCGCTGGTGGAGCATTGGACTTGGAAGTATTGGGCACACGGCCTACCTGGCTGTGTTTCACGCCATATCGGCTTTTTGCAACGCGGGTTTTTCGCTTTTTTCAAACAGCCTGGAAAGATTTTCCGGGGATCCAATTATTACCGGGACAATTGGTTTTTTAATTATATTGGGTGGTATCGGGTACGGTGTAATCTATGAATGTATCAGATACAAGAGGACCGGTTCTCTTTCTCTACATACGAAGATCGTTATCCTGGTGACACTCGTTCTGCTGATTGGCGGTACGATTGTTCTGTTTGTTTGCGAGTTTTCCAACCCGCTTACTCTGAAAGGACGCCCTTTACTGGAAAAGGGCCTCATCGCCTGGTTTCAAGCTCTCTCTCCTCGGACGGCGGGATTCAATACGGTTCCTATCAAGAATATGCGGTCCGCCAGCCAGTACCTGCTCATGGGTTTGATGTTTATCGGAGCATCGCCAGGTTCCACCGCCGGTGGAATCAAAACGACCACGTTTCTAATATTGCTGCTGTTCATGATCGCCACCTTTAAAGGAAAAGCGAGCGTGGTGCTTTACAAGCGGACCATTCCGAAAGACGTGGTTACCCGCTCACTGCTTTTGTCGCTGTTTTCGTTCCTGGCGGTCTGTCTGTTTGTATTCCTGCTTCTCCTGACCGAATCCTTTTCCATGAAGGATATATTGTTCGAAGCAGTGTCTGCTTTTGGAACCGTTGGTCTCTCGCTGGGTATAACGTTTGATCTGACTGTTCTGGGGAAACTTCTCGTTACAGTGCTCATGTTTATCGGAAGAGTTGGTCCCCTGGCACTGGTGTTCGCCATGGTTTCCGGAAAGGAGCCGGCAGTTTCTTTCCCGGAAGAAAAAATAATGGTTGGCTGATCCGCTTAACACGTGCCTTACAGATCGATGATGTTGACTGTTTTTGTCTCGGTATCCACCATGGCCATAGTACTGCGACCGGTTAGCCATCCACCTGCTTCGCCCGGATTAACTACCAGGGTGCTGCCTTCTCGAATGTCCAGGTAATGGGTGTGACCGTAAAAAATGAAGTCGGCTTTTCCTCCAGATATCAAATCTTCCAGCAGGTCCGGTTCATGCATCAACACAATTCTTTTATCCTCAATTTCCAGAGAGAACGGGCTGTGATGGATTGAGGCTACTCCTTCGTATCGTTTCAGGAGAAACAGCTTGTCGCCGTCATTATTTCCAAAGACGCCTTCCATCCTGCAGTTCAGATTGTTAAAATGACCAGCTGTGATGGGAGATATAAAATCCCCACAGTGAATGACAAGTTTGACATTTTCTTTTGCACAGATTTCAACAGCTCTGTCAATAACCGGCATGTTTTCATGGGTATCCGAAATGACACAAACTTTCATGGTTGTTCACTCCTTCCAGTCTTCTGGTGTATAGACAGACTAGAACATTGTCATCTTGTACGTCAAACCGTGTCGGAGTTGAATACATACCAGGTCCAGGACGTGTCTGCTTGACGATATCCGAAGCATGATGTACTTTACTTTTACCCTGAATCCGAAAAATGCAACAGACTTATTTTCCGTAGCCTTATGACAAAAACAATCGCCTTTTCCGGGTTAATAATATCAGGAGGAGACTGGTCTATGCGTGTCCTGGTAGCAATGAGCGGAGGAGTGGATTCTTCTGTTGCCGCCGCCTTATTGATTAAGGCGGGATATGAGGTAATAGGAATAACGTTCAGACTGGTTCACGCCGGGGGAACGGGCATTTGCTGTGGTCTGGAAGGTATTGCTGAAGCCCGGTCGGTGGCGGACAAACTTGGTATCAAGCACTATGTTCTCGATTTCTCAAGGATATTCAAAGAGCGAGTTATTGATGATTTCTGTACCGGTTATCTCAGGGGGGAAACTCCTAATCCCTGTATACGCTGCAATCAGTACTTGAAGTTCGGATCATTGCTGCAATGGGCTGAATCTCTTGACGCCCGCTTCGTGGCTACCGGTCATTACGCAAGAATTGGGCCAGGACCGTCAGGACCTGCACTTTTCCGCGCCAGGCCGGGGGCAAAGGATCAAAGCTATGTTCTCTTTCCCATCCCCCTGGAAAAACTCCCGGGGATCATATTTCCATTAGGTTCGTATACAAAAGATCAAACAAGAACATTAGCTTCTGTCCTTGATCTACCAGTAGCGAATAAAGCAGAGAGTCAAGACATCTGTTTTATCTCCGAGCACCAGACCTATGGTGACTATATTGCAGAACATTGCGGGACAAATCCAAAACCGGGTTCGATAATTGATCAGGCAGGACGTCGGATGGGTACCCATCGGGGACTGCTGTTCTACACGGTTGGCCAGCGCAGAGGACTGGCTATTTCCTCTGACCGACCGTTGTATGTTCTGTCTATTATTCCTGAGAAAAATATGCTTGTAGTCGGCGGCAGGGATGAACTTATGCAAGGACATCTGTCGGTGAACAACATGATTCTTCACGAGGAGCTGGAAGCGGGGAATTCACTGGCAGTAAAGGTTCAGATACGATACCGGCACAGGCCGGCATCAGCGGTTCTCACAATCCATGAAAACCAGCGTGCATCTGTTGCATTTACCCAAAAACAGTGGGCAATTACTCCCGGTCAGGCTGCTGTTTTTTATAGAGATGACCGTGTAATCGGGGGAGGATGGATCGAACGGCAGTCTTTCATATCTCCATCATCATTTCACACTTCAAAGTAAGTGTGGGGAGTAAGGAGAACCGGGTCTCAAATGAGACCCGGTTGAAGATGAGTGAACAGGACCGAACTGTTCCTTATCATTATACTACGAATTGAATCTGTTCAGGTTCTTTTTTCGTACTCCTCTGACTGTTGATAACCAGAAATCCTTTAACTGTCGTGTTTTTCGCCAGGAAGTTTTTTTGTTTTTTTTGTGAAGTGATAATTTGGATAACAATGAACATGAACGATGATTCTGAGTGTAGATAATTATTGATCAATCCCGCATTATTCTAATGAATCAAGAGCATATAATTGCAATTCAAACTGTACTGCTAATTTTTTATAAAATTGTAGAAAAATACCTTGAAATATGTTACCCTTCTTTCATAAATTACTAATAGGGAGGTGTTGCAGGTGAAATGTCCGATCTGCGGAAAACGAATTAGTGTTAAATTGACGGCAGGGAAAAATACCACTACAAAACGCAAAAAACGTAAACCACGTACTGGTACCCTTGCCTCACATATTGAAGAATATCTCCGCGAATATGGACGCCCTGCCAAAGTAGCCAGTATTGCCGAGGCGTTACTGAAAAAAGGTGTATCCACAAAAGCAAAGAACTTCAGAGCCGTTGTAAACAGGACTCTGGTTATCGATAAACGTTTCAGACAGGTACGCAGAGGATATTACCAGCTTGCCCGGGGAAGAAGATCTTAGACTACGTCGAGAGAACGTTGATATCGTACCAGCCTCGTGAAATCAGGGCAGGAAACGGATTACCATTCGCAGGATAGATATCAGCAATAAGGGAATTTTTACCTGATATCCAGCTTCCTTCATATAATTCTCCCCGACTGAATCCATGAGTCATCACCAGCATTGTGCCATCCTTTATCATCGTTCCGTGGGGAAAAACATTATCAAAGTCGCCAATGATAACACGGGATGGACAGAGGATGTTTTCGCTGTCTTCCAGCACTCGTGCCTCAAAGTACTTTATTTCTCCCCGGGGAACGATCACCGCGTGCTTCAGACAGTCATCCGATCGTGGTTCAACGATAAAGAATGGACAAAAAAGAACAGGTTTGCCCGTACAGTTCAAAATGATTTCTCTGTTGTGCACTCTGACTTTACGTTTAATTTTTGTTTTCAGTGGTTTGAATATACCGTGCTGCGTTCCTTCAATTATGAAATTCCTAATAGAAACCAGTTTTTTCTGGGAACCGTAGAAAACCACATCAAAATCTTCTTTATCTTCTTCATCACCGTAGCTGCAGGATCCGGTCGCTCCCATATCATCCAGTTTCAACTGTGTTCCCGAAAGAAATGATTGGAGATGAGGGGTTTCCAGGAGCCACTGAGTACCTCTGACAACCGGCTCGAATTTCTTTACAAATAACATATATTTAAGTGCCCTGCGGGCCGGCAGGTAAAAAATGAAATTTTCCCTCCTGAACACCGGGCACTGGGTAATTCCCTGAGGGTGGAAATAGAATCGTTGTATGGGGTTTCGGGTGTTACGCTGATTTACAGTAATTCTGCGGACTTCTTCAAGTTGCGCTCCATAATCCTTGTATCCATGTTTGTTGAAGACCATGGTAGTTGTTTTTATCTCCAGGCCAAACAGGTGCTCGTAGTTGGAACTCAGATAGGGAAGTTGCTGCTGGGCACGGGGCGCAAAGGGGAAACGAAGAGGATTAGCACAGATGATCTCGCGCCCTTCAGTGTCTTTGAAAAGACCTTCCAGAAAACAGAATACTCCGTCATAACGCATGTAATACTGAGTTTCCTCAAGGGGAGTGTCCTTTGTGACCGGTTCGGCTAAAGCCAGAAAGCGTTCATCCCGAAGAAGTACTCCGTACATGGCTTTCCATCGTTCCAGGGAAGGAAGGAGATGTTTTCTCCGTTCAGGAACACTCAATACATTGTTCCAATAGCTTTCTATATGCTGCTCAAGCAAGACTCTCCGGGCCTGGTAGTCAATCTCCATCTGGTTACCCCTTTCGCACAAATAGTATCATATAACCCTAATAATTCACAAACCATTCTGCTGCGACTCGAAAATGTTCGCTTCTACTGCGTTGCGTTGCGCTAAAGCGCATGGGTGCGCTAAAGCGCATGGGTGCGCTAAAGCGCATGGGTGCGTTAAAACGCATGCGATAAATGTTCTCAACGTACCTACTGGTCCGCCTCCGAGCATTTTTCTGCACGCGCCTTGTATCTGCAGCCATTTTCCTGGGCTCGCTCGCGAGACCCCACTTCGCTAAGAACATTCGTGAATTATTCGGGTTCATCATAGATTACGGCAACAACTGCGTGCCAGCGTACCAGCAAGACCGCTGTCAAGGCAGTCAACGGTATTGCCAGTACACTATTGACCGGGACTGCGCTGTGCTATAGCTTTATCGGACTTGACTTCAGTTGTCTCACTGGTGTACAAATTTCACAGGATAACTATTTGAAGGGAGTGCAAGTCGTGCCACTTGATGTTAATGGCCCCGGACTTTCCAGGAGAGCAGCAGATTTTCCTGCGTCTCCGATACGCCGTCTCGTACCCCTGGCGGAAGCCGCTGAATCACGGGGGATTCATATCTACCGGGTCAATATTGGTCAACCGGATATTGGAACCCCGGATTCGATTATGAAAATAATTCATGAATTTGACCGGCCTATACTCTCATATTCGCATTCACAAGGTGAACCGGCACTCCTGGAAGCGCTGCAGCGGTATTACAAACGGCAGGGTTTCGAATTAAAGCGTTCACAAATAATGGCAACGACAGGCGGATCGGAAGCTATCATCTTTGCATTTCAGATCGCAGCTGGCCTGGGGGATGAAATCCTGGTACCCGAGCCGTGCTATCCGAATTATCTAGGCTTTGCAGGTATGTGCGGTATTCGATTGGTTCCCGTTACTACTTCTATAGACGATGGTTTCCATCTTCCTCCTGAAGAGATTATTGAAAGCCTCATTACCGATCGGACCAGGGCGATTCTCATCTGTAATCCGTCCAATCCCACCGGTACGGTTTATACCCGTGACGAACTGGATATGGTAGCGCGTCTTGCTCTTCGACATGACCTGTTTGTGTTATCGGATGAAGTGTACCGGGAGTTTGTCTACGACGGAGCGGACCATCACAGTGTTCTGTCTTTTCCCGAGTTGGCCGACCGTTGTATCGTTCTCGACAGCGCTTCGAAGCGGTTCAGTGCTTGCGGAGCGCGTATCGGCGCACTGATCTCATACCGGGAAGATGTTGTGGAAGCTGCCGTCAGGTATGGGCAGGCCCGGCTTTCCTCACCGCAACTTGAGCAACTGGCGGTAGCGGCTGTTCTGGATGTTCCCCCCTCATATTTTGAAAATCTCGTTTCCGAATACCGGAAGCGGCGGGATGTTGTTTTTGAAGCGTTACATAAAATGCCCGGAGTGACGTGTGCCTGTCCCGAGGGAGCATTCTACGTCATTGTGTCACTCCCGGTGGATGATGCGGAAAAGTTCTCCCGATGGCTTCTGGAGGAATTTAATGATTCCGGTGAGACGGTTATGCTTGCACCGGGAGCTGGTTTTTACGTTACAAAGGGCAAGGGGACCCGGGAAGTAAGAATTGCCTTCGTGCTTGATGTCGGCCAGATGCAAAGAGCCATGATTATACTGGCCACGGCTCTCGAACAATATCCTTATAGAAAAGATTCTGTTTAAGAACAATCCTGCTTAGAAATGATTTTGCTGTGGTCTGTCAGGGATTATAAGCAAGGGCTTCTTCAACGCTGTCGAAGAGGTCGAAAAGATCGGTTAACCTGGTGATCGAAAGTATTTCCAGGAGTTCCTTGTCTACTTTGGCCAGCCGTATCCAGCCGCCCTTCGGATCGAGTTCCTTTTTCATCGCACATAACACGCTCTGCCCCATACTGGTAATGTACGATACTTTCTCCAGATCAAGGATAAAGTAAATTTTCCCGAGATCGACCAGATATTGGAGATCTTCTCTAAACGTGGTAACTGTGTGCTCTGCAAGATCATAATTAACCGGAACAATAACGATGCCGTTCTCTTCGTGATGATTTATCACGTTGTCTGCTCCCCCCTCATCCCACATGGGTATTTTAACTTGAATAATTCAAAACCCATTCGGTTGCGGCTCGAAGGTTCATGAATAACTCGGGTTGAAACACAAGTGATACTATCATATTTCTCATGGATCGTCAAAGCACGCTTCGAACAGTTTTTTACTTGCTGCGGGCTTGAAAACTATGCGAATTGTCAGCAGTATTTGATGTTGGTAGGAAAAATAAGCGATGATATAATTATATGTTATGATAAATCACAGGCAGAATCTGCTCGCCATTTATTCCACCATACCGGGTATACGGTGCCGTCTCTGCGGTGAATGCTGTTATACTATTCCGGTGTTTTTTGCCGAGTATATTCACATCGTTGATTTCATTTACAAGGATCTTCCGGACGGTCTGAGACAGCAGGTTCTGTACAAGATCCAGAATTTCAACTCCCGGTGGGATTCAGCACAACGGCATTTCAGATGCGCCTTTTATGGCGATGATAGCGGGATTTGCCAGATATATGATGCCCGCCCGTTTGTGTGCAGACTCTATGGACATAAAATTGACGGCCTACCGGCAGGCGAATGCGCTGAAAGCCAGAACGAATTGTTATCCTCGGGTGTTGCGGATCACGGATTCAACAAACTGGCCGGGCTTTCGAAGCCTTTTAATGAGCCTTTTCCTTTCGAGTTCTGGTTTAATCTGAGTAGCGCCGGAATTGCACGTACCACGGAGATGTTCAGGAACGATCCCCGGTTTATCAAGGTCATGGTAGCGGCAGAGATGCTGTCTAACCGCCTGGTTGCCCCAAAAAGCAAGTCTTATCCTCTTTATGGATCGGCCGGCCAGAAGATCGATAATTTTACCTATCCGCTAGTTTGATGTGCCGTTTCTACCGATAGGTACTTGTGATCGCCATGTTCCATACACCTCGACACATAGTATTTTCACGCTTCCGGCTATGCCTGACCGCATGGCTATTTGGCGTTTTCATGGCACTTTCCATCTCTCCTGTCGAAGCCTTTATCGATGATTGGGAAGAACGCTGGGAAGATGTCGATAATGGTTTCTGGATCTTTGGCGATGTCAGGGAGAAAGAAAAATCAACAGTAAACGATTATCTGAAAATAACCCGGCCTCTTTCCGAGGCATTCAGCCTCATTCTTGAAAGCACTCTGATGCGCATGGAGTTGAAACTGAAGGATGGTTTTGCCTTCGGTCCTTCCTTTCAAAAAATTGGTGATTTCAACGATATCTATTACGGACCGTTCGTGGCGTATTACCGGCATGATCATGGCCGCTGGCACCTGTACGGCTTCCTGGATAACATGATCGAAGACAAGACCGATGTTTCAAGTTGGTTTCTCAGGGGAATGCAGCCCCTTGGAGACCGGGGGCGGTTTGTGTTCGAGTCACGCCGTACTGAACAAAACCAGGACTATTCGATTCCTTATTTGCTTTCCGTATACCAGGAAGACAGGATTGAAGATTTACTGAGCTTGAGGGTGTATTATAACCTGGATCAACGGTACAGGATCATTTTCAAGGGGAGTAAAGATCGCTCTTCACTGCATGCTATCTGGCCCGAAGATACGGACCAGAATCAATCTGACCAGGTACGAAACTGGTCAATTGAACCTTCAGTTGTTAGAAAATTGAACCATCATATGTCTTTAAAAATAACCTATGGTGACGAGTCACAGCGAAAAATCACCGACCGTCCTGGGGGGGCAACCCAGGTAGCGGCTCATTTCCGCATCGACCACCGCATTAAGCGCTACCAGTTGGAATTGGAGCATGTCCGCACGCCGTTTCTGACTCTGTTTGCCAGGGGAGGATATGTCAAGACACATGATATGTACCGCTCAACCAACGCTGCTGACCGTCACCTGACAGATCAATATGGAGTTACTTCTCTGGGATGCGAGCTTTCTTTCCGGGACACCACCAGGGTGCGGCTTATGGGAACCCTCGATAAGGATACACGGTTCAACATCGATGTCATGACGCTCTTTTGATCCTTCGGATGAAGATGCTAGCCCGAATTCCTGAAAAATACAGCTGGTTTACTAGGACGGAGCTTAGCAATCCCGTCCTGGCCTATAATAGAAAGTCTACTGCATTTTTCAGGTTAGTTCAGGTACAATGCAACCATGGGTGTTCATAGCTTCGTGAAACTCGATCCCGCTCTTCGTTTTATTGACTTCTGTGCGGCTGAATTCATTAACCGTGCTGCTCCAGGGGGATGCTCCATCTCCAGTCAACCGGAACCGCCGGGCTCGCACAAGGGTTGGCAGTCGGTTCTTCTTCTGGCACGTCAGCATGGACTCTCACCTCTCCTCGGTTATCTCATAGAAAAAGGCGCCCGGGTAATGGGATCCTGTCCGGATATGGTTGCCGGTAGTTTTAGGAAGGACTTGAAGGAGTCGACAATAAAAGCGGTCATCGCCCTGGATGAACGGGATAAGGTATGCGCTCTGCTCCATTCGGAACGTATCGCGGTAATCCCGGTAAAAGGGGGAGCTTTGCTGGATGGGATCTACTGTCGTTTTCCGGGTATCAGACCGGTAACCGATCTTGATATGGTGGTTTCCGGTTCCGAATTCGACCGGGCCGCCGGTATTCTGAAAAAACAGGGGGCTTTCGTCGAAGCTCGCCGGCCGCCGTACCATCAACTCATGACCTGGAGTAATCGAAGGCGGCTGCCAATCGATCTTCACGGCCGGTTTTTTCAATCGCGGCTTCCGCTGCCGCTGCTCGGATACACATTCCCGGAGCAACAATTCAGAAAAAAACACCTTTGCGATAAAGTGCTACTGTCACCTGCTGAGCACTGTCTCTACCTGGTCTATCATTCGTTGCAGCACTCATTTGGCCGAATGATCTGGTGGATTGATGTAGCGCTTGTGCTGACTCATTTTTCTGTTGCGGACCGGGAAGAACTGAGCACTTTGCTTGATGCTTCCGGTTTTAGGCCAGTGCTCGAAGCGATGCTCATGATTCTGGACAAACGGTTGGGCTGCAGTTTTCTGGGAGAAACGCCTGGCAGGGACAGGTTCGGGTTGCTGATGAAATGGGGGCTCTCCCGGGTAATACGCGGACACCTTGTGCCCCACCTCAATGTACTTGCATATTTATCATGCGCTCCCCGGAAAATCGGTATCCCTGCTTTTTTAAGATCAGTGGTTTTCCCGGGCAAAAATGTGCTGGCTGGAACCTATCCTTCCGAGCACGGTACTGGCAGGATGACTGCGCACTGGGTGAGAACCATAAAAATGCTGCAGAATCTGACTCGAATGTTACTGGAATAAGCGGGCTACATGGCTTCGAGAACGGCTATTCTCTCCTGGATGGGAGGGTGGGTTGAGAACAGTTTGAATCCTCCCCTGCCTTTAAGCGGATTAACCGTGTAGAGATGAGCCGTTGCCCGACTTGCCCTGGAAACCGGTGTTCTATCAGAAGCAAGTTTTTGCAGAGCACTGGTTAGACCGGGCGGATACCTGGTGAGCATGACCGCAGTGGCGTCTGCCAGGTACTCTCGTTTGCGTGAAATGGCCAGGCGTATCAAATGAGCGGCAATGGGCGCCAGAATTGACAGGAATATCGCAGCCAGTATGAAAATACCTCCTCCTCCCCCTCCGCTGCCGGAGCGGCGGCCTCCACCCCCGTAGCGGCGTCCACCTCCGTAGAAGAAGATTCGTCTGGTCATATCGCTCAACATGATCACTGCGCCGCACAGAACCGCGGCCAGGCTGCCCAGGAGAATGTCGTAATTCTTAATGTGGGCCATTTCGTGGGCAATGACACCTTCCAGTTCTACCCGGTTGAGTTTGCCCAGTAGGCCGGTGGTAATCGCGATAACACCGTTTTTTGGATTCCTTCCGGTGGCAAAGGCATTGGGAGCCAAATCATTGATAACGTAAACCCGGGGAGGGGGCATCCCGGAGGCCAGAGCCAGACCTTCCACAGTGTGAAAAAGGTGAGGGTGGTTCTGCTTTTGCAGGGGACGCGCTCCGCTGATCCCCAGGATAATCCTGTCGCTGTAGTAGTAACTTCCGAATATTGATAGGCCGGCGATGAGAATTGCAGCCACCAATCCCGGTCCATAACCGAGGTGGGACAACTCTCCAAAAACATAGCCCATGGCTGCCAGAAGGAGAACGAAGAGGAAAACCAGCAGAAAAGATTTGCGCTGATTCCTGGCTATCTGGTCAAAAAACAACATCCCTCAGAACTGCACCTTTACAGCTTTTCTCTCTTCAGATTCTTCCAACTCGAAGTATTCCCTGGCTTTGAACCCGAACGAATTCGCCAGCATGACTGCTGGAAACTTCTGGATAAACGTGTTGAAGAACATAACCGAATCGTTGTAATGCTGCCGTGAATACGATATTTTATTCTCAGTGCCGGCCAGTTCCTCTTGAAGCATCATGAAATTCTCGTTGGCTTTAAGTTCCGGGTAGTTTTCCGACACCGCAAAAAGGGTTTTCAGGGCACCGGAGAGCATGTTCTCGGCCAGCCCCTGTTCTTTTACTGAGCCGGCGTTTATAGCCTGCGACCTGGCCTGGGTTACTTTTTCAAAAACCTCTTTTTCGTGTGCCGCGTATCCTTTAATGGTTTCGACGAGATTGGGAATCAAATCGTACCGCCGTTTCAGCTGGACATCAATCTGTGACCAGGCATTGTCATTGCGGTTATTGAGCGTCACCATCCTGTTGTACAGGAAAATGACATAGGCGATAACCACTATGATAATGCCGAGAATGAAAAACCCCATACTCAATCCTCCTTTGCATTAATTACATGAGTGCGTCAATTTTCGCCTTTATACCGTCTTTTGAATGTGCTCCCACCATTTTTTCCAGGACTTCGCCGCCTTTAAAGAAAATGAGAGTGGGGATAGACATAATGCCATACTTGGCAGCTGTGGCCGGATTATCATCAACATTGCATTTCCCAACCTTGACTTTTCCCTCATATTCGCCAGCCAGTTCGTCGATAACCGGACCCATTATCTGACAGGGGCCACACCAGGTTGCCCAGAAATCAACCAGCACCAAACCGGTGTCTTTCAATACATCAGCTTCAAAGTTTGCATCAGTGAACGCCTGTGCCATGGTTTCTCCTCCTTATGCCGGGTTAATAATCGAAAATATAACACCTGTAAGAGAGAGATTCAAGAGATGCTGTAAATAATCTTGTTCCAGAGCAGGAAGTTCAGTGCTGACATTTCCGCTCTTAAAACGTATCCGGTGCACCTGCTTAATGAAATGTTTGATCTGTGTCGGTTCATAGATGGTACAATACCGGATATCAGTACATGATGTAGAGAGAAGGCTGCTAAATGGTTGGATCTGAAAACCTATCTGAAATCCCGTTTTTCCATGCATTTGATTCTGATGATCTTGGTATTGTCGGATCAGCATTACATCAGCAAAACTATCTTCAGGGCTCTCTGGTCTTCCGAAAGGGGAACGTGGGGGACACGATGTTCTTCCTGGGGAAGGGCAGGGTCGATGTTATCTGGGAGATCTCCTCTTACCGACGCTTCATTCTGGCCTCTATTGGCACGGGCAGTTTCTTTGGGGAAATGGCACTTCTTGAAGATTCCCCCCGCTCGGCAACAGTCATGGCGGTGGAAAACCTCGAACTGTTTTCTCTGGCACGGCTGGATTTCTACAGGATACTGGAAAATCATCCACAGGTGGGATTTCTTCTTCTCGAAGGTATAGGCAGGAGCTTGAGCAGAAGGCTCAGGCTGCTCAACGAGCATCTTCTTTTTACCGATGCCACGCTCACCACACTCAATGAGAGGAACAAAGCCGGGGACTGTACTGATTTGAGCAGTAACTCCGATGTCCTGCTTGAAGGGAACATGGAAGATCAGACCTTTGAATTTCTAAAAGTGTGTGGAGAGTCAAAAACAGTGGAGGCCGAAGAAGTTATCATCAAGGACGGCGATAATCACGATGAGTTTTATGTGATCCTGGAGGGAGCCGCCCAGGTAAGCAAACTTCTCCCCGACGGTGAACGGGTAGTGCTTACTACTCTTGGCCCCGGTAACATCCTGGGCGAGATGGCTTTTCTCGACAGCGAGTACCGTTCCGCCGAAGTCATGGCCTGCAAACCAATGACCTTGTGTGTATTCCGAAGGGAACATATGAACAAACTGGCGGATACGGATATGCACCTGGTGAACAAGATTTACCTGACCATACTCCGCCATATCAGTTTGAATATCCGGTTGACCAATGAGCATTACATTGCTTCAAAAAAGAGCTTGCTGGGGCTTGACGGTTAACTCTTAAAATCCAGGACCGCATAAACAGGTACGGGTTTTTTCTTGCCCTTTACTACTACATCATCGAGGTGAATTGCTTCTACTGTGTGCTTCACCTGCTCGAAGGTCTTCCCGGTAATAAGTACTCGATGGGGGAAATCCCGGGTAAGGGCTTCAACCCGGGCTCCGAGGTTGACATTGTCGCCAATGACGGTATAATCCATTTTTCTCTGCGATCCGATGTTGCCGACCACCATCTCTCCGGTATTGATACCCACGCCCATGTCCAGGAGAGTAAGCCCGGCCTGCTTCCATTTCTCCTGGAGTCGAATAATTTCCAATTCCATTTCCACGCCGGCCCTGACAGCCAGCTCCGCGTGGTTGGGTTGGTCGACGGGAGCTCCCCAGACGGCGACGATTTCATCACCAACGAATTTGTCCAGGGTTCCGTCGTTGCGGACGATGACCTCTACCATGGCAGAGAGGTACTCGTTAAGGCGCCGGACGACCTCCTCGGGAGGATGGTCTTCGGAAAACGTTGTGAAGCTGCGGATATCGGAAAAGAGCACGGTGAGCTCTTTTCGAGTTCCCCCCGGCTTCAACATCTCCGGATTGGCAATCAATTCTTCAACCACCTGCGGCGAGGTGTAGCGACCGAACATTTCCTTGAGGCGGCGTTTCTCCCTAATCTGTTCTTCGCTGAACTTCTTGGAGCTCAGAAGCTCGTCCCTGGTAAGAGCGAAGACATCGGCGTTTTTCAGGGCCATACCCGTCAACAGGGCGATGGTGGTCACCAGCTTCTTTTCCTCGGCGGTGTAAGCGTTGTCGCTTTGTTTCATTTCCTCGATGTTGATGACTCCCACTATCTTCTCGCCGGACAGGAGCGGGACGGCAATTGCCGTCCGGACCGGGCCTTTCCCGATAAGACCGGTCAGAACGGGATTTCTTTGTGCTTCCTGCTCTGAAATGAACAGCCCTTTGGATGCCGCCCAGCCCAGCATGTGACTGGTGTCCACGGGCACCGTTTTTTCGCCGGTGGCTGTCTCGGTGGCTCCCAGCAGGATAAGCTCCCGCCCATCGGCTCCCACCAGGTAGAGGGAGGTGGCCGTGACGTCGATACCTTGCTCCAGCATGGAGAACACGGTAGCACAGATGCGGTCGCGGTCCAGGGTGGAAAGCAGATCCTTGACTTTGATGAGGGTGCCGGATAGCCTTACCGACTGCTCCTGGTAGACCTTCCGGGTTTCCCTGACCCTCTCATCACCGTCCTCTTCCTTGCAGTGCACCTGGTGCAGGGCGCTTCTGGCCTGCAGGCGGTACTGCCCGACCTTCCGGCGGTAGCCGGACAGAGAAGAGAACCACGCCACAATCAGCAGCAAGAAGATGCCGGCCAGCCACCGGTTTGCACGAGGGATTTCCAGGAGTCTGGAGCTGAAAGAATCGAAAGCAGTCAGGTACGGTCCAATAAGGCCGCATGAGTTGGGATTGTCCAGGCAGTACCAGGCACCGCCGGCGAGGACTATCACACACGTCAGGATGACGGCCATTATCGCCCGGGACCGGCTCTTTGGCTCACCGGCCTCAATACGTATGTTGGAACTCATGCAAATCCTCACTTCGCAGTGTGACGGACCATGAACGATACCGTCATTTGACCAATCCAGTATAGCACGAGTGCCGTACCGGGAAAAGACCCGTCACTCTCCACTCCCACGTCCGGAGTATACACTCCGAGGGAGACATTGAGTGTTGATGGAAACTGAGGTAATCGTGGTACAATATCATGAAAAGAAATTTGACGGCGATGGAGGGATAGTACGATGATGCGATATTGCCGGTTTCGCAGGGGTTTCACCTTGATAGAGCTCATGATCGTTATCGTGGTTCTCGGCATTCTAGCGGCAGTGGCACTGCCTCGTTTTACCAGCGTGGTGACCAAGGGAAAGGTTTCCAGCACCAAGTCGAAAATGGAAACCATCAAGTCTGCCAGCACCATGTTCGCCGCAGACGTGGGAGTATTTCCCGGAGACCTGGAAGATCTCATGGTGCAGCCCAAGGTGGACGGTGGCGATGATGACTTCTACATTGCCCACAACCTCACCGGGACTCCAGAGAACGACGAGAAAGACTATACCTCCAAAATGGTGGCCAAGTGGAACGGGCCCTACCTGGACGGGACGCTGGCAGAAGTCGTCCTCGATGGATTTGAGAAATATTTTTATTGTGACGACGAGTTCAGCCAGGACACCAACTCGACCGGCCTCTTCGGTTACTGCGCCAAGGCAGGTTCCGACAATGACGGAACCTATGGAATCTATGTGTATTCCGTAGGTTCTGACCTGGTTCAGCACAGCGCGACTATCGACCGCAACCCGGATGACCTGGTCAAATGGATCAGGCAGGACGGTGTTGACGGTACCGGTACCGTTCCCCTGATTCCCGGTACGTGACCGTTAACCCGACGGAATTACCGGGGGCACATGAGGCGGTTCGGCGGGCATTCACGCTTATCGAGCTGATGGTAGTGGTGGTAGTTGTCAGCCTGCTGGCAGGGCTGGTTGGACCGCGCATCCTTAAGTTCAGCCGGAGGCTGGAATTCGACGGTACGGTTCAGCATCTGGCCGGTTTGATCCGCCAGAGCAGGGAAGCATCGCTCTCGAGCTGCGAAAAACGTATTGATGGAGTCCCCGTCCAGGTCAGACACGGTTTCAGACTCGTCCCGGTGGATGAATGGGACGAGCCCTCATCCATGGTTTTCCGCCGCGTGACGGAGCAGGAACGGGAAGAAGCAAGGGCCATCCTCGAGGTCACGGCCTACGGTATATCGGAAGAGGTGTGGAACACGGTGGGTGGCGACGGCAGTTACTTCGTTTTTTCGGACACAAATAAAATAGCGGTGTCACCGGAATCCTCGCTTGCTGAAGGGGATATAATTCTCTTCGATGTCCGGGGAATGCCCGGTCTGACTGACGGGCGCCCGTGCTCCGAGAGTGCCTGCCTGGTACTGGTGCATGATGAGTTTACCGGTTCCCACGACAAAAGGATTTCAGTAGATTGTCAGACAGGCCGGATCACGGTGGAAGAATCCGGCGGAAGTGAAACCGGGCAATGAACACCACTACTCATAGAATGTCCCTCGATACGGCAGCAGCGTGCCGGGGGCTGAGCCTGACAGAAATAATAGTGGTCATTATTCTCATCACCGTGACGCTGGTTCCCATGCTGGGATTCTTCTCCGAAGCGCTTGAGCGAAGTGCCATCATCGAACGCAAGTTGACCATGGTCCATCTGGGTGAGTCCCTGATGGAAGAAATCCTCTCCAGAGAGTTTTCCGATCCCGCCAATCCGTACCACCTGGGGCTGGAAGAGGGCAATTGGGCTGATGTTCAGCGGAAGGATTACGATGATGTCGACGATTACTCCGGGTGGAACCGGTTTTCTTCCGCGGGTGAGTCCACCACCGGTTCTTCCGTAGAAACGGCTTATTCGTTTCCTCCCCGGCAGACCGGGGCAGTGAACGCCGTTTACGACGGAAGCTCGATTACCGGTAACGATATACTGGAAGAAGCCGGTGACGAAGAGAGCGTGTTCAGCGATTTTGCGCGCCAGGTGGTGGTGCAAACCGAAGGTGACGCGCTGGAACAAGTAAAAGAGATCACCCTGCCATTCGTTCCCGCGTCAATGGTCATGGATCCCGGCGGGCGGGAGTTACTGATCGCCGGCACAGACGGAAAACTGGCCCGGATCGATTCCGTGAGAGGCGAGGTAATTCAGCAGACCGCTATTGCGGGCGCCGGACAGCTGGCCCTCGATGTTTCCACTGACGGCGAGATAATGGCCGTAGGAGACCGGAAACACGGCAACCTTTACCTGTTCGAAAAAAGTGGTCTTCGCATGATGGGAGCCACTGTAGAGATTGGCATCACGCCGGAAATCGTCCTGTTTTCCCCCGATATGCGCTACATTCACGTGTTGAGCAGTTCTCCCGGGGCATGGGAGCAGTGGATGATTCCCGCCATGCAGAGAACGGCCGGAATCACCCTGGAGACGTCTCCCACCTCGGCCGTGCTGGCTCCTGACGGTGGACAACTGTTTACCCTGGACGGGGATGCCGGAACGGTAGGCTATTATGATGTAGGAGACCAGGCACCGGTGTCCCGTCCATTCAGCACCCTGGTTCCGGGGGGGCAATCAATGTCCTATTTACCCGAGATGGAAATCCTGGCGGTGTTGGGCTCTCCCGGGGTGCCCACCAGGGTTATTGATTCCAAAGACGGTAGCATCATCAAGTCGATAGGTTTCGCCGAAACGCCGTCTACTATGGTGGCCTGCACCCGCTGGAAGGCCTGTTTATCCATGTTTCACGCTACGCTGGAACTGGTAGTACTAGATGGGAATGTCCTGGCCGATCCCGCCGTCACCGATCCGGAAGTGCACCTTTTCACCGCCGGGACCCTGACACCGTCATCGTCCTTTTCTCCGGGTTGGTGCCGCATCGCCCCTGGCGATGGCTTGATCATCGTTGGAGAGCGGGATGGACAGAGAGCGCAGGTCATACGGCCGGGCTGCCGGATCAAGCAAGTAACGGTGAGCGTTCTGGACCGTACTGGTATCTGCCCGCCTGTTGATCTTACCGCCACCTTGACCGAACGCAGGAGCCGGTAAAATGGTTGTATCACAACGATGCAAACGGGGACTGTCCTTGATGGAAATCATCGTTTCCCTGGCAGTCCTGGGAATCGTGGCCTCTGCAGTCTACGCCTTGTTTCACGCCGGACTGAGAAGTTTTCAAAAGGGTGAATCGCAGGTAGACTTGTCCACCCGGGCCCGTTTTGCTCTCGATCACATGACCAGGACACTGTCTGGATGCACCCCCTTCCTGTACGCATGGTACGGTCATCCTCTGGCACTGGAGGAAAGCACGGGATTTGCCTGGAGAGACAATGCCGATTCGGTCTGGATGGCTCCGGAAACATGGGATTTCCTGGAGAATTTATGGAATGATTATGAATGGATCGACAGCGCCAAATGGACCGATCCCGAGTGTGTAAACGCCGGCTGGACAAAGTTTGCCTTCTTCAACGCTCCCGGTAACCTGGCTACCTGGTGGGATGACGACGAGACCGACACCGACGGCGACGGTAACCGCTGCGATTCCTGGTTTTCCCAGGGCTGGGGCGGAGGTGCACCCGGATTCTGGAATCCGCAGGTATGGGAGCTCTATCGCCCCGGCCATCCCGGCTTCCTCGCCACGGACGCCGGTTTCTTCAGCCGGACCGGCCTGGCTTTCGTGTGCCTGGAGAACAATCCGGAAACGCCGGGGAGCGAAGCCCGGTTGGCGGTGGTCGCTTACTGGTTTGACAGCGAGGCCGGTACCCTGTTTTACCTGCACAAGGGCGGGTATGCTCCTCAGACCGAGACAGGTATCGTCACCGACCTGGCGAGTGTTAACTTCGAATACCGCGATGCCGCCATGCGCTGTCATTCCATCGAGGACTGGACTGGCAGCGATTATGACGCCGAATGGCGGATATATCCACCGCCAGCGGTCCGTCATGTGAATGTTACGTTACAGCTGCTGCACACTGGAGATAATTCCGGCAGCGAAAACGGCGGCTCTCGGCGGCCGGCAGCCACCTTTCAGACCGGCATCACTCTGCATAACACTCCTGCTCTCTAACGGGCGTGCTTGCTACCTTCCCGCCACAGCAACCTAATGAAATAACCGGGTTAGTTTCATCCGGTCGCTAAATTAGTTTCCATATAAAGTCGATACATACACTGGATAGTATTTTCTATCTAAAAGTCCGGATAATTCATGGATATTCGTCGCGAGGTGAATTTCGTCGCGAGGTGAATACAGAATAGTTTGTTAATAATTCGGGCTTAAATGTCGTCTATGCAAGGAGACCCGGATCATGGGTAAGGATGCAGAACTGGTTCGGAGCATCGTGGCTGTTGACATCGGCAGCCACTCCGTCAAGGTAGTGGAACTGGAGCTGGTTGACGGACGCCTGGTGCTGCGAAATTGTGGCCTGGAGGAATTGCCGTATCAGCAGCATGACGAAGATCCCGTCTACAGTCATTCCCAAACCGGTGCGGTTATCCACCGGATCATAATGGAATGCGGAATCACAAGCAGTACTGCCCTGGGCCTGCTCAGCGGAGGCGGTTCCGCAGTGCACTACCTTGACATTCCCGTTATAGCAGAATCAGACATCGATACAGCCCTTAAAATCGAGCTTCGCAAAACGAGCCCGTTTCCCATTGATCAAACCAGGATCAGCCACCTGGTAGTGGGAAAAATCGAAAAAAATGGTGAGGAGCGACTTGATCTATTGGTCGGCCTGGCCCGAGAAGAAGCTGCTCGGCTGGTGGAAGACATCCTGGAGGAGGCCCATCTCGATCCCGTGGCGCTGGTGGTGAGTCCCGTGGCGGCGAAGACGCTCCTCGATCATTCCGCTCCCACGGATACTCTGGACAGTCAAACTATTGCCGTGATAGACATCGGGGCCAAACGAACCTCCATCAACATATTCAGCGCTGGCAAACCCCGGTTCAGCCGCGAGATTCCCCTGGCCGGGCTTGCAGTCACCGAGGCTATTGCCCTGTCAATTGCCCCGCATCCATCGATGGTTCCCCAGCACATGGAAGAAGCGGAAACCCTGAAACGGAACGTCAGTCTCTCCGGGAGCCTGCCCGTTTCTGTTGACGGCGGACCACAAGCGCTGGAAAAGCTGGAAAAAGCCACCACCGCCGCCCGGGAAACATACCAGAAACTCATTCAGCGCATACGGCTTTCCTTCGGGTATTTCGCCACCCGTTCCAGCGGTGAGAGGATCAGCCGGTTCTTCCTGGTGGGGGGAGAAGCGCACATTGAGGGATTACCCCTGTATTTCAAGGAGCATTTTGGGGGTGACGTAACGGTCCTCGATCCGCTCTGCGGTCTCGATACCGGGGAACTCGACGATTTCAAGCTGGCCCAGATTAAGCGGACACGGTATCAGTTTGCCGGAGCCATCGGCGCCGCTGCGGCGTACGTGCTCGACGAGAAAGGACAGGGGGAGCTGAACCTTATCAGGAAAGACTTCAAATCCGTCGAGACGGTAGCCATGGGGAGTCTGGGGGAGCGATCTTATCCTTTTGTGATGGCGGCGGCCGTACTATTGCTGCTGTCTGTCATCGTCCAATTTGCGTGGACCGCCTTCAGTGCGGCCAGATGGGGAAGCAAACTTCAGGCGGCGGAAGAAATGAAGCAGCAACTGGTACCCGGATACGAGCAGTACATTGCCGATAGCAATCGCTGCCGCGAGATGGAGAAACGTTTCGAAATCGTTGCCGGCATCACCGGCTTCAAGTGGCTCTGGTCGGAATTTCTGGCCGAGTTGAGCCGCACTCTTCCCGACGAGGTAGTGTTCGAATCGTTCGAATGTGACCTGGGTGAGCAGTTGATCAGGAACAAATCGGTCTTTTCCGGCAGCAATCTGGGGAACGTTTTGCAGAACGTGGAATTCAAGATCAGGGGAACCGCCGTCGATTCGGAGGCTCTCGATTATGCCCTGCGCGCAATTAAGAGCTCTCAATTTGTTACCGATGCCAGTGAATCATGGGGACGGGACAGGAAAACCTCTACCGAATCGGGGATGTCCTTCACTGTCACCGGAAGACTGGGGTTGCCCGCTACCGGGAAAGATGTCCGGAGGGACGGGCGATGAAGCGCAAAACAGCAGCCTTGCTGGCGGATAAACGAAAAATAATGGCGGCGGCGGTGGTGGGCATCGTGGCCGCCCTGTTCATCCAGATCGCTTTTTTGCCCGGGCGGTACACTGCCGTCAAGAAGACCAAAGGCAGTCTCGCTTCATTACAGGGAGAGCTGGAAAAGCTGACTGTTTCCCCAGAAACGATAAAGGAGCTCAAAGAAGCAACCGATAAAGCTGAAAGGGAGCTTGATACTAAGGTGGGATACCCTCTGGGAGGTATCGGTGCCACCGCTTTGTTTCACAAGCTCAGTTCATGTACGGAACCCTTCGGGCTGACATATGTGGTAGGCCGGCTCGATCCGGGAGCCACTCTATCTTTGAAAGAGGACGTTACCATTGCCGTAGAGAAGGGTGTCCCGACCGGAGAAAGCAAACCCGTCAAGCGCCGCAGGCGCAGAAAGGGAGGAGCGGTCGAGAAGAAAGTGTCAATCCCGTACTCGGTAATGCCGGTCACTATCAGTGTGAAAACTATGTTCAACAGCCTGGTTGGATTTCTACATGTGATAGAGCAGGTGGAAAAGGCGGTATCCGTATCACGACTGCATGTCAAAAGACGCAAGGGGGACGGCAGGCTGGATGTGAGTATGGTTCTATTTGCAGTGACAAACATGGACTTTGGAGTTGAGGCTGTCAGGGAACCGGAACCGCCGGTTACCCCGGATTTTACCGTTGATGCAGACGAGATGGGCAGGTACCTGCAGACGGTCGGACGCAATATTTTTATGTCAACCGCCGGGCAGGACAAACCGATTACCCTGGTGAAACGGGACGAACCGGAACCGGTAGTGAAACCTCTCCCTGACCCGCCGCAGAGATCGATTGGTAACACCAGGCTAGATGATTTGAGACGGTCCCTGATCCTTTACGGTGTCATGAAAAAAGGCGACACCTGGTGGGCCCTGATTAACGGCACCCTGGTCGGTGAAGGGGACCTCATCGAGGGAGCAAAAATCAGTGTTATCGGTCCCAATTCGGTAACACTGAAACTCAATGATCGCAAGTTCACCCTTGTGGTGGAGGAATGATCGTACGGTAGGTGGAAAAGCTTATGAACAGGCGAAATAGGATGCAGATACCGGGAACGCATACCACCGCCGTCATACTGATAATGGCGGCACTCCTGGTCTCTGTCACGGCTGGTCCTTCAGCTGCCGCATCCTCCCTGCGTACAGTTCCGCCGGAGCACTGGGCCGTCTCCACCCTGGCTGGCATTGTCAGCAAGAACTTCGACTTGGATACGGCTCTGCTGGACACTTTTCTCACCAATGTTGCCGCGGGCAAGCCGGTACCCAGGGCAACCCTGGCGGTAGTATTTATGGACTATATTACAGCGGGGGGATTCAAGACCCCGTCGTATGTGGTTTCGAATACACCGTCCTGGGTCCTGGAGGATGTCGACCGCCTGATTCTGTTCCTGGAATCGGAACTGACCTCTCTAAACCTTGATATTCCACAGGTGCTGGGAAGTATCGAACGGGAAAAGAAATGGCGAATAATGAGAGGATATGTAACCAGGGAACCGGATAAAATGGACCTGTCCAGAGTCCGGTATATACCGGGTACTGGACCACAGATTCCGGTTTCGTCGGTCAAACCGATTTTCAAGCTGACGGTCTCGCCCACCTTCCTGAACCTGAAAACGGGATGCTCCTTCGGATTCAGGGCTGAAGGGACGATGAAAAGCGGCAGCTTGATACCGGTCAGCCCCCAATGGCACGTAACCGGTGACATCGGGGAGATCGGACCGGACGGCCGCTTTACCGCCACCAAACACGGTGCGGGAATGGTTGTGGCCCGGGTTCACGATCACAATGATCTCACCGCCTACGCCATTGTCAGAGTCGACCCGCAAGACGCCGAAATTCTGAACATCAAACCTTCCAGCACCGAGCTCTATGTTGGCGAAACCCTGGAAGTAATCATCACCGGACTGGATAAGGATGGACGCACAGTACCCGTGGAGACGGAATTGATATTCGAAGGTGACACGGGAATCCTCGAAGGAAATGCGTTTACAGCCACCTCACCCGGCGAGGGCTCGTTCATCGCCCTGGTCAAGGGAAAACACCTCTCCGCTTCTGCCAGGGTACGGGTCTTGTCCGCCGAAAAGGCCGGCGTTGAACTCAAAGAGGCTCCGGTCCTCCGGCAGGTTGCCGGTAGTACCGGTTCCGAATCCGCCGAGGCCGCCGGGCCGACCGCCGTCTCCGGGGCTGAAAAAACCGGAAATCAAGCGACTGCCGTCCCAACCGGCAGCACTATTGACTATCCATCTTCCATGGCCGAGGTCTTTGAAAAACCTGTCTTACTCAATTTTGCCAACGTGCCATTGCGGGACGTGATCAGGCACATTTTCGTCAATGAGGGAGGCCTGGACGTCACCATCGGCGCCACGGTGCAGGGAACCGTCTCTATGCATATCAAGGATAAACCGCTCTACCAGGTACTCACCTCGCTGGCATCCTCCCACAACCTGGACATAAAGGTGGAGCACGGGATCGTACGGGTTCGGGCCAGGAAAATGGACGAGGTTATTGAAAAGATGATCGTCCTCAAGTTCGTCGAGGCGGCGGAAGCACAGCGGATGCTCATGCGGGTCAAGTCCGGTCTGGGCCGGGTGGAGACCGAGGAGAAGAGTAATTCACTTTTCATCTCCGAACGCCGTGACGTGTTGGAGAAGATGGAATCGATCATCACGAAAATTGATACACCGGAGTCGGTCAAGCCGGTGGTGACCCGGATGCTACGGCTCAAGCACGCCGATGCCAGCGAAGTCGCCAGGTCAATAAATGTGTTCAAGTCCCGCGAGGGTCAGGTGGACGTTGACCGCGCAAACAACGCAGTGCTGGTGACCGATTACGAATCAAATCTCAAGAAGATGGAAGGGGTCATCGGCCAGGTGGATGTGTCTATGGTTTCCACCAGGATTTTTGAGATACGGTTCGCAGAGGTTATGAATATCAAGCAGATTCTCGAGTCGGGCATATTCGACGAAGGAGGTGGCATACGTCCCAGATTAAGTGTCGATGAGAGGACCAACGCACTTATAGCCACCGGTACTGACGATCACCTCAGGCTCATTGAGACCTGGCTTGAGAAGCTCGATACCCAGACGCTGCAGGTGCTCATACAGGCCATGATCGTGGAAGTGACCCTGACTGATGACCAGAACCTGGGTATCAACTGGTCCATGCTCACCCCCAGCCGGGGGAGCACCAAGACGGTGGAAGACGAAAATAAGCTCGATATCAACCTGAATCCCGACAGCGGCGGCGGTACCTTCAAGTTCGGGACCCTGTCCACCGAGCAGT
Organism: uncultured bacterium; assembly: GCA_964432985.1. Lineage (GTDB taxonomy): Bacteria > Muiribacteriota > CAYSPT01 > CAYSPT01 > CAYSPT01 > CAYSPT01. Next base: position 110,385 of record CAYSPT010000006.1, read on the forward strand.
TCAACGCCGTACTCCAGACACTTAAAACCATTACCAACCTGCGGCTGGTGTCAAATCCGACTATCACCTGTGTCAATGGAGAGCAGGCTTCCATTATTGTCGGCACCGTGGTTCCCATTGCCAAGTACTCGGTGAACAAGACCACCGGGTCCTGGGAAATTGCCGGCTACGACGAGAAGAAAATAGGTATCAACCTGGAAGTGACACCGGTGATAAACCACGATGGTTTCATTACTCTGGACGTTCATCCGAAAGTGGAGAACATCACCGACTACCGCGGCCAGTTCAACGAGCGGCCCGTCACTACTACCAGGGAGGCCACCACCAAGGTTCTGGTGAGAGACAAGGAGACTCTGGTCATCGGTGGAATGGTCCAGGAAAACATCACCACCACCGAGGCCAAGATACCGTTCATCGGTGACATCCCCATAGTGGGAAGCTTATTCAAACGCACGAAGGTCGCCAAAGAGAAGAAGGAGACCATGGTGTTCATAACCCCGCACGTAATCAGTGAAGCGCCCCGGGTGGAGAACCTGCCGGCAGTTGACTCTTCCTTCGGCCTGATTGACAAGGAAGGACAGAGGCTAACCCGGGCCGCCGTGGATATTTCGAACGATGGGGATGCAAATAGGGGAGAGGGAGCGGTACAATGAAACCGAGAAGAATGATCAGGCTTCCGCTCATCCTGGCTGCTCTGAGCATAGTGTTGACCAGCTGCCATGTAGCCCCCTTCAATCCGGAGAGCGAAGCGGTGGTAAGCGGGTTTTTACCTCAAATATTGCGGCCGTCCATATCCACGGAAGATGAAGTTACCCTGCCCACATGCACGGTTACCATCACGGTTATCAACAGTATTCCCCTGACAGTAACAAAATACAGTATCGATTACATCGGCCCCTCGGGAAAGAAGATCGATTCGCCCGGCCTCTCCGTCAACGGAGCCCTGGCGGCATTCATCAAACCCGGTGACGACGGCACCGCCGAGACCACCGTGGAACTGGAGATACTCACCGAGGATGTGTACGATTACGCTTCCCAGAAGACGCCCACCTACCTGGTGGACGACATTACTCCCATCGTGGCCCGGGTCACCTTCACGGGAGTGGACGAGAACAGCAACCGGGTATCGTTCACCGGTTCGGTGGTCATCGACACGACGTCGAGTTCCCAATGAGCGGGATTACCGATTGTAGGGAACGTGCAGGTAAAGAGGTTTGAATGACAGCGGCCTGATCCCACGGATGGTCGGGAAAGGACATGAGGTTCGATGAAAAATAGATTGTACACCGTACTGGAGCAGTTTATTCTCAAAATGGCTGCGGTTAGTGACCTGGAACACATCGTGATGAGCATCCACGACCTTAAGTTTCTGGGAGCCATGGTGGAGAGAGATTCCAGAAAACGATGATGAAACGGCACCGTTCATGTTGACGGCGCCATATGATGAAGGAGCAAACCGGTGGTGAAACGAGTGTTGCGGCAGAGATCCAGCAGGGCCCGGTACCGTGTTCTTCTGGGGACGGCGGTTCTCACAGCTTTCCTGACTATTGTCGTCCAGGGCTGCAAGGACGGCGCCATGCTCGATACGGTACCGCCTCTGGGAGCAACCCGGGGAGTGGTTTCGGGCCAGGTGCTCTGGCTGGGCGCCCCGATTGCCGAAGCGGTGGTGACCGACGGATACTTCACCACAACCTCCGACACGGCTGGCGACTACACCCTCCCTAACGTCAGAATGGGGACCCACACCATCTATGCCTACAAGAACGGCCAGGGAGGTTATGCCGAGGTGACCGTTACCCCTTCCAACCTGGCGGTCAGCCTTGATATCAGCTTCTTTGATACTTTCGGTGTGCTGAGGGGGCAGGTGATCGACTCGGACACCGAGCTTCCCTTACCCCTGGCAGAGGTTATCCTGGACGAGAAAACAGTGCTCACCGATGCCAGCGGGTGGTTCTTCTACATCCTGGTCGCTTCCGGTAGCCCTTACGATCTGGCGGTTCAGAAAAGCGGGTATGTGAAAGTCGAATCCAGCGGTGTAATCGTGACTGCCCAGCAGGAAACCAAGCTTTCCATCCGGATGGCAAAAAATGAAAATACGGCGGCGGTTACCGGCACCGTTACCGATAGCAATACTAGCGGGGCACTAGCCGGAGCAACCGTGTCCTTCACCGTGGCCGGTGGCAGCACACCCATGAGCCAGACTACCACCACCACAGACGGCTCTTACCTGGCGGTGCTTCCCTTCGGTAATTACACAATCCAGGTTTCGAACACGGGGTATAGTGATACCACCTCGATTCTACAGTTAAGTAGTGATGTCACCGGCCAGGACATACAGATTTCTCCCACAGGAAATACTCTGTCCGGTACCGTTCGCTCCTCGGTGGATTTCTCCGGGGTATCGGGAGTACTGGTGGAGGTGTCGCCAGTTAGCGGCGGCCAGAGCACGGCTACCGTCACTGGCACCGACGGTACCTACGGTCTGTCGGTCGCGGCGGGGACCTACAACGTTGTTTTTACCATGGCTACCTACCGCACCGACCAGGTACAGGGACTTGATTTAAGCACGGGCGACCTGAGGCAGGACGTGGAACTCACACCCCTCTATACACTAGGAGGGACCGTTTCGGAGATAACTACAGGGCAGGGGCTGGCCGGTGCTACCGTGGAAATATACGCCCAGGGAGAGTCGTCTCCTTCCGCCGGGCCGCTATTGACTGCTGCCGACGGTACTTACACCCTGTCAGTCCCCCACGGCCTCTACACCATCACCGTGGAGCTTTCCGGCTACCAGACGGGAAACCGTCATTTGTCAGTCACCTCGGATGTTGCGGTGGTTGACTTCTCACTGGTGTATACCGGCGGCGGCGAACAGGTAACTATCGAGACCTACGACCTGGCCCTGGGCAACAACCAGGCCGGCCGGGTGGAGATGGCAACCGTGGTACTGGCTATCGAGGGGCAGGAACTCTACAGCGGGATGACCGGGGTAGAGGGCACCTGCGCCATCCCCGGCGTGGTACCCGGACGATACCAGGTAACTGCCGAGCGGGGCGGATTCAGGGACACGGTGTTTCAGCAGGTGGTGCCTGTATCGGGTGCAACCGTGGAAATTCCCCTGGTGTACAGTCTGTCAGCCAGCACCGGTACCATTGTGGGGATCATCACCAACGAGAGCAACGATCCGGCTTTCGACCCGGTCTACGCCGAGGTCTACACGGTGGACACAGACGGCAACACCATTTTCGTGAACCACACAGAGGTTCCTACCCTCGATCCGACGACCCGAAGTGCATCGTTCGTAGTTCGGGACATTCCCACTGGCACCATCCTGGTCCAGATTACCGAGGACTTCGGCGGGGCTCTTTTAATCGGGACCACCGTGGAAATAACCACCGACGACCAGACCCATTTAGTCCGCATCACGCACTAAGAAAGTCATCCGCCGAATCCAACGTCATTCGCCATCAGGAGTCATTCGCCATCATCAGAGTCATTCGCCATCATCAGAGTCATCCCACGACTTGATCGGGGGATCCGCACCTCACTCCGATACATTAATAATTCGGATATCCGTCAGCCCGGTACTCCTCACCTTTGAGAGGTACACCACCCGGCTGCTTTCCGGTGTGAATCGGGGTGAGTGGTCGTCCTTGCCGATGTTGGCGGTGAGTTGGCTGAGACCGTTTTCGTCCTCCGTCGCACGTGCCTGTTCGGCAGTCACTCCCGCTTCGAGTCTGAGCGGTGCCTGAGCATCGATTATGAAAATTTCACGATCTCGGTCAACGGATGAAGCATCAATTTCGTTTTGGTTCGGGCTGACCGCGTTCCAGGTCCCACGGGAAACACGCAGGCTGGAGAAGGCCAGCAGCTCTTCGTCGGGACTGAGAGACGGATCGGAGTCATGGCCGTCTCCGCAGGTCATCAGGGCCGATTCCATCACCAGGGTGCCGGGTAAGGCGCCTGCGGCAACCGCCGTTTCGGTATCTACCTGAGGGGCGAAGCGCCAGATCTTTGCACGGTGAGAATGTGGTTTTACGGCTTTAGGCGATGAAGCGTAGATCATTCCGTTTTCGCTTGATCGGGCCAGGGCCAGGGCGCCCTGCCACTGTATGGGAGACCGGAGCCGTTTGGCGGTGAGCGTTCCCCGGGAGTTCTTTTCAAGAACCGCACTGGCCACGAACCGGTTCGACTGCATGGCTCCCACCCGCTCGGTCCCGGAAATAACCAGACAGGGAACGCGGTCCACCGTCCGCCACTGAAGCGAGCAGCGGGAGAGCCAGGCTCCGCTCAGCACCTCGATTTCTTCACCCACCGGCTGTGCTTCATCGTCCAGGGCCACCACCTTGACCGATCCTCCCCCGGACTCCTGGGCCACGTGGGCCAGCAGGTAGGTACCTTCGAATCCTATGACATCCAGGGGGCAGACCGAGGCTGCCACCTCTGAAACTCCCGGCTGCCCGATCAAGAGCTTCACGGTCCCATCGGCCAGGTTCTTGCCCCATACCGCCCTGGATCCCAGGTCGGTGGCACGCCACAGACCCTCGGTTTTCTGGGGGGGGGAAGCCATGTCGGAGAGGAACACAAGCCATTTCCCGTCGGGGCTGACGGTGGGAGAGAACTCTTCCGAACCCATGAAGGCGGCTACCTTATCGTAGCCGAAGCCGTCGAGCCCGATCCTCACGATGTCGGCATCGCCGTAGCTGTAGGTCACGAAATAGACGTCACCTCCGCCTCCGCTTCCGTCAGGGGTGGCCTGTATGAAAAGGTTCTCAGGCCGCTCGTCCACCTTTTCACCCGCGGCCAGCAGATCGCCTTCCTCCTTGTGCTCCGGTTTATACTCCCAGTAATTGACCGTGTCCAGGACGCTGTTGCCGCCTGCGTCCACCACCTCGAACTCGACACTGTAGGCGGTGTTTTCCACCAGGCTCTTCTCGTAGCCCAGGTAGTCGTGCAGGGGATCTCCCCTGGTTTCTCCCGAATCACCTCTCAGGACCACTGTGTGCCAGCCGCCGCCGTCGCCCAGGCGTAGACGGTTCTTTTCTTCATCGGAGAAGGTGTCAAGCGGTTGAAGCGGGGTCAGGGGGACTTCGATCCCGGTCCCGTCAACCAGTGAGGTAAACCTGATCATTTTATGGAGGAGAAAGTCTTCCCCCGGCACTGCGGAATCTCCGGACACCCAGCGTACCAGCACCGAGCCGTCGTCCCATCCCCCCTCCACGGGAGCCAGAAGGGTCACCGTGGGGTTGACCATATCCACCTCCACGGTTGTTCCCGACGGCTGACTCCGGTTATCCACCAAATCCGCCGCCATCAGGGAAACCGGAGCCGAGAAGACGCCGCTCACCCCCGAGGGGGTCACGTCGCACTTGTACTGTTTTGGTGGTCCCTCCTCGAGAAGCATGAGGCTGTTTTCATAGGTGAAGGCGGGATTGAGGTCCGTTCCCTCGGCCCGGATATCCCTGACACCCGAAAGGGTGTCGCTGACCGAGCTTTCAGGCACGGTGATGATGGCCGGACTGGCTGCCGATACCGCCCGCTTCGCTATTCCCTCCCCGGGATAACCGGCGGGTTTCCACGTGAGGTAGTCGAGATCGATGGGGCCGGTGATCACCGGCGGTTCGGTGTCGGCCTTCAGGGCCAGGGGAACGGCGGCGGTGTTCCCGGCCTTGTCCAGGAGATAGATATGCCTGGTGCCTTCGTCTCCGGAAGCGGCCGGCACCGTGAAGAGAAGCTCACTTACAGTACTCGATCCGCTACCCGGCTCGTGAGGAGTGGCTGTCTGCCCGAAGGTCGTTTCCAGGGCGGCCAGGTAGAGGTTGAGGTCCGACCAGGAAGGCTTGAGCGCAACACTGATATCCTGCGACGGATTGTACCAGAGGGTACCACCGGCCCCCGGATCGGTTTCGTCCGATAATGCCAGGGCGCACCGGCTATCGGGCGCAGATTCGACAGCCAGCCCGTTGACGGTTGGAGTAACCGTGTCGTGCAGGATGTCGGGGCTGTCGGCATGGGTTTCATTGCCCACATTGTCCCGGGAGTACATCCGGGCGAGCCTGATGATGCTTCCATCCTCGCTGCCGGGGCCGAATGTCAGGGCGGTTTGGGTGTATTCCATCCACGTGCCGTCCTGGTTGGTGAACTCGTGGCTCCCCGCCCGCAGCAGCTTCGACCAGTAGGCGTTTAACGGGAGGCCGCTTCCGCCGCCGTCGTTCCAGTTGTACCAGGCAAGCGAGACTTCATTTGAACGGTAGAACCAGTCGTCGGGACCGGCCGGCAGCTGAATCGCGTTGGGGTATCCGGGCAGGATTACATCCGATTCCGAAGTCAGGGCAGGTCGATTTCCAGTGGGTGCAGTGATGTCGATATGGAAGGTGATATCCGTTGTGGTCTGGTTCCCTGCCTGGTCCTCGCAGGTGATGGTCACCGGATGGGAGTACAATGCCGACTCCGGGACGGTGTAAGTCAGCACCCATCCGCCGGCCCCATCGTCGTCCTTCACCGGACCTCCTCCGAAAGCGGCTGATCCCGTCACGTTCGATGGAAAATCATCAAACCAGTCGACGGTGACGGTCATGGTCTGGTTTTCTCCGCCGTTTTTCGGGTTGACCCAGTAGGCTTTGGGACCAGCGAAATAGTCTTTGGCGGTGGGATACCCGTTGAGGGGGAAATCTTCCGTTCCCGGGTAAAACCGCCCGGGGACAGTGGAGCTGATCTCCACCGACTCAATCAGCGGCGCCGTGCTATCGAATTCCTGCAGCTCATCCAGGGTAAAGACCTTCGTACGGGCGTAGCCGATCCGTTCGTTTCCCTCGTCATCGTCACCCCGGTACCACATCTTGTAGACCCCTTCATCCAGGATGACGCTGGGACTTGAGATCAGGCGGCTGTCGAAAGCGCCTTCGGCGCCCGTGGTAAGGGTGGCGCCGTCTTCCTGGTAACCCGTTACGTTCGTCCAGTTCCTGCCGTCGGAGGAGTAGGCGAATCCGATGGCGTCCCACTTACTGTCTCTCAGCGCGCTGTACCACATCAGGAAGTAGCCGTTTCGGTAGATCACCCGGGGGCCGTTTACCTCGTCGGTCGCGAAATCGGGATCCATGCCGTGCCAGAGGACGGAACCGGCCGGCCCGTCGCCGTAATGTTTCGTCCAGTTGACACCGTCGCCGGAGGTGGCGTACCCGATATCCCACCCGTCGTCGTCCCTGCCGCCGAACCACATGTGGCAGGTCTGGTCGACTTTCACCACCCAGGGTGTGCCAACCCTGTCGCTGTCAAACCGGTCTGAGGGGCCGGTGGTGAGTGCCTGTATAACCGAGTTGGAGATCCAGTTAAGGCCGGTTGAGTCGGAGGACACCGCGGTCAAGATCTCCGGGGCGTCAGCCCAATACAGCCGGTATTGGCCGCCGTCTTCTATTACGCAGGGGTACCGGATCCCCTCACCGGCAACGAAGATGCTGCCGCCGGTTCCCTGTCCTTCGTATTTCGTCCACTGGATCCCGTCGGTGGAATCCGCGTACCCGAGCCGCCACCGGTTATCGTTGTCCCCGACATACCACATTTTGTAGCCGTCGACGTCCTTGATAACACACGGATCGTGGACCCGGATACCGTCGAACCGCCCGGCGGTGGGCTCCAGTACAGGGTTGATCGGGAACTTGTGCCAGGCCTGCGGATTGATTTCGGGCGGTGCCCACCATTTTGGTTGTGAATCCTTACTGTCATTATCCGTCAAACGGATCAGACTGGTGCCGTCCAGATCAGTTATATATATTTCGAAGCTCCCATCTCTGTCGGAGACGAAGGCAATCTTCGCCCCGTCCGGAGAAAAGCTGGGGATAACATCACTAGCATTGTTGTCCGTTACTCTCGTCTGGTTCGATCCGTTGGAATCCATTGTAAATATTTCATAATTACTATAACTGCCCCGGGTGAAGGCTATCTTTGTGCCATCAGGAGAAAAACCGGGATAAGAATCGTAAATAAACATTAGCGTCACATTGGCCGGGTTCGATCCGTCCGAATCCATTACGTGGATTTCGCTGTTTCCATCTCTGTCGGAGGCGAAAGCAATTTTTGTTCCGTCCGGAGAAAAGCTGGAATGGTCATCCCAAGCACTATTGTTAGTCACATTGATCTGGTTCGCCCCGTCCGAATCCATTATGTATATTTCGTAGTTTCCATCTCTGTCGGAGGTGAAGGCTATCTTTGTCCCGTCCGGAGAAAAGCTGGGAGAGAAATCCCGGGCATTGTTTTTCGTCACGTTCACCGGGTTCGATCCGTCCGAATCCATTACGTATATTTCCTCATTCCCGTCTCTGTT
>CAYSPT010000006.1:118804-126467 GCA_964432985.1 uncultured bacterium
CCGGGTTCGATCCGTCCGAATCCATTACGTATATTTCCTCATTCCCGTCTCTGTTTGTGGTGAAGGCTATCTTCGTCCCGTCAGGAGAGAGACAGGGCGATTTATCGGACGCTCCGTTATCAGTTAGTCTGGTTTGATTGGCGCCGTCGGCATCCATTATGTAAATCTCTTCGTTACCGTCGCGATCGCTCCAGAACACTATCTTGGGCGTGGTCATGTCGAGATAGGGGTGCTCTTCGTACTGGCGGCAGTTGATGGTGACGGAGGACAGGATGGGCGGCACCTGGGGAGTGATGTTTTCCAGGATGGCCTTGTACTGCAGCCAGCGGTGCCCGTGGTGGGCCGGGTTGACAGGGACGTACCAGGAGGAGGCGGAGCCTGCCAGCATTGTAGAGGAGTAAGCCTCGGCGATCTGGTCGGCGGAGCGGGCGTAGCTGTAGATCTTGAACTCGTCGATGACCGAATCGGCCTCGTGAAAGTCGCCCTGAACCTGGTTGTAGGTCCCGATATACATGGTCTGAAGCGGTATCAGATCGAGTTTCACGCTCCATTGATTCTTCTGCACACCGTCAAGGTACACGGCAAAATCGGCGTCGGAATCATCGGAATTGACCTTATTCCAGGTAGCGGCCAGGTGATGCCACTCCCCGGTCTTCCAGCCGGCCGTCGATCCGCCAATCGCTGTTTCTCCCTGTGTATCGCCTTTTACCCAGAGCATTACCTGGTTTAACAACGAGGTGCGATAGAGCATGAGACCTTTTAAAGTGCCCTGCTCATAGGTCCCAAGGAGGAAGAAAGTATAGGTGTCGGAGGCTGTCGCGGGGTCCCAGCGGGGTTTGATCCACATCTCGATGGTTCCGGCGTCGGCGTTGAAATTTCCGTCCGTGGGATAGCCCAGGCTCGCTCCTTCGGGGAAATACGCCCCCCGGCCATGTTTACCCGGCTCGAAGACGACCCCTGAGGCCAGACCGTCCTCCCCGTGCTCTCCCTGCACGTCATTCTCGAACCGACAGTGAAGGAGATTGCCCTCCTTCGCTCCGGTAGTCCGGTCATCGGTGGCCGTGTAACAGAGGTTTGAAATCCGGAAATTGTCCACCATAACCTTGCTCGCGCTGGAATAATTGGCCATACTTTCGAGCTTTATCTCGGTGTCCTTATAGGGAGGGGAGTAGGTAAACGATACGACCTGTTCTCCATCGAGAAACGCCTGGATGGTTTCACCGTCGACGGATAGCTTCATGTTATACCAGGTATTCGCCTGCTTCGGCTGGTTGGTGACGTTGATGAATTCTTTCTGATTGTCTGGATGTTCAGCAACAAAAAACCTGTAACCGTTGTTTTGAACCTGGAACATGATGCGTCCGCTGGTGCCGGCTTCGTTGATCCTGAATCCCATCTTCCAGTAATTGTCCTTGGCATAATCCAGGTTGTTGAAATCCGCTTCCAGGACGTAGGGAATGGTGTATACATCTTTCAAGAGCAGGTGGGGATTATAATATGAGCCATTTCCGAGTATGAGTTTCTTGTTCTCGGTATCTGCGTAACCGGTATAATTCCACACGTGGGTGTTGTTGAAAGCGAACCGGTCTTCGAAGATGAGCGAACCCAACCAGGGGCCCCAGGCATCGGGCTCTGCGACGGGATCTACCTCCGGCGGCGCCGAGCGCAAGGCGATCTTCACACCGGGATTGACGGTGCCGGTCAGCCGGGCGATCTCTTCGGAGGTGAGCGCCCGCTTGTAGATGGCCACTTCGTCGATCAATCCGTCGAAGTAAAGTGGAGCATTGGGATGTGAGCCCACCGCGGTTTTAACCGATGAGGGGGTCTGTATGGTATTGGTTTCGGTGCCGGAGTTCATCAGGATTCCGTTGTGATAGATTTTCAACTCGTCCGTGTTCTCTTCCACCGTGAAAGCGAGATGATACCATTGGTTGGCGGTGAAGGACCCCGCCGAAAGAAGATTATGACTGCCAGCGGCGCTGAACTTGACGCCGTAAAATCCGTCAGATCCGTTATACAAGGCTATTTCATCGAGACCCCCGGCGTGATAACCGGCAATGGACCGGTGGGTGCCGTCATTGGAATCGAACCGGGGATAGAACCACACCATAAAGGTCAGGGAACCGGTAACTAAATTCGGATTTTTGGGCGCGTTGTCCGCCAGAACATAGCTGTTGGTACCGTTGAAATCAAGACATTGCCCGAATCTCCCCCCGGTAAACACCGCGTTTTGCACGCTGCCGTGATACCCGTGTCCGCTGGAGTCCGTCCCGTCACCATCGAAGCGCCACAGAATTACGGTGGATTCATCAACCTGCGGTTCCAGTGGTTTTGAGGGACTTACCCAGGAGAGGGTGGAAAAATGGGTCCGGTCTTCCCCACCGTTCCAGCCGCCAGTGTCTACGGGGGCCGATTTAACACTGCTTACGGGATGATAAGCTCCGGCCAGGCTGGCGATCTCGCTATCCTCGAGAACCCTGCTGTAAAGGGAAACTTCGTCCAGGGTGCAGTGGGCAAAAGTCCCGGCATCGGGGTCCGAGCCCAGAGCCCAGGGGCAGGAGGAGGCTGTTTTTTCCGCCGTGATCGAGCTTGCCAGAATCCCGTCGACGAAAAGCCTGGCAGTCGAACCGTCGAAGGTCCCCGCCAGGTGATACCAGGTATCTTTCTCAATGGGGGCATCGCCGACAGCGGCGTAAACCTGCCCGCCGCCGGTCCAGAGCGCCCATTTTCCCCGTTGCAGCATCAGGGCGTAGCCTTCCCCGCCGCTGAGGTTCCCGGCGATGTAGTACTCCGTTTCAGGCAGGAAATCGTGGATTTTTACGTGGGCGCTGAGGGTAAAGTGCTGGGGCCGGAGCAGATCATCACCGGCCATGTAGATGAGATCATCAAGGCCGTCAAAGTAGTAGCACCCGCCCCAGACTCCTTCGCTGGCCCGATGGGTAGCCCCCATGACGGTGCCGCCAAAACCGTTCATGCTATGGTCCGAAGCATTATCAGTGAAGGGCCAGTAGCCGACCAGGCCGCCGGTGATGTCGTTCTCGCCAACTAGGTGCCGCACCGGCATGAGATAAGCCCCGGGAGCGACGACGGTGGCCGAGCCGTTGGAATCTTTCGTTACCGAGTCGAACCATTCCATGGCTGTCTGCATGGTTTGCAGCGTGTATGGTGCCTCTTCCCGCGGACCGGTCCAGGTGGTTTGGATGGCCGGTTTGATCGAGGCAGGATCAGCCGGCGGGACATAGGCAACCTTAATTGTCGGCCAGGTTCCCGCGACGCCGAGGGGCATCGGTACCTGGGCGGTGACGGTGGTGGTGTTCTCGAACAGTTTGATGTCCGTGGTCCACAAATCGTCAGCGGGAACCTCCGTGACATCAAAGGCAGTATCAGACATACCGTCAGCAACCAGGTACAGGTCGTTGAGGCTGCCGTCGCCGGTGCCGGTCAGGGTAACTTTGTCGTTGACAAACACCGGGGGCGGTGGGGCAATGGTTAGCAAAGGCGATTTCGGTCTTACCCGCACCAGGTAGTCGCTGTAGACGTACAACGGCGGATTGATGCCGTCGTCGATCCGAGCGTACAGATAGTAGCTGCCGGAGGGAATCGGGGTGGTATCCCAGGTGTAGGAGGTGACGGATTTCCCCTGTACCCGGGGTTCGAGCGCGGCTATGGATTCGATCTCATCCTTCGACAAGGCACGATCGAACACCATCACTTCATCGATTACTCCTATGAAGTGCTCACCGTTGATACCAGGGTTATAGCCGATGGCCAGGGGTACGGCGCTGGAGCCGGTGGTTGGTACGGACCGCAGGTATCTGTTTTTCCCGTCGACAAACAGCTCTAATAAACCATCCCGGTATACCAGGGCCAGATGGGTCCATTGCTCGAGGGTTATAGAGACACCGGTTGGCTGGATATTTCCTCCGGTAACGAAGCCCCATTGGTCCGCGGCGATGAACAGCCCCCGGTTGTAGCACCCGAAATGGTCATTGTTGGAAAAGATCTGCCGGGTGGGATTCCCCATGGCCCGGGGCAGCACCCAGGCCATCATGGTAAGCTCGGTGAATTTATCGCTCCCGATATCGAGCGGGGTGGAGACATGGTCGTTGCCGTCAAACTCGTAGGCCTGGCCGATGTAACCGCCGGTCACAACGGGGCCGTGGACGGTGCCGTCATTTCCGTGGCCGCTGGAATCCAGGGCGGAGTCCTCGAACTGCCACTGGGCAAGCGTGGTTTTATCGGGGGTGATGTCACCCAGCAGCGCCGTTCCGTTGAAGTCTTCCCTGTCCTCGTCGTAGTAAAGGGCCACCAGGGGATTGTCATCGGGATCGGTTACGGACCACTCAATGGTGTAAGCGGGAGAATCCGAGGTGGTGATATCGTTTAAGCCATCGGGCTCGGTGAAGGCGAGGGAGGGCCAGGCGCCGGCTGAGGTGGTGGCCAGGTGCAGGCCGGATGAAGTGTCGTCGTTCGTGTAATACCAGGCCCGGTAGATCCCGCTCCCGCTGTGCAGGACGGTGATTAGCGCTGCATCGTCCACCTGCTGGCCTGTGTTGTCATAGAGCAGGAACGGGTCTTCCGTCGTCCAGTTCTCGGCATCCGGTGACCGGGCGCTTCTGCGGGTCACCTTCCCTTTGTAAAGGGTGGAAAAGACCATCAGATACCCGTCTGCGTCTTCGGTGACCACGCAGCTGTTGATGGGATGAGATACCGCGTTGTTGATTGAGGATATCTTGCGTGCGGTAGACCAGGTCACCCCGTCGCTGGAGGTAGCGTAGGAGGGCAAACCCGCCCAGGTGAAATACATGAGATACCGGCCGTCCTTCTTGATGACGCAGGGGCTTTCCGCAGAGGGAAATTTTTGAGAGTGGCCTGTCCAGGTTATCCCGTCGGGGGAGACGGCATACCGCACTTCGCTTTTGCTGCTCGTCACCACCGAGTACCATATCCTGTAGCTGCCGTCTTCCGTGATTACCCAGGGTCTGACCGGGGTATCGGAGGACGAGCTGTCGTCGATGGAAATGACGGGGTTGCCGCCGTATTTCGTCCACTGCACGCCGTTGGGGGATTCGGCCAGGCCGATATGCTGGGAGGAGAGCCCGTCGTGGGCGGTGTACCACATTTTGTAACCGGTCCCCTCCTGCAGTACGCAGGAAGCGGTGAGGGCGGCGCCGTCCCATTCGTGCGAGCGGCCCGCTGCCAGCACCGGGTCCACGGGAGCCCGCCGCCAGACGAGCTTTTTCACGGTGACCTGGCCGGGGCTGATGGACCGGCGGGATTGGTGCACGGTATCGTCGATGACCGCCAGGATGTGATACGAGCCGGAATTAATACCGGCGGTGTCCCATACATAAGCGTCGGCGGGATCGTCTTCCGAAAGGGGCGCCGCGGTAATCAACGGTTCTTCGGATTCCAGCTCACCGGCGCCGCTTGAGATGAGCAGCGAGTGAACCAGGGCACGGGCTTCGCTGCCATAGGTGTCTTTTTCGCCCATGAGCAGGTAGTCACCGCCGGGGCCATCGTCCACCAGGGAGAGGGCCAGCGGCGCGGCCTCCATCAGGGTGGTTCCGTTTTCGTTGGTAAGAGAACACCGGTAACTTTCATCGCTCTTGCTCACCGTGAACGTCAGTGTCCTCGACGGTTCGGCATAGGAAACGGCGGTCGGCGCGGCGGCGAAGGGCAGGGGAGTCCATTGGGTGCCGTCCCAGTAGGACCCGGAAGCCCCGGCGGAGTATGTGAGCAGGTACTCCCCGGTGCCCGCCAGCAGCCTGAGCTTGTTTTTCCAGGCGGTGGGAGTGGCGCCTTCGTCAAGGGCAACGGAGAAATCTCCCTGGAGTACCGAGAACTCCATTTCGAGCCGGTACTGGCCGGGCAGGGTATCGTTCAGGTAGCAGTAAGCGGTGGCTTTGGCCTTGCGGGTTGTATCCAGCTCCAGGCTGCCGTCGGTCTCGCTGATCCGCCCGTACCCGTTGGTCACGGCGGCCAGGCGGCGGTCCAGGGCCCCGTCGTTGAATTCGTCGGTGAACCAGATCCGGTCGGTGTAGTAGAGGTTGATCCCGGCGTCGGAATCGGGATCGCTGTCGGTCCACTGGATAGTGTACGCGGATGTGTCGGTGGTGGTTTCGTCGTCGGTCCCGTCGGGCTCGGTGAGGGTGATGGAGGGCCGCTCGTAGTCGTGGAGCATGATCTCCCTGATATCCCGGGCGGAGAGGGCACGCCGGTAGAGGCGCACCTCGTCCAGGGACCCGTTGAAGTACTTCTGGTCCAGGGCGATGTCGGCGCAGCCTATGCCGAAGGGATCGGTTTTCGAGATGGCGACTTCCCCGGAGACTATCCCGCCGACGGTAACCTCCCCGTTGACATAGCCCAGGATATAGGAGCCGTCGTAGGTGACCGCCACGTGGGTCCAGGTATCAAGCGGGGCGGAGCCGAACTCCGCCTCCCACCGGTTCCCGCCGATGGAGCCGAACTTGTAGACCAGGTTAAGGGTGGGCTGGGCGGCCTGGTGGTCCAGGGTGACGTACACGGTGGCGGAGTGCCGGTTGTTGCGCGAATCGTAGATGCCCACCGGGTGGCTGTACGTGTAGTTGGGCGCGCCGCCTTTCATCCAGAAGGCCATGGTCAGGGCGTGGGTGGTTTGCAGGACGGGGTGGTTCTGAACCTCGACGTAATCGTCATCCCCGGCGCAGTTCACGGCGTAACCGTGCCGGCCGGTGTTCCACAGGGCGCCGTTTTTCAGCGTGCCTTCATTCTCGTGGGCGGTTTCGTCTTTAGCGGTGGTACCGGTGTTATCGTCGAAGGTGTAGTAGGCTACCAGCCCCATGTACTCGTACTCCACCTCCCGGGCCGTCAGTACCTTGTTGAAGATCTTGACGTCGTCGATGGTGCCCTTAAAGGAGGTAATGTTACTGTTTTTAGGCCAGGTCCCGATATTCAACGGGGCGTCGAAATCGAAGTCGTCGGTGGCGGTGGTCTGACCTTCAAGAACCCCGTTGACATACAGGGAAAACGTCTCCTCCGTGGCCCAGGTGACGGTCACGAAGTACCATCGGTCGATCTCGGGTTTGGTAGTGGAAGTGATAGTTACACCATCGCCCATGGTGAAGACCAGCACGTCCTTGCGGTCGTCCACCTTCTTTTTGGTACGGTAGAGGCCGAATTGGTCGTTTGAGTCGCTCAAGATTGCTGTTCCCTGGGAGCCCCTCGTCCATCCCTCCGCCCTGAACCACAGGCATATGCTCCCGGTGCCCCCCGGGGTAATGGGAGCCTGTATGCCGGCGCTCGATCCGTTTAGCCCAAGCGCCCAGCCGTAGTAACCTGCGTCCCAGCCGGCGCCGGAGACCAGACTGCCGTCGTGGCCGGCGCCGGAGGAATCGGCGGCGGTGCTGCCGCTGCCCTCATCGAAGCGCCACCAGGCGGTGAGGGGTCCCGGTGTTTCCTGGTAAGCGGCGGGGCCGCCGTAAGCGCCCATATCGCTGCGGGAGCCGTCGGGATCGAGGATCGCCGGGTCGCCGGCGTCGATGCAGGGGGAATCGGGAAGGAGGCGGTAGTCGTCGTTGTTGGGATCGACGAATTTGGGGTCGTTTACGGTGCAGCCGGTGCTCAAATTGCAGGAGATGTTGTCTCCCCCGTTGTTGTTCCAGAGGTTGCAGTAGGTGATTGT
>CAYSPT010000007.1:0-77748 GCA_964432985.1 uncultured bacterium
TCACAGGGCGGCAGGACAGGTTGTAAACGTAGACAAGCTTTCTGGTGGGTAGATCATTTTTCTACGACGGAGGAGCTTTTAAATACTTGCTGTCCGACATGGCTCTCATTGAAAGAACGGGCATGGGTTTTCGAACCCACGCCCGCCCTTTTCAATTGCTAATGTACAAACCTCTGCGATTATTTTGCAGCACCGGCTTCTTGCCCCAGGATCGCCTTGAGGTCTTCTTCCGGTGTGGAGATAGGTTTTATCCCGAAGGTGTCCACCAGAACCTGCAGCACCGTCGGTGTGACGAACGCCGGCAGGCTTGGGCCGAGGCGAATGTCCTTGATTCCCAGGTGAAGCAGGGTCAACAGGATGGCAACCGCTTTCTGCTCGTACCACGAAAGTACCATGGAAAGCGGCAGGCTGTTGACGTCGGTGTTGAAGGCTCCAGCCAGGGCCACGGCTATCTGGATGGCCGAGTAGGCGTCGTTGCACTGCCCGATGTCCAGCAGGCGTGGAATACCTCCTATGTCACCGAAGTCCAGGCGGTTGAACCGGTACTTGCCACAGGCCAGGGTCAGGATGACACAGTCATCGGGTATCGACTGGGCCAGGTCGGTGTAGTAATTACGCCCGGGTTTGGCTCCGTCACAGCCGCCGATCAGGAAGAAGTGGCGGATAGCACCCTGCTTGACCCCTTCGATGACCTTGTCTGCCACCGACATGACGGTGTTGCGTCCGAATCCGACGGTCAACACGGTTCCCTGCTCGAATTTCGCAATGTTGTCGGTGGTGAATCCCTCGGCAGCCAGCGCAGCTTCGATGACCGGTGAAAAATCATCGTTTGTAGCATGTTTAATACCCGGAAAGGCCACCAGACCGGCGGTGAATATGCGGTTCTTGTAGCTGTCCCTGGGCTTCTGGATGCAGTTGGTGGTCATCAGGATAGCGCCGGGGAAAGCCTCGAACTCCTTGTGCTGGTTCTGCCAGGCGGTCCCGTAGTGCCCGGCCAGGTGGGAGTACTTCTTCAACTTCGGATAGGCATGAAGCGGCAGCATCTCGCCGTGAGTGTAGATGTTTATCCCTTTACCTTCGGTCTGCTTGAGCAGTTCTTCCAGGTCTTTCGCGTCGTGCCCGGAGACCAGGATCGATTTTCCCTCCGCTGGTGTGACCGTGACCTGAGTCGGTTCCGGGTGCCCGTAGGTTTCCGTGTTGGCCGCATCGAGCAGTTCCATGGCTTTGAGGTTTATCTCTCCGATCTTGAGGGACATTCCTACCAGGGCGTCGGTGTCCGTAGGGGCGCTGCCCAAAAAGTCGAGGACCTGGTGAATGTTGCCGTAGTGCTCATCGTCGTCCTTGCCCAGGATGTGGGCGTGGTCGGTGTAGGCACTCAAGCCCTTGAGACCAAACAGGGCCAGATCCTGGAGCCCCGCGGTGGTTTCACCGTGGTTCTTGCGCCGGGCTACTATCCCCACGTTTTCCGCCTGCTTCAGCAGTCCGTCAATATCGCCGGCTGGATTCCAGACTGCGGGTCCCGACAGGGTTTCCGGAGTTTCTCCGGCCGCAGTCGCGGCCTCTTCGTACAGCGTGCGGGCACGGTCACGAAGATCGGTTGCCTTCGATATCAGGCCGCGTAGTTTTTCCGGATCGAAGTTGACGTTGGTGACGGTGGAAAAAAGCGCTTCGTTGACGAATACGTCAATTTCCTTATCCTTCACCCCGTATTTGCGGGCCCGGTGGGCGTACATGGAAATGCCCTCCGCCGCGTACACTAAAAGGTCCTGCAGTCCCGCTGTTGCCGGGTCCTTGCCACACACGCCATGCCGGTCGCATCCCGTTCCACGTGCCGTCTGTTCACATTGATAGCAAAACATGCTCATTGTAACTTTCTCCTCTCAAGTATCCTTCTTATTGATTATGATCCGTGACGATTATGATCCGCGAATCATGGTTAAAAGCATTTTGAAGTGTGTCGGGGCGCGTAAGGCATGCGGCACCTTTGCCGGCATAATAACCATCTGCCCGGCCCTGGCCTGCACCTCCTTTCCCCCTATGATCAAAATAGCTTCACCATCGAGAATCTGTACCACCGCGTCGAAGGGGGCCGAGTGCTCGCTCAAGCCCTGCCCCTGGTCGAACGCAAACAGCGTAATGGTGCCCGCTTTATTCTCAGCCAGGGTCCGGCTGACAATAGAGCCGTCGGCGTACGCAACCATGTCGATAAGGTCCACCGCAACGGCTCCAGGCAAACCTCCTTTTTTTTCACAGCATCCGCATTCCATGTGCATTTCCTCTCTTTCGAAATTTCTAAATCTTACATCCCCGGATTTATGCTTAAATCCAGTCCTCAGACAGAATATCTCCGTTGATTCCCACCACCACGAGCTTGAGTGGGACCTTGCGTTGTGCGGCGTCGGCAGCTTCTTTCGCCAGTGCCAGCAAGCCCCGGCAGCAGGGAACCTGCATGATCATCACGGTGAGAGTGTTGATGTTCGCCTGGTCGATCCATGTCGTGATCTTTTCCACGTAGACATCTTTGCCCTCATCAAGTTTGGGGCAGGCGATAGCCAGGGTTTTTCCTTTCAGATAGTCATTGTGGAAATTACCCAGTGCGTAGGCCACGCAATCTGCGGCCAGCAGCACGTCTGCGTTCTGAAAATAAGGCGCCAGGGGCGATACCAGGTGCAGCTGCACCGGCCACTGCCTTAGTTGCGAAGCCACCGGCCCTGATTTTTCACTCCCGGAAGGCTCTTCCCCGTCGTTCCTCAGATCCATCATCTTCATCCCGGGACACCCGTGTCCGTGGCCATGACTGACCTGTTCCCGGGTGAGAAGGCTTTTGAACTCGTCGGGTACATCGAGCCCTTTTTCTTTGAGCACTTCAAGTGCTGTTTTCAGAAAAGCCGTTTCTCCGTGATCTTTCAGATGATCCAGATGGGCCTTGACGACGCCGGAGCCCTGCTTGATGATGTTTTCCATGACTGTTCGTTCATCGTAGGGTTCCGCTTCCCTTTCTTCCACTTCAATGGCATCCACCGGGCAGGACCCAATGCAGGCCCCCAGGCCATCGCAAAACAGGTCGCTTATCAGCCGCACTTTGCCGTCGATCAGCTGGAGTGCTCCTTCCGGGCAGTCCGGGATGCATTCCCCGCATCCGGTGCAGGCGTCTGCGTCAATTTTGATGATCTTCCGTTTGGCCATGTCGTTTCACTCCTTATCAATGGTGAATTGTTATTCGTTTTCGAATCCATTTTACAAATCCGAGAGCCTGGTCGATGCCAGGTATTGCTTTACCTCATTATTTACCCGCTCGAGCATCCCTCCGAGAGCACACCGGTCTCCAAGGCATACCTTCGATTCGAACAGGCAATGGTCGGTTGTAAATGGACCCTCGATTGCCTCGTAGACGTCAAGCAAGGTCGTATCATCTTTTCTAGCAGCCAGTGCAAACCCACCCCTGGGGCCACGGTGAGATTTAACGATTCTCGCCCGAGCAAGTCTCTGCATCACTTTGGACAGGTGGGCCTCAGAAGCCTGGAGCTGTTCTGCCATATCATGGACTGTCAAAACGGTACCCTCCTGGATCTTTAGAAGCATTACGGCGTGGATGGCCAGTGAAGCCGCTTCTGATGGTCTGAATGTTCCTTGCATGGCTACCCTGCCTTCCTAATCCGGTATTTCGGTACCAGTATACTTATTACTTACCGGTCTGTCAATACAAAACGGAAATATTTTTTGTTTTGTTTCCGCCTGATCTTATCCAAAAGGATGAAAACCTGCTCTAACAAAAGAGAATGCCACAATCCCCTACCTTAAAAAAAATGTTTTGAGGTCTGGATGTATGAACCAAATGACGGAAAAAAGAAACAGAAGAGGAAAATTTGAAACAAAGTTACAAACTTTCATCTATACATATACGAAGGGGTAAGATTGACCCTTATTAAGTATGCTATATGTATTGATTTGTTTTGCCTATGGGCGAAGCAGCAGTAAAGAAACAGAAGCAGGTGCATTCATGAAAATAACAGCTTTATTTCTTGCAGCGATATTTCTGGTGACGGCCCTACCCGGCCCCGTCTTATCATACGGATGGTTCAGCAGCGAATTCCGGAGGGATGTCGGGCTAATAAAGGGCGCCGGGTCGGAAGCCCGGGATTTTATGGCAAAATACGATACCCAGATAAAAGTAGCCCAGGACATTCATTCCATATATGTTTCCGATCACATGTTCGGGCAGCTCAGAGCCGGACTCAAAGGAGTGGAACTGGTTGTCACCAAAGAGGGCCGACGCTTTCTGGTTGATGGCGTTAAGCTCTACAATAAATACAATCCCCCCTTGCAACGGGTTCTCGATCAAGTGGGACGTCGGGACGAATTCGGCCGGATTTCCGACAATCAGATACACCGCGTTTCGTTGGGCGCCGGTCTTGGCGGAGTCTTCAAGGGATGGTGCAAAAGGCCCTTTACCTTCTTTTTCAATCCCAACGCCGTTGGCGCAGCATACCGCGAATCATACAATGCGACCTACAAAGGGCTTGAGCGGTACCGCCAAATCAGCGAGTTCATGGACGGTGACAGCGACGCCGCCCGACTGATACGAGGATACGCCAACCTGGAGAGTGAAATCGACTTCGATGATTTCGACTGGGAGGACCTCGGCAAGATCAATATCGGGGATGACCAGCCCAGGGACGATGTGTTCGATCCTCTGGACGCATTTGATCAGATTGAACGGCCACGGCAGTCAATAATCCTCGACAGAACCGACGATTTTTAACGCTTATCCTTAACCCGAAAAAAGCAGTAGACTGTCTATTTCAGCCAGGAAACCAACCGAATTTTCCGGGTTAGAGATCTATTTCGGTCCTGGGATTTTCACTCACGGCAAAGCACGCCATGGAAGAACCTTTTTCCATGATTGTCTGCCGGCACTTTCCAACGATACGATCGAGAGCTTCGTCCGTCCTCTCCTGGTTGTGGTGGTACAGCCCGAAGGACTTCACCCCGGCCTCCAGCGCAAATACCAGTGCCTCATTGTAAGTGGAGTGCCCCCAGGTTTTTGTGTACCGGTACTCCTTTTCCGTGAACTCGGCGTCGTGCACGAGCAGGTCCGCTCCGAACGCGAAATCAAGGTAGTCTTTGCGCTCACAACCTCCCGGGTGCCGGTAAGACAGTTCGTTATCCGTCAGGAAAACGAAACTCTTTCCGTCCTCTTCGAACCTGAATCCCAGACCACCGTTGGGGTGACTCAGCTGAATGCATTCGATAAAGACACTGCCGACCTGAAAATTGAGCGCGCAGTCTTCCTGAAATTCGAAGCGGGCCTTGATATCCTCGAATTTAACGGGGAAATTCGGTGGTTCCATGATCGTGTACACTATTTTCTTTACCGAAGCCTGGCAGCAGGGGCAGCCGTAAGTCATTATTTCTGTTTCGTCCCGGTACAGGGGCTTGAAGAACGGAAATCCGATGAGATGATCCCAGTGGGCGTGGGTAAAGAGAAGGTGATAGTGAAACTGCTTTTCTTTAAGCAGCCGGTTTCCGAGACGCCGCATTCCGCTCCCGGCATCCACGATAATGATGTCCCCCGCCTCGCTGCGGATCTCGACGCACGCCGTGTTACCGCCATATTTGAGGTATTCCTCCCCCGAAACCGGAATTGACCCCCGTGCACCCCAGAACCTTATTTTCATAGTGTAACCTTACTTTCTATACCTTTTCTTTTTCTTCATAATAGCCAGCCTCGATGGAAGGATTGGCAAAACCGTCGAACACTGTGGCTGCTTCGCGAACGATGGCCGGGTCGAAGTCCCGCCCGGCGCATCTCTTAAGCTCCTTTACCGCCTCTTCCGAGGATATGGCCCGGTGATAGCTTCGGTGACTGGTCATGGCATCAAACGCATCGGCCACAAAAACGATCCTGGCCTCCAGTGGTATTTCCTCTCCCTTGAGCCCCCGTGGATAACCACTTCCGTCCCAGTGCTCCTGGTCTGCCCCCACCGCGTCTTCCAACTGGTGCAGCCTTGCTATTCCCCGGACAATGTCCTGGGTAAGCCCCGCATGCGTCTTGATAATCTCGAACTCTTCGTCTGTCAGGGGGCCATCCTTGTCCAGAATGGTGTTTGATATGGCCAGTTTTCCGAGATCATGCAGGTAACCGGCAATTTCCACTCGCCGGACGTCTTCCTCGGGCAGTCCCATGGCCAGGGCGATGAGTACACTGAAATAAGCCACCCGGCGGGAATGCCCCTCGGTGTATGAGTGCTTGGCGTCAAGAACCCGTCCCAGGATGTGAAAAAGATCGTTGACCGCCTGGTTTCCAGGATACTCCCTGATCGGAATTTCTGCCATGATCCTGTCTATTTCATCATCCATCCGCCGCTCGTCACAGATGATAATCCAGATATCAGTAGCCGTGATTTCGTCCATCAGGCAGTCATACATATCCGCAGTAAATTCACGATTTATCCTGCTTTTAAGAGAAGCATGGAGTGTGGATGGTTGAATACCGGGATCGGTATCGGCCATGAAAGCAAACTTGTCGCTAATCCTCAGTATCCGGCTCCCGAGACTAAGCTGGTCTTCCCGGCGCTTGCGGGGATAGCCCGCCCCGTTGATCCACTCGTGGTGGTCCAGTATCATCTCGGCCTGCGGGATAAATCCCGGTAGGGCCGCGACGATTCCCGCTCCCTTCTGAGGGTGGACCCTGATGCCGGCAACCGCGATGTTTTCCATGTGATCCTTCAGGTGAATAAGACGGTTGGACAGGTCGAAGGTTCCGATGTCATGCAGCAAGCCGGCGGTAAATAAAACGCCCGAGTTGGCTCCACCCAGTTTTTCCGACAGCCTCTTTGAAAGAACAGCCACCCGCAACGAGTGATACAGTTTCTGGTTTTCTTCCAGGTCGATAATATGCGCCAAAACCTTGAGAAGTTCCAGCTCTTCCAATGTCATCTCCACAGGTGATTCTCCCATCGTCAATATTTCAGGTCTCCAGCGGCTCAAGGTGAATGACAACATCAACCACTCCCGGCCCTTCAGCAAACAGGTGATGTTTGACCTTTCTTGAAATTTCATGGCCCTCGAGGACCGTCATACTTCCATCCACCAGGACGTGGAGGTCGACCTGCAGCCCTGTCCCCATATACCGTGTACGGATAGCGTGGACCTCTTTGACTCCAACCGTTTTTAACACGATATCCCTTATCTGGTTACGCACATCGGGGGGAGCGCTGACATCGACCAGCTGCATGATGGCTGGCCATCCAATTTTCCATGCTGCGCGGAGGATAAACAGTGATACCATTACCGCACCGATGTGATCGAGTATTCCCCACTCGGGAAGCAGTGTGGCTGCAGCCACCGCCAGGGCAACCGGAACCGAACTCAGACTGTCAGACCGGTGATGCCAGGCATTGGCCAGAAGCGCCATCGACCCGATCTTACGGGCAATGTTCTTCGTGTAGCGGTAAAGCGTCTCCTTACACACAATGGACAACAGTGCGGCCGCCAGGGCAACATATCCTGGATGGCCAAGATGGCGCTGCTGCATGGTAGTCAAAGCGTTATAGGCCAGCCCGGCTGCCACCAGGGCAAGCATGACGGCAATAATGATGGTTATCACCGTTTCTATCCGGTGATGCCCGTACGGGTGGTCGCTGTCGGGAGGTTTCGACCAGTATCGTACGCCGATAAGGATGACGATATCGGTGGTGCAGTCCGAGAGACTGTGCACGGCATCAGCTACTACGGCCTGGCTTCTACCGACCGTACCGGCGAAGAATTTTACCAGTGACAGGAGGAGATTGAGCAGCAAACCGATCCAGGTGACCTTCAGCACAGCCCTGGAACGATCCTGTTCACTGCTCGAACTGACGGAGAAATCGTGTACCATGAGACCCTCAACCATCAGATTGGATTACTCGGGTTAACCCGGTTTAATACTATCACAGACGATCTATTTTTTCCCGGTGATTTTCTGAAGGATCGTGCGTAGCATGTCGGGATCGGTGACCGGCTCACGGCAAGCCTGGCCAACGCAGATGTACGCAGTGGCTTTACCGTTTATGCATGTCTTGTTCTCAGCGAGAGGGGAAACTTCGAGGATTTCCGGTTTTTCTTCCCCGGCCGGACGCAGGATGACGACTTTACCGGGTATGTATTCATTGCGTATGATTGAAAGCATGTTATTGGTGTCGTCCGCTTCCGGATCGCCGCACACTACGATTTCACACACCGGACCCTCAGCAAAATCCAGTGATGTCATCATCATGGTGTGAGCGGCCGCTACCTGCGAAACTGGTTCTTGAACCACTCTGCCGATTTGAATGGCCTTTTCTTCCAACTCCTCGCTTCCCAGAATGCGGGCAAGACGCAGAAAATTCAACATGGCCACGGAACCACCCGCGGGAATTGAACCGTCCTGCAGTTCCTTGCGGCGGGCAAGAAGCTCCTCGCCATTATCGGGGGTCATGAACAAACCTCCGTTATCATCATCCCAGAACCGGTCCAGGAGGGCATTATTAAGTCTGACTGCGGTCTTCAGGTAACGTGGAGAAAAAGTCGATTCGTACAGTTCAAGCAGGCCCCAGATCAAAAATACGTAATCGTTGGCGAGAGAAAACCGGTCGTTTTTTCCGCCGCCCGCATGATGAGTAAGAAGGTCATCTTCTCCCAGCCTGGCAGTCAGGATGTGATCCACAGCCTGTTGTGCGGCCGTCGCATAAGCGGGCTCTTCGAGAATCCGCGCGCCTTTTGCCAGGGCGGCGATCATCAATCCGTTCCAGTCGGTAAGGATTTTGTCATCTCTCAACGGCTTTACCCTCTTTTCCCTCACAGCGAAAAGTGCTTTGAGCGAGCGGTCCGTCAGTGAGGTGACCTCCTCTTCGGGAAGATCCAGTTTCACGGCACACTCCCCCAGAGAATCGGTCAGATGGATAATATTAAGGCCGGTGTTAAAAGAGGTTGCCCCATCGTTCAAAGAGGTTGCCCCATCGTTCTCTGAGGTGGCTTCATCGTGGTAGTTGCCGATCGTTTTGATATTGAAAATCTCATTGAAAAAGCTGCTGTCATCTTTGCCGAGTACCGATTCAATCTCATTGGCACTCCAGAGATAGAACTTACCTTCAACACCTTCACTGTCCGCATCCTCCGCAGAATAGAACGCGCCTTGAGGTGAACGCATGTCCCTGAGGACATAGGTGAAGATGTCACGGGCGGTGGCTGAATACTCTTCCTTACCGGTAGCCTGAAACGCCTCGGTATACGCCATGGCCAGCAGTGACTGGTCGTAAAGCATCTTTTCGAAATGCGGTATCAGCCACTGTATGTCTGTCGAGTAGCGGTGAAATCCGTACCCGACATGATCGTACATTCCACCCCGGCGCATGGCTTTCAATGTTTGCTCGGCCATGCTCAGCGCTTCGGTGTTGCCCGTGCGTTTCCAATAGCGGAGCAGAAAGAGAATACTGTGAGTGGAGGGGAACTTCGGAGCCCACCCGAACCCGCCGTTTGTCTTGTCAAAACGGCTGGCGAGTTGTGAACAAGCTTTATCGAGCATATCGGCTTCCAGCTCCAGCCCGGGCTCGATAACCGACACCTGCTTAAGTACGTGGGTAATCTGTTCAGCGGATTTAGTGATTTCTATTCTATTTGAAAGCCAAAACTCTCTGATCCGCGGAATCAAATCCATCAGGCCAGTCCTTCCCTGGCGGCTCATTTTAGGAATATAAGTGGCCGCATAAAACGGCCGTTTATCAGGTGTCATGATAATAGTCAGTGGCCACCCGCCGCTCTGGGTCATCATCTGGCAGACCGTCATGTACACATTGTCCACATCGGGACGCTCTTCACGGTCGACTTTCACACACACGAACACGTTATTCATCAGTTCCGCTACTAAGGGGTCTTCGAAGGATTCCTTTTCCATGACGTGGCACCAGTGGCAGGTAGAATAACCAATAGAAAGGAAAATGGGTCTGTCCAGTGTTCTGGCAGTTTCAAACGCTTCTTTCCCCCAGGGATACCAGTTCACCGGGTTATCAGCGTGCTGAAGCAGATAGGGGCTCGTCTCATGCTGAAGACGGTTTTGGTCATGCCCTTCTTTTCCCACTGTCATTATTGGTCCTCCCGCACTAAACAACATCCCTAGAGCCAGAATCGCTGTTACTGTCACAACCAGGTGCGTGCGCCTATGTTTTTTATTCATCGTCATTCCCATGGATAGTAACCTCTTTTACAGGCAATTAGTTCCTTTAAGTTGCCAGATGATTCACTTCTGATTCTACAACGTTTTTAAGGAAAGCACACAAAAAATAATTTTTCAACTGAGGAACTTGATCATTCACTTTTGGCGTTTGGTACTATGAAGCAAATGAGCAAAATAACCTTTTTTTTTACATTAAACTGTGTGACACAGGGAGAGGATGTGACGTATGGCACGGAGGTCTAAAGCAGCACTTCCCAAGCAGGCAAAGGTCCGAGCGACCATCTATATACCGGTGGCGCTTATTGAACGGGTCAAAAATGCAGTATATTGGACTCCCGGACTCACGGTTGCCTCACTGGCCGAGCAGGCCCTCATGCGGGCCGTGGAGAACATGGAAAATGAAAGGAAATCACCATTTCCCCGCCGCAGAAGTGAGTTGAGACCTGGAAGACCCAAAAAGGTAGCTTGATTTGGCGTAGTATAGTCATTCTAACTTCAAAGCAGGACCGGATCCACATCCGGTCCTGCTCTCTATTGGCGTATAATCCGCTGGAGAATTATTAACCAGGTGGGATAATCAGCCGGCGGGCGATTCCCAGACCAGTGGTTCCGGACCCGCGCCCCACAACTCCACCCGGTATGGGGTGACTACGAGTATCCCATAGTTTGGGTCATCGGGACCGCTGAAATAACCTTTCAGATGCTCGTTCCAGAAACTATGCCTCTCATGGTAATCAGTGGTAAACGTGGCAGTGCCCTGTATTTGCAGGTAACAATCAGAACTCTCCAGGCTGGTGCACCCGCAGGTCAGATGAACTTCGGGATTATCCTTGATCTGTAAAACTTTCCTGGAATTGACGAAGGTGGAAAACTTGACTGTGAGGTCCTCGTTCCCAACTGCCGAGACATAGCGGACCCAGGGCTTTCCGTCTTCAGTGACGGTGGCGAAACAGGCCAGATGCGGTTTGCGTATTATTTCAAGGATACGCTGTTTCAAATCACTCACGAGGCAACTTCCTCTCTAAAACCTGCAAAATTCAATTAAACGTGTATGTTTTTTACTGAGGATACCATAACTTGTCACCGATATTAGGGGAAAACCTATTTGGGATGGGATTGCCCTAATGTTTAATAGAAAAGCTGTTCTGACAATACTGCTTTTTCCGGCCATCATTGCCTGGTTCCCCTCTTCTCTCACCGCTTTACCGGCAAGAGTTTCGGGCAGCCGGCCCTCTGTGGGACTGGTTTTGAGCGGTGGTGGAGCCAAAGGTCTCGCACATATCGGTGTACTGAAAGTCCTGGAAGAAGCAGGAATCCGAGTGGACTACATTGGGGGAACGAGCATTGGTGCGATCATAGGTGGATTGTACGCTTTGGGGTACAAGGCCGAGACGCTCGAAGATATACTTCTTGAGCAGGATTGGGGAACCATGCTGCTCGACCCGGTAGAACGGCGGGACCTGTCCATGGCCGAAAAGGAGCAGGACGGTAAATATATCGGGCGCTTCCCTCTGAGTAAAGGGCGGATTTCCCTTCCCAAGGGCCTGGTGGCCGGCCAGAAGATAACTCTGATGCTGACCCGTCTGACCGTGCCGTTTCACCATGTCCGCGATTTCACAAAATTACCTATTCCTTTTCTCTGTATGGCCACAGATATCGAAACCGGCAAGCCGGTCGTCATGGATCACGGATTTCTTCCCGAAGCTCTACGGGCCAGCATGTCCATCCCCTTTGTATTCAACCCAGTGGAAATCAATGGACACTTGCTGCTGGACGGCGGCATCGTCAGGAATTTTCCGGTGTCGGACGTACAGAACATGGGAGCAGACATCGTAATCGGTGTCGATGTGGGTTCTAATCTGTACAGCAAAGACCAGCTTGCCTCGGTGGACAAGATCGTCGACCAGTGCATAAGCTTCATGAAAGACGAATCCACCCGCAATCAGCGTAAAATGTGCGATGTGCTGATCACACCGGACATTGGAGGGAGCGACACGTTTTCATTTGATTCAATGGCCGGCATGGTGGAGCGAGGCGAGCAGGCTGCCCGGGAGAAAATGCAGGAAATCAAGAGGATAACCGGAATGTTAAGCTATTTCCCCCCCAGGCGGCAGGTAACTCCCCTCGATCCCCCCGATTTCAACAAAAAAATACCCATTCGCCAACTGGTTTTCAAAGGCCTCAAGAAGGTCTCCGAGCACGTCCTGAAGGCTAAACTGAGAATACGGGTACCGTCGGAACGCTCTGTTAAGCAAATCCAGAAGGCGGTCGACAGAGCCTACGGTACACAGTTTTTCGAGCGTCTCACCTACCGGCTCGATCCTTTGGAGGACGGTTTCCGACTGACAATCCGGGTCATCGAGCAGAATACCCACTTTTTTAACTTCGGCGTCCGGTACGACAGCGACATGAAAGCGGCCTTTCTGCTCAACAACACGTTCAGAAATCCCGTGATTCAGGGCTCCCGGTTGTCGCTGGATGCCAGACTGGGACAAAATGTCCTCCTGAAGGGCTCCTTTTTCGTGCACACCGGTTGGCGGCCGGGCATAGGCTGCGGGATCAATCTTGAGGGCCACCGGTACAATATCTTCACCTATCGCAACAATAAGCGCAACGCTCATTACGAACACCGGGGATTGGCCGGGAACATCGTCCTGCAGACCATTTTTTCCAACGCCATCGTCCTGGGAGGGGGGATACAGAAGGAGTTCGACACCATTAAGCCGATCATATCGTCCGATCTCATCACCAAACGGGACGATGAGTACCTGAATTTCCTGGGATACATCAAGGTCGACACGCAGGACAGGGCGGTTTATCCTCGGAAGGGCGGCCGCTTCTACTCGGAGATCAAAGCTACTACCGACTGGCTGACTGCCAACGATCGAAACAAGCGCCCCACTTTCGAGCGGGTATTCGTGTCGTACAAAAAATCAATTCCCCTTTCAGACAAGACCACCTTCCTGGGACACTACTTTTTGGGCTCGATAGAAGGTGACGAGGTACCCGAGGAGTACCTGTTCTACTTTGGCGGTCTGGATGAGCACATCAAGCGTGATTTTCCCTTCGTCGGGTACGATTACATGCAGATTGCGGGTAAAAACGCTCAGGGTCTCCAGGCCGGACTGCAGTATGAATTCAAAACCGATACCTTTCTGATTTTCCGGAGTAATGCCGGTAAAGTGGCCGAACAACGGGATGACGTGTTCAACCACAATGACCTCTTCTACGGCTACGGCCTGACCCTGGGTTACTACAGCGTCATCGGCCCCATGGAGCTGACAGTCACCAGTAGCAGCACCGACAATAATCCCTCCGGCTATATCAACGTAGGATACAGCTTCTAGCAACACAGCTTCATAAGGTTTATTCATGAATCCCTCAGGTCCCTTCATAAAACTCCTTAAAAGAGATGAAGTATTTGTTTGTAATTTGCCTTGATAATTGATTATAATGAGTAATCATGGGGGAAGAGGGGGTTTATTGGGATGCAGGAGATCCTTATAATTGATGAAGCGCGAGTCATCCCTCCCGATTTCTACCGGCTGGCCAAAAACAGACTTGAAATCAACTCGTTCAACAAGTTTAATATCATCGACATCGATCCGGTTCAGGAGCCATGGGTTTTTCTGCTGGCAATGAGCGGTACGTCAGACAGACTCTATGAAGCCGCTATGCAGATCTTTGAAATTTACCCCAAATCGCTCTGTGTGGCCGTGGTCGAGCGAGACGCCGTCCCGGAGATCCAGGAATTAGGTATCATCAACCAGCTTATACTCAAGCCGGTGGACCCGGGACTTCTTCTCAAATCCATTCAGAATACCGTTCGCACGCGGCTTTTAGATGAATCTCTCGGGTATTTAAAAAGCAATCTGAAGACGTTTACGAAATCTCTGGGAGAGATGGGTAAAGTGGAAGCCCAGCTCGATTACTACACCAAGAAGTTTCAGATGATCAGCCAGCTCATGTCCTGTCTGCTATCCACCGTTCCTTTGAAGCAGCTTATTGCCAGAGTGGGGGCATTGATGCAAAACCAGCTGCAGTGCGAGAACATCTCACTGCTTCTGTACTCGAGCAAACAGAACAATCTTCTGGGGGCCTATGGTCCCAAACCGTCATCAGAGGAATTGAACCAGGCGGGAAGCGCACTCACTTCGGGCAAGTTCATCGTCCATGCGCCGCTGCAGGAAGAAACTCCTGGGAAAGCAAGAAACACAAGACCGCCGACAGTGTTCATCCCTCTTGGTACGGCCGCTCAGAAAATGGGAGTCTTGTGCGTGCGGCGACAGAAGGATGGTCTCCCATTTACGGAATCAGAACTAAACATCATTCTCATGATGGGTTCCCAGGTTGCTATTGCTCTTGAAGACTCGAGCATTTATGAAAAGATTCAAAAGGCCACCGACAAGCTGAAGAAAAGAGAAAAAGACATGCAGGCTCTTTATGAAATAGAAAAAATGCTCAGGGAGCAGGGGGATAATGTTTTTGGGCTGTATTCGAGTATTGCCCGCCATATCAAAGATGTTCTCAACTCTGATCTGGTAACGATTTTTACGCCTGATGATGCCGGATGTGATCTCATTAACATGGCTACTGCCGGATCACAAATCGGGCTGATTTCATCGATACCCATCGAGAGAAGCCGGGTTGGAGCTATATGGAAGGAGGAGCAACCTGTACGTTCCAAATCGCTGGACCTGGGCGGAACATTCCCGAATGGCCCCGGGATTGCAATGCCGGTTAAAGGGAAGGACACCAATTTCGCTCTCATTTGCTCCTGCCGGAACCTCGGCGCTAAACCTTTCACTGATGATGAGTACCGGCTGCTCCAAACAGTGTCTCAAAAAGTTTCCACCCACGCCGAAGGTATCGAACTCGTGCAGAACATCGTGGCGAAAGAGTCGGAAAAAGCTCGTATACAGGAAAGCTTTCAGCAATATGTGTCACCAGATGTGGTGAATAAAGTGCTCGATTCCCAGGTGGAATTAGGACTTCACGGCAGCCGTAAGCCGGTTGCCGTTTTCATGTGCGGCCTGCACGATTTTCACCATTTTTACTCCAATTTTGAGCCCGAGGTGGTGGTTACCGTTCTCGAGGACTTCTTCAGCCTGGTAACGGACATCGTGTTCGAGCATGGAGGGACTGTGGACAAGTTTATTGCTGAAGTAGTCATGGCCGTGTTCGGTGCGCCGCTGAGCTCGGGAAACGATTCCGAGCAGGCGGTGCGGGCGGCAATGAAGATCATGCAGGGAACCAGGGAACTGGTGAAGAACTGGAAGGAATGGAAACCGGAGCTCAGCTCGCTGTCGTGCCGTATGGCGGTCAACAGCGGCGAAGCAATAGCGGGGAATATCGGATCCGCCCGCCGGCTCGAGTACACTGTAATAGGTGACACCGTCAACACCTGCGCTCGTTTTAAATCCGCCGCCGGTCCCTGGCAGTTTTACATCGGAACGCAGACTGCCCGGGAAGTTGAACATCTTTTCCCGATGAAAGCTCTGGCACCGTTGACTCTCAAGGGAAAAGCGGAACCGGTTCCTGTATTCACCCTTGAAGAATACCTGTCAAAGGAGTCAGAAGCATGACTGCGAAAATTGTAGACGGACGGTGTCTGCCGGGGGGAAATCCTCAGAAGAGCAAGATACTCGTGGTCAATCTCAGCAATGAACAGACAGATTCCATCAAGGAAATTCTGGTGACTTCCAAGATCCCCTTCGATCTTTCC
The DNA here is from genome assembly GCA_964432985.1 of uncultured bacterium. Lineage (GTDB taxonomy): Bacteria > Muiribacteriota > CAYSPT01 > CAYSPT01 > CAYSPT01 > CAYSPT01. The sequence goes on from CAYSPT010000007.1 coordinate 15,918, forward strand.
ACCTGCCTAAACTCCTCCGAGGTCCTCGCCAAGGCATGCTCGGACATTTACGATGCGATCTTTTTTGCCTCCGCCAACAAGCAAATGCGCCAGCACATTGATGTCGTGGCCCAGTTAAACCATATCGCCCCCTTCATGCAGACGGTGCTCCTAGCGGACCAGAACAGCCTGAATCTACTCAGGGAGAAACTCGGAGACATGGCCTTTCATATCATTGCCCACGGTTCGTGCCCGGTCCAGGTCGCTTTGATTCTCAATAAAGCTGTGGAACAGACGCGGAGGCTGCGCCTGGAGAATGTCCTTCAGAGGAAATTTTACATCGCCCGGGGAGGGCACACCAGGATACTTTCACTCCAGAAGAGCCTCTACAAGCTGGCTTCCAGCTTCAACGTGCTTCGAGAATTCATTGAAAGCATGGGCTCGACGCAACAGCTTCCGACCATGCTTGGCAAAGTGTTGAGTTCCATCCAGGGTATCTTTGGCTGCTCCAAGGCAGTGGTGCTTCTACACAATTCCCAAAGCGGTTGTTTCGAGCCGGCTCAAGGGATCGGGCTCAACCAGCAAATTCAGCCCCTGCTCCGCTTTCGGTCGGGGGAAGGACTGGCCGGGTGGTGTGCCGCAAACCGCAAGACCCTTATTTTGAATGATGTAATGAAGGATCCACGATACAAGTCGTTCGGATCAATCAGGGAAGACAGGATGTGTTTCATGGGTGCGCCTTTGGTCGCCGGATCCCGGACACACGGTGTGCTCTGTATGGAAAGTCCATACTACAAAAATAACTATAATGCCTATGACCTGGCTCTTTTTGAAATACTGTCCGCCCAGGTTGCCATCACCCTTGAAAACATGCTTGTAATTGACGATATCCGATCAGTCAACCAGAATCTCGGGGAGAAGATAGCCGAATTAAACGCACTGTTTGATATCAACGAAGCAACCATCAAGTTCATTGACCAGGACAAGGTACTGGCACAGGTTGCCGAACGTACCGCCCGTGCCCTGAAAGTTGACCGGTGCTCCATTCTTCTTACCGACCCGGAGAGCAAGAACCTTGTTTTAACCGCCGGGCACGGTGTGAAGCCCAGTTTGATCGGCTCTCTGCGCCTGGCTCCCGGTAAAAGCATTTCCGGCATGGTTTCCAGGTTCAAAAAGCCAATACTGGTAAACGACCTGGATGGCAAGCCCGATTTCAAAAAACTCAATCTTGAGCCCTATCTCTGCGGTGATCTCATCGCCGTACCCCTGCGGGGAGAACTCGCCGTGCTGGGAGTAATTTCCGTTTCCGGAAAACAGCAGGGCAAAGGATTTACTAACCGCAACCGGGATCTCATGGTTTCCATCGCCGATACGGTGTCCAAAGCTATCAGCAACCATTACAAGGTTGTGGAAATGATGACAAAAGAACGGGAAAAAGTGCAGATCGAGGACCGATTCAAGCAGTACGTGGCTCCCTCGGTGGTGGCTCAGGTGGTCAACTCGAGCGATCTGCTGGAGTGCCGGCGCAAAGAGGTTACGATCCTCATGAGCGATGTAAGCAACTTCACTCCCATTTCGGAAAACATTGAAGCCGAGACCATCGTTACCATGTTGAATGAATACTTCAACATGATGACCGATGTCGTTTTTTCTGAGAAGGGCACCATTGATAAATTCATTGGAGACGCTGTTTTTGCCATCTTCGGCGCACCGGTTTTCTTCCCCGATCACGCCGAACGGGCCGTCCGGTCGGCAATTACCATGCTAAGAATGTTTCAGTCATTCAAAGAAGAGTGGATTGCTCGGGATGCGCGGTTTGCCCCCATGGGTCTCAAGGTGGCCATTGGAACCGGTCAGGCGCTGGTAGGAAATATAGGTTCCCGCCGGCGGATGGAATATACAAGTTTCGGAGAAGCAACCTCCGTGTGTGAGCAGCTCGAGGACATCGCCAAGATGGACCATATTCTTCTCGATGAAAAGGCTCTTGAGCAGTTGGGCGGCCGGGTGAAGGCCGAGAAACTCGAAGGAAAAACTGTTGAAACTACTTCCGGTATCCGCCAGGTCTACAACGTGAATTGGCGTGAAACGACCGGTTTTGTCGACGGTTCTGCATCCTAGCCTGCTTAACCTCATCATGATCACGCCCAAGGTATGGACGGTAACCTGAACGAAGCAAACTGTATTAATAGCTGTAGCGGTACGCCAGGTAAACGTTGCTGTTCTGGTGAAACTGCCCGAAGAAGGTGTGATCGTAATCCCCGGCGAATATATTCCCGCCCATTTCCAGGGCACGGTGGTCATCCAGCTTGTAATGAGCTTTCGGGCGCAAGTACACATCGCTTTCTGTGGGAGAAAAGTACGTAAACAGGGACAATGTCATATTCTGATCCCACATGAGCCTGGTGAGACGGGCGGTGAGAACATGACGGTATTCATGCGCAGCGCGAGCGCCGGCTGGGAGTGAACCCAGGTATTCGCCGTAATCCATCATGTATTCGAGGTAATACTGAAACGCCCCGGTGAAATTCCTGGCCAGTTCCTGCTCATACCCCATCAGAAACCTGAATTCGCTGTTCTTTACCATGGGTTTATCGCCGCCCTGGTCGGCCGGGGAGTCATAGTAGCCAGCTTCCAGATTCCCGATCCCTTTGCCCAGATTACCACGGTAACTGACCCCATACACAGTCAAATCGGGGAAGATCACTTTGCCGGAAGCCGCGTCCTGACCCCCGGGGCTTTTCCAGTAACCGCGGTACCCGTACAGGGCCCACTCTGCCCCGGTGAAGTTTCTGTACAGGCGAAGAGCAATTTCGTGATCGTCACCCCATCGGTCCGGTTTTATGGTACGCACCGGGACGTCAGTCCCCGACCGCCGCCCCAAAGTGCCGTTCCAATAGGAAATTCTCGATCCGTCAATAAAACGGTCGCTGTCAAACCGCGGCGTGAATACAACATCCAGGTTGCCCGCTTCGCGGTAGACAGAAATCTTGACTGCATCGGAGGGCGCCTTCAAGTACTCGTCGTCGCGCCCCGTAAAGAAGGAGTTCCAGTCCTTAGGGAAAAGATCATTGATGAACAGCATGTCCCCCGTACCCCAGGTCAGTACCTGGCGTCCGAATTTCACGTCCATATCATCAGCGGGACTGAACGAGAAACTGGCCACCCGGAGATCGGCCCATCCCCTGCCCTCCTCCAGGCGTAACTCGTCATCGGCCAGGACATCATCATAGAGAAGATCACCCGTCAGGCTGAACTGGACGTCTCCCATTTCCCGTTCGTATTCCACCTGGAGCCGCACTTCCAGAATGGAGGTTTTATCCTCATAGGGATCGTCCAGTAAACGTATTCCGCTTCTCAGTTCCCAGAATCCGTGCAGGTTTGCCAGGAGTGAAGGCGCTGGAGTGTCCTTCGACGATGTCGAGTCAGTTACTGTAGCTCCCTTCCCTGGTTCGCCAAAAAGACCTGCCGGCAGTGATGGTTCGAAAGCTGGTTCAGCATCAGAAATACCAAGTCCATCCGGTAGAGTAGGCTCATCGGAAGCGGTGGAATCGATATCACCAAGACCGGCAGGCAAAGCCGGTTCGTCTAGGGCTACAGCTGCCGGGAGTATCAGACAGGACAGGAAAAACACCAGAACCAGGCACACTCCTGCGTTCTTCACCTCTGGCCACCTTCCTTAAATCCAGGAAATGCAGCATCTTTTTACTGCACCTCGTGGCAAAACCAACTGTATTTTCCGGATTAGTTATCTCAGATACTTGCGGGGCGCTCGGCGCAAATACCGCTCGGTAAAGTACTTGTCCTGTATATCAATGTCGTACTTGATGTTACTGTATTCGATGACCGTGCTGCCGCTTTTGAAGTCTTTCATCCGGCTGGAGGAAACCGTCGGATACCCCTGTACCGTATCCACCTTAAGTGCTTCGTATTCCCGGTATTTCTCTCCGTTTTTGTCATAGTACTCCACCTTGACAGCCAGATATGTCTGGCGGTGAATCCACATCATGTAATAGGAAAATTCCACCGAACCGGGATCTTTCGGGACATTTTTCAGCACGTAGTAGTTCTTCGAGGTCTCGACCAGTTCGTGGGAATCAGCGGCGAGGTTTCGTCCGGAAACGTCCTCGTAGAAAAAATCAGAACCCACGAAACTGGTGCGCTTCTCTGTTGAAGCAATACGTTTTACAAGGTCGAGGGCCGGCAGATAGAGCCACCGGTCATCATCTCCTTCCACACGCTTCCAGACCAGGAAGACCATCTTGTTGACGTCGGCGGGCCGGTGGAAGAAGACATAGTATTTCTGGTCCTTGTCGTCCCCGGCCGATTCATCATCCCGGCGCAAAATAGTGAACTCGCGGTGCCTGGCTCGTCCCTGGCTGTCGGTTATGGTCATGGCCACCCGGGCGCTGCCGTCTTTCCCCTGGTAGTAAGCAGCGTGGTTTGATTTGATAATAATCTCATCTACCAATGACTTATTATCGGTTTCAGCGGAAGTAACCTCCTTTGTCTGCGAACCACTGTTGTCGTCCGAATCCTGGGCCCGGATAAATCCAGGCATCATCGCTGAGGCAGATATAAACGTGACTAAAACGACCAGAAACACAATCCGTTTCATGTTTGTCATTCCTCCCCTGCCTGTATCATTATTTCCGTTTTACACTTTTCTCGATTAGCGCTGAAATAGCACAGGCTGCCCAAGATAATCACCGCCAGAATACTGAACCATGAGAGCTTTGTCCAGCTCACTTCGTAGAATTGATGTATGTTGATTGCCGCCAGCGCCACAGCAGCGGCAATGGTTATAATACACGTAGCACACCCGCAGAGGAAACAGCACACCTTTGTTCTGGGGAAAAGTATTTTTTCCATTACCGTAATCAACGCCGGCTGAATGAGCAGGGTCCCCACCCCGGCTATGACCAGGATGGCGGCGATGAACAGTCCCACTGTCTGGTAGGGAACCAGGGTGGCCAGCAGAAGCGGCAGGAATCCGACGCCGACCACGATAACGTTACGGGCAATGGCCCGGGCCGGTTCTCCAAACATGGGCTCCACCGTGTCCTCCCAGCTCTTGAAATCCTGGTACAGCTCCCGACTGCGTGAGAGAAAATGGATCGCGTAGTCGACAGCCAGACCCAGGCTCAAAGAAGAGAGCACGGCGATAGGCATGTCATAATCTTTCCCGACGAGTCCGATGATGCCATAAATAAGCCCGATGGTCACCGTCAGCGGAATCATGCACAGGAATCCCCAGGCGGCCGACTTGTACAGCAGGGTCATCATCAGGAACACACACAAGAAGCTTCCCATGAATGCCTGGAGCATACCGGAGACCATTTTCTTCTGCCACACCACGTTTATATAGGTCAGCCCGAACCACTGGTGCGACATCGCGGGCAGGCCTTCATCCTTTCCGGCTTTTTCAGCGTACGCTGCCATGTACCGGTCCACCGACTCGACTACCTTGATCATGTCCTTATTATCTCCGCTTTTGAGCTGAACCCACAGGACGGTTTTACGGTAATCGGGGGTGACAAAATGCCAGAGGTCCTGCGGCCGGTGGCTGTTCTGGTAGGTAATCAGGCACTGAGCCACGGCCGGCGCCGAGTCGGGAATCCGGAAATCCTTGTCGTCCCCCGAAATCAGCTCCCTGTAAACTGTCTTGACTATATCCGACAGCGAGTTTGACTTGCCGACGGTACCGGTCTCAAGCAAATACCGCTGCAGTCCCGCGATGAATTCAAGATTGGCGGGCTGTTTGAACACCTGGTCCCGCTGGCGCTCCCTGTCGATGAATAAAAGAGCTTCATCCCAGGCGTCGTACTCTTCGTCGGAGGAGTTGTCAAGCCGATCCTCGCCAAATATCGTCAACTGCTTCAGCAGAGCCTTTTTCGAACCGGTGATGGGTACGAGTCTCTCCGCTTCGTTCACAACCGAGGCAAAAACCGCTTTCGCCGAATTGCCCAACTCGGGATCCTCATTAGCCAGTCCAGCCTGCTGCACGTCAAGTCTGTCTCCAAACGCTTCAACGTAGTCGGCCAGCGAGGTTTCGCTGCCAGCGGCAGTCAAGGTCAGATATCCCATGTAGGTACCGCCGAAGTGGCGGTTCAGGACGGTGTCCGCTTCCCGGATGGGGTGGTTGGGCACAAACCACTTGATGGGGTTGTCATTGATATTGATTCGGCTGATGCCGTACATAGCCACAGCGGAGAGAATGAGCATGATTACCAGTACGGTCCGGGCGTGGTGAAAGGTGAGACGGCCGCACAGCGCCAGCAACCGGGAGATCAACGAGGCCCTGGATTCACTACCTGTTTCTTCTTGCTCACCGGTATCATAGACCGCCCCGAAATTTTCCAGAGTTGTTTCACTGATAAACATAACGTAAGCGGGTACGAAGGTCACCGTCAAGAACCAGGCTACCATAACACCGAATCCCACGAACAGGCCGAAAACCTGCACCGGGGGAATGGGAGTCAGGGCCAGCGAGGCAAACCCGACCATGGTGGTCAAAGACGTGTACAGCATGGGGGTAAACAATGTTTCCATCACTCCGGTGATCGTCTTTTTGCGGTCCCTGGTTTGCTGGTAACGGTCGAAGAACTCCGACAGGATGTGAATGGCGTCCAGAACGGCAATGGGAATAATGAATATGGGAATCATTGAGCTCATGATGTGCACGGTATTGCCGGTGGCGACCAGAAGCCCCATGGTGCAGATGGTGGATACCACCGCCACGATCATGGGAGAAATTATCAGCACCAGTTTGTGGAAAAAGTACCACATGAGGAGGAAGATGATGAGCATGGCAGCTGGAGCAGTAATCATCATCTGTTTGAACATTTCCACTCCGAAGGTGTCTTCGGCCACCGGTAATCCGGTAATGTAAAATCGGTCGTCACCGGAGAACGTCGAGATTTTTGCGTTCAGCGCGCTGTACACCTTGTAGCTCAGGTGCTTCGATGTCAGTGGAAGGTACAGGCAGAGAGCTTTTCCGTTCTCCGAGACCAGTGTACCTTTCAAGAAGGGTATCCGCATGGCTTTATCGCGGATGGCCAGGCACTCTTCCTTCGTGGACGGGGGGGCCTCCATGAGCCACTCGAATTTGACAGTACCCACCTCGCCCTGCTCGATGTTATCCACTGTGGACGGCGCAATCAGGTCCACCTCGATAACTCCCGCATAGGCGGGTGCTCCCGCGTGAGCGGGTACTCCCGCGTGTTTACCCGGTTCGTGTTCGTCTTTCCAGCGGAGTGTTTTGGCAAATTGGGTGAGTTCGAAGATCTTCTTCAGTGACTCGGGATTGAAAACCCCGTCCGGGTGCACTTCGTTCACCACGCCCAGCACCACCATGTCGTACAGTGCCATCTCGCGTTTCATGCCGGTGTGAAAGACCCTGACCGGTTCCTGGGGCGGGAGCATGTTCTCAGGATCCGTATCGACCTTCAACGGGTTGAGGAAGCTGAATGTCGAGGGCCACAAGGTGGGAAGGGCTGCGGTCAGCGCGAGAAAAATTGTAGCTACTAACATAAGCCAGGTCACGGCCCGGGGACGGTTTACGGAAAAGGCAACCAACGATGTGCTTATCTTCATTCTCTCGTCCTCCATAACTCAAGCATGTGCAATATATATCATAGAAAACAAGAGGAATCCAATAACCCCGAAAAAAAAAAGAGGTGCTCTCGAAGAGCACCTCTTTTTTTCTTCGTTACAATAAACTACATGTCGCCGCGGCCGTCACGGCCAATACGCTCGGCACCGCCTTCGGATTCCGCCGGAAGTGTGGTCGTTGAGCTGAACCATCCGCTGTCGGACATGAGACCAGCTTCCATCCACATCCGCTCTACCTCTTCGCGGGTCATGTCATAGTTGTCCTTTGCCTGCTCGTAAGCTTTCTTCTTCGCTGCTTTGTTCCAGAAGAATATCCACCATGCATCGTCGTATTCCTTTTTGGTCCGCTTGACCTCGCTGTCGGAACGATTGAGGAGGAATTCGCTGTGGCTGCGGAGGGAGTTTTGCCAGGACTCCTTGCGGGCCGGCTTTCTCCAGATCATGACACCATCGGAGTTGCGGTAGACATCGTACTTGAAATTGACCTGGGCCTGTGAAAAGGATTCTACCTTGTCCAGATATTCCTCCAGAGCGCGCTTCATTTCTTTCTTGCGGCTTTTGCGGGCAAACGGCCGGTACCAGCCGGTATCGTTGTAACGCCGCTTGGCTTCCTGGTAATTTTCCAGGGCACGCTGGATTTCGCGCCGCTTGAGCATTACGTAGTTGGGATTCATCTTGGGGTCGGCCACGGACCCTATCTTGTTGACTTCGTCGTAAATGGTCCTGCCGGCATCGAAAATGTCACCGACGTCCTTGAGCACGTCCCCGATCTTCGAGGTAGTGTCCCTGATATCTTCCATGGTGTCCGCCACACTGGGCCCTGCAAAACTCAGAGACATGACCAGAACCAGCGCCAGAACCAAGCTTCTCCTCATCGTCATATCACAATTCCTCCTTTTTTATTGTCGCTTCGTATAGTGTATAGCCGCGTACGATTATGAATGTTACATAATTTTTCGGAAAAATAATGCATTTCTTTATAAGGATGCCAGGAAATAAAAGAAGGGGAGCCGTGGGGCTCCCCTTCCTGTAGGATTCGTCTCGCGGATGGAGATCTACATATCTCCCTCGGTGTCCACACCAATCTTCTGAACATCTTCGCCAGGCTGCACCTCTGACGGGGGCATGACTTCCCTCGTCTTCAGACCGGAACCGGCCAACAGTCCGGCATCCGCCCAGAGGCGTTCCACATATTCCAGGGTGGAATCGTAATCGGCCTTGGCCTGCTCGAGTTTTTTCTTCTTGCCCAGCTTGTTCCAGAAGAAAATCCAGCTTGCGTCGTCATACTCCTGCTGGGCTTTGCGCAGCTTATGATCAGCACAGTTCAGGAGAAACTCACTGTGGTTCCTGAGTGAATTCTGCCACTTGTTCTTGCGGGCGGGCTTTCTCCAGATCATGTATCCGCTGGTGTTCTGATAGACATCGTAATCGAAATCGACTTTCGCCTGGGAGAAGGCTTCAACTTTATCCAGGTACTCCTGCTTGGCCCGCTCCATCTCCTTCTTGCGGCTGGAGCGTGCAAACGGCCGGTACCAACCGGTGTCTTCGTAGCGCCGCTTGGCTTCCTGGTACTCTTCCAGGGCGCGCCCAATCTCGCGGGTCTTCAGGGCCACGTAGTTGGGGTTCATCTTGGGGTCGACCACGTCACCGATCTTGTTGATCTCGTCCACTATGGTCCGGCCTGAATCGATGATATCACCCACGTCTTTTACCACGTCGCCGATTTTACCCGTGGTATCCTTGATCTGGTCCTTGGCACCCTCGTATTTTTTCTGGATCTCGACTTCTTTCTGCTTGTCGATGTGACCGCCGGTATCGGGATTTTGCGCCTGTTTGTCCTTGCAGCCAACCAGCGAAAAAGCCACTACCAGAACCAGTACTAACGTCAGAACTCTTCTCATTTTCATAAAAAACCCTCCTTTTTAATGTCGCTTCATTCACTGTATAGGGCAGCTCCACCTGGAATGTTACAGAACGGTGAACATTTTTTTTCTTTTTTTCAAAAGATTTATATGCATATGTAAAACCGGGCAGTCAGGTAAATCCGACCACCCGGTTAACTTTTTAAGCAGGTTAATTTTGTAAGTGCACCCTACAAGCTTTACCGGCCGAGTTTGTTCAGCCTGACCGCCCGTTCGCTTAACTCAAGGCTCATTACTTCACCGGTCATCACCTGACCCACAACCCGCTCGTTCACAAAGCACAGAGCCGATCTGAAAGCCCTGGCGTCATGTTCCGGCAGCATCTCGACATACTCGATGAAAGAATCGAGTTTATCCAGGCTGCCCTGATCTAAATCGGAAATGACTTCGGAGGCTATACTCTGTGCGATCCTGGAAACAGCGTCAACGTCGGATGATTCCATATCCAGACCCCGCAGTGCGTCCATCTGGTCGCGCAGGCAGCCGCAGAGCATGAGCGCCGCGGTGCCGAGTATGTCCTGACGGGAGATTTCATCCGCCACCGCCTCGAGACCGAAAGCCAGGTAAACGACCTTGTATCCGGCCTGGTTGAGGAAGATACCGGCGGTTCCGCTGCTGCTGATCCCCCGGGCCTCTGCGGCGTCGGGTTTCTCCGCTGTGGCCGGATAGCTGATGGTCCTCGTCCCGGCAACATAGGAGAATATGGGGACCGCGTTTCCGACAGGATCGATTTCGTCCGGCCAGCGTTGGTTGTCCGCACCGTCGCCGCCCGCGATGGCGAAGGAAAGCCCGTTGAAGTTGGAGTCCTGGGCACCGGTTATCGAGTGGATGCCGGTGCTGTCCTGAACGTACTTGGCGCTGAGGTATTCCTTGTAAAATACGGTATTTTTGGTACCGTACCCGATATCCTGGCCGGAGATGAACAGCTTGCCGCCGCTTTCCAGAAAGTCGATCATGGCGTTCTGCTCGTCTTCGTAAATGCGGCCTCCGGCGTTATTGTCCGGGCACGACCTGATGACCAGTCCACCCAGGTACTGGCTGAGGATAGCGCCCTTGATGGTGCCTTCCTCTTCCACGTCCCACACATCGTAATTCATGGCCAGGTCGTCCAGGGTCCGGGTGAAGTACCCGGCCTCGGGCTTGGTGATGTCTTTCACGATGAGCAGTGTACTGGTTGTCACCTCGAAGGGTTTGCGGACCACGACGGCTTTCATGCTGCTGTCGGCTTCCTCACCCGCGTCTTTGGCTGTCACGGTAAGCTCGATCCTCCGGTTTACCGGGCAGGTAGATGATACCTCCGCCGCCAGACCGGTTACCTCGACGGTGCCGGGCCCCGCTATGGTTCCGGTGGGGACCGAAGCGGTGGTGATGGCCAGGTTGCTGTCGCCGCACGTTAGTTCGATAGCAGCGTTGTTGGCTGTGACACCGCCGTTATTGGCCACCTTTACCGTAATCGAGATGCTTTCACCGGGAGCGACCTTACCGTCGCCGTCGGTGTCAACCACCTGGATGCTCTTGATCTTCAGCACCGGGAACGGCGGGTAGAACATGGCGGTCAGAAAGTCTTCCCATCGGGTGGCGCCGCAAAACGCCAGCTCGGCATACTCGGGCCGGTACTGGTTTTTGCGGGGGATGTAGATGGAAAGCCCGGTGGTGTTCTTATAGCTGCTTCCGCCGGTGCAGTTGGCGATGATAGCGTCATTGTACGCCGCCTGAAGCGTCTGGACTGCGGCGGAAAGGTCGCTGCCGGGAAACTTCTGGGCGATGAGCTTGGCGAAGTGCCCCAGGTCCTTGTACTCTGAGTAGTAGAACTTCTGGGTGCTGTTGATACAGGCCTCTATTTTATTCACCTGGCGGAGGTTGTCGATCAATGAGCCGGCGAAACCGTCGATGGCCGCCACCAGGGCGTCCAGCTTGGAACAGTCGATAGCCGACTGGGTGGAGGCTTTGTTGCCCTGGGAACCGCCGCTGTACGATTCCACGTAGGTCTCGGCGATGACCTGCCCGAGTTCATGGGCATCCATGTCCGGGTCGGCGGCCAGGGGGCCCAGGAAATCCTCATAGGGCCAGCCGTCGAAGGGCTCTGTTTCCTCGGAGGCTACACAGACATCGACGTAGTTGCGGAACTGGTAGCTTACTTCCACCATCTGCATCAGGCAGGCGTCCATCCCGAGAATATCGACTTTCTGTCCACCCAGGGAAGAGCTGATAATTCCCAGGGCTTCCTCCAGGTCCTGCACCGTCAGGTGGCTGCCGTCGGTGTCATCGTACGAGATCCCCTTGAAGAGAGGCTGCTCGACGTTCTCGCGCCAGCCGGCCCCGTGGTTCCAGACCACCAATACGTACCGCTCGGCCGGGTAATTGGTAATCCCCCACTGGGCAAAATCAACCAGTGAACTCACCGTACCCATGTCAACCTCACCGCAGTTCTGCACCATGGGGGAAGTCATCTTGTAAGGTTTGCTATCCTTCTCTACGTAGAAACGGCGGGTGCCGGTCCAGTTGCCGTGCGAGGAGTCGTGACCGCTCACCCTGTCCAGCTGGGCCACTACGTTCACATCGGAGGTCGATCCGACCTTTTCCATTTCGTTAATATCATCAATACCGGCGGCTTCCAGGTTGTTGTCGGCGTTGATAAACACCATGACCGTCCACTTCTTGGCGTCGGCCATGGCCGGACGTTGAAAACCGGCCACCATCATTACGACAGCCAGCAGCGCCGTCCAGAGAAACACGTTTCGAGACTTCATCATCCCTACCACTCCTTATATATGTGTAATTGCGGGCTGCTCACACGAGCAACGTTATAGTATAAGGATCATTTGTCATTAACTCCACTTACAAGTTGCTTACAAGTTTTTTGTGATCCGTTGTCTTGACGTCCACCGGTCAAGGTGGTATGCTATCGGGCTTTTTCAGCAGGAGAAAATGAATTTAATTACTAAATCGATTGGAGTGATTTTTGTGCGAGAAGGAAAATTTACCGTTCCGGTTCCTCACAATGAACCGGTACTTTCTTTTGTTCCTGGCTCACCCGAGCGTGAAGAACTGAAGAAAGCAATCAAGACGATGAGGAATGAGGAAATTGAAATACCTCTCATCATCGGGGGGAAAGAGATCAAAACCGGAAAGTTCGCCGACTGCCGCTGTCCACACGAGCACAAGCATCTTCTGGGCCGTTATCACAAGGCCGGCGACAAAGAGATCAAAATGGCCATACAGGCTTCACTCGACGCCCAGGAAATGTGGAGGAAAATGCACTGGAGAGACCGGGTGTCCATTTTTCTGAAAGCCGCGGAACTCCTGGCCGGCCCCTGGCGGGCCAGGACCAATGCCGCGACCATGCTGGGGCAGAGCAAAAACGTGTTCCAGGCCGAAATTGACAGCGCCTGTGAAATTATCGATTTCTGGCGTTTCAACAGCTATTACGCCCAGAAGATCTACGAGGAGCAGCCGAATTCTTCCAAGAGCATCTGGAATTTCGTTGAGCAGCGGCCGCTGGAAGGCTTCATCTTCGCGGTGACGCCGTTCAATTTCACTTCCATTGCGGGGAACCTGCCGACGTCACCGGCCATGGTAGGTAACACCGTGGTGTGGAAGCCGGCCAGTTCAGCGGTTTACTCGGCCTACTATATGATGAAGCTCTGGGAGGAAGCGGGACTTCCCCCCGGAGTCATTAACTTAATTCCCTGCTCCGGCGCCGCCATGGGCGACACGGTGATCACCCACCCGAACCTGGCAGGTGTTCATTTTACCGGAAGCACTCCCGTTTTCCAGGGAATGTGGGAAAGCATCGGCAAGAATATTGCCAATTACAAATCCTATCCCCGGATTGTCGGGGAGACCGGCGGCAAGAACTTCGTCCTTGCCCACACCAGTGCTGACAAGGAAGCTCTGGTTACCGCGCTGGTACGCGGCGCTTATGAGTACCAGGGGCAGAAATGCTCTGCGGCGTCCCGGGCCTATATTCCTTATTCCATGTGGCCCACAGTGAAGGAACAGCTTATAGAAGCAGTAAAGTCTATTAAGATGGGTCCGGTAGAAGACTTCCGCAATTTCGTCAATGCCGTTATCGACCAGTCCGCTTATAACGACATCAAAGGGTATATCGACTGGGCAAAGGAATCCGGGGACATCGAGATCCTGGCTGGCGGTACCTGCGATGACAGCGAGGGATATTTCATCGAACCGACACTCTGCCTGAGCAAGACACCCAAGTCGAAAATCATGGAAGAAGAGATATTCGGCCCGGTGTTGACAGTATATATCTATCAGGACGACAAGTTCGATGAAGTCCTAAAACTGGTGGACGAAACCTCTATTTACGCGTTGACCGGGGCAGTGTTCGCCAATGACCGACGGATCATCGCCCAGGCAAGCGAAGCACTGGTCAACTCGTCGGGGAATTTCTACATCAACGATAAGCCTACCGGTGCCGTGGTGGGGCAGCAGCCATTCGGCGGCGCCCGGGCGTCGGGAACCAACGACAAAGCCGGCAGCGCCCTCAACCTGATGAGATGGCTGTCCATCCGCTCCGTCAAGGAGAATTTCAACCCGCCCCGCAGCTACCGCTACCCATTCATGGACGGCAAGTAGGAGCCAAAGAGGCCCGCTTGTTTACAGGCACGCCTGCTGCGGGCTAGAAAGCCAATTGCACAAACACCTGTCCGGAAACCTCACCCGGACAGGTGTTTTGTTGTGCCTAGACATTTTGTTACCATTTTTGTGTTACAGGAAAAAGGCGACAAACATGATAATGAGAACAATAAGTGCCAAACCGATGGATATAAGGGCGATTCTCACATAAGTACCCAGTGAAGATAGTGACTGATCGTAGACATTCGGATCCCGTTCGATCCAGACCATATCGAGTTCATAAATGACGGCATAAGCGACTACTTTATCGGTCAAGGCAATTTTTACAACAACGTGGTCGGGCTGAGATTCCTGTCTGAAGATCATCAGAACTTCCCCAGGCATTTTCACTCCATGCCTTCTGAAGGCCACAACCCTGGTTTTTTTCTTGAGATCTTTAGCCGGCACACCATTCATCGGGTCGAGCCCCAGTTCGACATCCCCGTCACCGCCTTTAAGAACACTTATCTCCTTGCGGGCCGATTCCCAGGCTTTGCGGTCTTCCCGTAAATTCTGCTGCTCCCTGCGTTTTCTAATCTTTTCATCTTCTTGTTGCCTGATCTGCTTCTGCAATCGATTCCGGTCTTCCTGTTTCTGTCTCTCCAGATCCAGTTTTTTCTTTGCTGCTGCTCGCAGCATCTTTTGCTCTTCCTGCTTCCTTATTGCCCGGGCTTTTTTCTGCTTTTCGTCCTGCTTCCTCAGCTTTTCTCCTTCTTCTCTCCACCATTTTTCATTATCGATTTTCAGCCGTTCTTCTTTCCTCAACCGCTCCCCTGTTTTCTGCCTCTCTGCGGCCTTTTGAACCCGTGCTTTCGTGCGGTTGCTCTCTGGCATGTTCCCCGCATTGCTCTTTCGTTGTTTTGGAGAGGAGGGGCGGTTCAGCAGTTCTTCAATTTTACGCTTTTCCTCTTCTATTCTGCGTTTTTGCTCTGCTTCAATTTTCTTGCGCGCTCTTTTCTGCTCCTGCTTCCAATTCTCCTCTTGCGTTTTCCATTTTTCCTCATCTGATTTTCCTGCAACAGTTTTCTTCTCCCGGCTCTTCCCGCCGGTTTGCCTTTTCAACAGTTCTTCTATTTTGCGTTTTTCTGCTTCAATTTTCTTCCGGACTTCTTCTCTTCTCCGTTTTTCTTCTCCGCTTAGGGTATCCTTCTGTTCAGTGGTTTCATCATCCTGTTCAGTGGTTTCATCATCCTGTTCTTCGGGTTCTTCTTCACTCACTTCTGACTCTTTGGGTGCTTCCTCTGTTACATCCTCCATTTCTTTTGCGGTTTGGTGTTCTCCTTCGGTATCTTCGCGCTCACTGCGTCCCACCATGGCGAGAATCTCTGTCGTTGACTGTGGACTCAACTCGAAACCGGACTCTACAAACAGTTCTCCTGAAGGGAAAACAACGGCTAGTTCTTCCTGGAGAAATCTATTGAATTTTTCACCGAAGCTCATACTTCCGAACTCACCCAGTACCTCCATCAAGCGTGTAATTCTCTCCGGGTAGTCCGATTCCAGTTGCCACATGACTTTGTTTGCTAAATCGATATGCGCCGCATCACTAACCAGTTTGGTTTCCCGTCTGACAATCGCCATGAAATTCTGCCATGGAGTCTTCGGATCGAACAGTTCGGCAAATCTCGTGGAGTAGGAGTACATTGTGGGATAACAGACATAGGTTTTCTTCTTCACGTTATCGCCGATAAGTAAAAAGACACCTAAAAGATTGCTGTTTTGATCTTCGAACTTGACCTTAGCAACAAATGAAAATTCCATGCCCAGTTAACTGCCCCCTGCTTATCTGTATAAATTGCATGCACTATACCTGTATCAAAAAGGGGGGCATATTTCAATACAGAATTGCATTGAAAGTAATAAAAATTTGATTCTGCATCTGCCACTTGTGTGTATACTGTGTATTCAAGAATGTCATCTTTCAATGTAAATATGGAGGTAACCAAAACGCATGGACATCATCACCAAAACCATAGTGACCCATGAGTACTGTGATCTCGATGCCCTGTTGGCCGCGTTCCTGGTCGGTGAATTCCTCTGTCAGGGGAGTTACCATCTCAGGTTCTACCCGGCAAATACCGAACTGGACTTTATCAGTGAGGATTTTGATTTTGCGGTGGACTTTGGTAAACAATTTGACCCGAAACGGGGCTTGTTCGATCACCATCAGATATTCGAATTTGAAAGCGCCGTCAGCCTGATTCACACCTATCTGCGGGAAAAAAACATAGATACCAACCTGGAGCACCTGATTGATTATGTTCACTGGCAGGACCTTACCGGTAATGCCGTCAGGTATTTCACCAGTAAGAAACTGCCCCAGGTGGAAGTCATCTCGCTTCACAATGTTCTGGCTGCTCTCAGAGACAATGGGCTGAGTGACCAGGAAATATTCGGTATCTTCCGTATTATATTCCAGGCGCTGAGGAAACGACAGGAGAAGTGGTTGGCGACCAGGGACAATCTCCACAAGGTTTGTACATTGTTCAGTGAATGGATTGCCATTGTAAAAGAAGGGACTGGCGCGGAAACACCATTTATATGGGAACATATGCCTAAGGTCAAAATTGTCATTTATAAAGACGGAAATAATCTTGGTGTAATCCGGCGTGACGGAGAGACAATAGATTTGCAGAGTCTGCGCGACCACATCAATGAGGAAGGGTGGTTTTATCACCTGTCCGGATTCATAGCCGCTCACGGAACCAGGAAGGCCATGTCCCGGAAAAAGTCACGCTACACCCCTGAAGACCTGGCCAGCATGGTCACCGATATATTCGGACCTGAGATACAATTGACCGAATCATCATTGAAAGAGCCGTAAAACCAGTATGTTTGAAATCTCCAGTTGTCACACCGTTCACGATTGTCTTATAATTTCAAAAGCTAACCCACTCAAGCAGCGTGGGTGTATGGATGCACAAGAGGAAGGAGTTGGCCCCAAGGATGAAGCTCAGGATTAAAAAGCTGGAAGATGTGGCGGTTGTCGATACCGGTGGCGATATCCTGATGGTGGATGAAGACCAATTCAGGCAGGCCCTGCTGGGTCTGCTCAGCGAAGGTTGTTTGAATATAGTTGTCAATTTCGCCGAAACGGACTACCTCTGCAGCTCCAGCCTGGGCATACTGGCCATGATCATCAAACGGGTCCGCGAACGAGGAGGAGACCTCAAACTGACCAATCTGAGCTCCAAGGTGCGGAAATTCTTCGAAGTGACCCGTCTGGAACAGATGCTGGAAATATTTGAATCTGTGGAGGAAGCAGTCAAATCCTTCAGGGTAGAGGACGAAGAAGAGGATCCGGAAGAACTGCCTTAGCCCGGATTGTCCGTGTTAGTACGCGAACGACGTGTAGTAGAATATCTGGTACTCCAGCGGATAACTTCCGAACTCTGTGTCATCACTTCCCCGGAAAAAATTGCCTTTGAGTCCGGTTGTGGCATTTTGATTGGCAAACGTATAGCTAATATCCGGGATCATCAAGTAGCTGCTGTCGTCAATATTCAAAACCAGTGAACATCCCACCTGAAAATCCTCCTGGAACAGCGACCGGAAGGTAAGGTTCCCGAAAAGGTATTTGTGGCTGTTGCGGAACTGGCGGTCGAGATCAAAAATGTTGTAGGCAGTGAACACTTCCGTGAACCGGTGCTCTTCCTGCTCGAGAAACTTCAGGTAGTTGCGGAAACTGTTTTTACTCCAGTTTTCATTATCGTAATAATATTCAAGGGCAAAGTTCATTCCTTCCAACCAGTCAATGTCGGTGAATGTGTGCTGCAAACGGCTGCCAACCAAATACGCACGGTACGACGAATCGGTCAGGGGCATCGGTTTGTACGTCTGGTCCTGCTTGTCGAAGATGAACTCCTCACGGCTGCTTTGGTTTTTGAAAAGTCCCTGGGCAAAGAGCGTCAGGTCACTGTAGTCTCCTACCGGTATAGCGCAGTTCAACTCGGTACCGTGAACCGGTCCAGCCCCCTGCTGAAATTTGCTGAAAGCAAACAGGCTGAAATTACCCATGTTAACCGACAATTTAGGAACAAACGGCATTTCACCAGCGGTTTCCGTCTTGTTACCATCCTCGTCGGGAATGACAATTCCCAGGAGTTCCATAGAAAAGTTGACGTCGAAGGGGAAGGTAAAATGCACAAATGGGTTTCCCTCGGCCTCTTCAATCGGACGAAGTGGATCCCGTTTGTAATTGATGACGTCGATGGGATTGAAGAACGTGCCACTGCCCCATTTGATGAACTGTTTACCGATTCTGAGCGTGAAATACCTGGCCAGAGTGTCGATGTAGACCGCCTTGATTTTAAAGTTCGTCTCCCTGGTGGTGGTCTGGTCGAAGATGGCGCTGAGGGATTCATTGCTTTTGAAGCTTGCCAGGTAGAAGTCAACCGGGGTGTAGACACCATCCAGCCGGAGAAATCCATTGGCCATGCTTCCCAAAGAGCTTTTCACGATAAGTGACCCACGGTTGAAGCACCGGAACCGATTGAACATGAGCCTGTTGGAACGATTTATGACACGGAACGTGTCGTAGTCCTGGGACCCAAACTCACTGTAAAGGTTTACCCGAATCGAGGCTTCCTGATCATCTTCATCATCGAAGCTGAATCCGTAATCCTCCTCATCGCCGCCTAACCCGTAATCGGTTGTATCTTCATCTCCGTCATCAAATTCGAATATGCTGTCGCCTGACTCCTCGCCGTCCCCGTACACCCCATATTCATCGTCGTTATCAGCTCCATCTGAATAACCTGTACCGTCTTCGCTATCTCCGTAATAAGCTCCGTCCGAATAACCTATACCGTCTTCGTCCCGCTCTCCCCCGGATACCGTTTGGGTCTGCCCGGATACCGTTGGGGGTCGCACGAATTCAGCCTGCCTGGTTTCTTGATCGGACGTACTGAAGGGTGACACGTGTAGTTTGAGAGCCCTGGCAATGGGATTAAGCGGCAGATAGAGTTCCCCTTCCACCACACGGGGAGGAGTTCTGAGCGATACTCGTGACCCGTCAACCATGAGTATGGAAATTCCGGGAGCCAGGAGAACTACATGTTTCCCAAGCTCAAGTCGGCAGGCCTGGTCGTTGAAGTCGCGAAGCGCCTTCATTCCAGGGATGGAAGCGATAAATGAAAACGGCACGTACAGAGCGCCGCTTTTGTGCTGCAGAAACATCGAACGGGGAACAGGCTGCCCATCTATCATGAGTCCGGCGACATCTGGTGGAATAGACGGAGTGTAACTACCGGCAGTTGCCGCAACTGGTAAAAAATGGCCCAAAAAAAGCACAATCATACCGACATACGACAAAAAAGCTGTAAATCGACGATTATTTATCATACGATCACTCCAGGAATACAGACACTTCAGGCAAAGGACACCTATCGTTATCAAAGATATCGGTAGATGAACCCGGAAAATGCAGTAGACTTTCTACATACAGATAGGAATAAACATATTTTCCGGGTTTGAGAAAAAATATGATGGGACTTAATCCACATATTTCATAAGTATACCTGCTGCGGCAACTTATGAAATAAGCGGGTTATTTCATCCAGGCAACCCGCTCGCCGGTAAGTTGTTCCTGCAAATCGGCGTATTCTCTGTACAGTTCACCCCAGCCTGTCCTGGCAAGCCACTTGTTAAAAATGCGTTTGCCCTTCAGAGGGTACCAGAAAAAGTCATGATAAAAATACGAGGCGAAAATGAACATGTATACCACCGGTGTGTGGAAGAAAAACCATTGAGCCCACTTGAACGGTCCGAACCATAGAGCATCCCCTGCGCGTGATGCCAGGTTGTCTCCCACGGTATAGTCCAGGATGATGTTTGAAACATCGTCACCTACCAATTCGATGTTCTCCGGCCGGCCGTTTCCCAAACCCTCGGAATCGGCCAGGCTGATGTATTTAAGCTGCAAGGGGTCGAATCCCATCAGTTTTGCAGCGACTGCATCGATGGCCACCATATCACCACTGGCCAGCAGGACATTGGTTACATGGGGCTTCATGGTCCGGGGTCCGGGACCTTCTGCGGATGTAGTTCCGTCCATAATGGCAAACAGCCCCGTGTGAATATCTTTCTGGATACGGAGAAGATCCACCAGGGTCTCGTGGATCCAGCTATGTGTGTAATGGCGTTTGGTGTTGATCAGTCCACCGAAAGCGTTCTTCATGGCGCCGGTGGTGGTCGTGTAAATGTGCGTTTTCATGGTGGGCAGATGAACGATGTTCTTCCCTTTAAAAAAATCGGGTACAGTGAAATGGTTGCCGTACACCCGGGAAAGCCCGTGAGAGTTGAAATCCAACGGGTAATCCACCCATTCGACATCACGGAAATTGTAGATGACGGGTATGTCGTATTTTTTGTAGATACCCTCGAACAGAAGCAGTTTCTCTCCTATGAAGGGATCAGTTACCACCGTGTTGTTTTCCACCGCCGTGATGTTTGTATTGCCCATTGCTTGAAGCGCTTTTACAGTCCCCTCAAGTTGCCAGGGGGTGGAGTTCGAGCCGGGGAACGGTAGATGCCAGGAGATGTTGTCTTTCAGGATGGTGGTCTTGCCTGGATCGATATATTTTTCCATCTCAGCCAGGTCACACAACCGCTGCACATCTTTTAAAACAGTAGCCGGAGAAGTTTTAACAACAGCAACTTTAGATTTCATTTACATATAACCTCCTGGAATCAACAGATAGGTGAAATAGGTGACTTTATCCGAACACATAACGGTACCGGCTGGTAATGAGGTGCGCCAGATTGGCATACACCCGGCCGAGAAAACCGAATCGGTTTATATTGTGTACGAGAAGGTAGAGATTGAAGCGCACCGCTGCCAAATCGAGCGCGTTCATGAGCAGCACACCGAAAAATTCGGTTTTACCGAATTTCAAACCGGACATCCGGTTCAGCTCATCCAGGTAAAACTCGGCGTACTTGTTGAAATTGTCAGTGAAGTTATCCCTGGCCAGCACGAAGATGAGGAACTCCACCAGGTCGTGCTGGGGATTCTGAATCAGCGACAGTTCCCAGTCATACATAATGGGAAAATCCCCATCTTTGTGGCGTCTGAACAGGATGTTGCGAGGATTGCTGTCGTTGTGAGACAGCGTCATCGGGAACCGCTGCATCCCCTCGGTGTGATCGTACAGCTTACGCAGGTACTTGTTCAGAATCTTCTGAAGCTCCTTGGAGACGATATCGGTGTGACGGGAGTAGTTGTACTTGGTCAATTCTCTCAGCAGGTGCCGGCACTGGTAGATGGTATCCGGATTATATTTTTTCAAGGGCACCGCTTCCATCAGAGCCTCGTAATTGTCCAGGTAAATCGAATGAATCTCCGCCAGTGTGGACAGAACCTTCTTGATCCGCGGTTCTGTCCATTCACTGATGTCGTCGATCTTGTTCAGCATGGGCTGGTCGCTGAAATCTTCCATGAGAACAGAGTAAATGCCCCGGTCCTCATTTATCATACTTCCGTAAAGTCGTGGGAAATAGCGCTTGACCCGGTCATCCGCTTGTTCGTACATAAGAATTTCCCGCACGCAGCTGCGGTCGTATCCGAACACATCATGGTACGCCTCGAAGAGACCCGGCAGCCGGTCTTCACCGGAAAGCCGCGCAATGTTGATTCCGATCTCCACCATCTCCGTGTCGGAAGATTTAAGTTTCAACACCAACGGCTCGCTCCACGACCGTTTACCCTTCTCAAATGAAAGGGTGTATTTGAAAATACCGGTGTACCCTACCCTCCGCTTGTTGAGGATGGACGAGGTGACACCGGCACTGGCGTCGATGACTTTCTTCCTGGCCGATACGACCTTGCATTCCTTGTCGTACACCATCTTGTTGAAAAAGCGTTTATTGACCTCGGATCGAGCCAGGGTCTTTTTCGGACGGTTACGACCGAGTTTCTCGTGGGCGTGGACGAAATCTCCCGAGCCAATGGCCGCCATGGTGGAAAGGTCCAGCGAAAGACAGGCCGCCGCAATGATTTCCGCCAGGCGGAACACCCGTCCGCTCCCGTAGCAGCCCATGATATCCAGGCACTCACGCTGAGAAGGAAGGTTCGTGCCTCCTCCCACGGTCCCTATGACGAGTGAGGGAAGAAAAGCGGAAATACGCACTCCTCCCTCCTCCTGGTTCACTTTGAGAATACCCCCGGACGATTCGTGCACACAGGCTATGTCCTGGCCCGTAGCGGTAAAAATCCCCGCCACCACGTTGGCAAAATTGATATTGGCCCCGAACATTCCGATTTGTGAGGCGGCCACCTCAGCGTGTCGCCAGCCTTCAACGAGTTCTTCCGGCTTTACCCTGAGCAGGCGCCTGAGGACGTTTTCTTTAACGAAAGCATCAGCTACCACGCCGACACCCCGGCCGGATATAAAGTTCTGGTAGTTAATTTTCTTGTCACCGGAGAAGTTACCTTCGATCCGGTAATAAGAGTACTTGATGGAGGGATCGTTCTTGATTTTAGTCTCTATCCACTCGCAGGCGAAGAAGGTGCAGGCCGATGTCATGTTCTGGCCGCTGGCATCGCCGGTATCGTAGAAGAACTTGATGTGCAGTGCGTTGTTGAACAGCACTGATTCGAGCCTTGTCAGCCTGGCCACGGAAGACACCGACTCGGCTTTTTTCACTATTTTTGCCTGGTGCTGCTCGATCCACTTCTGCAGATTGATGGCGCCGTCCATGTTTTCGCATACAAACATTGGGGCGCGAATCATGTGTTGCCTGGTAACGTGAACCCTGATGCCGCCGCACATGCTGCACGCCTTGGCCCCGCGGGTGATCGAGCTTACCAGGGCTCCCTCGGAGGTGGCAATCGGCACGGCGACATACCCGTCGGTGTAGGTGCCTTTGACCAGGATCGGGCCGGCAATGCCAACCGGGACTTCCACGGTACCGATGTAGTTCTCGATATGTCCCACCACCCTGTCCTGGTAAAGCCGGTTGCTTTTCAGAAACCGGGCGTTGATACCGTAGTGCTCCTTGATCCATTCGATTCGGCTCTTTACAGCTTCGTCACCGTAGTGATTTTCCATTCTTGAAGCAGGCAGGCGGTCCGGTTTTGAGGATTTCTGCTTGGGGGTGGACGCGGCTTTTCGCTTCTTGGCGGGTTTCTTTGCTTCCATCAGCTTCTTGAACACACGATCCAGTTGGTTTATCTGATCGTCATTGGCGACCATCACACCAACATTGACTTTCCGGGAAAGATCATCTCGCTTCGAGTACACTATCTTCAAACCCTCCACACAGTAATCCATTTCCGGCTTATCTATGTACATGGCTGAGATGATGTCTCCCGGTCGAATCTCCCGGTCTTCATCGGGCACCACCACACCGAGCCCTTCCCTGCTGCGGTCTACAATAAACCCTGAAAAGGACTGGTCGCATATGAAAAAAAGCACCCGGGGCTCCCGGTAGAGATGAAAGTAAGTACGGGATTCTTTGCGGTTTGCCATCAGGAATTGCTCATCCAATCTATGACTTGTCGTCAGATCTTATCTTTGTATTGTTCCCGGTATTTGTTCTTCAGCTTTTTCAGCTTTTTGAATTTGGTAATTAATTCCTGCAGATCATCTTCATCGAAGTTAGGATACCGCTCCTGTACTCTATTCAACTCTTTTTTGACCCGCGCTACATCAATTTTAGCCATAGCTCCGGGACGCAGTCTTTTGTACTCGACCATTAGTTTCCTGAATGCATCCAGATTGAATCCCGGATTGTTTTGCTGAAATTCCAGCAAAGCGGTTCGGATCTCGACCAGGTCACTTTCGTTGCAGTTGGGATCGAGCCTCTGCAGTTCCCCCATGACGCAATCGACAATTTCCTTGCCCACTTCGCCTGCGTTACCGGTCTGACCTTTGTCAGGTGTAACGGGAGTAACAGCGGCAGCTTCTCCGGTTTCGGCGCTCCCCATGCCATCGCCGCTGGATGTGCCGAAAAGCCAGCTGTACTTGTCCATCAGCTCCTGGGGGTCAGCCTGTGTTTCTCCAGGCTCCCCGGGATCTGCCACAGCGGTGTCCGCCGGGGCGGTTTCTTCTTCGCTGCCGGTATTGCTGGCCTGGGAAAGCTCTTCTTCAGCTTTTTCCCGGGCAGCCTCCAGACCGACACGGCTGGCTTCTATCCTGGTAGCCCCTCCTGCCAGGCTGCTGCGGGTAGCCTTACGAACCGCCCGAAATACGCTGAATGTAGCCTTTAATCCTGTCTTCAGCTCTGCTTTGTGCTCATCATTTGCTTCCTGGCAGACACTCTTGATCTCATCGCCGGTGAAATCGAGAATAGATTGAAGGGCCTCATTGATACCGACCGCCTGGCTGTCGAGTCCCTCGTCGGCGAAAAATTTCGCCGTATGGTGAAGAAACAAAGTGATGTTCCCCCCGGTGACCTCCCGGGACCGTACTACCCCTGAAATACTGGTTTTGATCGATTCGATTTCATCCTCCCCGCACGTCCCGTCAAAAAAAATACGGTCCAGGGTTTGCTTGTAACTGTTCAGTAAACTGTCAATGGAGCCGGAATCACCGGGACTTTCAGCAATTACCGGTACCGGTTGAGTCATTACTCCTGCAACTGAAATAGAGACAAGCACGAGCAGAGTGATAACCCGGTTTCTTTTCATCGGACTTCTTCCTCTCTGGAAATTGATCCGGCTTATTTCGCATATATATTGTAAGTCTATGACGAATTGAAGTCAATTCGAGAAAATAGAGAAGGGATATATAGATTTTTTACCGAATAGAGATTGGTAACATTATTGTTTGTACATCAAGATTCTTGATGAATCGTCAAGATGAATCGTCAAGAAGGGCGGAAAGGTTTTTGTAGACAGTCCGGGTTAATTTCTCCTGAACGCCGGGGGTCAGCAGCAGAAACGAGATCCCGTACTCATAGTACACTTCGTCCCCGGAGATTGATTTCCGGACCTGAACGACCCTTCCCGGGATCTTTTCGCCTTCCAATAACGGGTGGTTGGTGAATACCGAAATGACCACATCGTTGAGAGGAATTTCAAGATTTGTCACGAGAAGCATTCCCTTGACACTCAAGTTTTTGCAGCAACCTTTAAGCTCCCTCCGAATTTTACTGGAATTGACAACATGATAGAAAACAACCTGAATATCAGTAAAAACCCTGACATAACGCCGAAATCCAATTAACTTGCCGCGCCGTGGCCGGGACAGAGTTATGGATGGCGGTGCAGAATGATCCTGTTTCACCACTACAGTTTCGAATTGCAGAACCCGGAGTCTCTGTATCAGGATTAACTTGACACTGGGACTCAAGTTCTCCTTGAAAATCTCATGCTCCTCGAAGGGAAACCATTCCAGGTTAAGGAACTGCCCGTCGAAAGAGATGACCTTCACCGCCCTGGTAACGGTTTTTTTAAGACTGGCCACTATCTGTAGTTCCACATTCGTTCCCGGTTTCAGCATTTCGGGAGCTAAAATTACGATTTCGCTAATTCTCGTATTGGAGAACGACAGGACCGCTTCCCGTATCGTCTCATAACACTCTATGTCCTCCAGCAGGTGCTCCCGCCAGGCAGCAGGAGCGGCATGCATGTCCACCACAAGCAGCTGACCTCCGATCTTCAGCAGCTTTCTGCCCATCAGATTGAGGAGTTTCAATGTCGGAGAATCTATTTTTTTCAGCTTGTTGCACAGCAGGAATATTTTTAAAAAACCGGTGGTAAGGAGGTATTTTACGTTTTTTCTAAACTTAGGAAACGTGTCGGCATTGAGTAAGCCCCCGAGGGTAAGAAATGCCATATCGCCGTTTTTCTTGAAATCGAGGGAAAGATCTTTGGCCTTTTCCTCCCTGTCAGACTGCGATTGGACTATTTTCTTGAAGCGGGTCCGGATTCTCTCACAGGCTGACATCCGCCCCGCTGCCTCAAGCAGCGAAAGGGCATTTCGCAGTAATTCCGGTGAACTTCCCTCAAGGTTGTTCTCAATTGTGAATTCGACTTCTTCCGGAGGAAAAGAGGTCAGGATGGAAATGATCTTCTCGAGGATAGTCTGCTCGTTTCGCTCCATCAGCTGAAACAGGGGGAGAACCGAGCTGGCGGCCTGAAAAGAACCGATCAGGTCGATGATTTGAAGAACAATGTACTCCTCGGCGTAGTGGACAGCGTTCAGGAGAGACTCGACACACGAGGGATCACCGATGACAGCGAGACTGCGTATGGCCGCTTCCTTGACGGGATTGTCAACGTGCGTCAGAAACGGGACGATCGCCTCAACAGTTCTTTCATCACCAAAATATCCCAGCAGCTCTATCGAAGCGGCGACCGACCGGAACTCTCCGGGGTTGTCTATCCACTCCTTTAGCTTGTTGGTCAATACGGGAACGGGATCGAGATCTTTGAGTAAGGCCGTAATCTCCTCGTCAAGAGGCGGGCCGCCCAGTTTTATTAAAACAAGCAGTCCCTCAATGGCTTCTTTGCAGAAACAATTAAAAAGGGCTTCGACGACGTCGCGCTTCAGCTTAAAATCGGGAATAGTTAAAGATTCCAGCAGCAGATCCACGCTCCAGGGGGTACACCGGTCCCCGAGTTCACGGACCAGTTGTGCCGCGTGGTCGTCATCCGTTTCCCCGGTGAGTATGCTCCTGTATTTCTCAATCTGGGCTGAATCGATAATTGTTTTTACTCCCTGGGTGCAAAAAATATGAGGCTCTGAATATTTTTGGACTAATGTACTTACAGTATACAATCATTAGACATATTCATTGGATACATTTTGTTAACGCCTTATAGGAACCCGAATTATTCGAGCTACTTGCTTGACCACCTCGGATTCTATTATAGTAGCTATACCTGATCAAAGACATTCCCGTTGGTTGTTTGAGCAGCACGATAATTTATTTCGAGGAGTAATACTATGATCGAAGTTGCAAACATCTCGAAAATCTACACATTGGGTAAGACGAAAGTGGAAGCCCTTCACGGTCTTGACCTGTCAATCGAGAAAGGCGGGTTCGTGTGCATCATGGGACCGTCGGGAAGCGGGAAAAGTACGCTTCTCAACATAATCGGCTGCCTGGACCGTCCTGACAGCGGAAGCGTGAAGATTGACAGCGAGGAGGTCACGGTGCTCACCCGGGACCAGCTGGCGGAAATAAGAGCGCACAAGATAGGCTTTATCTTCCAGTCGTTCAATCTTATCCCCGTACTCAATGTATATGAAAACATCGAGTTTCCACTTTTCTTGAAAACCGCACCGGTACCGGAAAAAGAGAAGAAGGAGTGGATTTTATACCTGATAGACGAGGTTGGGCTCAGCGAGTACATCAGCCACAAGCCCGATGAGCTTTCCGGGGGCCAGCGGCAGCGGGTGGCCATTGCCAGAGCGCTCGTCACCCGGCCGGATATCGTCCTGGCAGATGAACCTACAGCCAACCTCGATTCGAAGACGTCTCGGACCATCCTGGAACTCCTGAAAAAACTCAACCAGAAAGAAAAGACGACATTTGTGTTCGCTACCCATGACCCGGACATTACCCCGTACGCCTCACGACTGTGCCGGCTGATGGACGGTACAGTAAAAGACCAGAAGCAGTAAGGAACATCCTGTCGTGAAACAGATTATCAAGCTCTCATTGAGAAACATCAAACGGCACCCCGGGAAAAATGCCATGATCGGCATCGTGATATTTTTCTCGGCACTCATGTTCTTCCTGTCCTCCTCCATGGCGGAGCGGGCCCGGGAGACCTGGCGAAACCACTTCTCCACCACCTTTTTGGGGAGGTACCATCTGACCTCAGTGAAAGGGCAGGAACGGGACTACACTATTCCCTCCATGAAGCTGCCTGAACGGTATCTTCCCTCCAGTATCCTCGAATACCTGGAAAGGAACGGTCTCACCTGGTCGAAACGGTTGAAGCTGGGGGCAGCGGTCTATAACAATGAAACCGCTGAATTCGAAGGAAGCCTGGCCACAGTGGTAGGTATGGATTTTAGCAGTGAACAGGTGCGGTTGACCAATCTCACTATCGTCGAGGGTAATTACGACCCATCGGTTGAAAACGGTGTTCTGGTGTGGGATGAGTATGCTCGTTCGCTGAACTGGCAGGTGGGTGACGAGGTCACATTTTTTATAAAGGACGTGGATGACGACGCCTACCCTTACACGTTTACCATCACGGGAATACTGTCCCAGCACCACGAACCGGGTCTGGCCGGTAAAGGGGTCATGATTCTTTTTCCACTCATCCTCGCAGATTACACCACCCTTGCAGAATTACTCGGGGTTGAAGAAACTCAGGTGATGGAAGTGGCAGTGTGGGATGAAAATCCTGTCCACGAGGAGGCCCTTAAAGTACTGGCCGGGCGGGAAGAGATCCAGTTTTTCCAGGCCGAAGAAGGATTCGGCGCCGTGTACGGCATCGTGGATTTCGTGAGTTTCATGGGCTTACTCCTGGAATCGTTTATCCTTACCATACTGGTGGTGGCCTCGCTGAACATCAACATGATGGGTTTCCTTGAACGGAGGCGGGAAATCGGAGCCATGATGGCCATGGGCGCTAAACCCCGCTGGACGGTGGTACTGCTTTTCGGAGAGATGATAGCCTTTTCCACTGTTGCCTTCCTTGTTTCACTGCTGGTGTACGTGATACTGGTGGCTGTGTTTTCAGCGGGATTCGATTTCGGAGAGCTGGCAGTGATGTTTGCCAGGGAACCCTTTAAGATGCATGTCGTTCCTGTGTCCCTGCTGTACGCGTACATTACGGTGGCAGCCGCTATGATTTTGTCAGCGATCTACCCGGCTTACCTGACTACCCGGATCGATCCGGTGGAAGTATTCCGGGAGGTAGACGTATGAGACAGCTGAAAATGGCGTTTCACAACGTGTTACTGCACCGGGTGAGCAGCCTGGTACTACTGACCGTGTTCGCCGTATCGTCCTTCGTTCTGTTCTGGTCATTCGGTTACGGTAACAACATTGCTCAGCTCGTACAGGACCTCAACCGGGACAGCTATGGAGATATTGCCTTTCTCACGGAGTATTTTGAAATGGACCGTCTGGAACTGCTTAAACAGCTGCCTGGCGTCGAGAAGGTCGTGTTCGAGCGGGAGCTCAAGGTCATGCTCGACAATCCTGACAAGAGCTCCCTGGTCACCCTGCTGGAGATTACCGGGGAGAACCGTGACCGGCTGGCACGGTACATCAGGCCTGTGGAAGGGCGGCTTCCGGAAAAGGAAGATGAGCTGGTAGTTACCGATTTCATACAGAAGGGGCTCTACCAGGTTGGGGACACGGTTTACGCGACCACTTCCACTCCGGACAAGGTACTCAACGCGCTGCAGTACAGGGTGGTTGGGATATCCAAGTCCACCGCCTTCAAAGCCATCGGCTACGGTTATCTGATATCGGAAAAAAGTATGGACATGCTGGTCAATTCCGACAAACACGCTAACCTGGTCTACCTGTTTCTCCACGAGGGAGCTCGAAGCGAGGAATCAATCAAGCGCATGTTCGAGCAGGTCGAGAAAATACTGAAGGACCGCCAGGTGACCATCAACGACTCCTGGACCATCCTGGAACGGGAGGAACAGCTCAGCGTTTTCTCCCTCGTTTTCGGTGGAATGAAACCTTTGATGCTGATAATTATCTTCCCCCTGATCGGAGCGGTTATCGCGGCTATCGTGTGGATCTATTCGTTCAAACGGCGCCGGGAAATATGGACCTATGTCAGCCTGGGCATGAAAGACAAACAGGTAATCCTGATCCTGGCCATGGAATACTGGATCATTGCCATCCTGGGTCTGGCGACGGGGCTGGCGGCGGGGGCAATGTCAGGGGAAGCGTCGGAAGCCGCCAATTTGTGGCTCCAATTCTCCTACACCTTCTCGAGTCCGGTAGGAACCATATTCGGGCTGGCTGACATGGCTGTTATCGTGGGATTTACCTTGTTTTCGGTATTACTCTGGATGTGGATTCCGGTGCGGAAAATTATCCGTTCCGTCCCGTTCAGTTACTGATTAAATCAAAACAGGTCTTAAACGTGGATACGCACGTATTAGTACGATGTAGGCAGGTATAAATACGTGTAGGCACGATATAAATACGTGTAGGCACGATATAAATACGTGTAGGCACGATATAAACTAATAACAGGCCACCTGAAAAGGAGCAATGTAATGATCAGAATCCGGTTACTCTCTTGTTCATGTGTTTTGCTGGTATTTTTACTCGTGTTCTCTTTTCCAGCAGCCCTCCTGGCTCAGGAGGCTGTGTCAGCAGCGCCCACAGGCGATGAAATTCTAAAAAAGAGCGATGATCGGCTCATTCCCGAGCAGTGTACCTACGCTCTGTTGATGGAAACCATCAAGTCAAAAGGGAAATCCAAAGTAAATGCTTTCATGGGCTACAAAAAAGGATCGAATCGAAATGTCCTCATCGTGAAAAAACCCAAGCGAGTAGCCGGTTCCGTTCATCTGAAAAAGGATGATGTCATCTGGTCCTACTATACCACTAACCACCGGCTCACCAAGGTCGCCTACCAGGCGGTTTTCATGGGAACCCTGCTCAACTATGGGGATATACTGGCCACAGAGCTTTCCACCGACTACAACGTGGTGGGCGTAGAAGATACGGGCGGCAAGTACACGCTCACCCTGACACCCAAGAAGGAAAAAGGCGGATACGGCAAGATCACGCTGATCGTGGACAAGAAAACGTTCCTGCCTGAAAAAAGAAGCTATTACGCCGTGTCGGGAGTGCTCATGAAGGAGTGCGTGTTCACCAGTATCAAGTACAAAAAAGGCAAACTCGTCTTTATGGAAATGGATTTTCTCGAGCCCATGAAGAAGCGGAAGACCACCGTACGGTTTACCAATATAAAAATAAAGAAAGACATACCGGAAAAATACTACAACGAGAACTTCATCAAGTTTCTCGGTGGCGAATAGCAGCTACAATCCGAACATCCACGGTCAAACTATCGTCTTTTCTACGCTCACAGAGTCGAGGGTGGTAACGTTAACAAAGAACGATGACAGGTTGTGTAGTGGGCGTAGCGGCAATCCCTCTGAGCAAGTGTGGACAATGTCCGGTGGACATTGTCCGGGCGTAGAATTTAAGAACCCAAGAATGCTGGTAACTTTCTACTGGTTTGTAGAACACCATCCAGTAACTATGTCCTTCAATCCCACCCTCAAGCAAGTGTGGACAATGTCCGGTGGACATTGTCCGGGCGTAGAATTTAAGGGTAGGTCACTTTTACCAGGTTGCTGCGCTCCTTTACGTTTCGCTGGCCGACCCAGTTGAGACCGCAGACAAACATGTAGATCTCCTGGCCGGACTTCGGTTTGAAGTCTTTCATGGGTCCTTTAAAGAAGGTCTTGTCCCCCCGTTTGCTGAGCAGTGCCGTTCGCGCCTGGACTGTCTGCCCCGGCAGGAGCCACTCCCCGATTCCCCCGCACCACTTGCCGTCAACCTTGGTTACAAAACCGAGACAGGCGTTGGGGCTGTTGTGGATGGCTTTGGTCCGGGGCCAGTCTGGAAATGGCTTATCGTAGGACCAGTTAATGGTGCTGCCTATACTGGCGGATGTCATGTTGATGGTCTGGGGCCAGTCTGCCACCGGTTCGTCTCCGCAAACCCACTCTACATCAGACCAGTTAAACGGCAGACCTTCGTCGTTTTTCCCTCCCGGTCTTTTTCCGGGCTTCTCAGGAGACCTGTCTTTCTTATCTCTCGGATCATCCTTTTTGCGGCTGTTTTTGTCGCGGTCTTTTTTATCTTTCTTGCCGAAGATCTCGTCCCAGTTCTTCTTTATTTTCTTCAGGGTGGCTTCGGCTTTCTTCAAGCCTTCGGCAATTTTCCGGGCACTTTCTTCGTATTTGTCCATGGTACGGCTGTACTGCCGGCCGCGTCCTCTGTCCGCTAAGGGAGCTATGGAACGGCTCTCCTTCTCTACACCTCCCGGCAGATCAACGAGAACCCGGTTGGCCGAATCAATCAACGTCCCGTCATCCTGAAGGACCCCGGAAGTGGTCGGTCCTTCACCATTAAAGACATCCTGAACATTCTGAAAGGTCTGCTCGGCTCCTTCCACAGCCCCGGGTACGGCCTGGACCACTTCACCGGCTTCCCCCAGGCTCTGGGCCGTGTCTTCGGAGCCGAAAACCTGGGCGATATTGCCGGCGGCTCCCAGAGCCGAACCGACTGCTCCCATTATGTTTGAATTACCGAGAGCGCCCACAATCCCCGAGACAATGGAACCGATGGCGCCTATGGCGCCACAGCCCTGAAGAGCTACACTTGCTGACAGCAGTACCACCAGTACCAGCAGGGAGATACCTTTTTTCACGATCATTTCTGCGTCCTCCTTATTCGTGGAGACATAAATGCACAATAAAGGGCAGTTCAATCTCAATTGTAGAAAATGTATTGTTTCTGCGTCAAGTTATATCCGAATACTACAGTAAACATTACTGTTGCCGCTGGTGCATGGTACAATGAGCGATGTGAGGGATTCATTCAGAACCGGAGCGTACTGCAATGAGATCAAGTAAAGACCTCTCTTTTATCGTTAAGGTGCAGTTCTCCGACAGGGCCAACAACCTGCTCGGATTCCTGTTTATCCTGGTTTCCATGAAAGAAATGGCCGTAACCAAGTGCGAGGTTGTGGTCAACTATTTCTCTGACTACTTCCTCAGGCAGTTCAGTTTGACCACTCCCTGGGTCAGATTCCTGGAGCGAATCGGTGAAGAGTATGCCGACATCAGCGAGTCATTACTCAGGGATTACTCAGACAGAGTGAAAAGCATTTACCGGCTGTATTCAATAGACCGCTTGTCTCGAATGGCAGAAATCATACGCGACATTTCCGATCCCAACCTCAAGAAGATCATGATGGTCGACCTGATCAAAGAAGATCTTCATCAGGTTCTTCCCGGTGAAGAACTGGTCGTCGAGTTCTCCTCCGAGATAGTTGGAGTGGATAAGGCAGACGATTCGGGCGGTGATACCGGCGCTTCGTCAACCGAAGGTGCGGATGTTTCCAGGGGAACGGATGACGATGATATCGAGCCTCATATCACTACCGTTTCGGTAGAGCCGTTAATCGATCCGATAGAAGGGACATCGGTCGCTGACCTGAAAATCGGCGACGTGGTTAGTGTAGTCGTGGACAGACGCCGCTCCTGGAATTCGGAAGGACGGGTAATATCTCTTTTTTCCCCTGGGAGTGGTTCAGACCGTATCGTTGTCAAGTTGGAACTGTCCGAGGAAATGTGGGGCCAGATGCTGCTTTCCCGGAGCATGATGGTGCAGACTGGAGGACAGGATGGCCGTCCGCCTCTTTTCAGGATATCGCGAGATGTGATCATTTACCTGACCATCGCGCTGCTATCCATACTGGTCATCGTACTTTTTATCCTGCTTCTAGCAGGATTCTAACTGCAGCCATGTTATCCGCTTCACGGTAAAATCCGTTTCACGGTGGAACCAACCGTTTTTTCCGGTTTCAAAAAATGAATTTCGAATAGACGGTACGCTTCTGCACCGGATCGCTCCAACAGCAATAAAACAAACCCGGTAGCTGTGGTTCTATTCCAAAAACCTTACCGAAATAATCCAGTGTGATATATAAAGGATTAATTGTGGTGGCAAGTAGTTCGGCTGCCAGTTCGCTGTTCTCGGGGAACATGGACAGCCGCATTGCTAAAAGGTAGAGGGAATACTCCCGGGCGGTTGCCAGGTCGTTGATAAAGGGAACGGTATTGATCGGAAGCCTGAACCCGGCATTACTGAACGGCCCCTTCTTCAGGCTCGAGATAATGTAATCGAAAATCATGGTTTTGGTGTAGATAGATTTTACGGGATCGAGAGCGGTTCTTACACAGGCTTTACCTGTAGAAAAATCATCTTTCGACAGCACAGGACCGTAGCGGGCGAGGATGTCGGGCCGCCCGGCGGCTTCACGGGCCAGGCCCAGTATTATCTGCTGAGGACCAATACCCTGACGCCCGGGGTCGTATTTCCTGGACAGAGCTGCCAGCCGCCAGGTCCACCACGGTAGGTCCCGTATGTTCCCGTGGAGTTCGACGCCCACGGAAACACCCCGGGCGGTGAATTCCCTGTACTGCTTATGCAGGTTCTTATACAAGCTTGAGCCAGACCAGCGTGCTGCGGCCCGGTCCTGCCAGATATCTTCGCTGGTAAGCTCGAGATGATGAATAATGATGTCCGAGCGCAGAAAGAGCCTCACATTGTCCAGGCGCACGTCCGGTGAATGAGCTCGATACAGAATAAGAGCTGCGGAATCAATCTGGCCGGCGTAGTGCTCGATGTAGGAACAAACCTGTTTCACTGCATCATTTCTTAAAACATCGCCCTGCCGCAAGGGAAAAAAGTGATAGGTCATGACCTGATCGCCGCTGGCGAAAAGGACCGTAACAGGAGATCGGGAGGGGACCCTGCCACCTTTACCGGGAACGGCCGCCATCTCGAGGTGGGAGACGGTATGATCCAACTGAAAATCGACAACCGGTGCTTCGACCACCTGCCGGTAAAAGGGAGCAAAATCACCTTTAAAAAGACCTTTTATGCGCGCCTGAGCAGCTGGAGCAGCTGTCATGGAGTCGGCAATTCGCTCATCGAAAGGCGCTGTCGAGCGGGAGGTAAGTCGCACGGCAGGGCATCCCCGGGCCATCTCAAGGATATCCGCTGTTGTTGGATAACGGCTTAGATTAACGGTCAGTGTTTTTTGGGTCTGAGCAGGTGGGGAGGTGGCAACGACCAGGGGAGTAAAATCTTCCGGGGCTGCGGAATGACCGGTCGGCCCGCCCATACCTTTTCTGATCTGCTGCGCTTTGCTGAGTTCTCTGTTTATCGCTTTTTTGACGATATCAGACATCGTCTGCCGGTGCAAACGTTCCTGTGCCGTGCCGTGGATGAGCCGGAAATACAGCACGCATCCCAGAGCAGCCACCAGGATGGCCCCTGCCCATAAAGCGGTCTTCCCCGACGCGGCGCCCCGGATGAGGCCGCCGGCACTCTTACTCACGTACACGTCTTCCATAAACCAAATGCCCGCACTCCCTGCCGCCGAAATCCGCCACGTTCGGCATGTGTCCCCACCTGGTAAAACCGAATTTTTCGAGAATCCTCACACTGGGGGTGTTACTGTCGAGAAGCAAGGCAAACAGTGTCTTGATTCCGAGTCGTTCACATTGACTGATAGCGTGTTTGATGAGAGCGCTTCCGATCCCCCGGCGACGGAAATCCTCGGCCACGTAGTAGCTGATTTCAGCCGTGTACCTCATGGCCATTCTTCCCGGACGGTACGGGCTGAGGCTGCACCACCCGGCCACCATTTCATCAGTCTGAAGCACCCAAATAGGATGATTTTTCCCCGTGTGTTCTGCAAACCATGTTCGCCGCTCATCCACAGTGAGAGGGATGAGGTCAGCGGTCATTCCTCCTCGAGCAACAGCCTGGTTGTAAATAGCGACAATTTGTGGAAGATCCCGTTCTTCAGCTATGCGAATTTCCATGATCATCTGTCCTTAATCCCTAAACTCGAAAAAAGCAGTAGACTTTCTGTTTCGGTTAGGAAACCAATCGCATTTTTCGGGTTAACCTGGCTGCTTAAAATGGTTCGATAGCAAAATACCGTTCCGTACTGCTGCGGTAGTCAAGCACTTTGACGCTGAATTCATAAATATCCAGTATTTTGAAACGGTCGTCCAATTCGTCTCCCTTTCCCAGGACATGGTGCTGCCCCTGGAATTCAAGCCCAATCTGCCTGCAGGAGCGATTACCGATTATCATCTTGATGACGAGGTCCTCCGGGGGGAGCCCGGGAGGAAGTTTCTCTATTTTTGCCTCCCAGCCGGACGAAACCGGTTTCGGCAGCATCGTGTGAAGTATCTCTCGCTCTTTGTGGCCGATTTCGAGACCGGCCTTTTCACATATCAAACCGATTTCCGCAAGGACAGCTATCCGGTACAGATCGGCAGTTTCTCCCCGTTCGATATCCTTGAGAACATCCAGCGCTTCCAGCATGAAATGCCCGGAACGCTGCGTCATTCCCGTCTCGGAAAACGAACGTGACAACTCAGCCAGAGCCCTGGCACGATAGTAGGCTTCCTTCATGGTCTGGGTAAGCAGGTAAGCCTGGTCATAGTTCCCCTTTCCCATGTGGGCAGCCACCACGGCCAGCAACACTGAATCACGGGAGACTACCTGCTCCTCCTTCACTATTTCCAGCGCTCTGGTTTCATATCCGTTCAGAACTAACTGTTCGGCTACCGTTTGCAACAGCATCCGGCGGGGAAGATCGTACTGGGGATACTCCACTTCTCTGACCACTTCCAATGCCAAATCAAAAAGACCGATCTCACTGCAGATTTCAGCTGCCGCCAGGAGTGCTTCAGCTCTGGCAAAATCAACCCGGTCTGTCCTGGCGCGTTGAACGGCCCCGGAAATGAGTTCAATTGCCTTGTCTTTCTGCCCTATTGCAGCATACCCCGCTGCGGCTTCGGCCATGATTTCAGCCACAGCCGAGGGGGACCGGCCCGAATGAGCCATACGAAGTGCTTCCGACATGGTCAAGGCCGCCAGGGTTGGCTGGCCCGTACTCAAGTATCCAGCGGCAATGCTGGACAGCACGCGGGAGCGGAACAACGGATTTTTTATCTGTTTCGCCAGGTCATACGCTTCAGTAAGCAACCCGGTGGAAACGAAGTCTTCTTTTACCCCGCAATACTTGCGGGCGATTTCCACCAGCAGTTCTGCACGTGAAAACGGTGCCGCCGGTTTCCGGGCCGCTTCAAGCGCCAGGGCCAGGATATCCAGCGATTTTTCTCCTTCTCCCAGCTCCTGGTATAATCCGGCCAGTTCGAGCAATTCACGCAATTCAAATGGGCTGCTTCCCAACCACCGTGCCATCCCGTAGGCTTCAGTGAGAACTTCCAGGGCCTGATTATTGTGGCCGTGGTTCTTGTACTCGGCAGCAATCCGCGAGAGGGTACCCACCTTGAGATCAGAGTGAGTAATAGTCCGCGCCGACTCCAGAGCCTGGTGAAACCATCCGGCTCTGGCCAGGCTAGCTGCTACCTGGGATACCATTAAATTCATGTCACCCGGCTCCGGCACCAGCCGGGCCAGGTACAGGGCGCAGTTTAACGGATGCTGTTCAGCACCGGCTTTTTCCTTCGTCTGGGCAACGGCGGTTTCGAGCTGTGAAACTGACAGGGGACCGACTGAAATCCTGCCGCCTGCAAGCTTGGCCGCAAGCAGGGTGTGCTGATACCGGTTCAGGATGACGTTCACTGCTTTAAGAGCTGAATCATAAAGCTTTTCGGCCCTGGTGTAGTTGGTCTTTTCAGCTGCGCAGGCTTTTTCCACCAGGCTGACCGCCTCATGGTATAGCTGCTGCTCTGAAGCAGTCTGTCCTCCCGATGGAAAAGCGCCGGAGAATAGAAAGAAGATTGTTGCCAGTCCCGCACGCAGCTTACTGTGATACATTCGCGGCCTCTCCTCTTCACATAAATAATAGCATACTGATCCTTTTTGCAAAAGGCTCTATTCCTTTTTTCAAAAGGCTCTATTCCTTTTTTCAAAAGGCTCTACTCCTTTTTGCAAAAGGCTCTGATCCTTTTTTCAAAAGGCTCTACTGGGAAAGTAAAGTCATATCTCACTTTCCATCCAGTTTGTTAAGCAACTATAACTTGTCAGTTCCGCCCTGCAAGGAGTATCATTAAGGCACTATGGCTACAGTCACGCAATTACCTTCAGAAAACATCGAAGCTGAAAATCTCAGTCCCCTTGAAATCGAGGGGGTCCTCTACATAGGCCGCGGGCTGGAGAACGACCTCGTGCTGGCGTACCCTCGCGTATCACGCAAACACGCCAAGATTGTGAAGGAAGGCAATCAGTATGTTCTCTACGATCTGAATAGCGCCAACGGTACTTTCGTCAACGATGTTCCCACCAGCCAGCGGGTGCTGAAGACCAAAGAAATTGTGACAATCGGCAATATTAAACTCGAATTCATTGATGAAGCCGGAGAGATTTCCGAACAGGACCACTGGATACTGAACAAGTTCGGTACCTTTTTACACCGCTACCAGAAGAGGGAAAAATCCATGGTCGCCTTCCTCCAATCCATCGAGTCGGTGAAAAAAGGGCTCAAAGTCATGGAAGACAAATTCAGCGGTGATGGTCCAAGCGGCGAGGACACAGACCAGTGCAGGAAAGATCTCCTGCTGCATACCTCGGAGCTGAATAAAATATATGAAATAGCCGACAAGATCCACCACCAGCAGCGCTCACAAAACATAGTTCTCGAGATAGCCAACTTGATTTCACCGGTGTTCGATCTCGACCAGCTCCTGAAGATTTCTCTGGATATCATGCTGAAAGTGCTGGAAGCAGAACGGGGGTACATCCTGATCCAAGAAGATGAAAAACTGGTTCCACGAGTAGCCAGAACAGCCCGGACCGATATAGCCGACCTGGACCTCGACTCGATCAGCTGGAGTATCGTGAAGGACTCGGCGGAATCGGGACGTACCATCTTGATCGTGGACACCAGCCTGGGGGATGACGCTGACAGCCGCGGTTCTATTGTAGCCCACAACATCAAGTCTATTCTCTGTACGCCCTTTGCCGGCAAAGGGGAACTTAAAGGGGTCGTCTACCTGGACCGACGCAGGGGCCTGGCCGCTTTTTCAGATAACGACCGGCACATGATCCAGACCATCGCCAACCAGATGGCGGTCACCATTGAAAACACCCAGTTCTACGCCGATTTTCTGGAAAACCAGGCTATACGCAACGAGCTGGAGGTGGCTCGCAGTATCCAGTACAACCTGCTCCCTCAAACCCTGCCCGACACCGAACATCTGAAGGCCAGCGCCAAGCTGGTTTTTGCCAAGGAGGTGGGTGGAGATTACTACGACTTGTTTATTACCGATGACGGCCGTTACGTGTCCGCCATGGCCGATGTGTGCGGCAAAGGAATCCCTGCTTCTCTGGTAGCATCCAGCGTTCGCGCCTATATCCGCTCTCTGGTGTATCATTTCAGCTCTCCCGCTGAAATATTGAAAACACTGAACAACCTTTTCTACAAGGAGCTTACTCCCGGGTACTTCGTGACCCTGGTTCTCTTGATTTTCGAACCGCAAACACGCACGCTCACCTATGCGAAAGCGGGTCACGAGCATCCAATATACCTGGACAATCAAAACGACGACTTCAAACTGCTCACCTGCTCGGGAATTCCCCTTGGTTTTTATGAGAACGTGGACTACAAGGAGGAAAGTCTCACGGTCAATCACGGTGATACCTGTATCTTACACACGGATGGTATTACTGACGCCCAAAAAAAGGACCGAACCAAATTCGGCCGGGACCGGTTCTACGATCTGATCAAAAACAACAAGGATCTCACCGCCGAAGCGCTGGTCCAGTTGATATTCAGGGAAGTGGACGGTTTTTCTGAAGATCACGAGGCTTTCGACGATGTCACCCTGATGGTGATGGATTTTCTGTAACGGGTATCTATCATGGAAAACCTCGCTGCCTTCATATTCTGGCCTTTTTGCCTCATTCTGGCCCTGATCACCCTGCTCAGCGCCCGGCGGGCTTTCAAGACCTGGAAACTGATACGGGACCTGCCGACTATTCCCATCTCCAGCGTCACGGAAGGAATCGCCGAGATACAAGGGAAAGCTCGGGACGAACAACACGGTTTTGTCAGTCCCATCTCGGGGGAGCCGTGCGTTTACTACCACATCGCCATCGAAAGGCAGTCTGGTCAGTCATGGAAAGCGCTGCATGAAAAGAGCAGTAACCTTCCAATAACCATTGACGACGGAACCGGGAAAGCACATATTCCCCTGGGTGACGCGGCCATCGACTTTAATCTCGACCTGGAAGTTCGTGTCGGCAGCTGGTATGCGAAAGAGGAGCAGTTTCCCCAGGTTATCGAGGATTATATCAACAGTCTTGACCTCAAGAAGAACGCACTTGGTCTGGAGAGGAACCTGCGGTGCCTTGAAACGTACATTGCCCCCGGCGACGAGCTGTACGTGCTGGGTTATGGTGTCACTGACGGTGCAGCCGTCACGTTTACCAGAAAAAAGCCGCATCCGTTTATCGTGTCAGACCGCTACGAGGAAGAGGTTGCCCGGACCTATTACTACGCCTGGTTGGGGTACGCTCTGGTGGGTGGGACCCTTCTTCTCATTCTCCTGGCGGGAGCGGTCAAGTTTTTCATCGGGTAACGGTTTTTTATCGGATCACAGACAGGGGTTTAAGAGCAGCGCCGAACTTCCAGATTTTAATGGTATTGTCCCTGCTTCCCGAAACCAGTTGCTGTCCGTCCGGGCTGAAATCCACCGCCGTCACCCTGCCCTGATGATCTTTCAGGGAAAGGAGGACTTCCAGGGTGGCTGCATCCCAGATATTGATGACCGCATCGTCACCGCCGGTGGCCAGCAGCCGTCCGTCCGGGCTGTAGCACAAGCTCCGTATGGAGCCGAGATGGGCCGGGCGGGACCCTACCCTGATCATCCGGTCCACATTCCACAGATCCAGTCCCCCCGTGCCCGCATCGGCGGCCAGGAAAAGGCCGTCCGGGCTGAACGCCATGGAACGCACATCAGCCGAGGCGTTGATCGTCCCCACGAGCTTTTTTTCATTAACGTCCAGAATAACGATTTTCCGGTTACGGCCGCCGGCGGCCAGAAGAGCCCCGTCCGGACTGAACGCCATAGAGTAAATCTCATCGTTAAACGGAAACGTGTAGGTACATTCACAGGTATCGGGGGACCAGAACCTGATCATACCATCATTGCTGCCGGTGGCTATCAGCGTTCCATCAGGGCTGTATCCAACCGCTTCGGTGTCTTTCCAGGCCGTACCCTCACCCGTGGAGAACGCTTCCATGACATTGTCCATGAACGATGACATGATAGACGTTTTTTCCTGCCGTTTCACATTGACGCACGAGACCTGGATCTTTTTTTCCATGTCGGCTATCCTCAGCAGCCCGAGTTCGCTGACCGTCGCTAAAAAAGCACCGTCGGGACTAAAGTCCAGGTCCCGCACCCGGCCCCCGTGTTTCATCAGGTGTGAAAGAACATCTCCAGTAACTGCATCGATGAGCAGCACCGGAACCAGTTTAGGAGCGAATGTGCCCACTGCCACCGTTTTCCCGTCAGGACTGAAGGCGGCGGCGGTCACCTTGAAACCAGGGAGAGACACGGTGTGAACCATATCCTTTTTATCGAGTGACCAGAGTTTCACATCCCCCCCGGTTTCAGCGGAAGCGGCGATCTTTCCGTTCGGACTGAAGGCCACCGACGTTACATTAACCGGGTGCTCCATAAACGTTGCCGCAACAGCTTTCCGCTCCAGGTCCCAGAAGCGGACCGACTTGTCACAGCCGGCGGAGACCAGCGTAGTACCATCCGGACTGAACGCCAGCGACAAAATCTCTCCGCCGTGTCCCCGCAGCGTCGCCGTTTCACGGTCCTCCTTGATATTCCAGACCTTGATGGTGGTGTCCTTGCTGGCGGAGGCGACCAGGTTGCCGTCCGGACTGAAAGCCACCGACTTGACCGGATCCCAATGGTTGTAGAGAGTTTTTATCTCGCGGCCGTCCTCGACATTCCATAATTTGACCACCTTGTCCTTACCCCCCGAGACCAGCAGGCTGGCGTCGGGACTGAAATCAACGGCGAACACCGGCTGCGTGTGCCCCCAGAACGTGGTGGTCACCTCTTTTGACTGCACGTCCCAGAGCTTCACCACCTCGTCGCCGCACGAGGCAAGCTTCGTGCCGTCGGGACTGAAGGCCAGGCTTTCGATTCGCTCGGCGTGTGAAACTCCCTGTTTCAGATTGGGATCCTTGAGTGTTGCAAGCTCCTTGCGCTCTTTCAGGTTCCAGATAGTAATACTCGTGTCCTGCCTACCGGCAGCCAGCAGCGAGCCATCGGGACTGAACTCGATTACCAGAATTGCCGCCCGGTGCCCGCTGATATGACCTGTTGCCTGCCCGGAAACAGGATTTATCAGCTGAATAGTCCCGTCCAGGCAGCCAACGGCCAGAATACCGTTTTGGGGATTGAAAGCAACGCAACGAAGCAACTGTTTTGGGCTGCGGATGGTGGCGGCCACCTGGATACACCTGCCCTGGTTGAACCGGGCCCGCCACTGAAACAGGTCGATGAACGGGCACAAATTCAGCCCCGTGCGCTCCATGGCCGCTTTAATATTCCGGTACCGCCTGACCGCTTCGCTGACGTCCCGTTGCTCTTCCACCATCCTGGCCAGGCTGAGACGGCTTTTGAGATCGCTTTTAACCGCGGTGATGCGCTGCTGTTCGGCAATCGTCCGTTGCTCTTCAGCACGTTGCCGCTGCGCTTCTTCTTTTACTTGCGCTTCTTTGGCTTCCTGTTCTTTGCTCTCAGCCCGGTCACGCTGCTGCTCCGCGATTTGTTTCTGGTCTTCGGCCAATGCACGCTGCTCGTCTGCCCGGTCACGTTGCCTGATGGCTTCCCGCTGAGAAGCCGATATGCGCACATAGGATACGGCAAACGCGACGACCAGCACCGCCAGCACCGCCAGAGCGGAAACAGCCAGTGCCCTGTTCCTGCTCACCCATTTGGTGAAAACGCGCCACAGGCTGTAATCCATGGCGCTGATGGGACGGCCGGAAAGAAAAAGCTCTATTTCGTGTTTCAACTCCTGCACCGTCTCATAACGGTTCCCCTTCTGCTTCTGCAGGCACTTCATGACGATGGAATCCAGTTCGGCCGAGATGCTCTGTCCCTGCGGGTGCCCGGAGGGAGGAGACGGTTCCACCTTGCCAATCTGACTCAGGATATCCCAGGGATCGTTACCCGTAAAAGGAGGTTCCAGGGATAGCAGCTCGTACAGCAGGGCGCCCAGCGAGTAGATGTCGGAACGCTCGTCCATCTCTTCCACCAGGCCCCGGCTCTGTTCCGGAGGCATGTAAGCGGGAGTTCCCACTACGGACCCGGTCATGGTTTTCATGGTGTCACGCAGCCCGCAGCGTGAAGCGATTAGCAGCCCGCCCTGGAACGCGTCTTCTTCAGAACCGACCATTTTGGCCAGCCCCCAGTCCATGATGTACACCTCGCCGAAGTCACCCACCATGATGTTGTCCGGTTTCAGGTCCCGGTGGATGATTCCCCGGGAATGCGCGTATGTCAGACCGTCGCAAATTTTGAGGAAGATGTTGAGAATCTCGGTTAACCGCTTGCTGTCGTGCGGTTTTTCCTCTTCGCGGGCTTCTTCGATCATCGCCGACAGAGAGTACCCGTGAACCATCTTCATGGTGAAGTAGATCCGGCCTTCCCGATCTATTCCCATCTCGTGCACGGGACAAATATTGGGATGCTCCAGTTGGCCCTGGACCTGGGCTTCCCTGACGAACCGCTCCAGGTACTCCCGCGATTCCTGCAGGTCCGTTGAAATTACCTTCATGGCCACATCACGGCCTA
Source organism: uncultured bacterium (assembly GCA_964432985.1). Taxonomy (GTDB): domain Bacteria; phylum Muiribacteriota; class CAYSPT01; order CAYSPT01; family CAYSPT01; genus CAYSPT01. Next base: position 59,566 of record CAYSPT010000007.1, read on the forward strand.
TTTCGGTATCGAAAGCATCCAGGATGACACCCATACCACCCTGCCCCACTTCACCGGCAATGACATACTTCTTGCCGTCTTTCTTTCCGTCATCTTTACGGCTGGGCGGTGAAGTCTCGGATGGGGGGAAAAGTTCCTTCCAGTCCCCATCCGGCGGTTCTTCGAGATTGACTATGGTGTCGCTGCCGCACTCCATGTCCCTGACAGCTGCCAGGTTGCCCACCGCTTCATCTATTTCGCCATCTGGTGGAAGGATCCGGCGTCGTTTCAATGCTTCCTGCAAGGCCGGCGGACCGCCCGTCTCCCGGTAGATCAAGCGGATAGCCTGCTTCGCCAGAATTTCGAACTCGAAAAGAGTGGTCTCCTCCTTGAGGACCTCAATCCCGGTCTGAGCCAGGTTCCGGATCCACGGGTTAGGATCATCACGCGCTACCAGTTCCAGGCACTCTATACTACCGGAGTCATTTGACAGGCCCAAACCGTCATCTGGTCGGCCCAAACGTTCATTTGATCTGACCAGACCGAGAACCCCGTTGAGCCGGGAAACCGCGTTTTCATCCCCGAGGTCTCTGATCAGGCTCTCATTATTCCTGGTCCCGGTAGTGCTGGTCACGTCATCCATCTCCTTTATCTGACAACATTCCTTACTCAGTGTGGATTGTCCGGTTAAACCGGACAATGACCAATTCGGTCAAAACCAAACAATGGTCAATTCGGTCAAAACCAAACAATGACCCGGGAAACTCAGTGTCCAAGCGGCTTGAGGGCGTCGCCGAACTTCCAGATCTTCACCGTGTGGTCCTGCCCTGTTGTGGCCAGCATGGTGCCGTCGGGGCTGAAGATCACCGAGTTAACCTGATGCTCGTGCTCGTGGAGGGTGAGCAAGCACTCCCAGGTCTTCACGTCCCACAGCTTGACGGTGTTGTCGTCTCCCCCGGACGCAAGAAGAAAGCCGTCCGGGCTGAAATCCACGGTGTCTGTCGCTCCGATGTGAGCATTAATGCGTGGGAGCTGCCTTTTGTGTTCGGCATCCCACACCCGGATATATCCATGGTGCGATGAAGCCGCCAGTAGCCGGCCGTCGGGACTGAACGAAAGCTCGTGGACAATGGAACCGTCATCCTCCATGACGGTGGTGAAACGCCTGCTTTCAAGGGACCACACGATCACATCCTGCTTCTTTCCGGCGGCAGCAAGCATTTTGCCGTCGGGACTGAACTCCACCGCGGACAGCTCGTTGGCGCAGGGAATGGTGTACAGCATTTTATTTGTTTGCAAGTCCCAGATTTTTAGGTTATGGTCGTCATCGCCGGTAGCGATCATGGTGCCATCGGGGCTGAAATCCAGGCACTGGACGTTGCGCCCCACATTGTTGGTCTGCTCGGTTATCATGGTCAGCGCCGTGTCGAAAGCGGTCATCAAGAAGCTGCTGACCTGCCCGCTTTTGACATCAAACGCGGATTTCTCCTTCTTGTTTTTCACGTCCGCCAGGCGCAACAGGCCGTCCTCGGCGCAGGTAGCCAGCTGTGTACCATCAGGACTGAAGGCGATGTCATTGATCCGCACACTGTGCCGCATCAGCCGGGCCAGCATCTCCCCGTCGGCGGTATCGAACAGGAAAGCCGGCACTATCTTCGGAGCGAAGACCCCCACGCCCACCAGGGAGCTGTCGGGGCTGAAGGCGACTTGTTCCCCTTCGAACTCGTCCAGGTCGAGGGTCAGGACCATGTCATCTCGTTTCAGGGACCAGATCTTGGCCGTACCATCCAGGGATGCGGAGGCAGCCAACTGCCCGTCCGGGCTGAATCCCACCGAGAGCACACCGGCGTCGTGTTCCGTGAACGAACCGATTACATCCCGCCGATCAACACTCCAGAACCGCACCGTGGAATCGCCTCCTCCCGACATGAGAATCCGTCCGTCGGGGCTGAAATCCAGTGCACTTACCGCAGAAACGTGCCCCCGTAACACCCCCAGTTCCTGCTGCTGCTCCATACTCCACAGCTTAATGGCCGAATCCCCGCCTGCGGCGGCCAGTATGGTGCCGTCGGGGCTGAACACCAGGATATTGACATTGCTCCTCAGGGTGAACAGGGGGCCGGTTTCTTCACCTCTGTTTGCATTCCAGAGCTTGACCAGGTTGTTTTTCCCCCCGGACACCAGGTGCTTTCCGTCGGGGCTGAAGGCCAGGGCGTGGGCATTATTCAGGTGACCATAAAGGCTCTTGTATAACTTCTTTTCATTTACATCCCAGAGTTTGAGCACCTCGTCCCCGGTACTGGCCAGTACGGTACCGTCGGGACTGAACGCCAGGCTTAGAACGGCATCTGCATGGGACGTACCCGCTTGCAGGACAGGATCTTCCAGCGTGGCAACTTTTTCTCCCGTGGCCATATCCCAAAGTCTCACCGCTGTGTCATTGTTGCCCGCAGCCAGGAGCCGCCCATCCGGGCTGAAGGCCAGGCTGCACACCTGTGACTTTCCCTTGCCGAGCTGCCTCACCATACGTTGAGCGGCGGTGTCCCAGAGTTGAATCATACCGTTGGCACAACCGATAGCAAGCATTCCGGACACTCTGTCGAAGGCGACGCACCGGTACGAAAAACGCCGGTCGCCCACTGTGGCCGCCACCTTGATGGGAATACCCTGGTTGTACATCGTCCGCCACTGGTAGAGGTTGATGAAGGGGTACAGGTTCATCCCGGTGCGCTGCATGTCCTCTTTCAAGCCCCGGTACTGACGCACCGCTTCCCAGATATCCCGTTTTTCCTCGCGAATTCTGGCCAGACTGAGGCGGTTTTCCAGGCCGTTTATTTCCGCCACAATCCGCTGCCGCTCGGCGAGCCTCTTCTGCTCTTGGGCTCGGGCACGCTGCTCGACTGCGGTTTTTCGCTGTTCTTCCGCCTCATCCCTGGCTGCTTTCGCTTCCCGCTCCTTTTCCTCTGCCCGGTCACGCTCCTCCTGAGCCCGGTCTCTTTGCCTCAGGGCTTCCTGCTCCGAAGCCGAAATCCGCACGTAAGACACGGTGAAGGAAACCAGCAGCGTCAACAGCACTGCCGCCAGGGCTGCCGACAGGACGCGGTTGCGGCCCACCCACTTGGTAAACACCTGCCACAGGCTGTACTCCATGGCCCCGATGGGCCGGCCGGCCAGCACGAGTTCAATGTCCTGCTTCAACTCCTGGACGCTCCGGTAACGTTTCTCCTTGTCCTTTTCAAGGCATTTCATTACGATGCTGTCCAGCTCGGGCGAGATGCTCTCCGACAGGTTGCAGTGGGAAGGAGGAGGCGGAACCTCTTTCTCGATGCGCGACAGGATATCCCAGGGGGTGTCGCCGGTAAACGGCGGCTGAAGCGCCAGCAATTCGTACAGGAGCCCCCCCATGGAGTAGACATCGGAGCGCATATCCATTGCGGCTATATCCCCTTTTGCCTGCTCTGGAGGCATGTAGGCCGGGGTTCCCACCACCGACCCGGCCATAGTCTTCATACCCGTGTCGCCGGAGTGACGATCGGCGATCAACAGGCCGCTGTTTCTGGTGCTCTCTTCCTTTTCACCCTCACCTTCCGCTTCGTCATCCAGTATCCTGGCCAGGCCCCAGTCCATGACATAGACTTCGCCAAAATCTCCCACCATGATATTGTCCGGTTTCAAATCCCGGTGAATGATGCAGCGGGAGTGGGCAAAGGTCATGGCATCACAGATCTTGAGAAAAATATTGAGCACTTCCCGCGGCCTCTGGGAACCGGGCGGCTCCTCCTGCTCGCGGGCTTCCCGGATCGTGTCGGCCAGGGACGATCCCTGCACCATCTTCATGGTGAAGAAAACCCTCCCGGTCTCGTCCACACTGAGCTCGTGAACGGGGCAGATGTTTGGGTGCTCGAGCTGACCCTGGACCCGTGCTTCCCTGATAAAACGTTCGATGTACTCCCGCGAGGAATCCATGGTCCCGGAGATTACCTTCATGGCCACTTCACGCCGGATATCAGTGTCCACGGCGTTGAGGATGATCCCCATTCCTCCTCTGCTGACTTCACCGGTAATCTTGTACCGGCTGCCGCGGGATGACGGCGGCCCCGCAGTCTCTCCACCGGGATCTTCCGCCCCACTTTCGCCTTCCCCCGGCTCGATAATGGTGTCAGAGGCGTAATCGGAATCCTTGTAGGCGGCCAGATCACCTATGACGTCAGGCAAGCCTGGTCCGCCGGCCATATCCGGAGGATTATCAATAATCGCCTGCTGCTTCATTACCCGATCAAGCATTGACTGGTGCCCCGGTGCGGGGTGAATGAGCTCCTCCACCGCCATCTTCCGCTCCTGGTCCTCCAGGGGGATGTTTTTCTGCAGATCGGTGACCGCCCGGGCAAAATCCAGCGCCAGGGTGGCGGCGTGGCTCCGGTTGGAGAAGTGGTCGTCCAGAAGTAAAATTCCTTTTAGAGCCAGATCTCTAACGCGGGGGTCCAGGTCGTTTTCCCCGACCCGCATGAGATGCTCTCCAGCATCTTCGTTCCCCGACTTGACCAGGTCCACCACACCCTGGATCCTATCATTTACGTCAGAGCTGTCCAGAGATTGAAGAATAATATCAATTGGTATCACCGAGCAGGCTCCTCGTCAAAGGTCAACGGTTTGAGCGCATCGCCAAAATACCAGAACTTGATTGTGTAGTCCAGGCTCCCCGTGGCCAGCACTGTGCCGTCGGGGCTGAATGCCACCGAGGTAACATCATTGACATGTTCCTTGAGAGACAGAAGACATTCTCCGCTGGACACATCCCAGAGATTGACCGTGGTCCCGTCGTCACCGGCGGCAAGGATCCGGCTGTCGGGACTGAAGGCCAGGGTGTTGACGCACTCGTACGCTCCTTGCAGAACGGATATGCATTGCCACGTTTCCACGTCCCAGAGTCGTATTGACTTGTCGCTGGAACCTGTGGCCAGCAAGCGGCCGTCAGGGCTGAAACGTACCGACCAGATGCTGCCCCGGTGCCCGGTGAGTTTCGCGGCCCGTGTCCGCTCGTCAACGTTCCAGACATGAACCTTCTCGTTATGGCCGCCGGTGGCCAATAAACTCCCGTCGGAGCTGATATCCACCGTATTCATATCGTAACCGGCTTCATGGAATACATGGATACGTTGCTGTGTACCCACATCCCAGAGCTTGGTCTTCCCGTCGTCACACACTGTGGCAATGTGCTTCCCATCGGGAGTGAAGGCCACGTCAGCCACGCAATCCCAGATCTCCTTGGGTTTCTTGGTCAGCACCTGTACCGTGGTCATCAGAACGGACAAGTTATCGGTGCTCGTTTCCTTCACCACGTCGATCATGGCGACGGTTTCGCCACTGACTGCATCGGCCGTTCTCATGACGCTGTCATCGGCGCCGGTGACCACCAGACGCCCGTCGGGGCTGAACTTGACCGAGCTTATTTTTCCCCCATGCAGCATAAGCTGGTTCGTGACCGCTGTCTTCTCGCAATCAATCATCAGAAGCGGCACCAGTTTGGGCGACCAGGGTCCGGCAGCCAGTTTTGTTCCGTCGGGGCTGAAAGCCAGGCACTGTATCTGGTAGCTGTTGTCGCTGAAGTCCATGGTCCTGACCATCGATTCCCGCTCCAGGGACCAGATCTTTACCGTCCTGTCCCGCCCGGCCGAAGCCATCCGTTTCCCATCGGGGCTGAAGGCCAGCGAAATTATGGTGCCGCCGTGTTCCCTGAAGGTGGCCAATTCCCCTTTCCGCTCCACGTCCCAGAAGCGGACCATACGGTCCTGGCCGGCGGTGGCCAGGATCTTTCCGTCGGGGCTGAACGCCAGGGCCTCCACGGTGGTCTCGTGTCCCTGGAGCAGGGCGAATTCCCGGTCTTCTTCCATGTCCCATATCCTGACCACGGTGTCGTCGCCGGCCGAGGCGACCAACTTTCCGTCGGGGCTGAAAGCCACTTCCTTGACCCGGTCTACGTGCTTGTACAGGATTCGCTCCAGTTCACCGGTTTCCATGTTCCACAGGTGGATGGAGTGGTCCCTGCCGCTGGAGATCAGCCATTTCCCATCGGGGCTGAAATCCACCGTATGGGCACTACGCAGGTGTCCCCATAATTGGCGGACCAGCTTTTTTTCCCCGACGCTCCACAGCTTGACGGTCTCATCGGCGACGGAAGCCAGTAGGGTGCCGTCGGGGCTGAAGTCGATGCCCTCGATCCCCCGGGTATGGGCCTTCCAGGACATTTCCAGGGCTGCATCGTTCAGGCTGGCATACTGTTTCCAGTCAGCGCACTGCCATATACGCAGAGTGCCATCGCCGTGTCCGGATGCCAGGTAGGTGCCGTCGGGGCTGAAGGTCAGGCTGAATACCGGTGATGACAGCCCGCTGATTTCGTGCATTTTCCTACCGGTTGCCTGCTCCCAGAGCTGGATGGTGAAGTTTTCGCATCCCACGGCCAGCAGATGGCTATCAGGACTGAACGTAACGCAGCGGAAAGAGACCCTGTTGCCCTTGAGCGTTACCAGGTTGCGGATAACCCGGCCCTGGTTGTACTGGGCCCTCCAAATAGCCAGGTCGATAAAGGGAAAAGCAGACAGACGCTTGGTAATCATGTCCTTTTTTATCTCCCGATACAGCTTGATCGCTTCACCTATTTCCCTTTTTTCTTCACGTGTCATGGCCAGGTTTAGCCGGCTTTTCAACGCGCTCAGTTCGGCTTCTTTCTGGCGTTTTTCGGCCACTTGTTTCTGTTCTTCCGCCCGGGTGCGCTGCTCGTCGGCAATCCCTTTCTGACGTTCTGTTTCAGACAGGGCGTTTATGGCCACACGGGTGTTTTCTTCCGCCCGCAAGCGGGCCTGCTGCTCACTCTTCCAGGAGCGGGACATGTTTACGTACGCTATGGCTGCTGCAGAAACAATCACCAGCAGTACCGCTGCAATAGCTGTGGAAAGGATCTTGTTTCGTTCTACCCACTTGGTAAAAACCTGCCAGGGACTGTAATTCATGGCACCGATGGGGCGGCCGGACAAAAACAGTTCGATTTCGTGTTTCAGTTCCTGCACTGTCTGGTACCGTTTTTCCCTGTTTTTTTCCAGGCACTTCATGACGATGGAATCGAGCTCGGGAGAATCGGTCTTGGCCAGCTCGCTGCTGGAAGGCGGCGGGGGCATCTCATTCTGGATCTTGCTCAGCACCTCCCAGGCGTTCTTCTCCGGGTAAGGCGGCTCCAGGGCCAGCAGTTCATACAGGAGCGCCCCAAGGGAGTAGATATCCGACCGCTCGTCCATCTTTTCCACCAGCCCCGCTGCCTGCTCGGGGGGCATATAAGCCGGCGTACCCACCACCGATCCGGTAATCGTTTTCATAGTGTCACTTCCACCGCTGCGGTTGTCGATGACCAGTCCTTCCTTGCTCTCGTCATCTTCCCCAAGCAGCTTGGCCAGCCCCCAGTCCATGACGTACACCTCGCCGAAGTCACCCACCATGATATTGTCCGGTTTCAGGTCCCGGTGGATGATGTCGCGGGAATGCGCAAAGGCCATACCGTCGCAGATCTTGAGGAATATATTGAGGATCTCGGTCAACCGTTTGGGTGCCCGTATTTTTTTCTCACGGTTCTCCTTGATCAATTGCGCCAGAGAGTACCCTTTTACCATTTTCATGGTGAAATAAACCCGCCCGTCGCTGTCAACGCCCAGTTCGTGAACCGGGCAGATATTCGGATGCTCCAGTTGTCCCTGGACCTGGGCTTCCTTGATGAATCGCTCGGTGTACTCGCGGGTATCGTGCCACCCGGACGTGATGACTTTCATGGCCACATCCCGCTTGATATCCGTGTCATACGCGTTAAGGATGACGCCCATACCGCCGTGTCCCACTTCACCGGAGATCAGGTACTTGCCTTCATCTCCCGGCTGCAGTCCCGGTCCATGGAGCTGCGCCGGACCTGTTTCTGATTCACCGGTTTCCGCCGGCTCGATTAATGTGTCGCTTCCGTGTTCCGATTCCTGATAGGATGCCAGGTCCTCTACGACAACGGCTAACGAAGATTTGCCGGGTGTATCGCCGGCCTTACTTAGAGCTTTTCTTATCGAAGACGGAGCCAGTTTTTTTTCGGCTGCCTGCAACGACAGAGCAAATTCCTTGACGGTGGGAACAACGCCGATAATAGTGCCTGCGGCGGGAGAAGCGGCGAGGAGAATGTCAGCACCCTGCGCTGCCAGGCTGCGTATCAGTTCCTCGGAATCATCTTCGGAAATCCGTTGCAGAAACTCAGCAGAGCGATCATCAGCGGTCCGGACCAGGGTGGCGATGGCTCGAAGCCTGATTACGGGGTCAGGATCTTGCAGATCGTTTACGGCGATTGCAAAGTCATCCTTTGTATTCATTGCACTACCCCCATAACCATTTATCCAAATGTGGTACATCCTATTCGATTATACGTTTTTCATCTTATGGAATCAATGAGATATGAGCTGTTGACCAGCCTGCGCTTTATATTTGATATACTGCAAACATAAAGGTAATATTTAAAGTAACTGCTAAAGTGGAGGTGGTACGATAATGAGAGGTGTTAGTGCGAGTGTGAGGTCAGGTGTTCTTTTGTGGGTCGTATCCCTGATCGGGATGGCGGCTCTCTGTGCGGGGCCTTCTTTTTCGCAGAACAAGGATCTTCCTGTGGCAGTGGTACAGGAAGCCATGGCCCTGAAGAAGGCTGTAAACCTTTTTGCTGCGGGAAAATATCCTGAAGCCCTCGACACGTTTAAAAGCATCGACAGCCGTGACCCGGCCATCGAACTCAACGTCCGGATGGGAGAACTGGTGACCCTGATGGAACTGGCCGAACAGTTCAAGCTCAAGGAGATGTTCGAAGTGGCCCTGGACAGCTACGCCGAGGCCGACGAGCTGCTGGAGAAAGTAGCCTCAATGGATCTTTCCACGTTGCCTGACGGGGCGACTTTCATCAACACCCGGCTGTTTTTGACGACCTACCTGCGGCAGCTTCAGCGCTATATCAGGATCAATATTACCGACTGCTTCCATGCCCTGGGCGTCCAGGAGGAAACGAGCCTATCACGGCGGATGGAGTACTTCGAACGGTCGCTCGACTTCTGCACCTTCGCCCAGGAAGACAATGCCATGGACCAGATTAACTCGTGCCTGATTCTGGAGGCGAACCGCCAGGCTAAAGAGAAGGCTTTCAAAGAATCTGCGGCGAGCTTCCAGGAAATAGCCGAAGGGGCCAACACCGTGCAGACGGAGTCCGCGGAGATACGCGCGGAGAGACTGGAGCACTACCAGCAGGTGTCTGATGAGTGGCCCGCGGCGGTGGGAGAAGTAGAGAAAGCGGCGGAAAAGTTTTCCATGGAGAGCACCGAGCAGCTTCTTGAATTACTTGAAGAGGTTTTCGGGAAGTAAGGTTACACTACTTCGAGTCGGCGGACTTATTACTTTGTAGAAGGACCGCTCCAGAAATCCCATATATCCTGTAACCGCTCTCTTGCTCTCAGGACCTCGAATACCTCACCATCTCCGTAGTATCCGATAATCTTCGGGATTTGTCGGCTGTTGTACCTGGACCACATGCTCACCGTGTAGGCCCCGGTGTCACGAACCACCAGGTAGTCTCCCGGCTCGATTTCGGGAAGCGCGATGTCCCGGGCGATGATGTCTCCGGCGAAGCAGAGGGGACCGGCGATGGTGTATGTCTTTGCTTCCCTTCCCGTCTTGAGGTTTCCCAGGCGGTCCAGCACCGTGATTTCATGGGGCCACTGGCCGGGCAGGTAACAGGTGCGCAGCAGCAGGTCCGCTCCCACATGCACCATGGCGGTGTTTTTTCCAGAGCCATGCTTTACGTACTCGACCTGGCTGGCCGTCCATCCCGCATTGGCGTGGACGTACCGGCCGAACTCCGTTATCAGCTTGAATTCACCGCTGAACAGCTCCGGTACCCGCTGGCGCAGGGCATCCCGGTACTGCTCCATCTGCCCCGGGTGCTTGTCTTTATCACCGTGATAGGAAACCGGCAGCCCGCCCCCGATATCGAAAATGTCTATTTTCCTATCCGCGCCCCGCCTGGCCAGGATGGCGTTCACTTCCCCGACGAACCGGGCCACCGTTTCGACACCGTTAACAAGCAGCTCGAGCGGGCAGCCCTGGGAACCCACATGGAGGTGGACTCCCGTAAGCCAGGGGTAGTTCAGGAAGCTTTCCACCAGATCATCGTGGTGATCCTTCAGGGGAACGCCGAACTTGGAATACTCACCGGCTACGCTGGTTGAAGGGATGGCGCCGGTACCCACCTGGGGGTTTATCCGCACGCCGATAGTTAGGCCTGAGGGCCGTTTGCTACCGGAAGGCTGTTTCCGCAGCAGGTTGTCGAGGCGGGCCAGTTCCTGAAGCGAATCCGCGTTGACGTGTACGCCTAGATCCAGCGCGTAGACAAGCTCGGCGGTCGTTTTGACCGGCGAGTCAAAGACGACCGCTCCGGGGGTGAAACCGGCCTTTTCGGCCAGGTACAACTCGGGCAGCGAAGCAACTTCCAGGCCGATGCCGAGATCCCTTATTCTGGTCAAAACGGCGGTGAGCGGGTTGGCTTTAACGGCAACAGTGTGGAGGGAGTCAGAAGGAAACAGTTCACGTATCCGGTCGATCCGCTGAGACATCAGGGAAAGGTCATAAAAGAGGAGGGCTGTGTCCTCCTCGCCGGTCAACCCTTCTTCGTCCAGGGCGCGGTGGAAAACGGCGCTTATTGATTGCCTGGATATTCGAGAATGTATAGGTGCTCACTCCAGTTGTAACATTTACTCAAACTAAAACGTTTACTCCAATTTCAACGGTTTGAGAGCATCACCGAACTTCCATAGCTTGACGGTGCAGTCCCGGCCGCCGGAAGCCAGCATGGTTCCGTCGGGGCTGAATACAACGGCGTCAACATCGTTGATGTGCTCTTTGAGGATGAGCAGGCATTTTCGGTGCTGCACGTCCCACAGCTTGATGCAGGTTCCGTCGTCCGCGGCGGCCAGTATCCGGCCGTCGGGGCTGAAAGCAACCGCGTTGATATTGTCCTTGCTGCCCGGCAATACGGCCACGCAGGTTTTCTTTTCCACGTCCCACAGCCGGACATCCCAGTCGTCGGCTCCCGAAACCAGCAGGCGGCCGTCAGGGCTGAAAGCAACCGTTGTTATCCCTCGTTTGTGCCCACTGAGCCTGGCCAGCAGGTTCCGTGTTTCCATGTTCCACAGATGTACCGTTTGATCCCTGCCGCCGGCTGCCAGCAGGCGGCCGTCGGGGCTGAAGGAAACCGCAAGCATGTTACCGCGGCAATCGGTAAAGGAATGAATGCATTTCTGGCTTTTAACATCCCACAGCTTGACCGTACCGTCGGCACACGCGGTGGCTATAAAGGCTCCGTCGGGGCTGAACGCTACCCCCTTGACATACTTCCAGATCTCCCACGCTTCCTTGTTGAAGATGTTCACCGATCCCATCAAGGTGGAGAACATGTTGCTGTGCTCCATGCGTTCGACATTTATCGCTGCCAGGCATTCCCGCCTGGCCACGTCGCCTATCCGCATAAGACCGTCTTCGCTGCCGGTGACGATGAGCTTTCCGTCGGGACTGAAATCGAGTGAGCAGACCCGGCTGCCGTGCAGCATCATGCGATCGATGACGGTACATTTTACCGGATCGATAAACAGTACCGGCACCAGCCTTGTAGCCCACGTTCCGGCGGCCAGGAGGGGATCGGTGGGGTGGAAGGCCAGGCATATTATTTTTAATCCATCCGCCTTCAGGTCCAGGGAAGACACCATGGCGTCCTTGTCACAGGACCACAGCATCAGATCCTTCTGACCTCCGACGGAGGCGGCAAAACGGCCGTCGGGACTGAATACCACCGAATCGACCGCCTGGTCGTGGTTCTTGAAAACGGCAATGTTCACCCGCCGCTCGAAATCCCAGAACCTCAGGGTAAAATCCCGGCTGCCGCTGGCCAGTATCCGTCCGTCCGGGCTGAAATCAAGCGAATAGACATCGTTTTCATGCCCGGTCAGGGCCGGCTCTTCCCGGTTTTCACCAACATTCCAGATCTTGATATTCAAATCGTCACCCGCGGACACGATCCGGTTCCCACCGGAGGTGAACATGACATGCCTTACACCGGCCACATGCCGGTAAAGAATTTTTTCCATGGAGGCCTTCTCCAGGTCCCACAGGTTGACGCAGAAGTCCTTGCCGCCGGATACCAGGTGCCGCCCGTCCGGACTGGCAGCAACGGAAACAACGTCCGCCAGATGTCCGAAAAGGCGGGACTTCATACTTTTATCGCGAATGTCCCACACCTTAATCAACTCGTCACCGGATGAAACCAGCAGGGCGTTTTCCCGGGTGAAAACCAGGCAGGTGATCTTCTTTCTATGGGCCAGTTTACCTTCCTGTTCCTTATCAACGAGGGTGGCAAAGATGTTACAGCTTTCTATGCTCCATACGATCAGACAGCCGTTATCGTACCCTGCCGCCAGAAACCGTCCGTCATCGCTATAGGCCAGGGCGGTAACCGGCGGCCCCGGGCCGGGAATGATCCCTTTTAATTCTCTCGTTTTATAGTCCCACAGCTGAATGGTCGAGTTTTTACAGCCTACCGCCAGCACGGCGCTGTCCGGACTGAAACGGGCACATCGGGAAACCAGTTTTCCCTCGCCCAGCAGCCCCAGGCAGCGGATGCTCCGCCCTTCGTTGTACCGGGCCTTCCATATGGCGAGATCGATATAGGGAAATAGGTCGAGTTTGCGCTCGCGCAGGTCTTTCTTGATGGAACTGTACTGTTTGACCGCCTCTCCGATTTCCTTTTTCTCTTCCAGCATCCGGGCCATGTTGAACCGGCTTTTCAACTCGTTGATTTCGGCTTCCCGGCGTTGCTCCTCGGCTGCTAACCGCTGCTTTTCGGCTTCCGACCGGGCCGCCACGGCTTCCTTCTCCTTGCGGGCCGCCCGGTCGCGCTCCTCTTCGGCAATGGCCCTCTGCTGATGGGCCAAATCCCGTTGGAACATCACTTCCAGTCTGGAGGCGGCAATTCGAACGTACGACACGGCAAAGGAGGCAAACAATATCGTCAGGACCGCGATGACGGAAGCGGACAGCACCCGGTTTCGGCCCACCCACTTGCCGAACACCTGCCATGGGCTGTACACCATGGCGCCGATGGGGCGGCCGGAAAGGAACAGTCCCACATCCTCTTTCAACTCTTTTACATTCTGATAGCGCTTATTCCTGTCCTTCTCCAGGCACTTCATGATGATGGTGTCAAGTTCGAGAGGAAGGTCCGTGCCCTGCTGCGTTCGTGACGGCGGCCGTGGAACTACGTGCTGGATTTTACTCAGTACTTCCCACGCATTTTCCCGGGGAAAGGGCGGCTCCAGGGTAATGAGTTCGTACAACAGGGCTCCCAGGGAATAGATGTCCGAGCGTTCATCCATTCTGCCCACCAGTCCCCTGGCCTGTTCGGGCGGCATGTAAACAGGGGTGCCCACCACCGATCCGGTCATGGTCTTCATAGTGCCGTCCCGGTCGCCGCTGTTATCGATGACCAGGCCGTAACGGTACTCGTCGTCCTCTTCGCCCAGGATCTTGGCCAAGCCCCAATCCATGACGTAGACTTCGCCGAAATCACCCACCATGATGTTGTCCGGCTTCAGGTCCCGGTGGATGATACCCTTCGAGTGTGAGTAAGCAATACCGTCGCATATCTTGAGGAAGATGTTGAGCACTTCAGTGAGCCGTTTCCGCCCGCTCTCGGCGGTTTCCTCCTTAGCCTTCTCGATCATCTCCGCCAGGGAGTAACCATGCACCATCTTCATAGTGAAATAGGGGTGGCCGTTCTCGTCCTCACCCAACTCGTGGACCGGGCAGATATTGGGGTGCTCCAGCCGCCCCTGAACCTGGGCTTCCCTGACGAATCGCTCGGAAAACTCCCGTAAATCCCGGACCGAGGAGGTGATGACCTTCATGGCCACGTCCCGGCCTATGGCGATATCATGAGCATTGAGAATGACCCCCATGCCGCCGTGGGCTATCTCGCCGGCTAACGTGTATTTCTCATCTTTTGACCTATATGAACCCGCGGAGGGGGCAGTCCCGAATTCTCCGGATTCCTGATCCGGGATAATAGTTTCATCGCCGGGCCCTGCTTCTCCTTCTGAGCGGTCTTTTTCTGCGCGCACGTTGCCGTGCCCATCGTGCTCCCCGGGCTCTACCAGGGTGTCGCTTCCGTGGTCGGCGCCCTGAAGAGCGGCCAGCTGCTCGACCATCCCGGTCACATCTTTTTTAAGCGACGACTTCCCCTGCCTGGAAGCGGGCTTTTCAGGCGGTTTGTCATTATGCTTTTCCATGGAATCCATTTTCTTTCCAAAAGAATACTGTCAGTCCCCAAAAGAATACTGTCAGTCCCCAAAAGAATACTGTCAGTCCCCAAAAGAATACTGTCAGTCCCCGGTCATTTCAGTTCCAGAGGCTTGAGAGCGTCGCCGAACTTCCACAGCTTGACGGTCTGGTCCTTGCTGGCCGAAGCCAGTACGGTGCCGTCGGGGCTGAAGGCGACGTCATCGATGTCATGGATGTGTTCCGTCAACGAAAACAAACACTCTTCCTTGCGGACATCCCACAGCTTGATGGTGGAACCGTCGTCAACAGCGGCCAGAACCCGGCCGCCGGGGTGGAAATCAATATCGTTGATCGTATCTGCGTGCCCCTTCAGTACCGTAACACATTTCCATTCCGTCGTGGCCCACACCCTGATGGTCTTGTCGTCTGCACCGGTGGCCAGCAGCTGACCGTCGGGACTGAAATCCACCGCCCATACCGAGCTCCCGTGCCCGGTCAGGGTGGTGACGAGTGTCCGGCTGCCCGTGTCCCAGATATACACCTTGCGGTTCCTGCTTCCCGCCGCCAACCAGCGGCCGTCCGGGCTGAATTTTACGGCGTACATAGAACTGGTGCATTCGGGGAACGAATAGACCATTCGCTGCTCTTTCACATTCCACAACTTCACGGTCTTGTCATCACAGGCCGTGGCCACCAGGCTCCCGTCGGGGCTGAAAGCTACGTCCCATACCATTTTCCAGATCTGGCGGCCACCCTTATCCATAAGACCCACCGACTTGAAAACCGCCGACAGAACATTGGTTTGCTCTGCTGTTTCGACGTTAATCATGGCCAGACAATCCCGTTTCTCCACGTCGATTATCCGCAGGCAGCCGTCCTCGGAGCCGGTAGCCAGCAGGCGGCCGTCGGGGCTGAAACATATCCCTGCAATCCGACTGCCGTGCATGATCATGCGCTCGGTCACCCTCTCTTTGACCAGATCGATCAGCAGTACAGGTACCAGTTTCGGAGCCCACGGTCCCACGGCCAGACGGGTGCCGTCGGGACTGAAAGCCAGGCTCATGGCCTTTAAGCCGGAAGTCGAAAGGTCGATTGTGGCCACCATGGCATCTTCATCAAAGGACCATACTTTCGTGTCGCCCTGGTTGCCGGTAGAAGCAATCCGGGTGCCGTCGGGACTGATGTCGAGCGATATGACTTCCTGGCGATGATCTTTGAAAATGGCCACATCAACCTGCCGCTCGACGTCCCAGAACCGAAGGGCATTGTCTTTGCCTCCGGAAACCAGAATCTCTCCGTCTGGGCTGAAATCCATAGCACGGACCAGATTTCGATGTCCCTTCAGGGTATACTCCACCCTGGATTCCGCCAGGTTGAACAGCTTGATAACCGTATCGTTCCCAGCGGAAACTACCCAACGCCCGTCAGGGCTGAATAGTACTTTTCGCACCCGGTCGGTGTGCTGATGGAGTATCGTTATCAAATTCCCGCTTTTCACATCCCACAGATTTACGTTCCTGTCGCGGCTTCCCGAAACCAGACGGGTTCCGTCCGGACTGAATGCCACCGTGTACACTTCCTGACGGTGTCCCCACAGGCTGGTCTGCAATGTTTTCGTTTTGACATTCCATATCCGGACTACCTCGTCCCCCGCAGAGGCCAACAGAGTGCCGTCCGGACTGATGTCCAATCCCTGTACCGACCTGGCATGCGCCTTACCCTTTTTTATTTCGGGATCGCTGAAAGCAACAAATTTACTGCAGTCATCCAGGTTCCAGACAATCACTTCGCCGTTTCCATATCCCACAGCCAGCATTGTGCCATCCAGGCAAAAAACGAGAGAGGAAACACCAGAACCCCGTCCGGGAATGGTTTTCATAAGCTTCATTGTCGAGGAATCGTATAGTTTGATAGCGGACTTGATTTCTCCCACCGCCAGAATCTTGCCGTCCGGGCTGAAGGCGACACTTCGTCCCCAACTGCTGTTTTCTCCCAGAGAGCCCAGGTACCGGACGCTTTGTCCCTGGTTGTAGAGCGCTTTCCAGATGGACAGATTGATATAGGGAAACAGGTCGAGATTCCGCGTGAGCAGCGTCTCTTTTATCTGCCGGTACAGCTTGACCGCTTCCCCAATTTCCTTTTTCTCCTCAAGCATCATAGCCATGTTGAGGCGGCTCGTCAGTTCGCTGATTTCTGCGTCCCGGCGCTCCTTTTCGGCGGCTTTCCGCTGGACTTCCGCTTCCGCCTGGGCGGCTTTGGCTTCCAACTCCTTCTTCTCGGCTGTCTTCTTCTGTGCTTCCGCTTCCGCTTTAGCGGCTATCGCTTCTCGCTCTCTCGTTTCGGCCAGGTCGCGTGCCTTCACAGCGATGGATTTATGCTGTCGGGCCAGATCACGCTCGAGGATGGCATCCTTCTCGGAAGAAGAAATACGGACATACGAAACAACAAATGAAACGATCAGTATCGCCAGCACGGTCACCAGCGAGGCCGACAGCATCCTGTTTCGGGCCACCCATTTGCTGATCACCTGCCAGGGGCTGTACTGCATGGAGCCGATGGGACGACCGGACAGGAACAACTCCACATCCTCCTTTAATTCCTGTACGGTGTTATAGCGGTCGGTCTTATCCTTCTCCAGGCATTTCATGATGATAATGTCGAGCTCGGGGGCCAGGTCAAAGGTGTGTTCACACCGCGAGGGAAGCGGAGGTGTATCGCTATTGATCTTGCTGATAACATCCCATGGATTCCCCCTGGGAAATGGGGAATCAAGGGTAATCAACTCGTACAACAGCGCTCCCAGGGAGTAGATGTCCGAGCGTTCGTCCATCTCACCTACCTGCCCTTTTGCCTGCTCGGGGGGCATGTAAACCGGCGTCCCCACCACCGAGCCGGTCATGGTTTTCATGACATCACCCGTGCCGTCCCGGCGGTCGATAACCAGGCCGTAATGGGCTTCGTCGTCTTCTTCGCCGATGACCTTGGCCAGTCCCCAGTCCATCACGTAGACCTCGCCGAAGTCACCCACCATGATGTTGTCAGGTTTCAGGTCCCGGTGGATGATCCCTTTTGAATGGGCATAGGCGATACCGTCGCAAATTTTGAGAAATATGTTGAGTATTTCCGTGAGCCGTTTATGGCTTCCCTGAACGGATTCTTTCAGAGCCTTCTCGATCATCTCCGCCAGGGAGTATCCGTATACCATCTTCATGGTGAAGTAAGGGCGGCCCTTCTCATCCTCTCCCAACTCGTGCACCGGGCAGATATTGGGATGTTCCAGCCTTCCCTGGACCTGGGCTTCCTTGACGAAGCGGTCCGAGAACTCACGTATGTCCTGTCCCCATGAGGTGATGACCTTCATGGCCACATCCCGGCCGATAGTGGAATCGTGCGCGTTGAGGATAATGCCCATTCCACCGCGGGCCATCTCACCGGAGACCGTGTATTTTTCATCTTTCAACGCAGGTGTCGCAGGGGGGGGCGCCGGTTTTTCATCTCCCGGCGGGGGGCTGCCGGGCTCTCCTTCACCGTGGTTCGCCGCCCCTTCGCTCGAAACAGCCTTTTTCGCAGGAGGTTCGACAATGGTGTCGCTGGCGTGCTTCGAATCCTGGTACGCGGCCAAATCCTCGACCATGTCCTCCATGTTGTTTTCCATGTGAAAACATCCTTTTCGTTATCAGAATAACAACCGCGGCCGCAGCCGGTCAACTGTGTACGTACATCTTCTAGTCGCTTATTTCACCAGCGTGCCTGCTGCACCTGTAAATACGTATGGTCACCCGTGCATCGATCGCCAATACTGTATAGAGTTAAAGTCCAACC
>CAYSPT010000007.1:77848-119502 GCA_964432985.1 uncultured bacterium
TACTGTATAGAGTTAAAGTCCAACCTGATATTTGTTATGGTTGTTACATATTGTCAGAATCTGGAGCTTGTTTGCGCTGGTGAGCAAGGTGATGGCCACCCGGTCCCATTCGGACGCCGCCGAGGTCCTGTTCATCCTTTGGTATTTGTCAGCCGAGCACCGGTTGCATTACAATACATCCGTTATGCGGCGAAAACAAACATACGCAGCGGTTCTCTGCCTTGTTCTTCTCTTTGCCTGTGCCGGCGAGGTGCTGCCGAAGAAGATCAAACGGGTTTTGACCGGAGAAGAGATAACCGTCAACTCCATCACCATTTCCCTGTCGACACCGTTCATTTCCCGCCAGGAAAGCCTGTTTGACGGTGCCGAGGACCTGGTCTGCACTTTGGGACTGGAAATCGGCAATATGTCCAAAAGGGACTGTTTCATTATTCCTCACAATGACGTCATCCTGGTGGATGTCGCCACCGGGCAGGAGATTGCGTGTCAAGAGGGAACGAAAAAGTACAATCTTGATCACAACGACTGGTGCAAGATCCCGCTGGAGTTTTCCATCACCGAAGGGCTCGACAAGTTTCTGATAATCGTAAAAATCCACCCTCTCGATAAACCAAAATCCTCCCTGTCTGTACAGTTTCTCCACATGGCCGAGGTCCAGAAACTGCTGACGAACATCAGATCGCAGAGTGACCGTTATTCCGATCCGCTGGGGCACTATCAAGTGGGCACCCTGCTGATGGAAGAGGCCGGCTTCACCGACCGCGCCATCAAGCACTTCAAAAAGGCTATTGAAGCAGACAATGCCTATTACGAGGCCTACCGGGCTCTCTCAAACGCCTATGTGAACAACCGCAGGTACGAGGAAGCGATACCGTTTCTGGAAAACACCATTACCATATATCACGATCAGAACGAATTCTGGCTGGCGCTCATCCAGTGCTGCTATAAGACCGGAGACAATGCCAGGGTGGAACAGCTGCTGGCAGCCAATCCTTCGTTGATCGGGGACAACCCCGAAATCTGCCTCTCACTGGCCGACATATACCTGTCCAACAAGCAGTACCGCAAAGCGGCGGAGATGCTCTACGGGCTGGTGGAGCAGCAACCCGGCCAGCCGTTTCCCATTTATATCAAATTGGCCGAAGCCTACCTGCTGCAGCGGGACAAAAAAATGGCCGGTGAAATTCTGAAATACGGACTGGAAATCTATGGATACGAATGGCAGAACGTTATCGATACGGCGGATTTTCTGGTTAGATTCAGCCAGCACCGGATGGCCCTGGCGATACTTCAGAATTACCGGGACAGCTTTCCCGACGACCAGGTGCGGCCCCTGTACGAAATGGGAGTCATCCATCTCCATTTTCACCGCTACCCAAAGGCCCGGTCATGCTTTACGGAAGTTCTGGAACTGAATCCCTCGTTGCAAGAAGCCAGATTCAACCTGGCCCTGATTCATTCCTACTTCGGTCAGCACCAGGAGGCCATAACGCTGTGGCAGGAAGTGGCCGACCAGGCCCCGGGAACCCACGTGGGCAACCTGGCCAAAAAAAACATCGAGGTCGTAAAAAAAGAAATGAACCAGTCAGGCCTGGATAACTGATAATACGACGCAGCATTGCCATCAGGGGAATAGGTCATTGCTGCCGCGGGGGAATCCCAGCCGGAAAAAAGCATACCGGATAATTGCAGTATTCACTCAGACAGGAACCCCTCATTGTTTTCTGAGCCTCTCCGGCAAAACCAGAGATAGCAGAGAAATCCGATAAGGGACAGTACCGAGCAGGTCATGGTGACCGCCGGCAGCACCGTCTCCACCGAGTACATGTCGTTCAACCAGCCGATGACGGCCTGCGAAAGCGTGTACCCGGCGGACATCCCCGTCATGATGACGCTGACACTGAAAATCGGTTTGAAGGTAATGTCATTGTAGGCCCGGCCCAGCAGCGTCGGGAACAAAACGGCGAAGAAGAGGCCCGATGCCGGTAGCAGCAGCCCGGAGGTTTTAAACCCGAGAAACAGTGACACCGGCAGTATCGCCAGGCACGCGACAGTGACTGAAGCGGCTACCCGCTGGCTGATGAAAAGCCCCCCGCAGAACCGGCCCACTGCCATGAGGATGAAAAATCCGGAAAGGAACAGTGATGCCCGGGAGACGGAGAATCCGGCCGATTTCAGGTAAAGGACCATCCAGTTGGCCAGGGACAGGTCGGAGACGATGTACATCGTCAGAACGAATGTAAGAAAGTAGATTGCCGGATGCTTGAGTACCCGTTTGAGATCTGTCCAGGAAAAAGGATCACGGCTTTGAGGTTCGGGGAAGCGGATTCGTAATGCCCAGATCAGACAGGCAAGCGCCAGAGCCAGATTGATCAGGAAATTACAGCGCCACACATCTCCGAGCGGTTTTGAAACAAGGTGAGGAATCAGGTGATGAAAACGTGTCATGAATATCGGGCTGACCAGTGATCCCACACAGTAGCAGAAATGCGTGTAGTTGAGATATCGCTCCTTTTCCTCACCGCACGAAGCGGCAATGAGAGCATTGCTCGATAAGAAACAGCCGTTGAGGCCGAGCATGAAGAGAAAAGCGCCGAGCAGTACCAGTCCGTAGGACATATAGTGAAGAGGCAGACCGTATACCACCACGCCGGCGCTCATCAGGACGGTAGCGGCCAGCATCAGGCGGCGGAATCCCGTGGTCTCGATGATGAATCCCGCCACCGTCCCGAACACTATCCCGTTCAGCGCCCCGATGGTAAAAACCAGGCCCACCTGGGTGTCCGACAGGGCCAGTTCGGATTTCAGGAACACCAGGATGATGGGCTGACTGGTGACCAGGCACCCGAAGCAAAAGATAAGAAAATAAGTAAACCTGAGGGCGGGAATATTCATGAGTTTATAGTAAGGTCCATTAGTTTATGGTAAGGTCCATTAGTTCATAGTATGGTCAATTTGCCTATACCGGATATCTCCTTGCTCACGTCCGCCGGGTTGCCGTAACAGGTGATTTTGCCGACCCCGTCGATGACCGCCGATATCTTCTCCGAAGCGAAGACGGACGCTTTGGCAGCCCCGTGCAGAGCCACGTCGACCTGCTCGCACTTGAGTTCTTTGCCTTCGATCTTACCGGCCCCATCTATCTCCATGGTCGCATCATTGACCTGTCCGGACACCGTTACCTTCCCGGCGCCGCAGGACTTGATGAAGATCCGCTGGCCTTCCAAACCCGATATTCGGGCCCGGGTGGCTCCTTCCGATGTGAATGATTCCAGAGTTGGCACAGTTACTCTGACGATGAGTCCCTTTTTGGGAGAGAAGGACTTGAGGGTACGCAGGGAGAGAACCTCGTCTTCAACCTGCACCTGAACATGCTCGATCAGGTTATCGTCACCGGCAATCTCTACCCCCGTTTCCCGGCCGCACTCGATGGTCACCGCCAGTGCACCGGTTACGTGCACTTTATTGAATACCGGTACCATTTTTGTTTCAGTTAATTCTACTCCGCTGCCTTTTATACCCGGGCGGGCGAAGACACCGGTCAGAATCAGCAAAGGAGAGAAGATAATCAGCGCCAAGACCACGAATACTACAATGAGCAATGCCCCACCCAGCGCTACCCCCACCAGGGGAAGAACCAGGAACAGCACCACGGCCGTAATACCCACGGCGACCAGCAGCGACAGCCCGGCAATAACTCCCTTGATAAAAGGATTTTTAACCTCTTTACCTCCCATGACTACCTTCATAGCTATCTCCTCCTGATTTTTACATGTGCACTGGATCCAAACCGACCTCATTATACTCGCTTGGGTTATTTTGAGGCAAAAACAAGTTCAACTCACCTGAAAGGTTGTACCGGTCCTTTCACAACCTTTTCATGGTGCGTAAATCGCGTGGTATGAGCCGGCCGGTCTGTTTCATGTACCGGCGGTACTCGTCTCCGAACCGTTCACACAGCATGCGTTCCTCTCTGGG
The DNA here is from genome assembly GCA_964432985.1 of uncultured bacterium. Lineage (GTDB taxonomy): Bacteria > Muiribacteriota > CAYSPT01 > CAYSPT01 > CAYSPT01 > CAYSPT01. The sequence goes on from CAYSPT010000007.1 coordinate 81,827, forward strand.
AACCCGGTAGAAATAGATGGGGAGCATGGTCACCAGGAGGGACGGTCCGGCAATCCAGTTGGGTATAAGAAGCACCTGTGCGAAGGCCCAGATCCAGTGGGCGGCGTACATGGGATGACGGATCCGTTCATATATTCCCCCGGTAATCAACCGGTGTTCTTCGCGGATCTGTCTGAATGGTGAGAAATTGTCCCCCAGATCGTAATGGGCACGCCACAGCAGCCATAGCGCGGCAACGTAGACGGCGGTACCGAACCACCCGCCCCAGCGGGGGATGGAGTAATCGGCGAAATTCAGAAAGGACGAGAAATGGGTAATCAGCGGCAGGATGAATCCGATGGCCGGGAGCACCACCAGCACGTACTCCAGAGGTCCCGACAGGTTGGATGTAAAACCGCTCTTCCAGTATCTTGCTGAGTAATACTTGCGTACGATTCCCCCGATTGTCAGACCGGCGATATATATCCATCCGAACAACTCAACTGCCGTCATGCTCTTACCTCCTGAGAGACGCCTTGGAGAACATGTGCTGGGGAATGTCGATGTCGAGATCGATTTCGTCGATGATGTACTCGGTGCCCTTGCCCTGTTTAAGAACATCCTTGAAAATCATGCGTTTCGGGTACCACCGTTCCTCAATCTGGAACACCTCCTTGATCCAGAAGGTCTTGAGCAGCTTGCCGCTTTTGGCAAAACGATCTTCCCTCAAGGGAAGAAAGCGCTCGGTATCTACCCAGAGCTTGCGGGAGTGATATGCAACATCCTCAGCTTTTGCCGTAAGCTTGAGAACGTAGCATGGCCGCTCCTCGAATTCCTCTTCACCCTCCAATACCGCTTCGTAGAGGTTGACCAGCCGAGGATCCTCCATAGAGTCCTCGTAGGAGACGTCGGAACCCATCATGGAGCGTCTGAGCATGTGACCGGCTATCCTGATGATGCGGTCGGTGGACGGTGAGTAAATCCAGAGTTTGTCGTCCAGTTTAAGCATCTTGGTCCCTTTTTCACGGGGAGGTGCCAGGTATTCGCTGAAAGAATTCTCCGTACCCTGGACCCACGTTCGGGCCCGCATGGTGCGCTTCCCCCGCCGGCCGTGAACGATCATGGTGGTGGTGGCCCGTCGGTTCCGGGCGACCACGTTATCGTCGATTCGTGCCAGGATGTCCTTCCCGGTGAGCATGGGTGCTTCAAGGGTGGAAGTGACAGGGGGTTGCCCCTGATATCCGGCGTCCGGGTCCACCTGCGGTACCGACGAGCCGGTGTTAACCACTTCGTTCTCCTGTGCTGTGACCGGGAGCAGTAACGTACAAGTAAAGAACAGCAGTAAACTAATAATGGCAATTCGTTTCAGACGAAACATTGTTTCTCACCTTCTCTTAAACTTCGAGTTCCTTGAACAGCTGTGATGTCTGCCGGCGGTAGATACCGATGCCGGCAAACATGGTGCCTACCACCGAGGCCAGCAGGCCGGGCAGGAAGCCGATCACGTAACTGGCCGGGGTGACCCTGGCCCGGATCTCCGCTCTGAGCAGCATGGTCGATTTCTGCATCATGGAGCTGAAATCGATCCCGTGGTACTGGAGATACAAGCAGAGAGCTACCCCCAGAGAGGTCCCGATGAGCGAGCCGATCAATCCGATTACCAGCGCCTCCATTATCATTCTACGATAGAGGGTCCCCTTTGGTTCTCCCATGGCCAGGCGGATACCGATCTCCCGGTAGCGGCGGATACCGTTTAAGAGCCCTGCGTTCCAGAGTACCACCCCCATGGCTCCCACGAAGATGAACACGATAATACCGCCCACCATTTTGCCCAGATTCATGTAATCACCCAGTCCTCCCTGCTCGCTCATGCTGAGGGCCAAAGGGGAGAACTCATCGTCAGGATCCGCATGCTTTCCGTTGAACCGCCGGGCCAGGGTCATCATCTCCTGCTCAGCGTAAATCATGTCCGGGGTGTAGCCCACGATCTCGCTGGCTCCGTCATCCATGTCCAGCGCAAACTGCACGTCGCGGATGTCGGTGATGATACTCCCACGGTCCAGGACGCCCATGCCGAACAATACCGTGCCCACCACCTTGAAGTTGTGCATGGCCATGCTGCCGTGCATGGTAGAACTGAGAAGCGTGGCTTCGTCATGCCCCACCCTGACACCGAGTTTCTGGGCCAGCTCTTCGCTGATAATAATCTCGTTTTCCAGGACCGGCAGTCGCCCCCGTACCACCGCCTCGTCCAAGTTGAGTATCCACGACTCCGGCGTCCCTTCTCCCCTAATGTCGATAGCCAGCCCTATCACCGGGCCCTGGGAGCGGGTCTCGCCGTTCTCGTCTGGGATATCAAGCAGGCCGTTGAAGCGGATACGGGGAGTCCATGACAGCTCCGGGTGCTCTTGTTTCAATGTAGCCGTCAGCTCTTCCACGCCCAGCAGGGCCAGGTCATTGGGAACCTGGTCGATGAGTTCCAGGTAGGCGGGAGTCACCACTTTCACGTGGCCGGTGTCGAACTGGGCGTTTACCTTGACGAAATCGTTCAGGTACCCTTCCATAAAACAGTAGAGGAAAACAGTCAGGAAGGTACCCGCAGCCACCATCAGCACCGGGAACAGGCTCCGGGAACGGTCCCGCATCAGGCCCTTGATCAGAAACCGTATCATGACATTCTTCCTTTCAGGGCCTCGGTGGGTTTCATCTTCGCTATGGTGCGGCTGGGCATGAAGCTGACGATGGTCACCGCCACCATGATCAGCAGGACGGTGCCAATGATAAGGTAGGCCGGGTAGTACGGGTAGAGCCGCTCCGAGAGGGCGAATCCGTACTCATCGGTAACCGGGGGAAGCGGGATTCCGGTATCTGCCATCCAGATCAGCAGGGGGGTTCCCACCACTGCTGCTACCGCCACCGCCAGGATGCCGTGCATGGCTCCTTCCAGGGTGAACAGCGAGATAACTCCCAGCCTGGTCATCCCTAGAGCCATCAGGGTTCCGATCTCCTTGCGGCGCCGCCAGACGCTGAGCACCTGGGTGTCGAAGATGGCCAGCCCCGCTAAAAACAGCAGAATGAAGTACATGATGCAGGCCCCTACCCGCTTGGACAACACCATGTCATGAAGTTCCTTAAGCAGGAAATCATGTCCCTTGAACGACCACCCGGTTACCTGTTGAGGGCGGGACATATCCTCTCCCATAACAATCATGGTGGCCTCACCGGGCAAACGGCTCATCTCCTGCAGCCGTTTAAGCGGCACCCAGACCTTTCTTTTGTCGATGGTCACCACCTCGGAGTCGAAGACCGCCGCGATCCTCACGTCCCGGGCGTCAAAGGTGCCGTGGGCGTCGCGCCACCTGACAGTCATGGTGTCGCCCACTCCCAGGCCAATGCTTTTCGACATGCGTTTTCCGATCATTACCGGGATAGCATCTCCGCCAGCCTTCATTTCCGCGGTGGGCAGACCGAGAAGCTTCTGTTCCGGGCCGATTCCCTGCAGCAGTACCGACTGCATGCGCCCCTGGGGGTAGATGGTCCCCTGCCTGATGAGAATGGGGACTCCCTGCCCAGTCGCCACCATCTGTTCCAACTCCTTCGGAACAGGCCCGTGAGCGTCGTCCAGGGTCAGGGGATCGTAGGGATCGTAGAGGTGGTGCCAGTACTGCCCGGCGGCGATCTCGTCCTCGATCATGGACCGGGTAGCCTGCATGTTCATCCCGAAGAACAGTCCCTGGTGCCAGACGATGAGCACGCAGGTAAACGCCAGAACGCTGACGTTGAGCCAGGTCCTGAGCCCCGCCCCGATCATATTTTGATAAGCCAGTCTGAAAATAACCATGGTTACTGCCCATCCTTTTCACCGGGAGAGGATGTATCGCCGTTGGATTTGGAAGCACCGCGGCCAAGGCCGGGGAGGTCCCGCTCGTCCTTCGCCACCTGCCCGTCAAAGAGGGTAATCTTGCGGCGCAGGTAGCGGATGACCTTCTCGTCGTGAGTGGCGAACAGAAAGGTGGTTTCCAGCTCGCGGTTGAGCTTGACCATCATCTCCATGACGTTATGGGAGTTCTCCGCGTCCAGGTTGGCGGTGGGCTCGTCGGCCAGCACCAGTTCCGGTAGCTTGACCATGGCCCGGGCGATGGATACCCGCTGGGCCTGCCCACCGGAGATCTGTCCGGGGCGGGAGTCCTTCTTGTCGGTGAGACCCACCCACTCCAGGGCGTCCAGCACCTTTTTGCGGCGCTCATCGGTGGGCATTCCCATGAGCAGGAGCGGAAACTCCACGTTCTCAAAGACGGTGTAGACCGGCAGGAGATTGTAGGTCTGGAAGATGAACCCCATGTGCCGGCTCCGCAGCTTTGCCGCCTTGCGCTCGGACAGGTTGCTGATCCGCTCTCCCAGAACTGTCACCGCTCCTTCAGAAGGGTTGTCCAGGGAACCGACAATGTTGAGAAGCGTGGTTTTGCCGCTTCCGCTGGGTCCCACCAGACCGCAGAACTCGCCCTTGTTGAAGGTCAGGTTGATGTCGTCAAGGGCGGTGAAATGACCACCGCCGATGGGATACTTTTTAACCAGGCTTTCGATGGCAACCAGTGTCATTGTGTTCTCCTCTTTTCTAATTCCTGTCATTATCCGGCTTTCTACACCCACTCATGGGGTGGATCCGCCGGTTGATCCCCCGATCAAGTCGGAGGAGGCGGATGACGATGCTTATCAATAGACCAGTCATTGCCCGGTTTGACCGGGCAATCCATCGCTTCAGTTCAGAAATTATACGTAATCATTACTCTCAAACCGCTGCCGCCATAATCATCGGTGTCGCTACCGCGGCTCTCGTATACACTTATGTGTAATAGATAATCATCAAGCGTCCTCTGCCATCCCAGAAACGAATATATCCGCTGCTCATCCCAGTCGTAGTAGCCGATGGCACTGAGAGTGTCCAGCATATTCAGGCTCAAATCTGCCGAGACCGCAGTGAGGCGGACCAGATCATCCTGTTCGTCCATTTCAGGACCGCTAGAAGCGGTAAAATGCTCCACCAGCCAGTGAATTCCCGGGCCATAATCAAAGGTGTAATCGGCGCCCACGGTGAGGTACTGGTTGTAGAGCTTACTGGCACTGTCGATGCGCAGCTTGGCAGCTGCCGCTTCGAACCAGATTCCGGGGCCGACATCCCACAGGCCGTCCAGAGCAAAACGTGTCTCTTCCCCGTCAAACGGTGACAGAGGCAGTATCTGGATTCGGGGCATGGCCGCCAGATCGGCCTTGCGTCGGTGAACGATCACCGCCATCTCCCCGTTTTTCACCGGAAACTGGTACCTTCCACCGATCTCCAGTCCGTCTTCATCGGAGGGATACAGCTCGAGTCCCTTTGGTTCGTTGTTTCCATGCAAGCCCCAGAGCCAAAGGTTAGAGTTATTCAAGCTGTAGCGGCGGTACAGCAGAGCGTAAACGCCATCGGTGATTCCCAGGGGGTCCCGGGGATCCAACCGGTCGAACCACCTCAGCGAGCGCAGCACTCGCCCGGGACCGAAACTGATCTTCTGCAGCCCCGCCCGCAGCTCCCACTGCTCACCGCTGTAGCGCGCCCAGGCCCGGTATGGCCGGCCGTGGCTCTCCCCGCCGGGATTCGCGGTCCAGCCTCTAAGCGAGAGCTCGACATCAAGACTCCTGCCGTTCGGATAGTAACCTGACAGGGAGAACTCCGGAATGAACCGCAGCCCGCCGGCGATTTCGTCGTCACCGGATTCGCTCCAGGAACCCCAGCTTGTAATCTGCCCGTTCATCCTGACCGGTTCAAAATCCTCCGGTAATGGATTCCCCATACCGGGACCACAGATCAGGACGAAACACAGTGGCAACAGACAACACAGTCCTCTTTTTTTCATGTTTACTTTGGGGACAGGACTTGAATTTCGGCATTAAAATGCCAAGATTCCGAATACCTGACGCCTTGCTCCTCTCAGAACCGGCCTTTGTGTTTGTCGGCCAGCACGCCGTAGTAGAACATGTTGCACACATTCTGCATCATGGTGGCCATATCCGGGAAAAGCGTGTGCAGTTGTTCGTCCTGGAAGAGTTTCCTGAGCACACCCATCATGTACATCATGAAATCAACGCTCATATCCGGTCTGATATCTCCCTTGCTCTGGGCTTTTGCGAACATATCCCTGATAAAAAGGATGGACTTGTTGTTTTCCTGCTCGATAAACTGCTTCAGTTCGGGATCTGTTCCCGTCATCAGATCTTTTATGAATTCCGGGCTCCAGCGTTTACTGGACTCCATCTTCATCAACAGTATCCTGCGGAGCATCTCAGGAAACGGCAGGTTCAGGGAGACTATCTCGTTGACCTGCCCCCGCATTTCCTCATAGATTTCTTCAACTACCCGGCGGGCGATAGTGCTCTTATTCTTGAAAAACTTGTAAAAGGTCATCTTGCTGACATTGGCCTCGGTACAGATTCCCTCGACAGTGACCCGTTTAATACCGTACTTCATGAACAAATGATGGGCCGTATACAAAAGCTGCTGCCCCTTCTGGGTCAATTTTGGCAAGTTTGTCTTTGTATTCACGAGTGGAGTGCACCTCCATTAGAAACGATTTGTTTATTTACTGTTTTCAGGTTATATTTACGTTTTTAGTAAGTTTCTTTCCATTTCGTAAGTATTATATCCTGAAAAAGTGCTGGTGTCAAGTTGCCAGGATCCGTGGGAGCGTACTCTCATAGTCGAGGAAGGATCATGTCTGAGCAGAGAAGTTTAGAAAGGATAGGAGATGGTAAAAGCATCATACCCGTCCACTGCTTTCACAGCAGATGGCATGATGCTTATGTTTACTTATACAAACAATGCTAATCTACCAGGGCGGTGCCGACTGATTCGAAGTTGGGGAACAGCTCGTCGAGCATGACGAACCGGAATACCTCCTGGAGGTCTTCACTGGTGCGGGCCAGGCGTATCCAGCCCTCCTCGTCTTCCAGCCTGTCCCGAAGCTCGCAGAGAACCCCAAGACCGCAGCTGGCCGAGTAAAAGACCTTCTCCATGTCCAGGACAAAATACTTGTATCCCTGGCCAATCAGGTTATTGACATACTCCCTGAACTTGGCAGCTGTTTCCTCGTCAAGATTGCAGTCGATCGTAACGACGATCTTTCCGCCTTCATCTTTATGATCAAACAAACCGGTATTTCCCCCTTCCGGATAACCGTTTCAACCATACCAGAAAACACCGGTTCCCTTCAAGGGGATAGGTATCAATTTTATTTATGAACTCAAATTGCAGTCGTACCGTCACAGTAGGTCTCCAACGACACAGACACAGTAATAACTTCATTGACGCACCCAACCCCGATTATCTACAATAATGAAAGAAACTATAGTCTCACGAAAAAAAAGGCATGGGAGATACTATGGACAAGGAAACATCAGAAAAAAAGGAAGAGCAGAAAACCGGGAAACCGGAACCTAAACCTTCAACGCCGAAACCACCCGGGGCAAAAACATCAGGACCCAAGTCACCCGGCGGGGCAAAGCCGTCCGGTCCGAAACCACCCGGGCCAAAGCCGTCAGGTCCAAAACCACCCGGGGGTAAACCGCCTGGAGGCGGGAAATCAGGACCCAAAAAAGTCAAGCCCAAGGATGAAGAACCGGACCTCAGCAAGGAGATATCCGGTGTAACCAGGACGAAAAAAGCCTGGGTGTGCACCTTCGGGCTGGCTATTCTGTCGTTTTTGATCATCATGGGGCTTTCCGCCACCCGCTTGATTAAGGAATTCGAGCTGAAAACCATCGATTTCCGCTTCAGGCTGCGGCCGCAGATAACCGTAAAGAATGATATTGTCATGATAGACATCGACGACGAAAGTCTGCGCAAGTACGGCCGCTGGCCCTGGCCTCGAACCCGGATAGCCCAGCTTATTAATGGTCTAAACCGGCATCAGGCGGCAAGGACTTTGATCGATATCGAGTTCGTTGACCCGTCGCAAATCACCGTCGCCGCAGGACAGAAACAAGAAACCATACGGCAGGAGATTGACCGCGCCCGGCAGTTCACCACCGACATCGTCAGTGAAGGGTTGGCATTGATTCAACAGGGATATGGGATAGAAGACATCGCACCCTCGCTCATCCAGGAAAACGGAGAAATCGACCTGCGGTTCAAGCACCTGGGAAACTTTTTCGATGGAGTCATGGTGGACCCGGACCACATGCTGGCAGAATCACTCAAACAGTTCGACCGCGCGTTTCTGATATCCCATCTACGCAAATCAGGTGGTAACCAGGGCGAACTGGATGCTTTTGACCAGCGTATATACGATAGTCTCCGAATGAACCTGGATAAACTCGCGGAGGAAATAGCCGCTGATTTGTCCTCTGATGCTGGCGAACTGGAAAACCGCCTGCCCCGGGTGCGGGCCAAGGTCCTCTCTGACATTGCCACCGAACACATCAGGGCGGCCGCCGCAACAGCCGAGGTAGAGGAACTGGTCGAGATTACGCTGGGTTCTCTTCCCACCGGTGAACCGTTCCGCTTCCGCAGTGTGGTGGAGCAGATCGTTCCCTGGGAGTACAGCCGTAACAGAATCCTGCAGAAGTTCGGCATGTCAGCGGCACAATTCGGCCCCGTCGGTGCGTCACACCAGACCGGGGGACTCGTCCCGCTGGTACCCCTGCTTGTCAACGCCACCAGGGGCGCCGGGTTTTCAAATGCCAATCCCGACCTGGACGGCACCTTCCGCCGGCTGCCTCTCTTCCTGTCAGACGGTGACCGGGTCCTGTTTCATGGTTCGTTCCTTCTCTCACTTGATTATCTAGGTTTTAACTTCAGAGATGTCCATCTGACGGAATCAAACTCACTCCTTCTCTCATCGACGGACGGTAAAAACATCGAGGTGCCGCTGGACCGGGATGGCTTTTTGCCCATCAACTGGGCCGGTGGCTGGAAAACCTTCAAACACGTCTCGGCCTGCAGCCTGCTGGATGAGCAGGAAATGGAGAAATGGCAATGGGATCTTCTCCTGATGACCGACGCAAAGTACCTGGGAAGCCAGCTGGAAGAACTGACGGGTGCGCCATTTACTTCGGCGGTGCTCGAGCAGGCAGCGGAAATCGTTCTTCCCCAGATGCAGAATATGGCCGACCGCCTGCGGCAGCAAATGGAAACCAACCCCCGTTTGCAGAACGATGCTGCCAAAAAGAAGCGTATGCTTGATCGCATAGACCAGATAGAAGGAATAACATCAGGATATAATTTGATTGAAGCTGAAAAAGTGGTCATCAGGAACAAGCTTGCCACGGCGATAAAAGACGGCAGCTGCATTATCGAGCTGACCGCCAGCGGTACCTCCGACATCGGGGTTATTCCCTTTACCGAGACGTATCCCATGGGTGAGACCTACGCCAATACGCTCAACTCGTTTTGTACCGGATCGTTTCTCACGGAACTGCCTGCAAAATGGACGCACATGGAATCGCTTTTCCTGGTTCTCATCCTCGGAGCGTTGCTGCCGTTTCTCGGGTTGTGGAGCGGAATGGGAGTGGCCCTGGCGCTTGTGGCCGGCCACTGCCTGGCCGGTTATTTACTCTTTAGCCAGGGGAACATGATAACCGGGATGGTGTCACCGCTGCTCACAGCACTGCTTGCTTTTATCGTCATCTCCGCCTACCACCGCATCCTGACGTTTAAGGCATTTCTCCTCTACCGCCAGGAAAAGCAGACACTGGACCGCGACATCGAGCTTGCCAAGCGGATACAAAAACGCCTCCAGCCCACCGATCCGCCGAAAATGGAAGGAATTGGCGTGGCCGGACGTTCGGATCCCGCCCGGGGGGTAGCGGGTGATTTCTACACTTTTTTCGAACTGGACAAGAAACGGCTCGGGGCCGCCATCGCCGATATCTCCGGAAAGGGGCTGGCGGCAGCACTGCTGGCCAACATGATTCGAAGCGCGATGAAAACCGTCATTGCCACCACCGGCGACAGTCCCCAGGTGATGGAGCAGGTCAACGCCCTGGTGGCCCGGGAGCAGATCATCAAGGAGAGTTCCTTCGCCACCTGCATGTACCTGACTATCGATATGGACACCTTGAAACTCACCTTCGCCAACGCTGGGCACAATCCCATCATCGTGGCCCGCAAGGGGGAGAAAGAGTGCCTGGAGATGTTCACCCGCGGCGTACCACTGGGTGTCATGAAGCGGATGCGCTTCAAGCAGGTGGAGGAAACCCTCAAGCCCGGGGACGTGCTCTTCCTGTTCACCGACGGCATCAACGAAGCCATGACCAGCAAACAGGAAATGTACGGTATGGAACGCCTGAAGGATGTTATCTACCGCACACGCAACCTCACGCCGAAGGAGATCCTGACTGAGGTGTACGATGACGTAAACACGTTTGTCGGCGACTACAAGCAGTACGACGACATGACCGCCATCGTACTTAAGATCGAGGAGAACCTGCAGGTCGGGACGACGGAAGAGCCGCCGAAGTCTGAAGCTAAATGAGCTAACGTAACTTTACTTTCTACACTCCGGATTCAGAGGGTGGGTGGGGATTAAATATGAATAATCTCCGCCAAATCGGTGATCAATACCTCCGAAAAGAACCACAGCAACCTGTATAACGATTTACGGACCGATGACGGTGACGCCCCGGCCCGGACCCTTCAGGATCGCTATGTTCGGATCTAGAGGATTCAACGGATTACCTGTAAGCGTTATGGTGTCCCCGCCGCCAATGCCCAGGTTGGCTACCAGGGGACTGATGTCCAGGACCAGGTTGTTCGTCAGGTCAAGAGTAACCAGGGAAATACAGGATGTCAGCGGTGTCAGGTCGACCACCTGGTTGCTCGACAGGTCGAGGGACTGGAGGTTGACGGCGTACTCCAGGCCGGTTATGTCGGAAATCCCCGTGTTGGATGCGTCCAGGTCGGTCAACGTCTCCATGTGGGCCTGGAAAATGTCCCCGTCCGGTTTTGCCAGCGCCGTGCGGACTACGTCCTCCAGATCCAGGTCCACGAAGGTGACCACCACGGCCCCCGCCACGTCGTGCAGGAGGCCGACACCGCGGCCTGCCAGAGTCTGGATATCATCCAGATCATCGATGTCCAGCGCCGTACCCTGCAGATCGATGATGTCCCCTGATCCCAGGCCGTTGTTGTCCACCAGCGGAGAGATGTCTACGATGGAGCCGTTACCCGACAGGTAGAGCTCGTGAAGTGTCGTCAAATCCTCCAGGACGGAAATATCAGCGAGCTGGTTACCGGACAGATCGAGCGTCTCCAGCGCGAGAAGGTTCCCCAAGTGGTACAGGTCGCTGACATTACAACTGGAGAGATTAAGATCCGTGAGTGCTGTCAGGCCAGATATGGCTGACAGGTTACTGAGACCCGTATTGCCGGAGAGGTCCAGATCTTCCAGATTCGTGCAGTACTCAAGCCCGGTCAGGTCGGTAATGGACAGGCTTGAGGCATCAAGCACGGTCAGGGCAAGACAGTCTCCCTGATTGACTACGTCGTCACCGGGATTGAGAGCGGTCTTCACGGCATTTTCCAGGGTTGAATCATTAAAAACCACCGCCGGGTCCGGATCGATGGTGGTAATGTCGATCTCGTTGCTCCCGGTGCTCCATCCGGACTCGCTGACCACGAAGACTTTGAAATAGTAGTGGGTGCTCAAATTGAGCCCCATCACCGTGCCGCTGGTGAGGGCGCTGTCAAAAAACTCGCCGACCAGTACGGACGATTCGTCAACTCCCGGCGTGATCGCCCCGTATATCTGGTAGCTCTCAAAGTACGGCGCCGAGCTGGCAGTCCACAACAGCGGCACCGATGAGCCGTTAACGTAGGTGCCGAGACTCAGGGTGACGGCCGCGGGACGGGTTGGCGTCAGGGTGAGGTTGGCTTCGGTCACCACTCCCGGTTCCAGGTCTATGGTATCCCATGCTTCGAACAGGGGGACGGAAATGACCGAATAAACGGTCAGCTCCAGAGATACACCGGTCGCCGGCTGCAGTCCGTCGATGGTGATATCAGCCTTCCTGTCAACGACAGATACGGTTTTCTGCACGGTGGTGTAGTTGGTGCCGCTGAGTTTGAGGGTGACGCTGGCCACGTCATCCGCACTGGGGGCCTGTTTTGTCTCCAGCGTCTGCCCCCCACCGCCCTGCGCTGGCGACAATGCTTTCGCCGCACCACTTGAAGGCAGCGTCAACTTGATGGTAAGACCGGCGGTAGGTCCCAACGAGGATACCACTCCTCCCCCTCCGCCGCACCCGGCAATGCTGGCAGCAGCAAATCCCGCGATCAACAAACCAGCGAAAAGCTTTTTCATCCTCAACAAATCCCTTCCGTACTATTCTCCCGGACACCTGCTGTCCCGCCCGGCTGTCAATTGTCGGTAATCTCCAAAATCACCCTGAGAGAAGCGTTCATCGCCTCCTGGAATCCCGATGAAGAAGTGATATTCTCCTCGTTGGTGCCGGTGGTCTGAGTACCGCCGGCGGCGTTCATCGCGCTTTGTTCATCGGAGGTCCGGCCCCGATCGGCCTGGGACGATATGGAACCACTGTTAAGCTCATCCGAGGGATTTGACGGGGCCGAGTCGGCGGATTCGACCGTGGACGTGTCTCCCGCCGAAGCGGTGGTACTCTGCCCGGATCCGCTGGTCACGTTAACCGATCCCGCAATCACCTTGACCTGGGTTCCGAACCCGTCGCTCATGGTGATCTGCTCCTGGGTTCCCCTGACGCTGAGAGTGCTGGTGGGGGTGTTAACCTCGAACTGGGTCTTGACCCCGGGGGCCTTCTTGATGTGGGCGTCAAGTCCCCCCGTCCTGAGACGAAGCAGGGTCTTGACCGCCCCCTTTTTGCTTAAAAGCTTGGCCACCTTGATCTGGGTAAGCTCTTCCAGGCGCGCCTCGGCGCCCCCCGGCACATCCAGCACCACCCAGGACTCGAATCCGGTGGAGATGAAATCGCCAGCCACTAGGCTCAGTCCCGCTTCGGCGGGCTCCCAGTCTCCCCCCCGGCTTTTTGACACCGACTTCCCCCTCGAATTCCTTGATGGACGCAGCCAGGTTGCCTTCAGCCAGGGCATGGTTGAAGGGGGTGAGAATAAAGGCGATGATTCCCAGGACCAGCACCATTCGTTGTATGGTGTGACGTGGGAAAACAGGAACGTTTATAGTCATTACATCCGCGTAGTTCATAATCGACCTCCTCGGATCTTCGATCATTCTCTGGCAGCGCGCATGAGCCGGCTGGAGCGCTGGAGGATGGTGATAAGCTCACCTCCGGAAATCGTGGTCCGGTCCCCGGTGGCGGGAGTCAGTCGTTTGTTTACCGCTTCCAGGTATGCCGTTCGTCCCCTGAGGCCGAACAGCCTGGTGATAAATCCGCCCCGGATTCCCAGAGCTCTGATAAAGAGGTAACAGGTAAATCCCTGGATGGCCGGATCATCCGGGTTGAACCTCCACCGTTGGGGGATGATACCGCGCTCCTTGAGTACTTCGAACAGCGGGTCGCTCTTCCCCATGGCTTCAGGGAGCTTGAGCATTACGGCAACCGCCCGGCAAGCGTCCTCGCGGGTGGCTTCACCTTTCTTGATCAGCTGGTTGAAAAAAGCCACCTGCTGAAGAGCCGGTCCATCATTTTCACCTTCTGACATCTCCGCCATGAGAGCGGGACTGATGCAGAACATAAACCCGATACAAAATATAAGAATAAGCAAAAGGCTAGCCGGTTGAGCAGTGCTATAGGTTCTTCTCATCTTGATTCCCCCTTAAAACGTGCAGGAGATACCGACGCTCATGTAGTTCGTCTTCGCCCTGTTTTCCACGGGAAAGGCGCTCCCGGGTGAGAACCGCCCGAAAACAAGGTTTGCCCGGAGATCATCGGTAATCTTGAACGAAATATACAGGTCGTTTTCCGTCCCCACATCCCGCGAAGGCACACTGGCCATCAGGTCGGAAATGACGCCCGTAGCCCGGACTTTCCGGTACCGGCTCCTCACCAGGGTGACCATCAAGTCTTCCCACCGACCTTTACCCTCAAACGGCTTGCAGGTCAGGGTTATCCTGGTTGATCGGAGATTTGACAGCCTGGGAGAGAATGCAAGCCCGATACCCGCGGCGGAGAAGTGCAGGAAGTTGTTGTCGGTGGTGGCGGTCTGCTTGCCGCCGAAAGCGTTGGTGACGCTTCCCCGGTCCGAGTCGCCGCTTCCCTGGAAAAGTTCCAGGGTCAGCGTGGGGCGCATTTCCACCTGCGGGAGCCATCGTGTGCCGAGGGTGAAAGCAGAAGCGTCTATCCTGGTGGTGGCGGTGTTGGAACCCGAAACCGGTGCTTCCCCTTTCTGACGCACCATCTCCCCCCAGTAGTTGATGGTCTTGGTGAATGCGCCCCGGGTACCAAACCCCAGGTAGAAGGCATCGTAATCGTATGTCTGGTCGGGATTTTCTGGTTTCTCCTTGCTTTTGTCCTCTTCCCACAGGAAGTAGGAGTACCATTCCCGGCCGGTATTGAGGCGGTAATTGCCTGAAAACCCGTAGAAGAGGCGTTCGCTTCCCAGGTCCCACCCCGGAACTGAGGTGTCAACGTTGTTGTCATGTGGTTTTGTCCTGGCGTAATAGGCCTCCACATTGCTTCGGATAAAGCGTTTCTTAATTTTTACACCGTCCAGAACATTGCTCAGCACCAGTCCGCGGCCCAGGCGGAAATACTGACGGCCCGCTTTCACCGATTTGCCGCTGCCGCCGGGGAGGGTTATGTAGGCCATATCCACGTGGGGACCGGCATTGTCGGTATCGTCCCGGGCGGCCATGACACCGCCCCAGTCGGTCATGCTGAACTGGTCTTTTACACGGACGTAGACGGTGTTCCCGTTGGGCATGAACACCTTGGTCCACAGCCGCACATCCACCATGGTCGCCCCCTCGATGGCGTCGGCCAGGGTGGCGGTGCGGTCGAACTCCTCGAAGGTGTACCGGGTGGAGGTCAGCCACCCGCCCCAGTCGTAGGTGACCGTGGGTTTGACGGGAGCTACCCGCCACTCTGTTTCTTCCAGTATATCGACGATCCGTTCCTCTTCCAGTTCCAGCTGCCGGTCAAGCGGCGAAGGCTGCTGCCCGGGCAGTTGCTGAAAACCTCCAAACACGAGTATGACCGTTAACCACAAGAAAATCGAAAGCCGGTTCCGGCTCCGTAAACGCCGGGGGAAACAGGTTACGTTAAACAATGCACACGTCCTCGCTCTCCATTAAACATAGATGCATTATGAATACTTCATATTCGCACGCAACCATATTCTACTAATATCTCCCCGATTTTTGCAACAGACATTACACACAATGTTAGGTCGCTCCTATGGAATGCTAATTAAAACAGTATAATCTGTGTTTTTTCTAATTTCATTTTTAACCTACTTCAAGTAAACCATTCACGCGGGTAATAGGCAATATGGTTTAATCAGGCACTGATTGGGTAGAAGAAATACCGAATTTTTCCTCCTATCAAATGAAAATTGTTATCCTTGCATGGATGACGGCAAATCCCTGTCAATTGCCAGAAGCTTCACCGGCTTTGGGCACGAGAGCAATGCTGTACACCATGCTACCCGCCGGGATGTCCCCTTTTCACCTTTATTTTTTTCAGGTAATGTGACAAAAATCACGTCCAGCCAAAAGCTGCTGCCATTGAATTAACAATTGAATATTGTTATACTTTTCAATGGAAAACTATGTTCAAAAAAGGAGCTTTTTATGATCACATTTATTAGCAGCAGATCCACTGCTCAGAAGCGATACAATTATTTACCCACCCGATTGGCTTTTTCCCGCTGTTCCGGCAGCACGGCCGTTTTGCTTTTGGCTTTGCTGCTGGTATCTTTCACGCTCCCGGCGGCGGCGGAGATCACCGTGCTTAAAACCTTTAATGCCAGCGATGAAAACGGGTACAGCCCGTATTACGGAGCGCTGGCCAGGGGAATGACCAACGAGTTCTACGGTATCGCAGGTCACGGCGGTGTCAGCGACAAAGGGACTGTTTACGAATACGATCCCGCCGCCCAGGGAAATGAATTCACCGTGCTGCACAAGTTCGGAAGCGTGGCAAACGACGGAACGAACCCCCACAGCTGCCCCATCATGGTGGGATCCGACCTGTACGGCACCGCCAAGGTGGGCGGAAGCTCGGGGCACGGCACGATCTACAAAATTGTGGACCTTGAGGGAATGTCCGGGGGGCCAACCTATTCGGTTGCATTCGACTTCAGCGGCGGCACCGGGGGCAGCAACCCCATCGGGGCACCCACGTATGACGTGATGAACAGCGCTCTGTACGGGACTACCCAGTATGGCGGTACTGACAACAAGGGCCTGATCTACAAGGTAGCGGACTTTGACACGGTTCCGATCTATACGTACCTGCATCTCTTTGCCGGCGGCGCCGATGACGGCCGGAATCCCTGGGGAACACTGGTGATCGACGATATGCACGATGTTCTCTACGGGACCACCAGGAATGGGGGAGACAACGACCAGGGGACGGTCTTCAAGATCGACATCGACGGCAATAATTTCACCCTGCTTCATGATTTCAACGACGGTTCGGTTACCAATGACGGGCAGGATCCGGCGGCCGGCCTGACCCTTGATACCGTGAACTCTGTCCTCTACGGCACCACCTACTCCGGCGGCAGCGGCGGCTACGGCGTTATCTTCAAGATCGCAAATATTAGTGGGACTCCAACCTATTCGATCCTGCATCACTTCACCGGCGGCAGCGATGACGGGAAGAATCCGATGGCTCCGGTTCTCTTGAATGAATCGACGTTGTACGGTACGGCCGCCAAAGGCGGAGATAATGGCGATATGGGAGGGGTGGTATTCAAGATCGGCACCGACGGGAGCGGGTACAGGAACCTGCACGAATTCTCGGATACCGACGGCCGGACTCCCCAGATGGGATTAACCCTAGGCACAGATGATTATCTCTACGGTGCCACCTCCTCCGGTGGCGGAACGAACAACTACGGGGTGTTATACAAGACACTGCTGAACACCGCCCCGGTGGCCGGGTTCGGAAACGCCCTGAGCTTCGACGGCACGGAAGAGTACATCAGCGCCGGGGACAACCTGACCATGTCCCTGGGGGGAAGCACCGATTTTTCCATCACCGCCTGGGTGCGGCCGGCGGCGTTTTCCGGCAACAATTACCCTGTCTTTGTCAGGCCCGGCAACATGACCGGCGATCTCGATATCCTGACGATGATCGATGGCGGCGGGGCTCCCCGGTTCGGTCTCAGCAAGGTGGATTCGGGTTCCTGGTCATGGTGTATAGCCGCCTCGGCCATTACCGCGGAAACATGGACCCACCTGGCGTTTGTCAAGTCGGGAAACGATCTCAAGATCTACATCGACGGAACTCTTGACCAGACCACTTCCATCACCGGCCAGGACGCCCTCTCGGCCAACGAGGGTGACGGGAACAAGTATATCGGTGCAAATCTCGCTAACGGAGATTACTTTTCCGGGAAGATGGACGAGGTGCAGGTCTGGACCACCGCGCTCACGGCCGAGCAGATCCAGGCCTGGATGTACCGGGCACCGGATACCTCACACCCGTCTTACGATACAGGCGGGGGAACCAACTACCTGGCCGCCTACTGGCCTTTCGACCAGGTGCAGGATATGGGGGGAGAATACTCCACCAGCGATCCTGTGGAATTTAACGAAGGCACCATGAACAATATGGACACCAATAACCAGTCGACCTCCACGGTCAAGGAGTGGTCCACCGACACCGCCACCCCCGTAACCGGCTCCCTGCCGGGCGGCGACACCAACGGCACCAGCGACTCGGGTACCGACTGGAAATCCGGCCTCACCTTCTCCATCGTCTCCCAGGGCAGCATGGGGACGGTGGCCATCGGGACGGGCAGTCCCCCCAACACCTTCACCTACACCCCGAGCGGCAGCGAAACCGGGCAGGATTCATTCACCTATAAGCTCAACGACGGTCTCGAAGACTCCAACACCGCCACGGTGTATGTCACCGTCACCGAAGTAGCCAACCAGACCCCGGTGGCCGGCTTCGGCACTGCCCTTGATTTCGACGGGGAGAACGACTACATCCAGATCCCTGACAACGAATCCCTGCACCTGACGGGCTCGTTCACCATGGAGTTCTGGTTCAAATCAGGCGATGTCAGCCAGAACAATACCTACCTTATTTCCAAGAACGCGGGCAACGGCGACCAGTGGGCGGTGATCTATGAGTACCGGGATAACAAAATAGAGTTGACCGCTGCCAATGGTGGCATAATCGGTACGTCACCCCGGGATTACTCGGCGATAACCGTGAATGACACCGACTGGCACCACGTCACCTACACCTACGACCAGACCACCCTGAAGGGATACCTGGACGGTACCCTGGTCCTCTCCGAGACCGTTTCCTTCACCCTCACCGCCCTGACCGGAGTCCCGCTTTACCTCGGTTGTTCCACCCCGAGCGCCGGAAACTATGTGGACGGATCCATGGACGAAATCAGAATCTGGGACACCGCCCTGCCCCAGGAGCAGATCCAGAACTGGATGTACCGGTCGGTGGACCAGACTCACCCGGCCGTCGGTAACATGGTGGCCTACTACACCTTCAACGAGGGAAGCGGAACCACCGTCGCCGACCCGGTGAACGGCAACAACGGCACCCTGACCAACATGGCGGAAGAAGACTGGATCACTTCCACCGCCGGCAGCGAGTGGACGGCGACCGAGAATACGCCGCTCTTTGGCTACCTGGTGGGAAGCGACCAGGACGGGACCAGCTCGGCAACCGCCGACTGGCTATCGGCCATCACCTTCGAAATCGTCGATTACCCCGATAAGGCCGAAGTGAAGCTGGGAGCGGGCAACAGCTTCATTTTCACCCCCAATGTTGCCCAGAGCGGGGCTGTATCCTTCACCTACCGGGTCAGCGACGGGACCGCCGAATCCGCCAAGGGCACGGTGGGTGTTACCATCGAAGCGGTGAACGACACCCCGGTGGCCGGGTTCGGCAACGCGCTGGATTTCGACGGGACGGACGACTACGTGGATGTCGGCACACTGGACGGCCTGAGCGGTGCAGTGTCGGTGGAGGCCTGGGTCAAGTTCGACGAGATGGCCAGGTACGACCGGATTGTGGACTTCGGCCAGGGGGAGGCAGATGACAATATCCTGGTTTATGTAGGTCAATATAATGGAATAGTCTTTCAAATCAGAGTAGGAGCTGAATATCATTTAATAGAAACAGCGTCAACCCTCGAAACCGCCTGTTGGTACCACGTAGCGGCGGTCACGGACGGCACCAACGGATCGGTTTTCATAAACGGCGAACCTCAACCACTGGCCTTGCGAGATGTAAACGGGACCGTGACCACCTTTAATGACGGGCGCACCTCCGCTACGCTCACCGGTGCTACCGACGTCGGGTCCCGCCAGTCGTGTTTCATCGGCCGGTCGAACTGGACAGGTCCTGCTTGCTTCGACGGGCAGATGGACGAGGTTAGGATCTGGAATACAGCGCTAACGCAGGAGCAGATCCAGGCCTGGATGTACCGGGAAGGTGACATTTCCCACCCCGCCGGGATGACCCTGGCCGGCTACTGGAAGTTCAACGAGAGCGGCGGGCTGACGGCGTATGATTACACGGGGGAAGCCAACCACGGTACCCTGGTCAACATGGACGCCGGCCACCGGGCGGACCCGGCCTCTGCTGATGCCTTCGGGGAAGCTCTCCAGTTCGACGGGGTGGACGACCGGGTACAGCTGGCTGGCGGGGCTCTGAACAACCTGGATGCCTTCACTTTATCCTTCAGGCTCAAAACCGCCCATGCCAGCGCGGACAGGCATTTCTTTTCGGCCGCAAACAGCAGTCAGTACAATGAAATACTCATCGGTCTCACCCTGGGATCGCCGCAAATCCTGGTGAAAGGCAGCGCGTATGATCCAAACGTGACCGCGGTCAATGACGGGCAGTGGCACCAGGTGGCGGTCACCCGCTCCGAAAGCACGGTCAAATGCTATATAGACGGGATACTGGACTTTACCTGGACTGAGGCTCCTACCGGTACGCTTTCGGTGGACACAGGCGGGCTGTGGCTGGGCGGAGACCAGGACAGCGTGGGCGGTGGATGGTCGGAGTCACAACAGTTCCACGGCTTTCTCGATGACGTACAGATCTGGAACGCAGCGCTCGACCAGGGGACCATCCGCGACTGGATGGACTATGAAATCGATAGCAGCCATCCCAATTATGACAACCTGGTAGCTTACTACCAGTTCGACGAGGGAAGCGGCACCACGGTTACCGATTCAAAAGGCTCCTACGACGGAACCCTGAGCAACATGGAGGAGGCCGCCGACTGGGTTAGTTCGACTATAGCCGATTCGTTCAGCACCACCGAGGACAACGCTGTGAGCGGGCACCTGGTGGGCAGCGACGACGACGGCACGTCGGACAGCGGCACGGACTGGCTGAATACCGTCACCTTCTCCATCGTCTCGGCGGGCAGCAAGGGCACGGCTGAAATCACAGCCGACAACAGCTTCACTTACACGCCCACCAGCAACGAAAACGGCTCTGATACCTTTACTTACAAGGTGAACGACGGAACCCAGGACTCTAGCACCAGGACTGTAAGCGTATCCATCAGCGCCGTAAACGACGCACCCACCGGCTCGGTCACCATCAGCGGCACCCCCACCGAGGATCAGACCCTGACCGCCGGCAACACCCTGGCGGATGATGACGGTATGGGCAACGTGAGTTACCAGTGGAAACGAGGCGGTAACGTTATCGATGGGGCGACAAACGACACCTACTCTCTAGGAGACGACGATGTGGGCGCGGCCATTACCGTTACCGCCAGCTACACCGACGGCAACAGCACCGCCGAGAGCGTCACATCCAGCCCCACGTCCGCGATTACCAACGTCAATGATAATCCCACCGGCACCGTCACTATCAGTGGGACGGCCATGGCCGGCCAGATCCTGACCTCCATTACCTCGGAAATCGCGGACCTCGACGGTCTGGGGACCTTTTCCTACCAGTGGAAGCGCGGAGGCGATCCTATCGACGGAGCCACTGACGGCACCTATACCCTGGTTGAGGACGACGTGGGCTCGACCATCACGGTCACGGCCAGCTACACAGATGGCAACGGCACTCCCGAAAGCGTGACGTCGGCCCCCACCGCTGAGGTGGCCCCGGCCAACCTACCTCCCACCGCCGGATTCGGGTCGGCGCTTGAATTCGACGGCGTGAACGACTTTGTATCTGCAAACATGGGCACCGGTACCTTTTCCTCCCAGGTGACCATGGAGTTCTGGGTAAACTACCATGACCTTGTCGGACAGCAGAACCTGGCCCGGCTGAGTAATACGGAGGGCTCGGCTATACGTTTCGTGCCTTACAAAACCACCGGGAACAAGCTGGCCTTTTACCTGGCGAATGGCACCGGCAGTACGGCTGTAGTGACCGATTTTTCCGTGGCCGCCGGCACCTGGTATCATTGCACCTTCACCTATGACGGTACCACCGCCGGGGTGTACGTGAACGGTAGTCTGGCAGATTCCCAGGAATACAGTGGGATGGTCATGAGCAATGTTTCGCAGGGCCTGGACATTGGTGCTGACGATGGATCTTACTATACTAAGGCCTCTATTGACGAAGTGAGAATCTGGGACACGGCCCTCACGGCGGAGCAGATCCGGGCCTGGATGTACCGGGAGATAGACCTGACGCACCCGGCCATAGGCAATCTCATCTCCTATTACTCCTTCAACGAAGGCAGCGGCACTACCGCCGCCGATACGGTGAACGGCAACGACGGCACCCTGACCGACATGGCGGAAGACGACTGGATCGCCTCCGCCGCCGGCAGCCAGTGGACCGTCGCCGGAACACCTCTGATCGGGACCATGGTGGGCAGCGACCAGGACGGAACCAGCATTTCGGGCACCGACTGGAATTCAGACATTACTTTTTCCATCGTATCCCAGCCGGAAAAGGGAACGGTCAGCGTGGGCTCCGGGAACCATTTTATCTATGCCCCCGCCCCCTACGTAACCGGTATCGACTCGTTCGAGTACAGGCTCAATGACGGGACTATTGACTCTAACACGGGTACCGTCACCATCACCATTGGCGAGGCGGGCGATCCGCCGGTAGCCGGGTTCGGCGAAGTCCTGGATTTCGATGGTGTGAACGATTACGTGGACGTGGGCACGCTGGACGGTTTCAGCGATGCCGTTTCGGTGGAAGCCTGGGTCAAGTTTAATAGCTTTGTAGGGCCTGGAAACAAAGGCTATATGCGGATCATCGGTTTCGGGCAGGGAGCGGACAATGATAATGTCATGCTGACAATAGTCGGGACAAGCGGCCAGCCTGGCTTCGAGCTCTACCAAGGCGGTGCCAGGCATGGAATACGGACTTCTACCGTTCTCAACACCGGTGAATGGTACCATCTGGCTGCCGTCACTGACGGAACCAATGGTTCGATTTTCATCAACGGAATCGCCCAACCTCTTTCCCTTAAGGTAGTAGCTGATGTATTTACCTCTCTTGACGGTGGTCCCACCTCGGCTGAGTGTGTCGGTGCTTCTGATGTTTCACGCACGTCAAGTTTCATTGGACGTTCAAACTGGTCCGGGGATGCGTATGCCGATGCTCAGATGGACGAGGTCAGGGTATGGAACACGGCCCTGACGCAGGAGCAGATCCAGGCCTGGATATACCGCGAGGTGGACACCACCCACCCCGCTGTCCAGAACCTGGTGGGATACTGGAAGTTCGATGAAGGCGGCGGAACCATTGCCGACGATTATTCGGGCAACGGCAACCACGGCACGCTGGTCAACATGGCAGCCGGCTACCGGGCAGTTTCGGCTACCGCAGGCAGTTTCGGGCAGGCCCTGGCCTTCGATGGGGTGAACGACCGGGTCCGGCTGGCTGAAACAGCCCTGGACGAGCTTGATTCGTTCAGCGTGTCGTTCACTTTTAAGACTTTTGATACGCGGGAATTCCATCATTTTATTTCAGCGGCCAACGCCAGCACCGTCAACGAGTTCATTGTTGCTCTGAATAACGGCTCACTGAGGCTTTATCTCGGAGGGACCAGACACGATCCCACCACTTTCACCATGCACGACGGGGACTGGCACCGGTTGACCGTGACCCGTTCCGGAAATACGGTCAGATCGTATACTGATGGGATACTTATCGATACCTGGAGCGGAGCCCCCACAGGTGCTGTCTCGGTATCTGCCAACGGTCTCTGGCTGGGGGGAGACCAGGATTCCATCGGCGGTGGTTGGGAATCCAGTCAACAGTTCTGCGGAATTCTCGATGACGTCCAGATATGGAACACCGCCCTGGACCAGTCCACCATCCAGGAATGGCTTTACATCGAGATCGATTCTTCCCACCCCAACTACGCTAACCTGGTAGCCTATTACCGGTTCGAGGAGGAAAGCGGCACCACGGTGATCGATTCAAAAGGGCCCTACCACGGAACCCTTCACAACATGGAAGAGGGCACAGACCGGGTCGAATCAACCGTTGCTGCCGCTATCACCACCAGTGAAGACAACCCGGTAAGCGGTTCACTGGTCGGAAGCGATGATGACGGGACATCGGACAGCGGGACGGACTGGCTGGATACCGTCACCTTCTCTATCGTCTCATCTGGAAGCAAGGGTACTGCTGCTATCACCACCGACAATAATTTCACCTATACACCTGCCACAAACGAGAATGGTGTTGATTCATTTACCTACAAGGTGAATGACGGCTCCCAGGATTCAAACACCAGGACAATTAACGTCACCATAAGCGCCGTCAACGACCTCCCCACCGGTTCGGTCACTATCACCGGGGACGCCACCGAGGATGTAGAGTTGCAGGCAGGCAACACCCTGGCTGATGACGACGGCCTGGGGGAGATTTCGTATCAGTGGAAACGCGGTGGAAGCGCCATCGATGGCGCCACCGGGAACACCTACACGCTGGGTGACGATGATGTGGGCGCAGTCATCACGGTCACCGCCAGCTACACCGACGGTCACGAGACCACTGAAAGCGTTACCTCTTCCGCCACTTCCGCTGTAGCCAACGTCAACGATGATCCAGCAGGTTCGGTTTCCATCACCGGCGACGCCGTAGAGGACGCCACCCTCACCGCCGACACCTCGGGTTTAAGCGACGACGACGGTCTGGGAGACTTCTCCTACCAGTGGCAGGTCTCGGAGGACGGGTCCTCCAACTGGTCGACCATCAGCGGGGCCAACTCCTTGACCTTCCAGCCGGGTGACGACCAGGTGGGGATGTACCTTTCGGTTGTGGTCAGCTACACCGACGGTCACGAAACAGCCGAGAGCGTCACCAGCGGCGCCACCGGCCAGATAAGCAATGTCAATGATGCTCCCTCGGATATCGCCCTGAGCTCCACCACCCTGGACAAGAACCAGGGCATTGGCGCGGCCGTCGGCACGTTCACTTCCTCCGATCCCGATATGGGCGACACCCACGGCTACACCCTGGTTTCCGGTGACGGCAGCACTAACAACGGGCTCTTCACCATCGAGGGCGACGTGCTTAAAACCGCCACCTCCTTCTCCGGCTACAGCGACGGCAGCACGGTGAGTATCAGGGTCAGATCCACCGATAACGGCAGTCCGGTACAGTACCGGGAAGAAGCTTTCACTCTGACGGTGGCCAGCGTGACCATCAGCAACCTGAGCAATTTTTCCGCCACCGAGCAACAGAACGCCGTCACCGCCGATAACGATGTAAGCATAACCGGCGGCAGCAACTACGCCGACGGGTACCTGTGGTTCAAGCTTGGGGGCGAGACAGGCACCGAGACCCTGGCCCTCACCAGTTCAGGGAATCCCACCGGCAACGGAGAGATTTCGGTGTCCGGCAGTTCCATCTACCTGGGCACCGGCTCCGGAACCGCCAAGATCGGCGAAGTGGACGCCACCTATAACGGTCAGAACGGGCAGGATCTCAAGATTCTCTTCTCCACGCCGCTGTCCAATACCGGCTTCGAGTCGGGGACGACCACCGGCTGGACGATTAACACCAGTTACGGTGGTCGGCCCGGCGACACTCACTCGAGCATCAGTCAATACGCTTCCGTGGTCAGCGAAGACAAGAGCGAGGGAACCTACTCTCTGAAGCTGGAGATAACCGGCGGCGTCTCGGTGGGGTACGGCACGGCCCACGGTCCCCAGGCCGAAAGCAGCTACTTCGAAGCCTCGCAGGGGGACATCATCGCTGTTGACTGGCGGGCCGCCCAGACCTCGGACGATTACGATGTCTACGGTTTCCTGGTAGACGACAATACCGGGGGCACCGAGTATCAGTTATTCTACTCCCGGGGACAGAGCCGCCCCTGGGGGACAACCGAGACCACGGTGCCGGTGACCAGCGACAAACTCAAGTTCCGCTTCTTGTGCGGGACCTACGACCGCTCGGGAGGACTGGCCGTCGGATCGTACATGTATGTGGACAATATCCGGGTATTCAGCAGCGACGTGAACGATACCGTTATTACCAAAATTGCCCGGCAGGTGACCTACCACGACTCATCGGACACACCGGCCGAGAGCAAGACGCTGCAGGTGGAGGTTCTAACCTATAATGGGGCCCTGGGAACCGAATCTTTGACCATCACCACCTCCAAGGTCAACGACAGCCCCGCCGGAGCGGTGACGATAGACGGAAGCGCCGTGGAGGATCAGACCCTCACCGTCAACATCTCAGGTTTAACCGACGCCGACGGGCTGGGCACGCTCTCTTACCAGTGGCAGGTTTCCGCCGACGGATCCACCGGTTGGACCGCTGTGGACGGCGCCACCACCTCGTCATTTCAGCCGGGGGACAACCAGGTCGGCAAGTACCTGCGGGCTGTGATTACCTACACCGACGGGGAGGGCACCGGCGAGACGGTGCACAGTTCAACTACCGCCGCCATTCAAAACATCAATGACACACCTACCGTGGAAGCGGTCATCGGAAACCGGTCCACCGACGAGGATGTTAACATAAACGTGGATCTGGCCGCCGTCTTCGACGATGCTGACATCGCCGCCGTGGGCGACAGCCTGGCCCTTACCGTGCAGGCCAACACCAACTCGCTGCTGTTCGATTCCACGAATATCACGGAGACTACTCTCACCCTGGACCTGGCTGCCAACCAAAACGGTACGGCGGATATCACCGTGCGCGCCACCGACACGGCTCAGGCGTATATCGAGGACACTTTTACCGTAACCGTGGCCGACGTCAATGACGCTCCTTCTGTTGCCAGTCAGTTAGCCAATGTGAACCTTGATGAGGACGCTGCAAATGAACCAGTGAGCCTGACCGGCGCCTTTTCGGACGTTGACATCGTCACCAACAGCGACTCCCTGCAGTTGGCCGTGTCCGGCAACACTACTCCTTCCCTGTTTGACAGCGTTACCATCACCGATGAAACGCTGACCATCGACCTGTCACAACACCAGAACGGTTCGTCGGACATCACCGTAATGGCCACGGACACCTTTGGTGTCACCGTGGAGCAGACGTTTACCGTAACCGTAGCAGCGGTGAACGACAACCCGGCGGTAGCCAACGCAATCACGGATGTTAATCTCGATGAAGATGATGCCTCTGAAAGCTTCAGCGTCGCCGCCGTCTTCGGCGATGCCGACATCGCCACCAACAGCGATTCTCTACTGCTGACCGTAGAGGGCAACACCAACTCTTCCCTGTTTGACAGCGTGAGTATTAACGGCGGATTATTGGTCCTTGACCTGGCTCAGCATCAGAACGGTTCGGCAGACATCACCGTTCGTGCTACCGACACCGTCCAGGCTTACATCGAAGACACCTTCAGCGTGACGGTTGGTGCTGTCAATGACACGCCAACGGTTGCCGGCCAATTGGGTGATGTAAACCTGGAAGAGGACGCTGCCAACGAACCGGTCGAACTCGCAAGTGCATTCGGTGATGTGGACATCGCTACCAATAGTGACTTGCTGGTGCTGACCGTGTCTGGTAACACCAATACTTCACTGTTTGATGAGTTAACCATCGATGGCGAGATGTTGACTATCGACCTGGCCCAGCACCAGAACGGCACGGCGGACATCACCGTGCGGGTCACAGACACCTTCGGCGCCACCGTGGAGCAAAGCTTTGGGGTTACCGTGGCGGCGGTCAACGACATACCGGTGGTCGCCGGGCAGATCGCCGGTGTGGTCCTGGATGAGGACGCCGCCAATGAGCCGGTGATACTGACCGGAATGTTCGACGACGCGGACATTGCCACCAATAGCGATTCCCTGGTGCTGACCGTGTCCGGCAACACCAACCTGTCGCTGTTCGACGGCGTGACCATCGCCGGCGAGACGCTGACCATCGACCTGGCCCAGCACCAGAACGGAATAGCAGACATCATAGTCAGGGCGACGGACACTCTCGGAGCCACCGTAGAACAAACCTTCGGGATTACCATCGAAGCGGTCAACGACGCCCCGGTGGTGGCGGTAAACACCGGCGCCACCACTACCGAAGGCGGATCGGTGATCATCACGCCACTCATGCTCGAAGAAGGTGATGTCGACGACAATGGGACCGGGTTGGTTTACACTGTAACACAGACGGTAACGACACCTGACAGCAGCCTCAAGCTCAACGGTGTTCCGGTAAATAACAATGACATCTTCACACAGGATGACATCGATAATTACCGCCTGGTATTCCAGCACGGCGGCGGAGAGCAAACCGCCGATTCGTTTTCCTTCACCCTTGCGGACGGCGGTGAAGACGGAGCAGGAACGGTTCCGGGATCTTTCTCTTTCACGGTCAACCCGGTGAATGATGCTCCCACCATCACCGCCGGTGGCACCCTGGCCTACACCGGAGGAGAGGCCCCTTCGCTGATCGACACCTCTATCACCCTGGCGGACACGGATGACACCACGCTGGCCGGGGCAACCGTCACTATCAGCCGCAATTTCCAGCCTGGTGAAGACATGCTCGATGTCCAGGCCCCGAGCGGGATAACATCAAGTTTCGATGGATCATTGGGCGTGCTGACATTGTCAAACATTTCCTCCCCGGTTTCCCTCAGTGATTATCAGGACGCCCTACAGTCCGTGACCTATTTCAACCAGAACTCCGACAACCCCTCGGTGGTGCCCCGGACGGTAACCTTCACAATTAACGACGGCCTTCTGTTAGCCTCGGCCCGGGCCACCGTCTACGTGTCCGACCTGGCGCCCCCGCGGATCGTCGGACTTGATCCGGTGGATGACAATGGCAATGGCCGACTGGAAAAGGTGGTATTCACCTTTTCCGAACCGCTCAAAGAGGGAGGGGAAGATATCAGTGATTGGGTACTGATCGACGCCGACGGGCAGACCGACCTGCTGGACGGTCTCGAAGACTCGGCGGTTTCCATCAGCGGCCGCACCCTGATCATAACCCTGAATGATACCGCAGGTACCGACGGCCCCCCGCTGTACGCTTACCGGGACGACGGGAGAGGCGGCCGCCTCAAGGACGCGGTCAGCAACCGTCTGACGGACGTTATCGTCGCCTCCAACCATCCTCCGGTGGCCGACGCCGGGGAAGACCAGGAAACCGAACCCGTGCTCATCTGGCTCGACGGTACGGGCAGCACCGACGAGGACAAACATCTCCTTTACTACGAGTGGACCCAGACGGACGGGCCCATCTCTCTTGGAATCACCGGCGCTACCGACGGCCGGATCTCCTTCCCCGGCCGGGCGGTGGGGATCTACGATTTCACTCTGGAGGTGGAGGACGGACTCGGTGCTTCTTCTTCCGACAATGTGTCCGTTACCATCCTCAACAGGGAGCCCACGTCCAACGCAGGCCGTGACCGCTCGGTAGTAAAGGACGAAAACACCGACCTGGACATGACGCTCGATGGCAGCAGAAGCAGTGACGGCAACAGCTACACCGACCCGGACGACTACTCCTGGCACTCGGATATAGATCTGTACAGCTGGGAACAGGTCGAGGGACCGGCGGAGGTGGAGTTGATCGATCTCGAGACCGTCCAGCCTCTCGGCGAGACGGGGAATCCGGTCGCGGCGCCGGTCGTGGTCTTCGACACCTCCGTGCTCCCCGGGGGCCGGTACTCCTTCCGCCTGACGGTCACCGACCAGTCGAATACCACCGATACCGACGACATCGTCATAACCATTTTCGATCCCTATGCGAACACCGCTCCCACCGCCGATGCCGGGGGCGACATCACCGTGTTCACCGGCACTTCTGTGACGTTGAGCGGCCATGAAAGCAAGGATTCCGACGGTGACGATCTCACTTACAACTGGGCTTTCGAATCGGGGCCATACTCTGTACAATTTTCAGATACCACTGCGGTGCAGCCTTCCTTCACTCCCACTCTGCCGGGAACCTATGTATTCGAGCTGACAGTCCATGACGATGAGGATCCGTCTCTCCCGGATCAGGTGCAGGTGCTCGCCGTGGAACCGGAGCAGGAGTACCCGGTGGCCGATATTAGAATTCTGGGTACCGTGCAGTCAGCCTGGCAAAGCACTGTTGGTGAAGATACCGTCCTGCAGGGGAATGTGCTGGGAGTGGATGATCCGTCCACTGTAGCCTTCTCCTGGAGCCAACTCGAGGGCCTGGCAGTGTCCATCGTGGATAATACCGTACAGGACCTGACCGTGTCGCCAGTGGAAGCCGGAGTCTACCTCTTTAAGCTGGACGTGAGCAAAGGTGATTTCACCGGGGACCCGGCATACGTGTACATAACCGTGATCGGTGAAACCGAACCGCCGGTAGCCGATGCGGGAGATGACCTCACCGATGAAGAAGTCGGAGTCCAGGTCTCCCTGGACGGCTCAGGAAGCAGCGACACCGACGGAGACGATTTAACCTACACCTGGGTCCAGGTGGATGGCCCCACGGTTATCCTGTACGATGCGGACACAGTAAGTCCTTCTTTCACCCCGCCGGTAACCGAGACCTACCAGTTCCAGATGGTAGCCTTCGACGGCACCTATGATAGTCTTCCCGACCTGGTGAACGTGGTGGCCAACAGTGAAGACTCCCACGTGCCTGTGGCCGTCATCGTGGAGAAAGAGGTAACCAAGACCATCGGACAACCCATCATGATAAGCGGTCTAAACAGTTTTGACGTTGATAACGCCGACAGCCTGAGCTTCCTGTGGGTGCAGAAATCCGGACCGAAGGTGGTGCTGGACGATCCCACCAGTCCATATCTCTCTTTCACTCCCACGTATCCAGGTATCTATGTGTTCGAACTCACGGTGGACGACAGCCGTCCCCAGAGTCTTGGTGACGATATTGCAATCACCGTCGGTGAACCAGGATCGTCTGCAGTAACAGGAGACAAGGGTTCGGGCTGTTTCATAGCCACCACCGCCTTCGGAACGCCCATGGCAGAGGAGATAGAGGTGCTCAGGAACTTCCGCGACCGGTACCTGCTGGGCACCTCTCCCGGGCGCTCTCTGGTGGACTGCTACTACCGCTACTCGCCCCCATTGGCACGAAAAATACAACAGGACGCTCACTTGAAACACCACGTCCGCACCTGGCTGTCTCCAGCTATCAGAGGCCTGGAGATAGTAAATCCTTAATAATTCTAGAGGCAAGTATTTGGGTGATCCGCAGGTTTCGTGTCGGAGGTTACGCTAACATTCGTTACCGAAATGGAGCGAAGCAAGAAGCAGATGTTTGAGCCAGGATGGCGAGTTCTGCGTACAGGATGTACACGCTCGCTGAACGAAGTTTAAGAATGTCGTAACCGGAGACTATAATACCGAAGGATTACGCAAATGCCAGTCCTGGAAATTTATTCAGTGTCTACCAGTTGTCGCTCCTGGTGTTGATCGCATAGTACTTCTTGACCAGGATGTCCTCCAGGGAGTTGACCCGGAGATAGCCGTCGTCGGTGGCCGTCCCGCGCATGGATTTGCGGGTGAACATGTTGAATATAGCTCCCTGGCTGGGCGACTCGACCCAGGTCCGGAAGTGCCAGAAGCGCCGTTTCTTGTTGCCCCACCCGACTTCTTTGGCACTGGGGGGCAGTATTGCCCGGCCGATAGTGTCGCCGTCGTGCAGGCGCCACTCGGTAAATCCGTCCTTGTAGCAAATCACCGGTTCGAGCCCGGCCTGGGTAGGAACATTCTGCGGATCGCGGGGAATATCCCCGGAGTGGTCGATGGAAACCTCGATATACTGGTAGGCTGTTCCATGCGGGAACTGGCCCCGGGCAACTTCGAGGGATGCGTTTGACGGAAGACCCATGGTCAGACACAGGGGATTGTTCCTGGCCAGGGAACGAAGCTCGTTTTTCTTCCACGAAGAGAGGTTGTAATCGGTTACCACCAGGATGTTGGGAGCCAGGCCGGCCACGTGATGACAGAGGAGCCCGGCGGCGGCACCGTCCCCCGCCGTCAGCATTCCGTGCAGCCCCCGCTCGGTAATCAACCGTTCGAAGTGAAACGGATTACGGAAGAAAGCACTGCCCAGGCTCCTCAATCTCCGCAAGCCGTGGCGGTAGCTGTCACCTGCCAAAACAACCACCTCGAAGTTTCTTATCATATCATCCAGCAGCCCGACATTCCTGCCCTTGAGGTTTCTTGAGTAAAAGAAAGGTACGATATCGGCCCCTTTATACCTGCCCTTGAAAAAATAACGGTACCGCTCGAACTCCGTTCTCTGAGGCCCCATCTCGTCGCTGCCGAACGGATTTGCCGCAATGGGGACGATAGCAATACGCCGGTTGCCTCTCAGAGCCCTTTTGTAGATCTGCTCGCCGAAAATAAAGCCCGGGACATGTTTCGTACTGGTAAGCAGTGCCGTTGAATTCAGGGATGGTCTTCTCATGGTAACCTCTTTCAAAATGCAGCAGTATTCATCACACAGCGGCCTTCACCGCATTAAATCACATCGCTGCCATAAGGCGTATGGCCAGCGGACTATTATAATCTAAAAAGCGGCTTAACTGGCAAAAAAGCCTTTAATTTTTCAAAATTTCCATTCAGTTAGGACTAGCAGGTGCTATTTTAATATAACATTGCCGTACCGTTGTTTAGCTGATACAATGTGACATGTATTTATAGGTCCACGCAATACTTCCCTTATCAACTACACAAGATGGGAACGGAAAACGATGAACAAAAACAGCCGCAAGCCGTCGGATACCGATAACACGCCGGCAAACGAAAACCAGAATATCGAGGATATCCAGGAAGAGCTTAAAGACCAGAGCGAGTTTCTTCACACTATTTTTGCCTCCATCAAACACCCTTTCTGTGTGATTGACGTCAAGGACTATACGGTCAAATATGCCAATCCCGCCGCTTTGCGGGGGGGGATTCCCGAGGGTTTGAAATGCTATTCACTTATCCACAAAAACACCGAGCCTTGTTCCGGAGATGTTCCCTGCCCGCTTAAAATAGTGGTTGAAACTGGAAAGCCGGCAGTCGTCGAGCACATACATTCCGATAAAAACGGCAAACCCATTCACGTGGAAATTCACAGCTATCCCATATTCGATGGTGATGGAAACGTCGTCCAGATGATCGAGTACTCGCTGGATATTACCAAGCGAAAAAAGGTGGAAATACAGCTCAGAACGGATGAAGAGCGCCTGGAGACCATCCTGAAGTTTACCCAAATGGAGTTTGAGACGGAAAAAGAGCTGACGGAGTATGCCCTGGAAGAAGCGGTAAAGCTCACCGGGAGCACGGTTGGTTACTTTCATTTCTTCAATGAAGACGGGAAATCACTGGAGCTCTACTTGTGGTCACGGGATGTATTGAAGCAATGCACCGC
The DNA here is from genome assembly GCA_964432985.1 of uncultured bacterium. Taxonomy (GTDB): domain Bacteria; phylum Muiribacteriota; class CAYSPT01; order CAYSPT01; family CAYSPT01; genus CAYSPT01. The sequence continues at coordinate 114,701 of CAYSPT010000007.1, forward strand.
TGAGAAAATTCCCCATTATCCCCTTGAAAAAGCCGGTATCTGGGCCGATTGCGTACGACTTAAAAAACCGGTCATCCACAACGATTATCAGAACTATCCAGACAAAAAAGGGCTTCCCGAGGGGCACTTCCCGGTGATGCGTCACATGAGCGTTCCCCGTTTTCGACGGAAACACGATTGTGGCGGTGCTAGGTGTTGGCAACAAGGAAGAGCCGTACGAAAAATCAGATACCCGTCAGCTCAATCTCTACATGAACAGCCTGTGGAAAATAATCAAGCACAAACGAGCGGAAACCGCCCTCAAGCGAAGTGAAGAAGCCCTGAGGGAAAGCGAGGAAACGTTCAGGACTATCAGCGCCTCGGCCCAGGACGCCATCATCATGATCGATAATCACGGCGCAATATCCTACTGGAATGAAGCCGCCACCCGCATCCTCGGGTATTCATCGGAAGATGCCCTGGGAATAAACGTACACCGCCTTCTGGCTCCCGAGCGCTTTCATACAGATTACCACCGGGGTTTCGCCGACTTCCAAAAAAACGGTGAGGGCCCGGTCGTCGGAAAAACGGTTGAGTTGGCCGCCCGGCGCAAGAATGGTACAGAAATCCCGATAGAATTATCGGTGTCCGCAGTAAAACTCAAGGGACAGTGGAACGCCATCGGAATTATGCGGGACATTACCGAGCGTAAACTGGCCGAAATGCAGCTGCAGGAGCACGTCAAGGAGCTGGAGGAAACCAGGTGGCTTAAGAAACGGTACCTGTCATTCATCGTGCACGAACTCAAACGTCCCCTGCATGCGGTGTACAGCGCAGCCAGCGTTCTCACACGCAGGGAACTCCACAATGATGAAGACGCTACCATGCTCGAGATCATTACCCGCAATCTCACATCGATGAAAGACATGGTCGAATACGTGCTCATGCTCGAACAGTCCAAGCTGATCAGCAAGGTTACGGAATTTGCCGAGTTCGAAGTAAAATCCATTATTGTAAATCTGATGAAGGATCTGGAAGTGCAGGTGTGCAGCAAGGGATTGCGTTTTGTTGCAGATATAGATGATGGTTTGACTGTAACCGCCGACCGGGAGAAGTTGAGCTATATCTTCTCCAACCTTATTTCCAACGCCATCAAGTTTACCGAATCGGGCTCGATTACCGTCAGCGGGAGCAAGAAAGCAGACATGGTAAACTTCTCGGTAACCGACACCGGGCGGGGAATCACGGGAAATGTACTTCAGGAGGTCGAACAGGTTCTCGCAGACACCGACATTCACAGTCTGCGCCGCGACGGAAGCGGTATCGGTCTCAGTGTGGTAAATAATTTCGTCAAACTTCACGGAGGTTCGGTATGGTTCGAAACGGACCCGAATACGGGTACGGCGTTTCACTTTACCATCCCGCTCAGGTATATCCTGGTGGAACAACAGGGAGACTCCGCCATGGTGTATTATACGGGGGGAAAAGCCACCTCCCACGGCCGTGAACTGCATAACCAGGTTATCGAACTTCTGGATGACGGCTGCCTCCACATAACCATCGATATTGCCAGTATCCACTACATGGCAAGTCATGATATCTCCGTTTTTTCAGTAATATTGAAGGACATCCAGGCCAAGAGCGGGACTATGACCCTGAGCAATGTTTCCTGGCAGGTCCAGGAACTGATGAAGATGACCTCTCTGGACCAGATGATCACTATCAACCCGGCACCACCTGAGGAGGAAGAAACCTGATGGAAAAACAGTATTCGATTCTCTTGATTGATGATGACGATGACGCCGCCAAGGCGTTGGCCTATGATCTTAAAGCCAAGGGGCACAAAGCGCTGGGCTTCTCAAAAATCAACGAGTTTTTCAACCATTTCCGCCTGATAACACCAGAAATCGTTCTGGTGGACATGGTTAATCTTGACATGCCGGGCTGGCAGATATGCAAAAAAATCAGGGATTCATTTGATCTTAAAAACACGATAGTAATAGCCATTTCAGGTGTACTCGACACCGACGACATCGACCGGATGAACGTGACAGCAGATATTTTCCTGCAAAAACCGCTCAACGCAGATGACGTAGACAACGCCATTGAGCGCTTTTTGTCAAGTCATCCCACCCGTTTGAAACCATGATGTATTGTGATCATTGCTGTCAAAAACCTGCGTAAAGAGTATGTTTTTTCCTCGGCCCGACCAGGATTTCTGGGATCCATCCGCTCGTTGTTCAACCCCTTCCGGAACTGTCTCACCGCCATCGATAACATTTCGTTGGAGGTGCAGGAAGGGGAAATTCTGGCTTTTCTGGGACCTAACGGGGCAGGCAAATCGACCACCATCAAAATCCTCACCGGCATCCTTCACCCTACCTCGGGCGAGGCGGAGGTGATCGGCCTTACCCCGTGGGAAAACCGGGTTGCTCTTTCGCGGCAGATCGGATCGGTGTTCGGGCAGAAATCACAGCTCTGGTACCACCTCCCCCCGGTTGATACCTTTTCGCTGCTGGGGAAAATCTACGAGGTGGACTACCGGGATTTCAAAAAGCGCCTGGACTGGTTGACCGACATTTTCGAACTGAAGGAATTTCATCGCACCCCCATCCGCAAGCTGTCACTGGGACAGCGTATGCGCTGCGAGATAGTGGCGGCACTATTGCACGCCCCGCGGGTCATCTTCCTGGACGAACCAACCATCGGGCTGGACACTGTGGCCAGGAGCAACATTCGCACCTTCATCAGGCGCCTTTCGGAGGAGGAAAAGGTCACCATCTTTCTCACCAGCCACGACACCCAGGACGTGGTGTCCATCTGCCGCCGGGTGATAATCATAAATCACGGAAACATCGTCATCGATGCTCCCGTCAAGGAGCTCAAGCGCCGGTATCTGCGGTTGAAGATGGTCGAGTTGTTTATCGACACCGACCTGGCCCCGGAGTTCGAGATACCGGGCGTTACCCTCATGAAGAAGAAGGAAAAACCGGACGGATTCGGTCTCAAGCTTAAAATAGACACCGAAGTGACACCTATCGAGAAGGTTATTCGTACCATCGTCGAAGGAGCCCGGTTGATGGACATCACCGTGCTCGATCCGCCGCTGGAGGTGGTCATTTCACGGATTTACCAGCAAGGACCGCTTCCGGCCGCGGGTGAAGACCGCCCGGCGCAGGAAGATGCGAAAGGGACCAGCCAGGGATAATAGCATGCAAGAAACCACGCACATTCCACCGCCGGCTGTATACACCGGATCCCTGCACGGGACCGTCTCCAAGTACCTGAAAATTTTCACCACCAACCTGAAACACCGGGTGGCGTATGTCCACGACCTGATTTTTTCGAGCATCTTCATGGTGCTCATCATTTTCATCTTTCTCAAGCTCTGGCAGGCGGTGTTTATTTCGGGAGGTCGTGAAACGCTGTGTGGTTACACGCTTAAGGACATGATCTGGTACATGGTCATTACCGAATCGGTGGTCCTGTCGCTGCCGCAGGCCAACCAGGAACTGAGCGAACAGGTTAAATCGGGGCATATCGCCTGTTATCTCATCCGCCCCATGAACCTGGTGCTGTATCACTACTGCGACTACCTGTCACGGGCGGTACTGAAACTTCCGGTTAATTTTCTCGTGGGAGCAGCGCTGGCCTACGGCTTCGTCGGCCCCATCGCTTTCCCGGCCCATCCAGTGCACCTGCTGGCCGTGTTGTTCCTGGCGGTAACGCTTGACTTTATCATCAAGATGAACATCGGAATTCTGGCCTTCTGGATGGAAGAGACCGCTCCGATCTACTGGATCTACCAGAAACTCACTTTCACCCTGGGAGGACTCATGCTCCCCCTGGACATCTTTCCCGATTGGCTGCAGCGGTGGTGCATGAACCTGCCTTTCAGGCTGATCCCCTACTCGGTGAGCAAGCTGTTTGTTTCCTACTCCCGGGAGATGTTTACCGGCACTCTGGTTCAATTCGCCCTGTGGGTTACACCCTTCACCCTGCTGCTGTGGTTCCTGTACCGGAAGGGGGTGGCACGCATCAATGTCCACGGCGGTTAAACACCTGCGATACGTGTGGTGGTGCGTTGTTTACAACGTCAAATCAGCTATGGAATACAAGACGAGCTTTATCATCCAGATAGCCGGAATGATCCTGAATGATCTGACCCTGATCTTTTTTTGGTGGATATTCTTTTCGCGCATCACATCGTTAAACGGTTACCAATTCACCGATCTGGTGCTTCTGTTTGCCGTTTCAGCGACCGGTTTCGGTTTGGCCGAGACCTTTTTCGGCAACCACCGCCATCTGTCCCGCCTTATCGCCGAAGGAGGGCTTGACGGCTATCTTACCCTGCCCCGGGACGTCCTGCTCTCTGTCATTACCGCCAGAACCAGTATCCCGGCCATAGGCGACTGTCTCTTCGGTACCGGAGCTTTCTGCCTGACTCAGAACCTCACCCCATACCGGATACTATTTTTCCTGTTCGCCTCGGTGAATGCCGCCCTTATCTGGGCTTCGTTCTCGGTGCTGGTGAGCAGCCTGGCTTTTCTCTTCGGTAACATGGAAGTATTCGCCAGTCAGATGTCCAATGCCCTGATCACCTTTTCCATCTATCCGCCGAAGATATTCCAGGGTCTGGTCCGGGTGCTGCTCTACACGGCCATCCCGGCAGGCTTCCTCTGCTACATGCCGGTACAACTCATCAATACGTTCAACCCGGTTACTTTTTGCGCCGTAGTGCTTTTCACGGCAGGAATCATGCTGTCCGCCGGACTGGTATTTAGATGGGGATTGCGGAAGTACGAGTCAGGTAATCTGGTGGT
>CAYSPT010000007.1:119602-122503 GCA_964432985.1 uncultured bacterium
AAGTACGAGTCAGGTAATCTGGTGGTGTTAAAACTATAAATGACGCTCTTTCGAGCAAAGCGCCTGGTAAGCAAATATGATACAATATTCCTGGCAAGACGAGACGTGAGGAGATAATGCTATGCCGGACGGAGCCCCGGTTGTTGAAGTGGTGGGTGTTACCCGCTTTTTCAACAAATGCATTGCCATAGATAACGTGTCATTTCAGGTTCACCAGGGAGAAATATTCGGTCTTCTCGGTGAAGACGGAGCGGGAAAATCAACTCTTCTCAAACTATTGGCCGGACTGCTGGCTCCCAGCACAGGCGTCATACGGTTATTCGGTACCAATATCTGGGATGCCGCCGGTGATTTTAAAGAGGCAATCAGTATCGTCCCGCAAAAAGCCAATCCGTTCCTGGAGATGTCCGGCTGGCAAAACGTCATGATATTGGGTGAGATGAACGATGGTGCAGCCTCGGGTCTTGAAAGCCGGGTCCGGGCTCTTCTACTGCAGTTCAAGCTGTGGGAATGGAGGCATCTGTCAGCCCGTACCTACTCCGATTCAATGCGTCGGAGACTCATGATAGCGATGGCCCTGGTCAATGAACCCAGGATTTTGTTTCTGGACGATCCGGGCCTGGGGCTGGATGCAAATGACAGACACATGATTCACACCGCAGTCAGGAGCCTCCCAGAGCGGGAAATAACCACTGTGTATTCCACCAGTAATGACGAAGAAGCATCATCTTTGTGCCACCGGGTAGCCTGTATGAGCGAGGGCCGAATTACGGATATTGGCCTGCCGGAACCCGTGTAACAATGGATTGCAGGGTTTTCTTAAACAGAATATAACCTACTATGCGCTAATGTGGTACAATGAACATTCGGATTGTAAGCCATCCGGCTGTTTTTGTAGAGTATAAGGGGGAGCATTGAAATGATTGACACCGATGATACTTCCTTTGTGATCAAGGTCAAGTTCGAAGAGAAAACGCAGAATATGGTGGGATTCATGCTTCTGTTGTTTTCTGCGAAAGATATGGCCCTGGTCAAAAGCGATATTGTCGTTAACTATTACACCGAGATGTATGTCAGACAATTCAACATATTCGCTAAATGGGTTACCTTTCTGGAGCGGATCGGAGATGCGAAATCCGATGTAACCGAATCTTTTCTTGAAGATTTTTGCGAGCAAATGAAAGTCGTATACCGGTTATATCCCCGCGAGAGGATTGCCAAGTTGGCTGAAATAGTGCTCGATGTCACCGATACGAATCTAAAAAAGGTGATGATGTCAGATATTCTCAAAGAAGACCTGGATAAGGTCTTTGTGCGGGGAGAATTGAACGTCGAATTCGCCATGGAAGTCATCGGGAAGAAGAAAGAGGAAGCAGCAGGAGATACGGGCACTCCCCAGGAAGAAGCCGGGGTGAAAAAACAGCAGGATTCACCAGGAGGATTTGAATTAACAGCACAGGAACAAGGGCAGGAAGCAGCCCCCACGGTATCTGTTGATCCGGTCATCGATCCCATCGATGGTGTCCCGTCTTCAGGGCTGAAGATTGGCGACGTGGTGACCATAATCACCGGACAAGTGAACGATTTGAGCCCGGAAGCGAAGGTAATATCCCTGTTCACAGCCGCTGATTCCGACCGGATAGTGGTGCAGCTGGAGTTGTCTAACGATCTTAAAGGGCAGATGATCCTTTCAAAAAACATGCTGGTAAAAGTCGTCGGGGGAGATAAGAGACGCAAGTCTTTTGATTTCTCCCAGAGTATAATTATCAACGTCGTTATCGCCTTTCTCGCCATTCTGGTTCTGGTTCTTATGGTCTTTTTGATCCTCTGATATAACGTAGACGCAAATCCCGGAGTTCGGCCATGACCATCCGAAAAAAACATTACACCTTCGCTCTAAAAGTCCAGTTCGAGGAGCGAAACGGTAATTTTGTCGGTTTTTTCTGGCTGCTGGCCTCCACCAGCGACCAGGCCGTGATGAAGAGTAATGCCGTGGTCAACTACTATTCGGAAAAATTTCTCAAGAAATTCCGACTCACCACCTCCTGGACCAAATTCATGAACCAGCTTGATGACGAGGCCAGATTGCTCGGGGAACTCGTGCTGCAGGAGCACACGGAAAAGCTGCAGGCGCTCTACATGGGTTACCCGCCGGACCGCGTCATGAAACTGGCGGAATACATCGTGGAACTGGGCGACAGAAGAATCCAGGCCTCCATGGTCAACGGCCAGCTGGAGGCCGATCTGAAATGCATCTTTTCCCAGGGTGATCTTACCTTCGATTTCCTTCACGAATTTGTGGAAATAAGAGACAAGACAAAGGAGGAGATGGCGGCCGAGGAGGAAGACGAGGAGGAAGACGAAGAGGAAGACGAAGAGGACGACGAAGAGGACGAGGAGGACGACGAAGAGGACGAACAGGCAGGGGAACAACGAAAAAAGGGCAAGAAAAAAAAGAAAAAGAAGAAAGAAGAGAAAGAAGAAGATACCGGTCCGAAAACGATAGTCGTCGAACCGGTATTCGATCCGGTGGACGGCATCGTAGCCAAACATCTTCGAGCGCACGATATCGTTACGGTAGTAAGAGAAAACCAGCGTGACCAAAGGCTGGTCAGTTACATTATTTCGTCCAGGAAGCTTGATAAGAAGCACCTGCTCATAACGGTGGAACTCGCCGATCACTCCCTGGCCGAAATGGAAGTCGCTCCCAACACGATGATCAAAGGAGAACAGGTGAAAGCGGACATCGTTGTTTCCGCTGGACCTCCCTATGTCACCATCATCGTCATTTCCATCATCATCATTGCCGCCTTATCAGCAGCAGCGTACAACCTGATTTTGTAGCAACAGTTCGTGCGTAGGCCCCAACCTTATCAGCAGCAGCGTACTACCTGATTTTGT
>CAYSPT010000008.1:0-1980 GCA_964432985.1 uncultured bacterium
TCTTCAGCACTACACCATACCGAAACAATAACCTAAAATCAAGTAAACAATTTTTTACCCTATGTTATTTCCCTTACCAAGTTTCTTTTTGTTATTTCTGAAACAAACCTCTAAAAACATCTCTAATAGTAAATAGAGATGCGATGTACGGGGTGGGAGTGTACCCGAATCAGGGCGTTTGTTCCGCACCCGGTATTCGGAGCAAAATGAGAAGCACCGAGAAAGGCACGGGAAACAGCATGCAGGGTTTGACAAGACATACCACGTTGGCGGCATTCGTGCTGACGTCGGTTTTCCTGCTGGCCGGAGTCTGCTTTGCCGACGATTCGAAGCCGCCGTTCCTTATCATCGGTCACGCCGGCTCACCCACCAAGCAGCCCGACAACACCATCGAGGGCTTCGAGCAGGCCCTGAAGGACGGAGCTAATGCCGTCGAGATGGACCTCTGTATCACCGGTGACCACCAGGTGGTGTCCTGGCACGACTGGGACCCCGACAGCACCATCTCCCTGGCCCGCCAGGCAGGACTCCAGGATTTCAAATACCGGCCGTGGAATCCCAATCTTGACAGCGCTTACCGTGTACCCGTCGACCAGCTCACCCTGAAGCAGTTCCGCCGGCACTACGGCTACACCTCCAACCAGAACAACAGCGCGCTGACGGGTGCGGCTACGAAGACCCATCATCAAATACCCACCTTTGAGCAGATAGCCAAATGGATGGCCGGGAAGGACCAGTTGGAGATGGTCTACCTGGACATCAAGATCCCGGCAGACAAACCCGAGTACGTGTCCATTTACATCGACCAGATCTACGCCGCGGCAAAAAAGTACGGAGTCGAGGACAAGCTGGTGTTCTTCTCCCCCCACCTGAACATCGCCCTGCAGGCCAAACGATACACCGAAGCTAACAATATCCCGCTTAAAATAGGCCTCGATCAGGAACTTCCCGCCTCGCCGGTCATGAGCCTGGATCCAAAAAAATATGATGTTGCACAAAAATCTTCAAATCTTGGTTTCGAATACGGATCCATCGGACGGCCTACCGCCGTAACCATGGTTGGCGGGTGGTCCAGCTACTCGAATATCTTACAGCGGATGAACAGACTTAAAAACCAGTCTGGAACTTCCGACGCCTACAAGAAAACCCAGCTCATCGCCTGGACCATCAACGACGAAGAGGAAATCAAGTGGCTGCTCAAAAACGGCGGTCACGGGATCAACGGCATCATGAGCGACGACCCGGCCAAGGTAGCTTACTACGTGCGAAAGTACGTGGGAAGGACCGAACTGGAAGACGCCCGCAAGAAGCTGCTGTGGGCAAAAGAGGAGTTGGACCAGGCGGCCAACGATCTGGAGGACACGGGATTCTTCGGCAGTATCTGGGAGTTTTTCTCGGGAAGTAAGAAGCGGGCTTTGAAGAGGGCACAAGCAGCTTACGAGCAGGCCAGATACCGCTACCAGAAGCTCTTGTTTACGGGGAAGGACGGAAGCAAGCCATCCACCGGTGGATCCGAACCGCGTCGCGGCATCACCCGCGACGGCAACGACGACATGTAACCTCTTTTTGTAGCAGGGCTTCTCCAGCATCTGCTAACCAGGCCACTCAGGCCAGTTTCAAGCACCCGGCAAATTTTGCTGCTTTAATTCCTTCACCTCTCGCAGCACTTCGTCGAGACGCCACTCCAGCGACGACAGAATCCAGAGCTGGAAGTGGCTTACTCTTCCATGGTGGTGAACCACCCAGAGGAGCTTGAGCGACAGCGCTGCGATGGCCAGCTCCATGCTCAGAAACTGCAAGTGCTGGTCACCCACGACGGCAAACACCAGGCAGGTCAGGATGAAAAGAGTAAAGATGATGTCGAAGATCCTCGATTTCTTCATCTACCTGTTTGCTGATGTCCTCAGTCATAGATTAGATCATGATTTTCCTCCTTGATAGACACCGTTTCTGTTTGGGTTTGCGTTGTTTCCGTTTGGG
>CAYSPT010000008.1:2080-9881 GCA_964432985.1 uncultured bacterium
TTTTTCACTATACATTACCGGCTAATTGCTTTCAAAGCACACTGCCGCATCCCCCCTGGCCGGTCATGCATTTGCAGCTTCTTTGTGTTGTATTGACAGTATTCAAAGTGTGTGAAAGAATGACAGCCCCATGAGCAAACACACAACACTCCTTGAAATTCCATGGGACACCATGGGAACATTTGAAACCAGGCTCAATCGATTTGCGGCTCTGGTGACACTCGATGATGATCCTTACACTCGACTTAAGGTGCATGTTCATGATCCGGGCCGGTTGTCAGAACTTCTGTATACCGGAAACCGTGTACTGCTGAAATTCGCCCCTGCTCCACACCGGGTGACCGATTGGGATATGATCGCCGCCCGCACCCAGGGGCAGTGGGTACTGGTTAACACCGTCTATCACCGGGCCATTTCCGAAGCTCTTATCATCAACCCGATTATCAGCCCTTTCGGCCCGGTTGCTGAGGTCAAAGCTGAAGTGCCGGTTTTCCACTCGAAGACCGACTCTGCCGGGAAGGTAGTTTTGAACAGCACAGGAAAAAAGAGCAGGCTGGATTTCAAACTGCGGACCACCGCTGGAGAAACAGTCTGGGTAGAGGTCAAGGGATGCACGCTGGCCGAAGATGGAGTTGCCCTGTTTCCGGATGCCCCCACAATCCGGGGCAAGAAACACCTCGAAACACTTATAGCTCTGGGTGAGAAGGGCTTTCGGTCAGCCCTGCTGGTGCTTGTCTTCAGACATGATACCCGCTGCTTTTCCCCGCACACTGACCGCGACCCGGCCTTTTCTTCGGTCTTCTGCCAGGCGCTGGAAGCGGGAGTCGAGGTTTATCCGGTACTGCTCGCCTACCGCCACGGGATGATCGAGTACCGGGGAACGGTCCCGGTGTGTAAGCACCTGTTTAAGTGAACTGCATTTTTCAATAAGATTCAAAGCCGTTCACATGAATATGCGGTACAATACCCGTATCAACCGGAGAGGATTCTTTTCGTCCATGAACAAACGGACCCGGCTGCTGATCGCCCTGTTACTCCCTTTGCTGCTGCTGCTGATACCAACATCGCTGCTCCCCATAGACGGCCTGACCACCGTACAGCACCGGCTCATTGCCATCTTCGTTTTGGCGGTTCTGTTCTGGATACTCGAACCGGTACCGCTTTTTGCCACGTCTGTTCTGATTATCGTACTCGAACTGGTAATGGTTTCCGACAAGAGCTTTATCCTGTTCAGGGGCACGGCGGGAGATCGGGGATTCGGCACGGTGCTTAACTATAAGGAAGTTCTGGGCACCTTCGCTTCACCGGTAATCATGTTGTTTCTCGGAGGTTTCTTCCTGGCCATGGCTGCCACCAGATACCGGCTTGATATCAACCTGGCCCGGGTTTTTCTCAAGCCCTTCGGGAAGAGTCCCAGAATTGTCATGCTGGGTTTGATGATCATCACCGCCGTGTTTTCCATGTTCATGAGCAACACCGCCACCACCGCTCTGATGCTGGCCATTCTCACCCCCGTACTGGGAACCTTCAAGCCGGGTGACCGGGGTCGTATCGCTTTCGTGCTGGCCATTCCTTTCGCCGCCAACATCGGGGGGATGGGGACTCCCATCGGCACACCGCCGAACGCCGTCGCCATGAAATATCTTACCGGGGGGAACGCAATCGGATTCGGTACCTGGATGATGTTCGCCGTACCCTACGTGGTTGTGATGCTGCTATTCGCCTGGTGGCTGCTGTGCAGACTTTACCGTCCGCAATCCGACACGATCAACCTGGACATCACCAGCACCTTCGCTACTGGGTGGAAGGCGAGCACCGTGTATATCACCTTCGCGGCCACCATTCTCCTCTGGTTGACAGACGCTTTTCATGGAATGAACTCCTACGTGGTGGCCATGATTCCGGTGGCCGTCTTTTCACTGACCGGGATCATCAGCGCCAAGGACCTGAAAGGAATCAGTTGGGACGTGCTGTGGCTTCTGGCCGGCGGCATCGCCCTGGGCGTGGGCCTGGACCGGACCGGTCTGAGTAAGAACGTTATCAGTAGCATTTCATTCGACATGCTCACACCCTGGATAATCGTGGTAGTAAGCACAATCATAACCCTTACCATAAGCAACCTGATGTCAAACACGGCGGCTGCCAACCTGGTTCTACCCATCGTGGCCGCCCTGGGAACCAGTGTTGGGGGCCTGGCCTCTCTTGGCGGCAGCCGGATGATTATCCTGGCGGTGACCTTTTCTGCTTCCCTGGCCATGGTGCTTCCTATCAGCACCCCACCCAACGCACTGGCCTATGCCAGCGGTGAAATTGAAACCCGTCACATGAGTAAACCGGGACTCATTCTAGGGATAGTGGGACTGCTGACTAACTTGTTACTGATGATTATCCTGAATAAAATAGGATTTTTCTAATAGCTCCCAAAAGGGGGCAGAATATACCGTCTTTTCAGCCGAATGAAACTTTTAGGACAAAGAAACAGAAGGGAAACCAGATGGACCTGACAGAAACAACCACCGGAGCACGGACGGATGTTACCGGGAAGCATACGGCAAACCTGCAGTGGCTGATAGATAGCTACTTTACCAGTCCCGAGCGTACCATCAGGCTCGAACAAGGCTCTATTCTGATCAGGCAGGACGACGTCAATGACCGCCTTTTCCTGGTGAAAAACGGTCTTCTGAAAGGTTGTTTCACAATTCCGGACGGCTCCCAGCTGGAAATATTCAAAGCCTCGAAAAATATGCTGGTCGGTATTTACAGTTATTTCTCTCAGACCTTCACCAGCCGGGCTACGGTAGTGGCCAAGGAAGATTCGGAAGTGGTTTACATCGACCGGGACCAGGAGTTCGTACCCGACGGCCGCAGCTCGTGTCTGTTCGAGCAGTTCATGCCTGCGGTGGTTACGGAGTTGTTCCACCGGGACGAACGGGCGGTAGCGTTGGCCGAAGAGCGTGAACGAACCATCCGGCGCCTGCTCTACAGCCAGAAGATGGCAACCCTGGGGCAGATGGCCGCCGGAATTTCTCATGAACTAAACAACTCTATCTCAGTGCTCAAACGGAACACCAACTGGTTGAGTGACCGTTTGAAGGAGATGCTGCAGGAAGGGGATCCAGACCTCAATTTCCTGTTCCTCAAGGGATTGGAACACGGGCGCAAGCTGAGTACCAGGGAGATCAGAAGGAGAACCAAGGAACTGAGGAGCAGCTTATCCCTGTCCAGGGAACTGGCCGAGGAAGTTTCCAGGGCGGGACTCTCAGACGATGAACTTAAGAGGCTGCTCCCCCGTTTAGAGAAATTGCCCGGCCGGATACGGCGCTACTGGGAAATAGGAGCTACGCTTCGCGACATGCTGGTAGCTTCCTCCCAGGTGACCCACGTGGTCAAGTCAATCCGCGATCTCGGCGCCCCAAAGTCGGTTCGTGAACCGGGAGTTGATGTTAACGAGAGTATTCGCGAAGCCATGGCACTGTTGAGAAGTCGGCTGCGGAAGACAAATGTCAGGATCGAGCTGGCCGAACTCCCGTCAATCATAGCCAGTAAGGGGGAACTGATTCAGGTGTGGACCAACCTGATGAAGAATGCGGTTGAAAGCATGATCCAGGCCGAAATAGCAGATCCGCAGATAGCCATGATAAGCAGTGCTTACAACGGCATCATCTCCGTGCAGATCCAGGATAACGGCCCGGGGATCTCTCCCGGTCTGGTGCCCACTATCTTTCAGCCCGATATGACCACCAAAGTAGGTGGACTATCCTTCGGGCTGGGGCTGGGTTTGACAATATGCGATAGGATTATTTCCAGCTACGGAGGTTCGATAACGGTTAAAAGTGTACCGGGAAACACCGTGTTTACGGTTTCGCTCCCGGCCGATCCTGATGGATCAGATACCGATTGACTCACCCGAAAAATGCGGTTGTCGTCATAGTAATGAATAACCGTGAGGAAGGAAGAAAGACAGGATGACTAAACCCTGTATCGTGTGCATTGACGATCAGCGAGAGGTACTGGCTGCACTGGAACGGGACCTGATTGTATTCAAGGATCATTTCACGGTAATCGAATGTGAGACGGCTGACGAGGGAGAAGAGGTTCTGGCGGAGATCGACGCCGAAGGTGAGGCCGCAGCCGTCATCATCTGTGATCACGTCATGCCGGAAAAAAACGGGGTGGATTTCTTAATAGAGGTGAACAACGATCCCCGGTTTCGCCACACCCGCAAGGTTCTGCTGACCGGTCTGGCCACCCACCAGGACACCATCACCGCCATCAACCAGGCCCACATAAACCATTATATTGAGAAACCATGGGAGGCCGAGCACCTGGTTGCCATAATCAAAGCCCAGATTACCGGGTACATCCTGGAAACTGGACTCGACTACCGTGAATTCCTGCCGGTGCTCGATCAGGAAGTGCTCTACAGCACAATGCACGCTTCACCTGGAGTGTAACCGGATATGAAATTTAAAGACGACACCAGGGACCGCCCTCTATGACCACCTATAAAGGATTCCGGCTGGACCCGTTCCAGGAGGAATCAATCGAGAAACTGAAGCAACATCATTCCGTTATCGTTTCGGCACCAACCGGAAGCGGGAAAACACTGGTAGCCGAGTACCTGATAGAGAAATCCCTGGAATCCGGCCAGCGGATCTTTTACACCGCGCCCATCAAGGCGCTGAACAACCAGAAATTCCGCCAGTTCAAAAAACTGTACGGGGACCGGGTGGGTATCATGACCGGCGACGTGGTCATCAATCCCGATGCCCCCGCTTTGATGATGACCACCGAAGTTTACCGTAACATTCTTTTTGATGACCCGGAGCGGGTTCAGGACGTCGGATATCTGATTCTGGATGAAGTACACTTCCTGGACGACGTGGAGCGGGGAACGGTGTGGGAAGAGAGCATTATATTTTCACCGCAGCACATTCGTTTTCTGGCCCTTTCGGCCACGGTGCCCAATGCCAAGGAACTGGCCGCCTGGATCACCTCCATCAAGAAGCAACCCGTAATAGTGGTGCAATCAAACCACCGCCCTGTTCCCCTGAAGCATCTTTTGTTCACGAAGAAAAACATCCTGGTCCCGGCAGAGGACCTGTCCTCCCTGCCCGAAGCAAAGCCACCGCCACGGAATCGAAGCGCATCGGAACGCAGTCGAAGGCGTAAAGCGTCGGAGCCCAGCCTGGTCAACCTGGTGGATATTCTGAAAGAGAAGAGCTATCTTCCCGGGCTCTTTTTTGTATTCAGTCGCAAGATGACTGAAATTCTGGCCACTATGATAGGGCGGGAATTCGACTTCACCACCGGTGAGGAAAAGGAAGAAATCAACCGGGCGGTGGATGAGTTGCTGGCAGGTCTGGGAATAAGGAACATGGCCAAGGTGAAGGAGCTCATCAGGCTGCTTCCCAAAGGAATCGCTTTTCACAACGCCGGAATGCTGCCCGTGCTCAAGATCATGGTGGAGGACCTTTTCGAGCGCAAACTGGTGAAAGCTCTTTTCGCCACGGAGACCTTTGCAGTGGGGATTAACATGCCGGCCCGTTCGGTGATATTCAAAAGTTTGAAAAAATTTGACGGACGCAGCCTGCGGACACTGCATTCCCGGGAATACTTCCAAATGGCCGGGCGAGCCGGGCGGCGGGGGATAGATAGTTTTGGACACGCCGTTACTCTGTTTTGCCCCGATGATGTCTCGGCTCCCGAGATCGCCGAAGTTCTGGACGAGGAAGGCACTGAACCTCTGCGAAGCCAGTTTGATCTTTCCTACAATTCCGTTCTCAATCTGGCCCGATTAGGAGATAGTAAACGGATAGAAGATGTCCTCTGCCACAATTTTTATCAGTTCCAGCTGGACCGCACCGCGAAAAAATGGAAAAAGAAGCTAAAGAGACTCAAAAACAAAGCCCGTGAACGTTTCAGCTGCCGATCTGGTGAAGCTGCCT
Organism: uncultured bacterium; assembly: GCA_964432985.1. Lineage (GTDB taxonomy): Bacteria > Muiribacteriota > CAYSPT01 > CAYSPT01 > CAYSPT01 > CAYSPT01. Next base: position 8,029 of record CAYSPT010000008.1, read on the forward strand.
TTGAAGAGTATATTTCCTTTCACGCGGATCTCCGTCGATTCCCGTTACCCTATGAGAAACGGATGAAACGCAAGATAGGCCGCCGGCGAAAGGGCCGCCGACGCTCCGAAAAACACCAGATGAGATCCCCCTTGGCTGGGTATCCCTGTCTTGAATGCCCCTTCAGTGGCCGCTGCTTGAAGCGTATGAAATGGATAGTGAATGAGATTATCGCACTTCAGGAATCCCTTAATGGGTACTCCGAGCGGCACCACGTGCGCGAGTTCTGGAAAAAAGTTGATTTTCTTCAAAAGATGGGATATCTGGAAGGGCTGAAACTCACCGATCGGGGTGCATTTGCCAGCCGAATTCACGGCTATGAGCTTCAGGTCACCGAGATAGCCATGGCGGGAATATTCGAGAAGCTTTCCGAGCCTGAACTGGTGGCATGTCTGGCCTGTATCATTCACGAACCCCGGGGTGTGGAACGACTGCTTCGACTGCCGCGGTCCGCAGGTCTGCGGGAACGGCTGGAGCCGGCCTTCGCCGTGATCAGGCACATCAGAAAGTTGGAGCGGAAACGCGGTTTCAACACCGTCGCTCCCATGGAAACCAGTGTAGCCAGACTTTCCTACGACTGGGCCACCGGAACAGGACTGGCCGGGATAATCAAGACCACCGGTTTTTGCGAAGGAGATTTCATCCGGTTGACCCGGCTGGTAGTGGACGTTCTGAGACAGATCAAGTCAGCCAGCCGCGGCTACGGCACGTTGCTGGAAAAAGTCAACCGCTGTATGATCAGAATCAATCGCGAACTGGTACGACCGGACCTGGAGCTGGGACTTTAGCAGATTCTCATAACCTGGCTTGCTCGACAGTGTACATCAGTCCTCATAGAGAGAGCGGTGAACACGGTACTTTACTGCTAATATTTCATCACGGGTGGCATCGTTGGTTGCCCTGAGATGGCGTATCAATCCCTGGTAAATCCTGAAAATCTTCTCCGGTTCGTCCCGCTCCATGTCAAGAAGTGTTGCTTCGGAAAAAGATGTCAGCATGACAGGGCTGAGAGCTTCAACCCTGGCTGAACGATGCCCCTGATCGAGATAAGCCATTTCGCCGATAACACTGCCCTGCTCCAGGAACGCCAGCACCATTTCAGATCCCCCAGGCAGCTGCTTCTTGACCACAGCCCGGCCCTGAAGAAGCACGTAGAGTTCGCGTTGGACTCCCCCTTCGGGAACGATGAGTTCACCTTTATTGAGAGAAAGCTGGTCTCCCCAGGTGCGAAACATCATGAAGGACTCACCGTCAAGCGTCCGGGCCACCACTGCATCGGGATGCTCCTTATCGACACCGGCTTCTTCCGGGTCGTCAAAACAAAGTGCCGTGCCCCGGGTGTACAAAAGCTGCTCGTTGAGAGCACGAACCCGCTGGCTCAATCGCCGTCCTATAACCTTGAGCAGGCACAAAGCGGAGGAGGGGAACCTATTTTTCAGAATATCGTATTTATTCCGGGTCAGAACGACCACATCCAGATTCTTTCGCACCACCGCGGCTACCGGACGGGTAAAGCCATCAAGAACCATGGTTTCACCAAAGCAATCACCAGGTTCTACCTGGGAAAACGAGTATTCCCAGCCGGATGGGCCGAGCCCGATTACGTCAACAAGCCCGTCCAGGGCGAAGAAAACAGCATCCTCCGGATCCCCGGCGGCAAAAACCCAGTCACCCTGACTGAACGAACCGGTACTGCAGGCATGAGCAATATGCTTGAGATCTTCCCGGGCGCAATCCTCCAGGCATGGGAAATCAAGCAGTGTATCCAATTCAACCATGCGTTACGCCTGCTCTTCCGGAGGTTGGGGAGGAGG
>CAYSPT010000008.1:9981-13326 GCA_964432985.1 uncultured bacterium
ATGATCGCCACGATTGTAGCAATGATCGGGTACTTGGCGATAAGGACCAGCAGGATCGCTACCAGCCCGTCCTCGGTGACACTGGCTATGGTGTTGGTAACGGGCTCGGGAGAAACGTTGAGCGCCATCCGGGTGCCGGCTTTGGTAAGATGTGATTCCATGGCGACGGAACCGCTCAGCATAGCGGCGATCACCTGTGCTGCCTGCCCCATGTCAGCCGATCCCAGGTAGGCCAGTGCGGCGCCGCCGGCGGGCCGGATCAGGGTGTGTATCGAGTCCCAGGTATTATCTATGTACGGCACTTTGTCTGCCCCGAACTCGATGATGTAGAGGACCACCGCCGCTCCAATGACATAGGGATTCTGCAGCATTTCCAGGTTTCCCGGAAGCTTGATCCAGCCCTGGCGGCCGGCAATACCCAACCCGGCGACAGTCATATAGAGGTTGACTCCCGAAGTCCACGAACTGCCGAGCAGCACGCTCAATGTGTTCATTATATCCACGATTAATCACCCTATCGTTTCGTTATCCGAAAAAATATGCCAGTCTCTCTAAAAAAACAGGGACCAGCCGCCAGCCCGACTGACAAAGCACCGGTTCAGTCATTGCCCATACTACAAAACGACATGATAAACAGACCCTGCGTGAGGCGAATTTCCCGCTCACCATCAACCATGTACAGATTCCGTTCCCCGGCTGACTCAAGCATCAGGAAATATATCAAATCCCCACCTGCCTCAGGAGATGATTTGATTCCCGCACCGGCGGTTATCACCGAAACACCGCCGCTTTCCAGATCATACTTGAACAGATTCGACTGTTCTACCACGAAAGTACCATTAACGTACCGCCCTGAAGCGGCACTGTAATAAACGTATTCATCTGCCAGATACGAATGGTTCTCGTTCACCAGCGGGTCCATAGCGGTAAGGCGACTGATGGAACCTGATGCATCGTACAGGTAAATATCGGTGTTACCATTATAGACAGGTGTCCCGTCCCGGATTCCGGTGAACACAAACTGCTTCGTTTCTCCCCCGGCGGCAGGCTGGCCGGCGTTGACAAACTGTCCGGTCAGGTTTTCAAGCACTCCCCGCCGAGGGTCAATGAGACAAACTGAATTTCGTCCTTCAATGTTCCCGGTACATACCAGGGTCCCGTCATCCAAGAACGATGGGTCGCTGAAATTACCTGAAAACTTTTCGGTTATATTCACCGGGGAAGACTCGCCAGCACCAAGCAGGTAAATGTCATACTTGCCGGACTTATTGGAGGTGAACGCTATCCGGCCGCCGCGATAGGCCGGAGTGCCGGCGTCGGCGTCCCCAAAAGACAGAAATGTGTGGCACTCGAAAAGAGACTGGTCTTCGTTCCAGGTGAGGAGTGCCAGCCGGTACCGGCCGCTGTCCTTGACCGACGCAAGAATGTCCGGATGGCCGAAACACAGAGGTGCTCTCAAAGCGAATAGGAGTATTAAGGCCAGCAAAACGACTTCTTTACTCCTTAAACCGATCATCCGTTCCACCTCCCGGTCTTCTGCTCCCGGTGATGTAGCCTGTTCAATCGGGCAGAAACCTACTGAAACTATACCACAAAAATGACAAATCAGGCTATGTCTGACATGAGCGAAAATATGCTATGAAGCAGTACTATTTGCCATTTACCGTGTTGCTTTGATACCATTAAGTGAATGAGGGTGGGATCACTATGAAAGATCTTCTTTCCCAGGACGATTTTTTCCGGACACTTTTTAACTCCATTCCAGTCTGTACCATAATCATGAATGCCGACCGGAGACTCCAATGTATCAACAACGCTACCCTGGCCTTGCTCGGCCTGGCTGACGACGACACCGTCCTTCAGCGGCGTTGCGGAGAGGTCTTCAACTGCATTTCGAGCCAGGACGAGACCGAAGGATGCGGCTACGGTATCGGCTGCCCGGACTGTGTCATCTGGAATTCCGCCATATCCGCACTGGAGGGTAACCTGGTGCACCGGGCCAAGGGGGAGTTTTATTACACTACCAGCGGTGACAACAAAAGAATGAACATCATGGTCACAGCCGCGCCTTTCATCTATCAGGACCAGAATCTGGTCATCGTGATAGTGGAAGACATTTCTAATATTTCTGAACTGCAGGGACTGCTTCCCATCTGTTACCACTGTAAAAAAATTCGTGATGACAAAGGATACTGGGTCCGGGTGGAAAGCTATATTCGCAAGAGGGCCGAAGTGGATTTTACCCACGGTCTGTGCCCGGATTGTCATACCACTATACGTCGGAAACGAGAAGCATCTCCGAAAAAATCAACCGGGGCGAAATAATTATTTTTTTTTGACGGCCTCCAGCCATGAATGCTATACTTTCCCTGGTTTCAGACTGCATACAATAAATATGCATCCGGAATCCTGCTTGGAGGAGGAATGACGCCGATGAGAATCAAGTTCTGGGGTGTTAGAGGAAGTATACCGTCTCCCTCCGTCGGGGACGTATTCAAAACCGATTACTACGGTGGTAACACAGCCTGTGTAGAAATAACCACCGCTTCCGGCGAGGAGTATATTCTCGATGCCGGGACCGGTATGCGCCTGTTGGGAATGGATCTTATCAGAAGATACAAAGGCAATCCCATTAAGGCCAAGATTCTTTTCAGCCACGTCCACTGGGATCACATCCAGGGCTGGCCGTTTTTCGTGCCTGCTTTCGTACGGGGAAACCACTTCAGACTGTACGGTGAGAAGAAGGTTAACCACAGCCTGCAGGAGGTGCTCAAAGGGCAGCAGCAGTATCCCAATTTCCCGGTGTCGCTCGAATACATGGGTGCGGACATTGAATTTATCGACCTGGAAGAGGGCTGTTCATCTTCCGAGGACATCGAAGTCGGCTATATTCGCCTTAACCACCCGGACGGGGTGTTTTCCTACCGGATTGCGGAACAGGGGAAGGTTTTTGTCTACGCCAGCGATACCGAACACGACGGGCATAAGTTCAACCGGCTGTTCGGTCCCACCGACAAGAAACTCATCGACTGGGCTACCAACGCCGACGTTCTGGTTTACGACGGCCAGTATACTCTTGAAGAGTATGACAAGAAGAAAACCTGGGGGCACTCCACTCCCCAGAAGGGCGTTGAAATAGCCTTGAATGCGGGAGTAAAAACCCTGGTCATCTTCCACCACGACCCCGCCCACGACGACGAATTCCTCAAGCGGATGCACGTGGACGCCATAGCCTATCGCGACCAGATATCCAAGGGAGATCACGACCTCAGTATTGTCTTCGCCCGTGAGGGAATGGAGATTCAGCTGTAGGGAGGAATCGTCCTGGACGTCAAGGAAGCCATC
>CAYSPT010000008.1:13426-72404 GCA_964432985.1 uncultured bacterium
TTCTTCGGCAAACAGAGGTTTGTAGGGCTTGTAGGCATGTTCCCCATTGGCATGAATGGCCACGGAATCACCTCTCATCCTTGAGTTTTCCGGGCGGGGCGTACAAAACGAAGTAAAATGAATGAGCGGTACACCACGTTCCTTCACCATTTCCAACGAAACGTTCGGTGCATCTGGTTCCCCGGTTTATTGAGAAAATCTCAATTGTCCAGAAACAATACACATATCAATACTTCGTTTTGTCCGTTATCCGGACGGTTTTATCTAAGTCTCCCTGAAATAGCGGCATAATCACCGTATAAAACTGGCCTGGAATTTGCTCTTTACTCTCTGCAGAACGCGCACTGTAAGGAGGACCTCATGATCTACCGGTTCGGTAACCTTGTTACTGTAGAGGATCATGTCATAACAATTTTCGAGAGGGCCAAAAAACTTGCAAGTACCAATCTCTCCCTGATAATCAAGGGTGAGGAAGGTACCGGTAAGCAACTGCTGGCCCAGACCATCCACCGATACAGCTCCAGGGGCTCAGGTCCCTTTGTCAGAGTTGACGCCCGGGCATTTTCCAGCGGCAAGTTCCAGCCGGGGAAATTTGAACAGTACCTGTTCGGGACCGTCGGCCGCAGCGGGAAGCTACACCAGGCTGATGGAGGCACCCTGTTCATAAAAGGCATAGAACATCTCCCGATCGGGCTCCAGGAAACGCTGGCCGAGATTTTGAAGCGCCGTTGCGCTGCTTCGGATGAAAACGAAGATGGGCTCGATGTACGGCTTATTGTTTCCACCCAGACTGATTTGAAAAGCATGGCGGCTAACGATCAGTTCTCAACACGGTTGTTTGAGTTTTTCTCAGGATTCATCACGCTCCCTGCCCTCAGGGAGCGCCCCCGGGACATCCTCACCCTGGCAGTGTATTTCATTAAGGAATTCAACAACCGCCACCAGATCACCGTGGAAAAAATCTCTATTGCTGCCCTGGAAGGACTTGAAAAACTAGACTGGAAAAAGAATATAAAGCAGCTTAAAAATGTAATCAGGAAAGCAATCATCCTGGCGAACGCTGACATCGGCACCATCTGGATCGAACACATCCCGGTTCCCCTCAAACTGAAAAAGAAACTGGAATACCCACGAGCTGACTTGAAAGATTTCACTCCGAAGCCCTACCTGACCCGGATCATTTCGGCCGCACAAGCCCGCCGTTGCCACCTGGTTCCCCTGCAGGTCAAGGGACGTGAACTCACCGTAGCCATGTCCGATCCCAGCGACTTCCAGCTCATCAAGAAAATAGAGTCACACACCCAGCTCACCGTCAAAGCTGTCATGGCAGAGAGTTCAGAGATTGAGAAAGCCCAGGAAATTCTGTATGGACAGAGCATGAATTTCGAGCAGCTCGTAAAGCAGGGAGTCCCCGCAGCGATCACCGATGAAATCACCGTACTTCCACCGCAGGTTGAGGTGCAGGTCCAGGGAGATGAAAACCCCGAGGAAATGGCCGGGCAAGCGCCTGTTATCAACCTGGTTAACCAGATCATCGCCCGGGGCATACACGAACGCGCCAGTGACATTCATCTGGAACCCTGCGAAAACGCCTTACGAGTGCGGTACCGCGTGGATGGAATCATGTACCATTCCATGGATTATCCTCCCGAACTCAGCCAGGCGGTGATATCACGTATCAAGGTAATCGCCAACATGGACATCGCCCGCAAACGGCAGCCGCAGGACGGGCGCATCGAACTGGCTATAGTGAACAGGGAAATTGACTTGAGGGTGGCTACCATTCCCACCTATTACGGGGAGACCGTCGTCATGCGCGTACTGGATAAGGGAAAAGGACTTAAAAACCTCGATGAAATAGGGCTGTCAGAACAGAACCTGGTGAAAATGCGTTCCCTGGTGAGAAAGCCTTTTGGGATGATTCTGGTGACCGGTCCCACCGGAAGCGGGAAAACCTCTACCCTGTACGCCGGGCTCCAGGAAGTCAATACCATGGAGAAAAAGATAATAACCGTGGAAGATCCCATTGAATATCAGATAAATCTAGTCAATCAGGTCCAGATCAATTCACGCACCGGCTTGACCTTTGCCAACGGGCTGCGCTCTATCCTGAGGCTGGATCCGGACATCATTATGCTTGGAGAGATACGGGACCGGGAAACAGCGGAACTGGCCGTCAGGGCGGCACTCACCGGACACCTGGTATTTTCCACCCTGCACACCAACGACGCCCCGGGTGCCATAACCAGGCTTATTGACATGGGAATAGAACCGTTCCTGCTCAACTCGGCGGTCTCGGCGGTGGTAGCCCAGCGGCTTATCCGACTTATCTGCAGCCATTGCCGTGAAGAGTACCGACCGCCCCGGGAACTGATAGAAGCCCTGGGAATCGACTCCGATACGGTTTTTTACCGCGGCCGGGGATGTGACAAGTGCCGTCACAGCGGATATCTCGGCCGAACCGCCATCCACGAAGTAATGGTAGTCGATCAGAGAATAAGAGAACTGGCCCTGCGGCGGGCCTCGGATGACGAAATTAGGGAAGCGGCGGCTCAAAGCGGAATGGAATCGCTCAAGGAAAGCGGAATACGGAAAGTGAAACAGGGACTGACCACCATAGAAGAGGTATTGAGTGTCACTGAGGGTGTCAGCTCCAGTACGGAAAGCATTGGGGAAAAACAGCCCGGGCAATCTTTTTCAGAAACCACTGCCGAATCGTTACCGAACACGCCATCTGAAGACAGCAGCGCCGATGGAGGAGAGCGGCGGCGGATTGAAATACCCGCAGGATCTATACCAGGATTTACATCGGGAAAGGTGATAGCTTTTCCATTCACTTGAATGAAAACCGAAGCTGATGTACACTAATCAAGAGGTGTACATCGTATGAAAGCATTCACACCGCCTGGGCGCCCCAGCGTAGTGAAAGTAGTTATTCTACTCATCCTGCTCAGCCTGGTAATCATTCTTTTAAATACCGACCAGCCTATCGCATTAACCGGTTCGTCCGGCGAAAAAGAATCAGCCCCTTCAAATACCGACCGGCCAGTGGCACTAACCGGTTCGTCCGGTGAAAAGAAATCAGCCCCTTCAAATACTGACCAGCCTATCGCATTAACCGACATAACCAGCAAAGAAAAATTCGTGCCCCCGCTGGCCGACACCCCGATGCCCGATGCCGTAAAGAGCCTGAAACCGGACAGGGAGTTTGAACGCCAGGACGAGCGGGACCGCATGGTTAACTCGCAGATCATTGCCCGGGGAGTGAACGACGAGAACGTCCTGACAGCCATGCGCCGGGTTCCCCGCCACCTTTTTATTCCCTTTTTGCACCGGGGCGCAGCCTATGATGACCATCCACTCCCCATCGGGTGCGGCCAGACAATTTCCCAGCCCTATATCGTCGCCTTTATGACCGAAGTTCTTCAGTTGGACGAGAATTCCCGGGTACTCGAAATCGGTACGGGTTCCGGATACCAGGCAGCGGTCCTGGCTGAGATCACCCCGCATGTTTACAGCGTGGAGATCGTTTCCAAGCTCGCTCAGTCAGTTGCCCAGCGGTTTGATGAACTCGGGTATCATTGCATTAACGCCCGGGAGGGAGACGGCTATTTCGGCTGGGAAACAGAAGGACCTTTCGACGCGATCATAGTCACCGCGGCTGCGGAGCACGTTCCCCCTCCCCTGGTGCAGCAACTCAAAGCGGGAGGCCGGATGTGTATTCCGGTGGGTTCCCCATTCTACGTTCAGTATCTGCTGCTGATCGAGAAAGACGTCAAGGGTACTGTCACCAGCAGGAACCTGATGGCGGTGAGGTTTGTCCCCCTTGTCAGAGAGAAGTAGTACCGGTAAAACCATATGCTTTACACGCTGTATTGATGGCGATTCCCTGACAATCGCCATCGTTTCCACCACCGTTCTGGGTTATGAAATTCTTCTCTTGAGAATCCTGGCAATCCGCTATTGGTCAAGCTTTGCCTCGGTCATCATCAGCCTGGCCATGCTGGGTTTCGCAGCCAGCGGTGTCCTGCTGGCCGTGAGGGCGCCGCTGGCTGTAAGGGCGGAAAACAAGAGTACTTCACCAGCCGTATCCCCGCAGCAAAGCTGGTTTCCGTCCTGGATAAGCTTACTTTCATTGGCCGTCTCCATCCCGGCTGCTTATTTTTTGTCCCGCGCTATTCCCTGCTCACCGCTCACCGTTTTGTGGGACCGGTGGCAGTTTTTTCTGGCAGCCGTTAATTACCTGGCGCTTTCGCTGCCGTTTCTCTGCGGCGGATTCATCATCGGAAACTTCTTTTACCGCTCGGAGCTGGCTGCCGGCCGCGTCTACTGTTTCAATATGCTGGGATCAGCCCTGGGTGCAGGTTGCAGTCTGCTTCTCATGAACTGGTATCCCCCGGAAGTTCTGCTGCTGCTGGCCTGTTTCCCGGTGACACTGACAGCCTGGACAGCCTATCCTGATGTACTAAAGCGGATGCTCTGCACGACTCTGATGATCGGATGCCTGATTTTAATCTCCACCGCCGACCCGTTCCCGGAAATGTCAGAATACAAGAGTCTGAGCCGCATCCTGCTTCTGCCCGATGCACGGATAGAAAACATACAGCACACTCCCTTCGGCCTGGTCACCGTAACTAAGAGCCGCTACCTGCGGTACGCTCCGGGGCTCAGTCTCTCCTATAAGGGCAGCATTCCCCAGCAGAAAGCCATCCATACCGACGGAGACAGTATGACAGTGGCCTGCCGTATGAGTGAACCAAAGCAGATGAAGGATTTTTTCGGAGCAATACTCGGAGCCCTGCCTTTTCAGTTCCACCATCGCCCCAGGGTGCTGGTATCAGGAGCGGGAGGAGGTTTCGAGGTGCTAAACGCCCTGGCCAATGGAGCCTGTCATGTGGATGCCCTGGAAAACAATCCAGCCATTATCAAGGTGATGGACGGACCTCTGGATGCGTACTCCGGGCACCTCTACCAGCGCCCGGATGTGACCCTGCTGCAGCAGGAGAGCCGCTCTTTCACACGTAACGCCCCGCAACTGTATGACCTGATCGTTCTCAATCCCGGTGGGTCACCATTCGTTTCAGCGGCCGGTACCTCTTCTCACGATCCAGACTACCTTCTTACAAAAGAAGCGCTCCAGGACTTTCTCGGCATCCTGAATCCCTCGGGGGCACTGGTGCTCAATTCGTGGCTCCATCTACCGCCGCGAGAAGAGATTAGGACGCTAACCACTGCTGTAGCGGCACTTCAAAGTATGAACGGCTCTCCCGTCGGAAATCATGTTATCTTCGCCCGTTCCCTGAGAGTGGCCACACTGTTGGTATTCCGAAATCCCATCACCCGGGACCACATCGAAGCGGTCCGAGATTTCAGTAATGAATTCTCTTTCGATCTCATTTATTATCCGGGTATTGATTCCTCTGAAGTAAATCGTTTCAACCGTATTCAAGGCGCACCGTATCAGGCTATGGCTGCTACGGTCTGTAAAGCAAACATCCCTGTGCAAGCGGATGACGGCAGATATCGCACCATGCTGAAGGAACACCTGTACAACATTCATCCTCCGGCAGATGACCGGCCCTATTTTTCCCACTCATTCAAATGGTCATCATTACCAGTGCTGCTACAGGCTACCGGGCCCAATGTTACTGCGCAGATTGGCTGGGGGTACATGTTTTTGCTGATCGCTCTGCTTCAGGCCATACCTCTGGGAATACTCCTTATGCTAATCCCCCTCTGGTTGATACGCAAGAAAACGCGGAGGCAAACAGGGGCATCAAAGAAGTATCCCCGCTTCAGTTACTGTATATTCTTTTCCCTGATCGGCGCAGGATTCATGTTCATGGAGGTAGCCTGGATTCACCAGACGGCCAGGTTCTTGTCACATCCGATTTACGCTTTTGCCCTGATCATAACACTGGTTCTCGCCTGCTCGGGACTGGGAGCCTATCGTCAGTCCCGCAGTCCGCGAAAACTGCGGTCTGTCCTTTTTTTAATTGCCGTTCTGATTGTTGCGCATGTCTCAGTCTACCGAAGTGCCTTGATTTATCGAAGTATGCTTCTTTTTTACCTTGATCTGGTGGTGATGATGGGAGCGGCCTTTTTCATGGGAATGCCGTTTCCCGCCGGGCTCAACTCGCTTAAAGACAGTTGTCCCGCACTCACTCCGTGGGTATGGGCCGTCAATGGAGTAGCATCGGTACTGGGCGCTCTGTTAGCCGGCGTGCTGGCCCTTTCGCACGGGCTTACTGCGAGCTGTCTGCTTGGGGGAATGTTCTACCTGGCAGCCGCACTGCCGCCGGTAGAAGAGAAGTTCAAGTAATCATCGTCAAGCTTCGATGACAATCAACCTGATTTGCACAACTGGTTCAGAGCCTCAATGGCCTCTTCCGTAGTGGTGTGGATGCTGGTTACCTCTTCAAGCTTCACCACATTGAGTATCCGCAACGCTTCCTGGTTCACGTTACTCAGAACCAGCTTGCCACCGCGCGACGCCAGGGTTTCAATCGAAGCGGCAATCATACCCAGGGTTGCACTGGCCAGGTAATTGACGTTTTGCAGATCGAGCACTGCGAACAGATGCCCTTTTTTGACGATGCCCCGTATCAGTTCCTGGAACCTGGCTGAATGGACCTCGTCAAGATCCTTCATGGGCATCAGAACGACCACTTCATCCTGAATATCAATTTTCATCAAACCATTTTCCATGTAAACCAGCCTCCCAGCCGGATTTCTCATTGATCGTATCAGAAATACCGGGAGATTGCAATGATATAATGCCATAATGCCGGTAAGTTGCAAACGGAACAGGGGACACCGAAAGGACATTCGTATGGACCAGGCTTTGCTTGACCACTATCCAAAATGTTCCATGTCATTACTTCCGACCCCCATTCACTATCTTCATTCCGTTTCACGGGAATACCGCGCCTCCATCTACTGCAAACGGGATGATATGACCGGTTTCGCTTTCGGCGGCAACAAGACACGGAAACTGGATTATCTTATCGCCGATGCTCTCAAGCTCAACGCCGATACTCTGATTGCCCTGGGTGCCAACCAGTCCAATTTCTGCCGGATGGCCGCTGCCGCCGGTGCTGCCAACAGCCTGGAAGTACACCTGGTCCTGGGGGGGAAACAGCCGCGGAATCCCACCGGAAACCTCCTTCTCGACCACCTGTTCGAGGCCCGGATACATCACGTCGACTCTCTCTGCTGGCAGCGGTGGGAGGAAGAGGGACGCCGCCTCCAGAAGCAGTTGACGAGTGAAGGACATACCGTTTACTGGCTGCCGGTGGGCGGATCAACCCCCATCGGAGCATTGGGATATGTGGCCACTTTCCTGGAAATCATGGATTACTCGCGGGAAGCCGATATCCCTTTCTCGACTATCATTCACGCATCCTCATCGGGAGGGACACAGGCCGGGCTGGTGGTGGGAAAGCACCTCACCGGATGGCCAGGACGAATCATCGGAATGGGAGCAGCCAAAAGCAGCCCGGTCCTGCAGGATGAGGTGTTGGACCTGGCAGGCAGGACAGGAGAGCTTCTGGGAGTGACGGTTGACCGTTCGAGTGTCATCGTTGAAAGTTCCTTCATGGGTGACACCTACGCAGCCAGAACCCCTGCCTGCAGCCGTGCAATCACGCTGTTCGCAGCCAGGGAAGGTATACTCCTGGATCACGTGTACACGGGAAAGGCCGCCGCGGGACTGCTTGACTACGCAGCCAGAGGAGAATTCCGCCGGGAGGAAAACGTCCTTTTCATCCACACCGGCGGTAACATCCAGTTGTTCGAATGACCACTATTCTGCGTCCGCTGCAGGCAATCTTGTGAAACAAATGGGTTAAAACAACCCGCTTATTTCACCATCCGACGAGATATCTATATCAAGCGCTGCCGGTTTAAGGGGAAGCCCCGGCATGAGCAAAACATCCCCGGTGACCGGTACGGTAAACCCGGCCCCCGAAGACAGATGGATCTCCCGGACGGTGACCAGAAAATCTTTCGGACGGCCCAGGAGAACCGGGTTGTCCGAAAGAGATTTCTGAGTTTTAGCAATGCAGACCGGTAGATGATCAAATCCATATTTCTTGATCTTCTTGAGATCCCGTTTTGCTTTCTTGGTGAAGGTAATGGCTTTTGATCCGTAGATTTCCCGGGCGACCACTTCTATCTTCTTCTCGGTAGGCAGATCCAATGAATAAAGGAACTCTCCGCACATGGGATGAGAACACTCTTCTTTCACGAGTTGAGCAAGTTCTGTGCTTCCCTTCCCCCCCTGCCCCCAGCAGTCGATGACCGCCGCCTTGTATCCAAGGCTTTCCACGTGCTGCTTGATCAAAGAGAGCTCTTCGCCGGTGTCGGATGAAAACCGGTTAATAGCGACCACTGCTTTACGACCGAATTTGTTTATGTTTTCCAGGTGCTTCTCCAGGTTAGGAAATCCTTTTTCCACCGATTCCGGGTCCGGTTCGGAGATTGATTTGAGTCTTTTCCCGCCATGCAGCTTCAGGGCTCTGACCGTAACTACCAGAACCACCACCGAGGCGCAGAATCCCGCCTGACGAGACACGATATCAAAGAATTTCTCAGCACCCAGGTCAAAACCGAATCCGGCTTCGGTGACTACCATGTCAAACAACTTCAGCGCCATGCGTGTTGATATGATCGAGTTGGTGCCCTGGGCAATGTTAGCGAACGGGCCCCCGTGAACGAACGCGGGTGTGTTCTCGATAGTCTGCACCAGGTTTGGTTTCAAGGCATCTTTCAGTACCGCTGCCGCCGCTCCCTGAAATCCAAAATCTTTGACGAAAACCGGCTCCCCTTTGTGCGTGTAACCCACCAGGATATTCCCAATTCTCTCCTTGAGTTCGGCGTAGTTCATGGACAGGCAGAGAATAGCCATGATTTCACTGGAGGCAGTTATCTGAAACGATGATTCACGGGGACGCCCATGCTTCCGGCCTCCCAGACCGATGATGACATCCCGCAGGCTCCTGTCGTTCATGTCGATCACCCGGGGCCAGCTGACCCGCCGGGAATCCAACGGCTGATCATGCCGACGGAAGAGGTAGTTATCGATCAGCGAGCCCAGCAGGTTGTGGGCCGTGCTCACCGCGTGGAGATCGCCGGTAAAATGCATGTTGATATCTTCCATGGGCAGCACCTGCGACCAACCGCCGCCGGTCGCTCCTCCCTTGACTCCGAACAGCGGCCCCATTGACGGTTCTCTGAGCGCCAGGCCGCACTGTACTCCTATGCGGTTGAGACCCATGTTGAGCCCGATCGAAACCGTGGTCTTCCCTTCGCCGGCCGGTGTGGGAGTCATGGCCGATACGAGTACCAGCTTGCCGTCTGGTCGTGATGCAAGCTCATCGAATAGTGACAGTTCCACCTTGGCCTTGTTGCTCCCGTAGGGGATAAGATAGTTCCAGTCGATTCCCGCTTTCTCGGCAATATCCACTATGGGTAAAAGTTTAACTGAGTGTGCAATCTCCATGTCGGTTGACATATATATCACCTCGTTTGTGGAATTATAGCATCAGGAAGCAGAGTCATCAACGGAGCGTGTGTTCCGGCAAACTGCTTCACTCAAACGAGGAACTGCTCTGCAATACGTACCGTTTCACCCTGGTGCGGTAAACCGGCAGGAAATAACGGAACCGACGGACATTGGGCTTTCTGGTAACGCAGTCCCACCCCAGGGCATCGTCTTCGATGGTTCCCTCCAGAATATGACAGCCCCCGGAGGAAAAGTCATCGCTTTCGTAAAAGACGAACTGGTGTTCCCCCACCCCATCGTCTACCTGCTCGAGTTCGTTGCCCGCGGTGTCACGGATAGTATAGAGGAAGGTAACCGTTGAGGGACCTGAAATGTTGTCTGTCACGAACCGGCCCGACAAAGATATCCGGGTGCGCTCGGGAACCGGTTGAAATGTTACCGGCACCGGGTCAACGGGAAAGGGCGGGTCAGTTCCTCCCCACGGATAGGTGGCCAGGGTGGCAGTGTCAACCCAGTACATCCAGGGCTGCGCTGTTTTGTCCACCGGCCCCGGGTACCAGTCCCCGTTGTTGAAAAAGGTAAACCGGGAACTGTTACGGGTAGTCCAGGTATCGGAGGAGGGATAGTACACCCGGATGTTCCGGCTGTAAGTGTCAGGAGAAAGGTTCCCCGGCAGGATATTCCGTCCCGTTTCCCTTCCAGTAATTTCCATGGCAACTATGGGATTGGGCTGGACATTGTCCCTGATCACTATTTCGGCCAGTTTGATGTTTTGAAGCGTGTTTCCGCTGGCGTCACTGAAACTGGCGTACATCCCCGGTGAGCACCAGTCGGGGTGATTGGATGCATAATCAAGACAGAATCTGTTCTCCCACTGATAGTCACGTGGTGCGCCGGGATCGTCTTCCTCAGTCAACGGCAGCCTGGAAAGAGGGCCAACACCGGTCAAATCAAAGGTGTACCTGACATAACTCCTGTCCGCTTCGGGCCGGGGAATAAACTGCATCACCCCGGAGAACTCATCTATGGTAAATACCACCTGATCGGAAAAACGGCTGTCAAACCTGCTTTCCTGTGACTCATGTATCCATTTGCTAGGAAGCTCATAGCGTTTAAGTACGGCGCTGTCTTGTTCGGATGTCCCCTCATCGTTCTCTTCCACGGAATATGCCTCATAGCTCATCCGGGCATACCGGTTCTGGGTGTGCAGATTTGCATATCGGTCCCGGTTCCATTCCCTGTTATACCGGCTGACCGCCAAACGGTTTGCTCCAGTATGGGCCCTCGAAATCACATCTCCCTGGTTGGCATACCCTCCTTCGATGGTGCCCGGGTAAGAGTCGAAAGGATTGTTGTCCTCGATAAAAACGGTCATGAACTCGGGATTGGCATCGGGAGGCGGATAATCAGCATCGACCTGTTCCGGTGACAGAGCTATAGGTGAACCGGTGGAGGCATAGACGATGTACGACCGCCCGATAGACAGTGGATTCCCCGGGACCGCCGCCACCAGCCGGGGGGGGGTGGTGTCCCTGACAAGCACTTCGGTTGCGGCTTCCACCTCAATTTTACGGACATAGGGAACCGGCTGCTGCAACAGTACTCCGTTACCGGTGTCCACCATCATGTAAGCCTGGTAGCCGTAGAAGCGGGTTGCCCGCATAGTGAGACGGTACCGGTAAGGATCGCTGGGTGTTTCAAAAATAGTGGCCTCGTTGATCATGGTCGTTTCATCGTCCACCCCACTTGCCAGACGCACATCCCCCAACCGCTCGGCCGGGGAGCGACGCTGAGATTCGGCAAGAGCTTCGTCGTTCACACCCTCACGGGTCAGGTTGAGGCTGGGAATGGCCGGCTGCCCGGAGCGGGGACCGGCCGGTGACATGGGATAGACCAGGTCCAGTGTGATCTGGAATTTCACCCCACCCTGCCAGCTCAGATTGATGACCTTGTCCGGATCCATTCCTTCCGGTATGGGCGGCCGGTCAGCCAGCATGGTTAAAAGACGGTTTTCACTATCTGAAACACCTTCGGCTTCTCTCAGTTCCCAGAGGACGTTTCGGTCCTCATCGATTACCCAGTAGTCGTTCAGCTTCAACGGCTCGGGACAGATTTCCTCCCCCTCTTGCGGTTCCACCTCCAGACAGACGATTTGTCCCGGCTGAACTATCTCCTGCTCCACCTGTGACTGCACGTGAAACCGGTACCGGGCCACGGTGGTTCCGTCTGACGCCACGGCACGCTCGCTCTCCTCGCCCGCAGGCGGAACATAAACTCCCGGATGAGTGTAGCGGTCACACGCCAGGCTGCCCTTTGGCAGAACATCGTAATTAAACCAGTGGTATTGTGATTCCAGGCGCAGTTCGTACTGACCGCCGTCCAGGCAGACGCCGATGAACGGCCAGCGCTGCCACCCGTAATCCAGGGAGGGATTCACCGAGCTGTCAAGTATCTTCCGCGGACCATCTGAGATACCGTCACCGTCCAGGTCCCGGGTGACATCCACTCCGTAGCGGTCCTTGAACTGGTAGATCGACCAGCGGTACCTGAGAGTCCTGAAGTCCAGAGTTGATGGAAACCCGCCTTTCCAATCCGCAGCCGGGCTTCCGTCAAATGAGACCTTGCTATTGTAAAAATCCACCGGGCTCGAAATCAAATCGTCATCGTTATTGTCAACCGGACAGGCCATACAATGAGCCAGACTGGTATTGTTCAACCCTTCGGCATCGGGTCCTTCGCCCGAATTTATGTTCAGAGCCCGGTCGGCAAACCGTTCGTTTTCGATATTCAAATCCGGTACGGGATAGTTTTCGGCTCCGAACAGGTAGAGTTCACCTTCCTGGTATCCTGACCACACCGTAGTGGGAAACGGCCTTATTTCACCTGTTACGGGATCGGTCTGAAATGGCCCCTCGATATCCAACCGGGCAGGCCGGTAACCGTCAACTTTCGGTGCAACGGCATAATTGATGGAGGTGATTTCCATGGGTAATTTTTCGTCAATCGAAGTCGCCAGACTATACGTGTCGGTCCACACCCAGCGATCGGGACAGTGGTCCGGATTTTCTCCGTCCAGCAGATCATCAATGATAACCAGCCTGGTGTACTGGTTGTACCCCACCACCAGTCTTCCGATTTCCGCCACGCTACGGCTTACGTAACCGAAGCGGTATACCGTCTTGGAAACCTCCTGCCTGAAGGTAGCCAATCCAGCTGCCATCCCGTCGTGCATTATCGACCAGGAAATACTTTCTATGTGCCCCCCCCGCTCACAATAATCAGTGATAAACTGCTGAGGATCAGCGGGAGTCATCTCGGGAACAGCATAAAAGAGGTTCCCGTACCCGTCGGTACCGATAGAGTCGGTCATTGCAGAAACTGAGATCTCTTCAGGCAACCCGTGATCACCATACCGTTCATCCCGCCTGAATTTGTATACTTTCCCCACCGAGCGGTTCAGGGCATAAACGATCCCCCCGTCCTGCCACCACTGGTCGGATACGGCTACCGCATCTACCGAAACTCCGGTGCTGGCCATACCGGCGTCGGACATCCACTCGCCAATTACCCCGTTGCCGAGCAGGTAGACCCAATCGGT
The DNA here is from genome assembly GCA_964432985.1 of uncultured bacterium. Taxonomy (GTDB): domain Bacteria; phylum Muiribacteriota; class CAYSPT01; order CAYSPT01; family CAYSPT01; genus CAYSPT01. Next base: position 26,530 of record CAYSPT010000008.1, read on the forward strand.
TTGGTGATCGCGGGACGAAACCGCCAGATAACGGGTATCCAGATCATCCCGGTAACCGATCACCGTGCCGGGGGGTATGACACTATCACCGCCGTTTTTCAAAAGATGCCCATTGTTTTCTCCCTCCTGCCGCTTATAGAGATAGTCGTTTCCCGACATGGAAACCACCACTTGCGTAAGCCAGGGAGTCGAAGTGTACTCTGAACTATCATATCCACCGGTGCATCCATCGTGACAGCCATTGACGTGAATCCGCTTAATGTGCAGATCACGGCAAATGGCTTTTAAGCGTCCGGTTCCCAGGAGTGTGTCCTGGTGGGAGAAATTGTATTCCCGCTCCAGGAGCGTATCCATCCAATCCATCAGGTAATAACAGGTCGTTTTATGATAATGCGTCTCTCCGAAGATAAAGTAGGAGGTATCGGCATCGCCGAGGCTGTCCTCCATGTTTACTCGATCTTGACGGCCAAGTTTTTTATTGGTCGGTGAGCGAATAAAACTGTGATACGCCGCCGGATTTTTCACCCAGTACCAATCAGAGGAGCAATCGGGCGCGGACGGATCATTCTTTCCGTAGCCAAACGGGACATAGCCGGAAGGCATTCCTGTTTCAACGGCTGGAGCACGGGCACTGCTGCCATTACGCCATGATTCATTGTTGGGGGGATGTTCTCCCGGAGGGAAATGCCCGTAGTGATTGTACTCTGTAAGATCATTCCATTCATGGGTATACTTGGCGTGTCCCCGGTGTGGGGAAGCAGTATTGATTCTGACCCGTACGTTTCCCGAAAGCACTTTATACTGGGGATTCATGAATACTCTGAAAAAGAAGACCCTGCGTTCCGGGTCCACTTTGAGACCGCGGATCAGCGTATCAGGCTCTCCGGTGGGATTAACGATTATTTCAGGAATCCCCGCTCCGAAGGTTCCCTCTGTCAGGTTGTTCATGGCCCATATACCACCAGCTTCCCCTTCACTGATAAGAACATAGACCTCGCCGTTCTCACCGAAGTCCCGCTCGGGAAGCTCCTGGGCGGCCAGACAGTTGGCCATACACAACAGGTACATTGAAACTATGAACATTTCTATAAATAGGGCACAAGCGTTAGCCGGGGTTTCCGGACGATCAATGCAGGTCTTTCCTCTGTATTTCACCGGTTTGAAACACCTCATGCCCTTTCACCCCCTCCGGGGAAACAGGTTCTGGCTAGCCCGTTTCAATTCGTCCCTTCGCCGACATCGTACAGTTCCCTGAGGAAAGCAAATCCCCCGGCCAGGGCAATCTCCCGCTGTTTAAATTGTGTCATGCCCCGCTGACGGTCCTGAAAAAACACCTGGCGGATTTCCCGCCTGACATTCTGGACGTTCTTCTTCAGGGTGGCAATGAAGGCCTCCATGGGACTTCCTTTTGGGAAAGCCTCGTACTGCTCCCGGTTGAGCAGCGAGCAGGTGATGACGTGCAGCTCGGGTGGGATTACCAGCACAAACCGGTCGTTGAGGATGAACACACCGTAGCCGAGTTCCGACATTTTCACAGAGAAGGTGTTGCGTCCATCTCCCATGAATCCGAACTGTACATGGCGCTCCATGGCGGTGCAGATGTCATTGTTGAGCATACTGAGGATTTCTTCCTTTTGCTCCCGATCATCCGCGAAGAACGTCTTGATGCATTCCCTGACATACCGCTTGACCCTGTACTCTAGTGAATAGGCAGTGCACTCGTAGTACTGGCGTTCGGTAAACGTGCCGAAAAGGTGACGATTGTGCTCAAACTCGTCCCGACTCATATAATCACCGGTGAGCTGCCGATCGATGATCCGCTTGCGCACGATTTCATCCCGTATGAAGTCGAGTATTTCCGGCGACGGTTTTCTTTCCAGGATGATTTCGAACTGCTCGGCTTTGCGCAGAAACGCCAGGTACTGTTTGAACATCAGCGAGTCGGGAAAGCCGAGCAGCCGGTTCAAATATTCACCGTTTTCCCGATTGAAACGATCAATCCAGTATCGCCTGGCCACTTCCACCCGACGCCGCTCGACCATACCCACGGTCAGCCGCCTGGGAACTTTTTGATCGGGCGATGTGACGGTCCCCCCCCCATTTACAACTATCGCCATGTCTTTTTCTCCGATCGCTTCCGCCCAAGCGCTGTCCGCGCTGTTCAATGCCTTCATGAACAAAAACAAAATAGCAGCAACAATAATGATGCCTTTCATGAAACACACCCCCTGTTCGCTAACCCGGAAAGGGCAGTAGGCTTTCTATTGCGGCCAGGAAACCGATCGTATTTTCCGGGTTAATACTCGATACTCTGATCGCAAAAAGCATTGATCGCCCTGGTAAATAGTGAAAGCGAATTCCGGGCCAAACGCACAAACATGGTTAAACAGGGCAGCTTGAAGGGGAATCAGGGAGTATATTGTTCAGAACAAGGACACAAGGATGGGAAAACAAGTGTTCACTTTTAGAACAAACAGGTCAGGTCATTCCGGGGCGGTCAGGCCGTATTTCTTCATTTTCTCGTACAGGGTAGTCCGGCTGATATCGAGAATCTCGGCGCTCCGGCTCTTGTTCCAACCGGTGTGTTTGAGCACCTTGTGGATGTAGTGCCGTTCGTGCTCCTTTAACGATACCAAGGAGTCCGGGCTGACGACGTCCCGGTCCACCTCGGCCGTTTGAAGCCTGACCGGAAGATCTTCAACCCAGATGTGATCGGTGATCACCAGAGCCATGGCACGCCGGATGACATTTCTGAGTTCCCGGATGTTCCCGGGCCAGGAGTGGGTCTGGAGAATGCCCAGGGCGGCAACCGACACCTCTTTGACCTCCTTGTCCATCTCCTCGTTGCACTCTAAAATGAGCTGGTTGATGATGAGATGGAGGTCTTCCAGACGGTCCCGCAGGGGCAGCATGTGAAAGTGGACTACGTTAAGCCGGTAGAGCAGGTCTTCGCGGAATTCTTTGCTCGCCACCATGGCTTCAAGATCTTTGTTGGTGGCGGCAACAATTCTGACGTCAACCTTATGAGCCCGGGCGTCACCCAAACGTTCGATTTCTCCATTTTCGATCGCCCTGAGCATCTTAGCCTGTAGCAGTAATGGCATATCGCCTATTTCATCGAGGAACAGAGTCCCGCCGTCGGCAGCGGCAAATTTGCCTTCCTTGTCACTGGTGGCACCGGTGAAGGATCCTTTGCGATGACCAAACAGCTCCGATTCAATCAGGTTCTCCGGAATGGCGGCGCAGTTTACGGTGATGAATTTTTTCCGGGGAAGATGGCTGTGCTCGTGCAGAGCCCGGGCAAACACTTCCTTGCCGGTCCCGGTTTCTCCCGTAATGAGAACGGGGACGTTTGTCGTTGCCACCCGGCTGGCGGTATCAAACATCCGGGCGTATTCAGGCGTGGATGAAATAATCTTGCCGAACTGGTTGATCATGGCTCGTCTCCACGTTCCACGTCCTGGCTGAAAGACGCTACTGCTTTCTCCACGGAAGGATATATGCTTATAAACTGTTTCAAGCCCACCATGTCAAACAGGAGACTGACATTATTCAAAGGATTGGCCAATTTAAAGACACCGCCCCTGTTGGCCGTTTCCTGGACCACGTGCGTCAGCATCCCCAGCGCGTAACTGTTGAGATACGTAACTTCTCCCAGGTCCAGCACGAAATACTTTTCACCAGAATGACGGAAGCTGCCAATAACCTTCTTCAGCTTGTAGGCATCTTCCGTTTGCACCCGGCCTTCAGCCGAGATGATCATGACATCTCCGTGTTTTTTACCGATAAATTCCATAGCCTGCCAAACACACTTCCCGGTTACGTTTTATCGCAGCGAGCATATTATACTATACCCTACCTTATTCTTGCATGAAGTCCTTTCTCCAATAAATATTCAGGATGTTCAGAAGCATATATGAAAGTTAATGTATTTGACTATATTAAATTGAAAAGCTATGATGAATTGAAGAGAAAAATTACTAGGGATACATAGAGTTAAGAAAGGAAGCTTCTGACATGCGGGTCTCACCTGAACACCGGGCATTCACGTTGTTGGAAATTCTGGTGTCTGTGGCTATACTGGGGATGGCTATTATTCCCATATCATCGCTTTTTTCCCAGGGTCTTTCCATGCTCCGGGAAATGCGGGATCGTACCATCATAATTAATATAGCAGAGCAGCAAATCCACCGATACATACAGGACCTCAGCCAGCTCGAGTCCGGGGATAGCCCCATCAATTTTACCGACCGTGACATCACGGATGATATCGTCGACGAATACAGCGACCGGTTGCAATACATCCGCAATCTGAAAATCGAGGCCACCGTGCAGCCAGCGTCACTGTGTGTCAGTGGCGGAAGTGAAATAATCATCAAATCCAGCTGGAAAAGCGGGAAACGGACGGTAGAGTTCAGCCTCTTCAACATCAAAGCCAGAGAGGACATGTTGTGAAGAACACGCCGCAGCCAAGAGGTATGACTACCGTAGAATTACTGATAGGAACAGCGTTGTTGCTGGTAATCGGCGGAATCTTTGCCATGGGAATACGGTGGTCCAGGCACAGTGGAGCTACCCTGGAGAAAACCGATTTGACGGCCAAACTACGAAACTGTTCCGTTGTCCTGGCCAAGCAGCTTTACCTGGCAAACGAGTTTCTCTACCCTTCCGACGCCTCGGATGACGAGGTAAACCAGATCGTTTTTAAAAACAACAGAAATGAAATCCTGACAATTTTTCTCAATGAAGAGGGGAAAGTCTGTCTTTACAACTACACCACCGGCTATTTTAAGGAAATCGTCCCCTACACCATCGAATTCAAAGGCCGCCTGGTGGATAAGGGCTTGATTCACTACCTGATTGAAATAGAGAAGGACGAGTACCGCTTTACCCTACAAAATGAGCTTTCCACCTGCAACACCCTGCCCTGAGTGAGGAGCGTGTTCGATGAACGTGAATGGATCGATGATCGGTTTGAAACGCCGCGGGAAAAGGACTGAACGTGGGATTGCCTATGTCATGGCCCTGGTAATCGTATTAGTACTGTTTATGATTTTCTTTGCCATGAACCGCTTTACCAGCAACGAGATGAGACTCTTCGGCCGGATACTCAACCTCAAGAAAGCCGAGTACCTGGTCCGCACCGGGCTCAACATAGCCGAAGACAGGCTCCAGCAGGAACGCTGGTACGGGGCAGACGCGCCTTCGGGAACCCTGGAGCCGGACCTGCCCGAGCGCAGCGCCTACATCAAAATCTACGCAGACGACTATATCCTCTCCAAGGATGTCAAGCTGGTTGAAATCGGCGAGAACGGTTATGTGCTGCTCGATCACGTCAAGGTGTATGTCTACGCCAAATACAAGGACCGCCTCCTGTACGGGTATGGTAAGTACATTATCAGCCCCGAGCCCATATACGATGGCACGTCCACCAAAGGGCTCGACCCCGAAAACCCCGACCAGATAGCCGCCCGGACCTTTCGCCGGATGATCAATGTGAAGATTCTCACCGAAGAGGAGATACTGGACAACGTGCCCGGATTCGCCGGACTGGACGACCGGGAAAGCCGCCGTAAGCTGGGAGAGTACCTGGCGGAGCTGCAGCATGACTTCGTCAAGAACTATGCCCGCAACAAACAGCTTTCCGAAAACATTTCCGACCACCTGGTCATCTCTGAAGAGAAGCTTCCCAAAGACAAGATGCACGACTACATCGCCAACCTCGATTCCCTGTCTTCTGCGGGTGGTGATCTAAACGCCTTGAAAAACCAGTTCATCCGCGATAACTTCTCCCGCTTTTTCATGAGCACCGGGTGGGACATCTCCCCCGAAGAGAAGGAAGATAATCTCGCCGATATAGACATCGATCTGGGACCGGCTCCGGAACGGACCAGTGACGGGGAGAAAATCCGTGCCATACGGGTCGTTTATGGCGCACCTCATCCCATACGGGTTCCGCCCGCCAGGCCCCGCTTCGGGTACAGCCGTGACAATTCAGCGGGGGAAAAATATCTGGATTACATCCAGGACCGGGGCGATGGTGCAGACCCCTCCGATACTCCCCGGGACTACGTTGAAAGCGTCTCACGTACCTTGACCTCGTACAAGTACGGGATCAAGTGGAACTGCGACGAAGTGCTCGACGTCGACCCCATTAGCGGTGATATAACGGAAGTGAACGAAGGTGTGGGCACCGGTAACAATTCAGCCGGGGTGTTTCTTTATTTCTACGATAACAAAGATGCTTCCCCCCCCGTCTGCACCAATCTGGAATACCACGCGGCCATCAATCCCCCGGCCCCGGCCCACACCAACTACTACATGAAGGACCAGGACAGCGGCACCGAGATGGCAGTCTCCACGGCCATGAACTTCTTTCTGAAATACGTGGACGAGACCAACGTCTTTATGCCTAACGGTAAGGGTGAGTCAGAGAGCTGGTGGAAATTGTTTGTTTTACCGGGACCGCCCACGCCAGCCTGGGGTGTGGTTACCGACAACTTTTAGTGCGAGGTAGTGTGCAGCGGCGCCAGTGCCTCTTTGCACTTGGGGCAGAACTTGCCCTTCTCCGTTTTAAAACCGCATTTGGGACAGACCATTCCTGAGACTGACTCCCCGGCGGCATCGTCGGCGTCCGAATCTCTCTCGAAGTCCGGTTCCTCACTACCATGGTCGTAATCTCCCAGCAGTTCTTCTACTGGCTGTCCATCAAAAATTTCTTTGGGCAGGAACAGGGGTGAAGGTTTCCCCAGCGGTTTCCCCTCTGTTATCTTGAGAGCAAAACCTGAGCGGACGGTACGTTTCCGGTCGTCTTTACTGGCTGATACCGTTCCCCTGATGACCGCCAGGCGGGTGGCGCCGGTGTCTTCATCTACGGATAGTCTGAACGCGGTGCCCACCACTCCCATGACCGCCACCGGAGTGGTCACGTAGTATTTTGCAGAGTTACGTTTGATCGATGTAAAGGTGTCACCACGATTAAGCTGCAGCCAGATTTCCGGTTTATTATCTTTTACTTTAAAGGTCTTGATTTCCACTTCGGTAGCTGGTGCTACCTTGAGCGCGCCATTATCCCGTAATGTGAGTGTCCCCCGGCTGTCGGATTCGGTTTTGATGACATCTCCGGGCTTGAGCCGGTCTCCCGAAGTGACGACGCGCCACGTGCTGGAATCCGTTACCTGCACCAGCACATTTCCTTCTACGTCGTCGACGGTAAAACCACCGCCACTCCTCCGGCAGCCATACAGGCCGAAAGCCACTACCGCGAACGCTACCATACAACACACCAGAAGCGGTTTTCTCATGGGCGACCTCCTTGTTTCATTGTAGCAGTCCTTATGGAAAACCGCAATATCAACTTTCACGCGATAGATCCTAACGAGGTTATTGCTACTGCACAGTGCAGTTGTTACAATAAAGATATGTACCGTATTCTTTTTTTCTTCTGTCTACTGTGCGTGGGAAGCGCTTCAGGACCTTTACAGGGAAGCACTGCCCGGGCTGATGAACCGATATATATTGAGGCTGAAAATGAGTACCTGTCCCTGGAAGCCCGCCAGGCGGACATAAGGGTCCTTTTTACCCTGATCAGCCGTAGTTCGGGGATAAACCTGGTCATGGACAAAGAGGTACAGGGACAAATCACCCTGTCTTTAGAAGATGTGCATTACGTAATCGCCCTGCATCTGATTGCCCGGACCAACGGGTACCGGGTGGTGAGAATCGACAATATCTATTACATAGGCAGTCCGGAAAACCAGGCTGGTATCTTATCCGGTACGGCAACCAGGACCTTCCGCCTGAATTTCGCCGAAGCCCAAACCGTAGCCGGAATACTCGGTGATCTTTACGGGGACAGGATTTTGGTGGCCGTGGACCACGCCAACAACGCAATTATCGTTTCAGGAGAGCTTGTAACGCTCGAAGAAATATCCAGGAGCCTGCTTCCATGACTCGACACATCATACACGTGGACATGGACGCCTTCTTTGCGGCAGTGGAGCAGCGGGACCATCCGGAGCTGGTGGGAAAACCGGTCATCGTCGGCGGCGATCCCCACGGCCGGGGAGTGGTCAGCGCCGCCTCCTACGAAGCCAGAGAGTACGGCGTCCACAGCGCCATGCCGATGAAACAGGCACTTAAACGATGCCCCCAGGCAGTGGTCAAGCCAGTGCATATGGAACGATATGTCCAGGTTTCCCGCTCTATCCACGGCATATTCGAGCAGTTCACCCCCCTGATCGAGCCGGTCTCCATAGATGAAGCGTTTCTTGACGTCACCTCCTGTTTCTCGCTTTTTGGAACGGCGGTGGAGATAGCCTCCATGATCAAGCAGGAAATAAAGCGCCAGACCGGTCTCACCGCTTCCGTTGGTGTGGCTCCCAACAAATTCCTGGCCAAGCTGGCCAGCGACCTGGAGAAACCTGACGGAATGGTGGTCATCACCGAAGAGAACAAGCAGCGAATACTGGACCCGCTGCCCGTCGGCAGGATATGGGGGGTTGGCAGGGTGACCGAGCGGGCGCTTCGTTCACGAGGAATTCGCACCATTGTCCAACTGCGCCGGGCACGGGAATCTTCTTTAAAACCACTGGTCGGTTCATTTGCCGCGGGACTGCTCCTGCTGGCCCGAGGGATAGACGACCGGCCTCTTGAAACTCTGCGGGAGGCAAAGAGCATGTCCACCGAAACTACCTTTGCCGAGGATATAACCGACGGCGAAATCCTGCGTAACGTTCTCTCTGGACAGGTGGATGAAGTTGGGCAGCGGCTCCGCTCCGCCGGAATCAAAGCCCGCACGATTACCGTCAAGTTCAGATACGGCTCGTTTAAAACCATCACCAGGAGCTTCACCCTGAGTTCCCCCACCAACACCACCATGACCTTATGGAATTCAACCCGGACGATTTTTAAAGCGTGGCAGGAAAAACAGAGGGGACCGTTGAGATTGATCGGATTTGCCGCTTCATCCCTGGAAGAGGAATACTCACAGCAGCAACTGCTTTTTGAAGACCCGGAAGAAAAGAGACAGCAGCAGCTCGACCGGGTGATGGACCGCATACAGAAACGATTCGGGCGAAACGCCCTGCGCCGCGGCTATTAACCAGGAAAATGCGGTTGGTTTCGGCTAAAGAAGCAGATATCGGTTAAACAATGCCCTCCGGTTCTTTCAGAAAATCGAGAAGCCGATAATATTCCACCTGGCCCAGCACATTTTTCAGTGTTGCCAGGTACGGGCCATCCATCCGGCAGTAATCCTGCACCAGATCGTATACCGTCTTGAGCAGTAGTATTTCGTTTTTCTCCGCTTTACCCTGGATTCTGGCGGTATTGTTCATGCAGCTGCCAAAGCTGGTGAAATCATGGTTCGGGCCGATCAAGCCTATATTTACCTCCCCATAGTTGACTCCGGTAGCCACACCAAAAAGATCCTGCTTTCCTGATTTGCGGATCATGTCGAAACATTTCTCGTCCCGATTAAGCAGTCCCGCGGTGAATTTCCTGATGTCATCGGCGCATTTCAGTGCCCGGTAACAGTTCTGAACCGGACTGTCCGTATAAAACGGCGGTCCGAAATACCCGATGGCACAGTCTCCCACCAGCTTGTCGAAACACCCGTCGTTTTTCCAGATCAGCGATATGGCGCCTTCTGCCCATATATCGATCAACTGGGTAATGATCTGGGGCTCTCTGAGAATCTGCTCGCTGAAAAACGTGAAGGACGAGATGTCGGCGTAAATGATGGCTACGGGCGCCAGCCGCGGTGACAGATCAGACTGAAGATAGTCGTCCTTCTCCAGCAACTTTATCCTCTGCAGGACGGAGAAGTAATTCGAGAGTCGCCGCCAGTCCTTGTTGAAGTCAACCAGACGCTGCTGGATAAAGGAGACGAATATGTCCAGTATTTCCAGCTCGTAATAATCAAACAGTGAGGTTTCCGATGCCACAATGACCGTGCCAATCTTTTCCCGATGCACCACGCCGGTCATGAGAAACTCTTCCTGATAGGTAGTGATGGAAAAACGTTTGAAGAACTCTTTGTTACGCCCCGATACCAGGGACTCACGGTTGTCCATGATGTACCGGTGCAATTCACGGTCATAATACTTGTAGGGATCGTAAATGCCATGCTCTTCCGTATATATCAGGTATTTGAGCGATTTGAGGGAGCGGTCGTTTTCTTCGTAGTAGAAAATTATAAGGGTGTTGAAATCGATGTTGTCTTTCAGTATGGAGATGGCCTGGAGGAGGGATTGGGAAAACACCCGGTGTTTGAGCGCCTGGCCGATGGAAAGCTCCACCAGATGCTTTTTCCGGCTCATGTTTTCATTCATAACATAATTATCAACCTCTTCGCAGAAACAGTCGACCAAATACCCGTACTCGTCCAGAGAAGAGGGATCTATTTCGTTGACGAAGTAGGCGCCGGCAAGACCAATTTGAACGTTGTTACACACATCCAGCGGCCAGACAATGCAGCCGGGAAGGTCAGGGATTTCTTCGTTGAGACTCTCAACGGTATAGTCGTCCAGGAGTTTCTTAACAGAAGAAGGCAGATCACAGTCGCCTCGGGAAACCGTCCAAGTTTTAACCTGGAGCTCCTCATCCTGAGCGACCAGGAATGTCACCTCGGCCGGCATATGTTTCAACAGAATTCCCAGCAGCGATGGAATCACATCATTCATGATATGGTTCTGCTGCTGTGCCAGTTCGATCCGGTTATCGATTTCGGCAACCATGGCGGTTGCATTCTCCAAAATGTGCAGCTGCTGATCATGCTCAAGTTTCTTTAGTGCTTTCAATAGTTTACTCATGGCCACACATTACCCTCTGATCCGTAAATTCCGCCATGTGACACCGTTGGCGTTGACTCTCCACACCATTATACATGAGGAAGGTAAAAATACGTAGATATTCACCATAGCTTTCCACATTCCTTGCACTGAGAACAGAACTTACCGACAAACATTACTTCATCTGGTTTGACATCGTACCAGGTTCTTATTACCATTGGCTCTGTCATGAAATCAGATGAAACAATCACGCCCGTACCCGGGCTGTTAACCGGCAAGAAAAATGAAGACTTCCTGCTGCTCAAAAAGCAGGAAGCCATTATTCTGACCGAGGCAAAGCACAAGATACGGGAAGGATTATTCACTGAGGCCGAGGAGATGCTGCGGTCGATACTACCCGATGACAATATAGTGCGGGATGATGAAACGGTTATCTACCGCACGTTCAGCGAACCCATGGAGGAACTGCTCTACGAGTTCACCTTCAAACCAGGGCGTTCCATCAAGCCGGACCTTCGTGTAAACCTGGAAGCTTATCTCACCTGCGCTTTTCTGCTCATCGAACAGGGGCGGCTGGATGAAGCCTTGAAGATCCTGGAGCGGGGACTTCGTCACAACCCGGTGGACGTCAGACTGCTCTTTGAAGAAGGAGAAGTATTCAAGCTGCGGAAAGACTGGGAAACCTTTCGTAACATAACCGATCAAAGCTTCAATTGCTGCTTTCGTGCTGCTGACGTGGCCCGGGCGTACCGAAACTACGGCTATATGTTTATCGAGAAGGAGCAGTTCGATCCCGCGATTTGCTGCTACCTGCTGAGCCTGCAGTACGACAAACATCCCATCGCCCAGAAGCAGTTGTTTTACATATCCAAAACCACCGGTAGTTACGTGGACACGGACTATTACAACGAAACTCTGGAAGACATTCTGTCCGGGGAATGTATTCCCTTGTGCCCCTCTGAAGATGTACTGGGACTGGCGTATAGCTTGGGAGACAGATTCGCGCGGGACGGCAAAGATGAAGCCGCTCTCTACTTCCTGGGCATATTCTACGAGTTGGCCAGGGATGAAGAAACCGGAAAAAGAATCGCCGATATCACCGGACGTTAACCAGCATAGAAACATAAAAAAAAACTGGAGAGGCAGATGCGCCTCTCCAGTTTTTATTCGTCTTTTGGACGGGATTACTTGGTGATGTTGACAGTCCCGAAATAAGGCTTGAGATTCTGCCCGGTCACCACGACGCTGGCCTCACCGGCGTCGGCTGCTTCCCGTACATCGATGGCGGCTTTACCACTGCCATCAATCATACCGGCGCCCAGCAGCTTGCCGTCCTGCGAAATGGCGGCGTAGGAGCCGGGAGCGGCTTTGATGGCCAGGATAAGTCCGGCCTCGACGCTCTCCGAGTGTTCGACCTCGTTGCGTACCGGCTCACCCCAGTAGACCATCAGGCCCGGGTCACCCATCAGCTCGTAGACTTCCCAGTAATACTTCTTGCGGGAGGTGTGGGATTCTTCCACGGCCAGGTTGCCCGCCAGCATGAAGCCCGCCTGGGTCTTGTAACTGCCGTCGAAAGCGCCGTCGTAGGCGCCCACACCAGTCTCTTCCTTCGTAGGAGGTATACCCTCTTCGTTGGGGTGAACGATGGAGTAATAGCCGTTGCCCCACCACAGGTCCTCGTCCCAGTATGTAGAATTGGTGCCACCAATGTAACCGATGGCGCCCTGGTCCTTGGCCCTGAGCCAGGCCTCGCCGAAGCAGGTGCCCACCTCGAACTTGCTGGTCAGGCAGCAGTTGCCGATGACGAGCGGGTACTTGCCGAAGTTGCCCAGGGAGTTTATGTGGCTGATCCGGAATGAAGGATCGGCCCAGGAAGTAGAACTCCCGTGAGCGGTATAGTTAAGGTACGAGCAACCCGCGGCCACGTCGGCCCTGATGGCAGACTCGTTCTGGTGGGAACCAGCCGACAGGTACACGTTTACGTTGTTGTAGCCGTACTCGGCGTTGAAGTAGTACTTGGTCCCGTAGTTGATCTGGGGCCAGCCCCACTCGTCGGCGTGGCTGTAGTCCCAGCCGGCTACCAGCACCACGTCCTTGAGGAATGAAGGATCGGGGAACTCGTACTTCTCGTACATAAGGGTTTTTTCGATCTGCGGCACGAGCTCGCTGACCTTTCGGGCGGAAAAACGGCCGCTGAGGATATCGGGAATGTTGTCACCGGTCATATCGACGTAGGGCAGGTCGGTGATGTGGCTGCCGGTGGCGCCTTTGTAAGCCGCAATCTGCTCATGGTCCCCCACGAAGAGTACGAAGCTCGGGGCCGGCATATCGGCGGTGGGGTTCTCGTACATGTCCTTGATATGAGCCTGAACAGCGCTGTTACCGGGAGCATCAATGCCGCCGGATCCCCACTTCTCCGCCAGATCGTCGGTGTAGGCCACGTCAACGCAGAAGCCCTTCTGGATCTTCCACTGGATGAAGGGCTGAAGCGCCTCTTCAAACATGCGGTCGGCCACGATGACATAGGTGACGAGGCCGCATTCATTTATGGGCTTGATCGACTTCAACGAAGTGGGCCGCAGGACCTTGTCATTAACCCAGGAGAAATACGGGGAGCTGTACTCGTTGCGGATGCGGCCGGTTGCGTACAGATCGGCTCCGTGCATGGAGACCTCAATTTTAATGTTGTTGTACACTTTAATGGTCTTGTTCCGGGGGTTGTAAGCAACGGGAGCGACCTTCAGCAGCGCCAGGCGGATGTGGCGCATCACACCAACCTCTTCAATGGTAACGAGATCCTGGTGGCGGAATCCATCCAGAATGTAAGCGCTGAGCTCATACTTGAATGGAATCTCGGTGCCGTCCTTGGGGTGTGACGGCTGCAACGGCATGAGCGGGTACTCGATTCCGAGTTCCGCGAAGGTATACTCCTTCACGTCAAAGCTCACCGCACGCGCTTCAAGCTTCGCGCCGAAGGGCACCTCCATCAAACGGTTCATGACCGGCAGAGCAGGAGCACCGATATGATCGCTATAATGAAAGCGGGGAATAGAGAGCCGGGTAAACTTGCCCAACGGCGTCTCCACAACCGAAGCCGTGAGGCGCGACACGGCACATTCCAGCATGATGGACGGGGCAGCCCGGTTCATAATACCGTCTGCCAATATATCGATCCCGGTGGCGTCTTTGCCCTCAATATCAAGGACAATTTCCCCGGCAAATACTGCCGTCGACAACATACCCACCATCAGCAACGCAACAAAAAACTTCTTCATACACCTTACCTCCTTCTAACTATATCTGCAACACCTTCGGGAAAATGCTTCATACCATTTTACTGAGAATTGACCGTACCCGCAACAAAATTCTACCTGGACCGTGTGTTTTTTTTCAAGAAACCAGATCAGTGAATGACCAGATCAGTGAGGTTTTTGACTTCCAAGCAGAAATGGGATTATACTGGAAATGATTGTATTTTGCATGTATCCGGGGTGGAGGCAGACAATGACCATCAAATCGTTTTTTCACTACACGAGTTTCTTCCTCATTTGCCTCATTCTGGTTGCAGCACTGGCTCTTATCATGACCTCCCGTGAGCTCAACGATATCGCCACCCAAAACCAGTTGGCCACCGAGATCGTGAGGGGCATATTCGAGCTCAACCTGCTGACCAGTGATTACTTGATCCGTCACGGGCAGCGGGTGCAGCGGCAATGGTTTGCCCGCCACTCTTCTCTAGGCTCTTTGCTTAAAAGAGCACATTTCAGTGGAAGCGGAACCGGCGAAACCATGATAGTTATGACTGATGATCACCAGGATCTAAAGTCCTTATTCGAAGAACTGATGAAAACGGTAGCCGAGCAGGCCGGCGGAACCGATGAAGCTGCCACCACCCGGCTCAAGGAATGGCAGGAACGGATCATCGGCCAGATCTCGGTTAAATCCCAGTCCATGGTAGACAGCGCCTTTCAGCTGCAGAGAGTAATGCTTAAACGGGCAAAAACCATCCAGCATATGAATCTATTTACCGTTCTGGGCTCTTTTATCTTCATCGGTGCCATGATGGTGCTGTATTCCCGCCTCATTATCAGGAAAGTGGTGGAGCCCATCGAAGTGCTGCATGAAGGTACCCGGATCATCGCTAAAGGGGACCTGGACTTCAAAGTCGAGATCGAGTCGGAAAATGAGCTGGGTGAACTGGGCAGATCGTTCAATGACATGACCACCAACCTCAAGCAGGTTACCGCTTCCAGGGATGAGCTGGACCGGGAGGTGCAGGAGAGGAAACGGGTGGAAGCGGCCCTCAGGAAATCGGAAGCAGCTATCAGGCATCAATGGGAACAGTTTCTGGCCATCCTGGAGAATTTTCCCGAGGCGCTTTACGTCGTCGACCCGGCGACCTACGAAGTGATCTTCGTCAACCGCCATTTCACCGATGTGCTTGGAGACAATCCCGTAGGTAAAAAATGCTACCGGGCCTTCCAGGGACTCGATGATCCCTGCCCGTTCTGCACCAATGACATCATCCAGAAAAATGGAGCACCCTATCACTGGGAGCATCACAACAAGCTGCTCGATGTCCACTACTTCATCACCGACCAGATCATCAGGTGGCCCGATGGGCGGAATGTCCGCTTCGAAGCGGCCATCGACATAACGCAGAGAAAGAAAGCCGAAGAAAAAATGCAGGAGCTCATGGAAGAGCTTGGCCGCAGCAACCGCGAACTGGAGCAATTTGCCTACATAGCTTCCCACGATCTGCAGGAGCCGCTCCGGGCCATCGCCGGATTCCTGAGGCTGCTGGAAAAACGATATTACGAGAAGGTGGACGACGAAGGCAAAATGTTTATCGACCGCTCGGTGGCCGCCTCTTCCAGAATGAAGAACCTCATTCAGAGCCTGTTGGCCTACTCCCGGGTACACACCAGAGCCAAAGAGTTCGAACAGGTTTTGGGAGAGAAACTCTTGGAAAGCGCTCTGGCAAATTTGCAGGTGGCCGTGAATGAAAGCCAGGCAGTGGTGACCCACGATCCTATCCCCGAACTCGAAGCGGATCCATCACAGATTACGCAGCTTTTTCAGAACCTGATTGGCAATGGTATCAAGTTCAGGGGAGAACGCACACCGGAAGTGCATGTGGGAGTAAAACAGCACGATGGTGAATGGCTGTTTTCGGTACGCGACAACGGAATAGGTATAGAAGAGCAGTACTTCGAACGGATATTTCGCATCTTTCAGCGCCTTCACAGCCGCCGGGAATATTCGGGAACCGGTATCGGGCTTTCCTTGTGCCGCCGGATAGTAGAGCGGCATGAAGGCCGAATCTGGATCGAGTCTATCCCGGGGGAAGGAACCACCTTCTTCTTTACGCTGCCGGCGAAAGACAATGCTTCAACCGGCGTGGAGCAAGGAGCGTAAAGCAGCGATAGGACCGGCAGAGTGCGTATTTCCGGCCGATGCAGGCTCACGTATGGAATAACCAGTTAATACAGCACCGTGATACCCTGGCCGACCAGCGCGGGGACATGGGTATTGAGCGAATCGTCGTTCAGCTGGTTGAACTGCAGGTCAATGGTTGCTCCCGCACTGAAAATACACGAATCTACCAGGGGCTGTATGTCGCTGATCAGGTTGTTGCTCAGATCGAGCTCTTGAAGCGACAGACAGGACAGTGCCAGATCGTCGATATTGGTCAGGGTGTTACCACTCACATCGAGGGTCTGGATGCTGGGGAGGCTGTTCAGGGGATCGAGGTCGTTAAACAGGTTCTGGCTCACATCCAGGGATGTCAAATTTGTCAGACCGGCAATGGTATCCAACGAGGTAACCTGGTTGTTGCCCAGGTTCAGCTCCAGCAGACCGGTCATCCCTGATAAAGCGGTGATATCGCTGACCAGGTTGTTTGACACATCAAGCGAGGTGAGGCCGGTCAGAGCGGCCAAACCAGTTATATCGTTTATCTGGTTGTTGTCCACCACCAGGGTGGTCAGAGAGCCGGAACCACCGAGACCGGAAAGATCGGTTACCTGGCATCCCCCTACATCTAATGAGGCCAGACCGGGCAGCTGGCCCAGTGAGGCGACGCTGCTGATGAGGTCATTTTCACTCAGGTCCAGTGTCTGCAGGCTGGTGAGACCGCCCAGGTAAGTTACATCACTGAGTTCGTTGCCGGTAAGCACCAGTTCGGTCAGGGAGGTCAAGGAGCTGAGTGGCTGAAGGTCCGCGACCTGGTTGCTTCCCAGGTCACACTTCTCCAGGGAAGTCAGCGACTGAAGGGGAGTCAGGTCGGTGATCTGGTTGCCGCTGAGATCCAGTTCGGTCAGGGAGGTCAGGTGCTCGATACCGGAGATATCGTCGATCGTCGAACTGCTGGCATCGAAGACGGTCAGAGCGGCCAGGTCGTCGGCGTAAATATCACCGGACGGCTTGGACAGGGCGTCGCGGACTTTCAGCTCCAGATTATTATTGGCAAACTGGACGGCGGCGCCCTGGTTCCGGACGGCGAAATCAGAATCGTGCACGGCTTCCGAAACGAGGCTGCCGTCGGTGGCTTCCACCTTGAGGCGGTAAGCATCCCCGTTGGACATCTGCTCGGTGTCCCAGGACCATGACCCGTCATTCTCCTGGTCGAAAGCCATAAGTGTCCAACTCGCACCGCTGTCACGGCTGTAGTATAGCGATATCATCAGGGTGTCACCATCTGCATCGGAAGCGTCCCAGCCGACGACGACCGATCCTTCTACCGTAGCGCCTGTGAGAGGAGATGTCAGAGCCACCTCCGGAGCCTGGTTCTGCCCGGTCAAGGTAATCGTACCAATGCTGTAAATAGCCACTGGCTCGTTGAAGCCATCGTCGATCAGACCGTATACATAATAGCTTTCCGGTGTCAACTGGGAGGCGTTCCACAGGTAGGAGCTGTCGGCACTTTCCAGAAAGCCTGAGGCAATCTGCGTCCCGTCGGAGCCGCTTGAATCAGTATCATAGTACAGGGCGATGGCGGCATCGTCATCAGGATCGTAGGCCGCCCACGTGAGCATGATCTGAGAGCCGATACGTCTGTCTCCGGCAGTGGGAGTGCTGAAAGCCATAGCAGGCGGCACATTTCCCAGATGGATTATCCCGGCCCGGTCCATGTAGATATTGTAACTGGCGCTTTCAGCCTCCACGGTCAGTTGACTGGAGTGGTTCCGATACCCCGCGGCGGAAGCAGTTATGGTGTAAGTATCGTACGGTACATCGCTAAACTCGAAAAGACCGGTCTGGTCGCTGGTCAGCCTGGTTCCCATCATCTCGAGTACAGCACCCTGAACATTACCGATGTCCGAGTACACAATCCCCGTCATATCCCCCGCCTGCTTCAGCGGCAACAGGCCAAGGTCCGTGGTCATGCCGGCGTGCACGGTGATACCTTCCTGCCACAAAGCGAAGGTTTGAAGCCCGGTATACTTGCGGGCATAGATGTTGTACCCCTCACCGGGAACCACATCGCTGAAGGTGAATTTTCCGTCCACATCGGAAACGGACTCCTGAACGGTGGCCTCGTACACCTTGAGCGTTACCATGCTCCAGCTCATTCCCTGACGCATTCCCACCTTACCGGTGGCGGCTTCATCGGTCATGGTGGCTTCATCGGTCATGGAAGACGCTTCAGTCGTCAGGGGGTAGGCGATGGTGCCCACAATAGAACCGGTGACATCCTCCGGCCACGTCCAGCTGCCGCAGCCGACCACCGTCACCATCAGCACCGTAAAACCAAGGACAAACGCCAGGGTTCGAAATACGCGACGCACCATGTTCCCGTGACCAGCTCTCTATTCAGATAATAAGTATCTCTTATATCGGCGTTTAGCCTGGGAACGTGTAGTCGGCTTCGCCGTGAGGGCGAGAGCTGGATTACCTGGCGGGAACGAGTCCTTCCGATAGGAGTTTCTTCGAGATTTCTTCCGCCATCACCCGGCTGCCTGAGGGAGAAAGATGGACAAAATCAGTGAACAAAGCGGCGGGGTTCGGATGCGTGTTGAACGCAGGCTGTGGATCGATAACCACCACATTGTTTTTTCCGGCTACCTTCCCCATTTCGTGCAGGAACGTGGTGTGCAGACCGGCCAGGACATTTAAATATTCATTTTCCAGGGTACTCTCTTCCTCCAGCGTGGTAAGCCCCTTGTACCGCTTCAGCGTCCTGGAAGTGCTCGGAAGCAGCGGCTGAAGTATAAATACAACCCGCACTCCAGCTTGCGATGCCGATGACAGTATGTTCGTCAGGTCATCCCGGTACCGGGCCAGCCTCACGGCTGAACCGGTGGCCAGGTTGGCCGAGGTGACGCCCCGTGCCGCCATCCACAAGATGAAATGAGAGTAAAACAAGCTCTTCTGGAAAAGAGCGCTGTGCACCTTCCAGAAAACCTTTTTCCAGGCCGTATCCAGCACCAGGGACTGCTCGGAAACGTTGTTAAAGGCCTCACAAACAGTGATACAGTCCGGTTGATACGTGAGCAGGGTGGTTTTCATAAGTTTGAGAATATGGTCGGTACGGTAACCTTCAAACCCGGCGTTGACAACTTCGATACCACCTGCTTGATCGCTGCGGCTGTTCAAAAGCGCTTCGAGCTGTTCTGGATACGACTCCCCGTCTTTGCACTCGGAGCTGAACGTCGACGATCCGCCGGTACAAATAATTCTGAAGATTCCGGAAGGTTTCTCCGGGGAAAACTCTTTGCCTCGAAATCCCTGGCTGTTCACGCTGATACCGTCTTCCCGGCTGCCTGAACTGGTGTCCAGCCTATTGTAATCCCGCTCCCCGTCCTGCTCCACGGTTCCGGCAACAGTACGGGTCGAAGGCAGATGGTAGGCCCCTTTTTCCAGAAGCGGATACACCAGGTACCGCGCCGAGCCGAACCTGAACGACGACACAATCCGGTCTCCTGCTTCCAGCAGAAACAGAAGACCAAGGAAAGACAGGGTAAAAACAGACAAGGCAGTGAGAATTTTTTTCTTCATTTCATCATTACCATCCACTACTATGTACGTACAATGTTCATGTGATTACCGTTTCAATTGTAACATTTTTTCACCAAACCCATCCCGGGCCATCTTTACGTTATAATAAGGAGGAAGAATCATACAACAGGAGATTGACAAATCATGAAAAAGGCACCAGCCATAACTTCCCTGCTGGTAGTACTTGTATTGTATGCAGCCGGATATGGTTTTCACGCCTTCGTTCACGCCGCCACTTCTCCTGCATCCTCCACGCATCCCATATCATCCGCACGGGCGGTTTCAAATCCTGCCATGCACCGGGCCGGCAGTGCCCGGTGCGGCAGATACTCAAATAAAACCTCTTCAGCGGCGCATCGGATCAAGTGGATACTCAATACCGGCGCCAAAATACACACCACTGCGGCTATCACAGAAACAACGGCGTATTTTGGAAACGAAAGCGGCCTGCTCTTTGCAGTAGACATTCATTCCGGGGGTGAACGATGGCGGTTCCGTACAGAAGGAAGCGTGATTTCCTCCCCGGCCGTTTACCAGGGCACGGTATATTTCGGAAGTCACGACCATCACCTGTACGCCGTATCTGCTGCAAACGGCCGTATGAAATGGCGTTTTAAGACCAATGATATAGTCGAGTCGTCGCCGGTGGTAGCCGACGGCGTAGTCTGCTTCGGAAGCTGCGATAACAAACTCTATGCCCTGGAGGTAAAGTCCGGATCCGTCCAGTGGACATTCACAACCGGAGACTGGGTGCTTTCATCCCCGGCCGTTGCTGATGGAACCGTATATGTCGGTAGTTTTGACGGGAACCTGTATGCTATAGACCTGGCCAGCGGCCGGCAGAAGTGGCGGTTCAAAACCGGTGCTTCCATATACTCTACTCCTGCGGTGGCCGGAGGAATGGTGTTCGTCGGGAGTGAAGACCGTCATCTTTATGCCATCGACCAGACTACCGGTGAGGAGAAATGGCGGTTCCAAAGTGGGGGAAGGATATGGACATCCCCGGCGGTAACGGAAGATTCCATCTATTTCGGAAGCTGGGACGGTAGTGTCTTCGCGCTGAACATCAAACGGGCCGGGACGTTTATAACCAGATTTTTCAAGGATTTCCCGGTACGATGGAAGCTCAAGGTCGATGGTGCCATGGTTTCTTCTCTCTCCATAGCTGGAGAAACAGTGTATTTCGGAACGGATTATGATGGTCTCTACGCTATGGACAGATGGAGCGGAGAGCAGTCCTGGAAGTACAAAATAGACGGTGCTATCACTGCTTCCCCAGCCATAGCGGGGGGAATTATCTACATTGGAAGTGTCAATGGAGATTTCTATGCACTGTATTAATTCTTTATAGAAGTAAGGTTAAACTCTCCAAATATTCGTACTTTCTACATCACCAGAGTCGAGATAACGGTGACATGGAACGAAGAAAAGCTCTGGAGTCGGCGTAGCGATAATGAACGAGAAGAAGACCAAGATAGCTGGTTGCTTCCTATTAGCTTACAGGACACCATCCAGTAAAAATGCTTTTCAGTCCCTCCCATACGTCGTAGAAAGTCATACCACATAAATTGACAATTAGCCATTCGTAGGATAGTCTTTATAAAGAAGCGGGAGTTGTACACGCGAATAACCAGGGATGGTATACATAATGAGCAGAAGGATCTGCCAAATTCATAATTCAGATACCGCTGGCCTGTCCGGATAAGTATCATTGGACAGGCTTTACACGTCCCCCTGGTCTTCCGAAACTTCCAAACACGCGCAAAAAATATAACAAATGTCCTCGGACATGTTTCCAAACCCTGGGTGCAATATAAAACGGGACTTGTTAAAAGGAGACCAGATATACATGGCTAAAATACTGTGTGACCCATCCATACGGTCGGGAAAACCCCTTATCTCCGGAACCGACGTCACCGTGGAAGAAATCCTGGTCAAGCTGTCTTCAGGAGAACCGCTGGACGAGCTGATGGCGACCTATCCGGAACTGAACGGACAGGCGGTGCAAGCCGCGTTAGATTTTGCCGTAATCGCTCTGCAGCACTATGCCAGTAAACAGCACGGCACAGTGGAACTCAGCTCCGAGCAGCAGGAGTTTATCAGGAGATATTCAGACCAGGTCAATGAACTTGGTGAAATCAGGAGGCTCAAAAACCGGTATTTTTCTTTCATCGTGCACGAGCTGAAACGGCCGCTGACAGCGGTCCTGGGAGCAAGCGATTTTCTCACTACCCGCGGTCTCGACATTCCGGATTCCAAAGCCATGATGGAAATAATCCATCGAAGCGCCCTGGTGATGAAAGAGATGATCGAGAACATTCTCAAGCTCGAGCAGATGAAGCCCCTCGAAGAGCTCGATGACTTTACCTCCGTTTCCGTCAGGAAGATAGTGGAAACGGTGAGCCGCGACTTTGAGGTGGCCCTGCAAAACAAGGGTATATCCTTGAATATTACCATCGATCCCGGTCTCACGGTGCCGGCGGACAGAGAAAAACTCACCGCTGTTTTCTCTAACCTGCTTTCCAACTCCGTCAAGTTCACCGCTTCCGGCTCCATCATCGTCGCCGCCAGACCGGATGCCGGCGGAGTGCATTTCTTGGTAATGGATACGGGCCGGGGAATGAGTACCAGCGAACAAGCATACGTGCACCGGGTCCTGTCCAAACCAGGCGACGTGAAAAAACGATCCGACGGATCGGGCATCGGCCTGCGCATAGTCAGGGAATTCATAAGCCTTCACGGCGGAAAAATCTGGTTTGAAAGCGTCCCGGGCAACGGTGCAATCTTCCATTTTACACTGCCCAACCGCCCCGTACGGGTGTCTAAAAATGACCGAGCAGCAAGTGTGCACTTTGCCGGGACAAGGATCGGATCGCACGCCACTCTGCTCAAACAGACCATTCTCGATCTTATCGACGAAGGAATTAACGATATCATCCTGGACATTTCCCGGGTAGAAGCAGTGAACAGCCTGGAAATCGGCGTCATGTTCGGCCTCTACCGGGCTTTGCACGAAGCAAACGGCACCCTGTCGCTCAGAAACACCTCCTGGCAGGTCATGGAAGTGCTCAGGCTTACCCAGCTGGATCGCCTGATTACCATCCTGCCGGTAAAAAAATAAAGGTATTTCTGAACTGCTGAGCTGAGCTGACGAGCCCCTCTATACTTACTCGAGCCGGATGCGGGCGGAGGTGCCGGCAGAGAGGTCGAACTCGAGCACTCCGGTGAGGATTCCCCGTACCGTTTCCGATTTCGGCTGTACTGTCTTTCCGTCTACGGCAACGCCCTGTTTCCCGTCGATCTTGAAGCGGAACAGCACGTGCACACTACCGGTTTTCGAGTTGTTCCCGACAGTATACAGATCCCGGCCGCCGGCTCGCTTCCACGACAGGTCGATGGTGTGAGTACCGAATGACAGGTCCCTGAGCTGGAAGAACTCCAGGTCCCCGGGAGGCTGTGGAAACAGCTCTAGTCGGTTGAACGGAGCACGGGGAACAACTCCCGTCAGGCCCCCGATCACCGCTTCCAGGTAAGGAGCACAACTCCAGAGCTGGAGAATATCGTCCACCACCGGGTAGGCGTTCTCCATGGCCCCCAGGGTCCCCAGCTCCAAAGGGAGCCGCGCGGTAAGCCTCAGCCGCTCCCATCCCAGCGCGGAATCACCGTAGTTGAAAGCGCCCAGGGCCAGTACATTGTTGGAAAAGGGGCAGGTGGAAAAAAAACTCACTGGCTCACCGCCGATATGCCACTTGTTCACCCAGTTTTTCCTAATTTTTTTCAGGGCGGCCACAGCCTTAACTGAATCAGCAATCCCTGTCTCCATGGGGATATCCACTCCCCAATATCCCGCCATGTGCTGCGTCCCGTCACCCTCGAGAGCATCCGTCCACATCTGCTCCTCTGCGTTCCACCAATCAGTGTTGAACCGGGCTTTCAATTCACCGGCTGCCCGGGTATAGCGCCGGATATCGTCGTCAAACCCCAGGTACCCGGCCATCTCCGACAGAGACAGATACGCACCATAAAGATAGCAGGCACCGTCGATATTCTCCCGGCACATTCCTTCGACCTCCATGATGCCGTACCCTTCCAGATACCCGTCCCCGTCCCCGTCGGCATTTCGTAATACGTTCTCTATGCTCTTACAGCACAGGGGATAGACCGTCCTCAAAAACTCCTCGTCGCCCGTCCAGTGGACATAATCGGCGCAGGCTATGACGAACTGCGGGGTTTCCTGCACGTTACCGGGGCTTATAATGTCGCCCGTACAACCTACTTCATGGGGCACACGCCCGTTTTGCCGCCTGGTGCAGTCAGCCAGCGCAACCATGGAACCGCGGGCCGCCTTCACAAATCCGGCCGCCACGGCCCCGGCCACGGAGTAGAAGGTATCGCACCCGAAGAGCTGAACATAATCGGGCACTCCGGCTATTAACAACGGTTCATCATAATAAGGAGATAAATCTACCACCGACATGAGCACATTGGCTTTGGCGCACATAAATGCCCGTGTTACCGCTTGATCGGAGCATCTGAAACGAACTCCTCCCAGGATACCCCGCCGGTACCACCGTCTTCGTTCAACCAGGCGCTGTACGGCGCGCTCTATAGGAATACTGTCGCCATTTGGACGGCTCAAAGCCATCACGAAGGTAAGACCGGTTTCAGAGCCCGGCTCCAGCTCGAAGCGATACGTCAGCGAAGCGGTGTTGTCTTCCAGGTGGAAGGCGGACGGCTGACGAGATGTTCCGAAAACCACCCCCGGACATCCTTTTATGTCGCGGTCAACCGCCTGCACCAGCCCGTGGCGGTACTCGAGAGAATCCAGGCCGTTTGCCAGTTGAGTCCCCCAGGCCGGTCTGATATTTACCCGGCCGGTGAACCGCAGGCTAAGCGTCCGCGTGCGGCCGGTTTCGTTTCTTATATCGAGGCGGGAATACAGGACCGGTTCATGCTGGGCCGGATAGTCGGTCCTCGTCACCGTCAATCCACCGCGGGTGAAGTTGAAGGTACAGGACGCGAAATCGTGCGCATAATCGCGGCAGTCAACCAGGTACCACGGTTTCTCACCGGTTTCCAGGACCGTGTACCCGAACCCGTCCATGAGTTTAAAGGGAAGAGTCCACACACCGCTCTGGTCTCCCAGCAGACGTCCCACGGGGGGGTGGCTTCCATCCATGGCGCCAATCTCGAACAGCCGCCGTCCGCCGAGATAAAACAGCTCTTGCATGTCGTTCATATGCCGACCCTCGGTCATACCGTAAAAATCCAGGGTCTGTTTTCCTGATATGTGCTTCCGCTTTTTAAGCCCGCTTAAAAATGATGCTCCTTCAGCCTGCCATTGAGTACGCCACCGGTTGACTACATACTCTCGAAGCGCCCGGGTTCCGGATGGATCATAGGTTTCAGGGGAACCCACCAGGGCAACCACCCGGTCGGCGATTCCCGGCCGGACAAACAGGTACCCGTCACCACCCCGGACCGCCTGGTCCAGCTCCCTATCAAGAGCATCGAGGAGAATGGGAAATCCGTCGGGACAACCGAGCTCTGCGAGACGCTGTGCCACCCACAAGCGCACCTCGGCATCTGGATACTCCAGGTACCGGCGAAGCAGCGGAACAGACTGGTCACAGTAAGCGCGGTCATCAACGAATCCCACCCGCCGGGGGCTGGTGAGCAGTCCCGTGGACGGATACCACTTCACCCGGTGCTCGGGTGAAGGCAGCAGCAGTTCCCTCAGTTCCAGAAGCTCGGCCGGAAGATCTTCCCTGAGAAAAAATGCTTTCAGGGAGTTCATTTCGCCGTTTTCCCGGCACCTCAGTGCATCGGGGGAAATAAGGCAGACCAGGACGAAAACTGCGCAAGCGGCTAGTGGACCGTATGAATACGCTGTATGCCTGTTCACGATGACGTATGTTTCATGAGGATATCTGCTGGTTCTTCTGGTACTTCTCCATGAGTAGTATCATCTCCTTGGGTACCCCGATCATCTCGATGGATTCCAGAATCATCTCGGCCATCATGACGTCCGCGGAGTAAAGCAGCTTCATCAAAGGTAACAGAGCTTTTTTGTCACCTATCTTTCCCAACGCTTTGACGGCCTGCATTTTCACCTCCCGGTTGGGATCGTGCAGAGACGAAATCAGAGTGTCCACCGTTTTCTGGATGGCTTCGAACACATTGAAGAAAATCTCCTGATTTTCGTCTTTGAGAACGTTTATGAGCATCTCCATACTTTTAACGGTCCCCAGTTCACCCAGGGCGAACACGGCGCTGGCCCGCATGAGCATCCGGGGATTTCTCAACATCTGGGCCAGCTTGTCGATTACTCCGTACTCGCCGTTTCGCCACAACGCTATGGCGGCATTGGCCTTGACCCGGTTGTTGATATCGTCTATCAGCGGCCGGACCAGGGTGACTATGGAGGGAGCACCAGTGTTGAGAAGCGCTTCAATGGCGTTGGCCCTCACCCGGGCATCGGGATTTTCCAGGAAAGAAGCCAACAGGTTTTCATGCTGTGCATCGCCGACAAAACCGAGTGCCTGAACGATCGTAGCCAGCACCTTCTTGTCCTGTTCCGCTGTTACCGCCCGGACCAGTTTTGCCTTCAGCGAAGTGCCCGAATCAGCCGCCAGGGGAAGATCGGACAGGCGGGACAGGGCGCTGGTAACCGCCATTCGTATGGCGGGATCGGGATCGCTCAGGAAGGTGAGAAGGTGAGTGAGGGCAGAGGGATTCTTGCTGCGGCCCAGCACTTCGATACTGTTCTTTTTCAGCTCCAGGTTATCCGACTTGAAGTTCTCCAGTATTTCCTCCAGACCTTTCAGCTGTTTGACCTCGTAGACCGGGACCTGTTCAGTTTTTCCCTTCAATGTAGTTGGGGGCAGCTCTTCGAAAGCCACCAGTTCCTGCAGCAGATCGCGGGTCTCCTTGCCCGCCAGAATCCGGCTATGTTTTCCCTTCTTGGCGAGTTTTTCCAGACGCGAGGCCACGTTGACCGTGTCGCCGATAACTGTGTACTCCATCCGCTGTCTGGATCCCACATTGCCCGAAACCACCCGCCCTGAGTTGATTCCGATCCCTACTTCAACCGTGACTTTCTGATACATGTACCGGGTACGGCTCAGCTCGGTCATTTTATCCTGGATTTCCATGGCGCAGAACACTGCATTTCGAGCGCTGTCCTCGAGAGAGGAGGAGTAAAAGACCGCCATGGCGCAGTCGCCCATAAACTTGTCCAGAACACCGTGATGCTTGACGATGGTGTCCACCACCACGCCGAAATAGTCGTTCAGGATGGAAACCACCTCGTGAGGAGGGAACCGGGAAGAGATCGAGGTAAAATCACAGATATCAGCAAATAAAACGGTGACGTCACGACTCTCACCGCCGAGATACAACTTGGTTCCGGCGCTTTTCTGCACCTCGAGCCAGGCCGAATGCGAAAGGTATTTCCGTGCTTTTTCGATTTGCTTCAATCCCAGTATCATCTCGTTGAACGTGCGGGCAAGCTGACCCAGTTCGTCTCTGGAGGCAACGCTGGCTTCGACATTGAGATCGCCGCGGGAAACAACCTGGGCAGTTTTCTCCAGGTTTTCTATAGGACGTGTAATCAGCCGACTGAGTACGATAGAGCTGATAATTCCCAGGATGATGAATCCTCCCGCAAGCATCAGGGAGTAGTTACGAATCTCGTGCATGGTGGAGGTAAACCGCTGGAGAGAAAATTCCGTATATATGTAGCCGACAACCCCCGCTGGGCCGGTGATTGGCTGAGGTGTTGCGGGCTTCCAGGACGACGCTGACCGGGTCGGGAAACGGGTGTTGCGGGCAGCGGCCACTTCGGTCTCTTTTCCGGTGGTCTCCGATACCTTGGTTATACTGATGGTGATGATATCGCTTCCTTCTACTTCTACCAGGTTCTCGAGCGCTTTTCTCAGACGGGAAAAATCCCCCTCTTTGAGCGCTTGCACAGTCATGATTCCCAGCACCCGGGTAAGGGTGGCGGTACGGTCCTGCAGGTCTTTCTGAACGCGCTTGCGCGCGCTGTGTATGTAAATCACGGTCACCGAGGATATGAGTAGTATAACCAGCAGCACTACCAGCAACCCGATTTTTGTCCTGATGCGAAACGGCAGTATACCGAAGAGGTTTTTCATGGCAGTTTCCTCAGTTCTTTTCCATCTCCAGCTCATAGCGCAGCATTTTACGGACACTGTCGTAATAACTGTCATCAACCACGACGTAATCCGTCAGTCTGTCGCCCAGGATGGTGAGTATTTTCTGGCCTTCCATGGTGCGGTCGAGAAAACAGAAAGCCTCAACAATTTTTTCTACCAGTTCCGGCTCCAGATCGTCCCGGGCGGCAATGGGAGAGTTGTATATTTTCTCGGTCAGAGTAATCACCTTGATCTGTTTGCTCTTCTCCGGCTCCGAGCGGTACACCTCCATGTGGGCCCCATGAAAACAGGCGCCGGCATCATACTGGTTAAGAAAGACATTAAGCACCACATTGTCGTGTCCCTTGACGAAACCTGCGGTAAAATCCCTGTCCGGCACCAGGCCGGCTTCCCGCAGAAGCACCATGGGATACAGGTAACCGGATGCGGAACCTCGATCGGTAAAGCAGATGGATCGGCCTTTAAGATCGCTCAGTGTTTTTATGCCGCTGTCTGCCCTGGTAATGAGCATACCCTGGTAATAAGGAGCATTGCTCATGGGCGCCAGGATGGCATTGTAACCTGCTGAATGTCCCTTGACATATCCCAGGCTGCCGGGCATGACCAGGTCGTACTCCCGTCTTTTCATTCCCCTCACAATGGAATCATAATCAGGCTCGAAGGTGAATTTTACCTGTGCCTGTATCTTCTGCTCCAGGTACCGGCACAATGGCACATAGCGTTGTTCCTTTTCAAGAACATTTTCGGAGGGGATATTCCCGATTATGAGGATCCGTGAAGGAGGTTTTGCAGCCGGGACAGGGGGATTTCTGCCAGGATCATTCTTATCCGTGCTCATGGAGGTATCAGACGGCGTTTTCTTCTTACCTGCAGGAGTGCATCCGCAGGCCGCCAGCACTACCAGGCCCAGGCAGAGCGCAATGGAAATACCGGCACGGACAATAAACGACTTTTTTTTGTCACAGATGTTAACCATGTTATTTTCTAATGTAATAGTTTATACTGCTACAAGCAACAACAAACTTCTCAACTGAATCGACGGAAATGTTTTTAATCACGTTTGAGCAAGCGTATTGCCAGGCAGCAATGCACCGAAAGACAGGCTGTTGAGCAGAAAGAGGCCATTTGACAAAAGCGATCATTTTATTTACGATAGGTACTATGGCCGTCGCAGCGCCATACCGACATTTCGTAGACGGACCGACCAGGAGGAACACCATTGAGAATTATTAAGCGTAATGACATCATAATAGTAAAGCTCCCCGAGAATCTCGATTTCCAGACAGCCGACGCGGTGCAGGACAAGCTGCTTGACCTGATAGATGAAGGTGTTCTTAAAATTCTCTGTGATTTCTCGAAAACCGACTACATCTCCAGCAGGGGTTTGAGAGCCATACTGGCTGGCGCAAAAAGGATGAAAAAGACGGGCGGAGAACTGATCTTCTGCGCCCTGGGGCAAAACGTCTACACCATCTTCAAGATTTCCGGATTCGACCAGATATTCAGGATCTTCGACACACAGGAAGAAGGGCTGGCCGGTCTTAAATAAGCACTCACGGCAGCATATTTTTGCAGGGTAACTCATACGGCGTGCTTTGTGCTTCGAATGTATCCCGACAGTCTACTTTATTCCGATAATGACTGTTTCGGTGACTTTATTGTAGGTAAAAAACCAGCGCGATCTCAAAATGACAGATAGAGCTTCGGCAACGGTAGCGGAGTCAATGGTGATATTGACTTTTTCCTGGCCGATGACCGTGTCGAGCCCCTTTACCCGGACACCAGCCTTTTCAACCAATTTACTGATGAACCTGGCCCGGTCATCCCCACGTCTGATCTTGAACGATATCATGGTATCGAGTGGATTTCCTCCCGTTTCGGAGCGGGCCAGGACCTGTATTCTCTCACTTATAGCAGATTCAGACGCCGCCGGGACGGGGGAATTTTTCGTGACGGCGGAAACCGGAACCGGCGGTTCCACGACAAGGGAAAACCGGTTGAATGACGCCACATTTTCCAGGGAAAATTGGGCCACACCCAGGTTGACCTTCAGCTCCGGTTTAAGGGTGAGGGGAAAATGGCGGTCGCTGCGGTCCACCTCCACATCCACGGAGTGCCTGCCGTCCAGGGGAACATAGTTGATATTTACCACCCTGATATTCAGGGAACCGGGGATGGAAATCACATCGTCTTGAGTGAGGTCGAAAAAGGTCCCGAATCCGGTGTGCACTTCCTGATCTGCGGAGGTCACCTCCAGCCTGATCTCACTTCGGGAAGCACTGAGCACCCTGGCTTTCCAGAACCGGACCTGGAACTCCTGCCCCGCTTTCATCTGCCCGAATAATGCCAAACGCTTTTGTTTCATCCTATCGAGCACCGCCAACGCCGGGGCGGGTTGGTCCGAGGCAACTTCGTCTTCGGCCAGCACAAAAACGATATCCTCATGGTCCACGGACACCATACCCGGACGTTGAAGCCACAGTATCTCGGAACGGCCCGGGACCGCTGCAAAGAGTAAAGCGGCAACTGCCAGTGCTGCCACTAACAGAGTGAGAATTCTGTGTTTCATCGCTACCACCCCTTGAATCAACTATACCATACCATTTTGAGAGCGCTTGTTTATTCTTACGGAAGCAAACGCCTGGCGATTTTAACCCGGTTAAACGTTTTCGTAAAACTGGTTCGGTTGGAGCTCCGGTGAGTCAATCTTCTTCACCATCACCAGGTACTTTCTGATAGAAAGACACAGGTGGCATTTTGATAAGTAACCATCGGCGGGGGCAAATCCGTACTCACTGACGGCTATTTCATACAATCCGGCAACTCCCCGGTTGAACAGGGTAGTGATAATAGGGTAATCGGTTACCGTAAGAGGCCGTCTCAGGTCCGGCGAACGTATGGCTAATCCGCTGCATAAACCGGGTACGTAGTTGCCGAACAGGTCCAGGTGAAAATGAGAGGTGTCGGCCAATTCCCGGCACCCGCAGCAGGAACCGGCGATGATGGAGGCCGGCCGGGGAGAAAACAAATCACGGAACGTCTCGATGGCCCGGCCGCCGAAATGCATCCAGTAACGGTCGGGGATGCCGGCCACGTAGCCGGCCCCGAACCGCCCGGTGTACTCCTTGAGCGAATGAATGGTGTCCACATCGAACGAGGATATGTCGGAGACGAATCCCTGCACCCAGGGGAAAACAGTCAACCCCGAACGACGGCAGGCCTCCATTACTCCCAGGACCTTCCTGAACGGAATGTGTTCGTTGTGAAAGGGGCTGATCGACACCAGCAGGGTGCTCACTCCCAGATGACGTATCTCGCTCAGAAGTTCCACGGCACCTGGCTCGTCTATGAACCAGGACGAGTTGGTTTCAATATACTCGATGGACACACCCTGGTCGAAAGCTTCCCGCACAACTTCCTTCAAGCCGTCGGGATTCAAAAACGGTTCTCCGCCGCCAATGTGGACCGAGCGGCACTTCAGCGATTTAACGGCCCGGAAGTTATCCCCCGCCTGATCTCTGGTGATGTACCGTTTCTCCCAATCAGGTGAGCAGCCATACAGGCAGTGCCGGCACCTCGAGGAGCAGTAATAGTTGGTTATCAGCCCACCGGAAGCGAGACGGGTAATGGCCAACCGGTTCATTTCAACTGCTCCTGCCGGCGTTTGAGTTCGTCATGCTGCTCCTCAAGTTCCCGGCGGCGAGCTTCTGTTTCCCGGCGCTCAACCGCCAGTTCACGCTGCTCCCACTCTTTTTCCAGCCGCTCGATCCACACAGCCACCTTATGGCTGGAAGCGCTGGCCGGGTCCAGCAGGCGGTAGTGGCGGAAGCTCTTTATGGCCAGAGGAAGATCGTCTTTCTTAATCCAGTAAAGAAGCCCCAGGTTGAAGAAGGAAGGTGCGTACCGGGAGTCACCGGTGATCGCAGCCCTGTACTTGATGATGGCCTCGTCGATTAGTTCCTTTTTTTGCAGAAGAACCCCGTAGTTGTGCAGAGCCGGAATGTGCTCCTGAAAATAACTCAAAGCCATATCGTACCACTTCATTTTTTCAGCCGGGGAGTGTGACCACAGTGCCAGATGAAAACATTCATCTGCCAGTTCTTTCCGGATTTCTTCGTTGTCCGGATTCTCCCTCATCGCCAGCCGAAGCGCCTCGATGCGGTTAAGGTGGTCGTCTCGCCCGTAGGACTCCCCGGCCATAACGTAGTAGGCCCTGATTACCGGGATGATCTCGATGACCTCCTGCAGCAGGTCGAGGCGGGCCGTGTCGTCCTCGATTCCCGGAACCCTTTCCAGGTTGACCGCGGCCATTCCCCTGACGGCCGGTTCGTAGCCCGGGACCGCGTCCAGAGCCCGTCGGTACCACGCTTCTTTTTCCAGTAGAGACGAAACGGCATCAATCCCCCTGGCAAAATCTGCCCCCCCGACAAATTCAGCCTCCTCGACACAGGCGGCAGCCAACTGCGTGCGCGCAGGGGCGCAGGTGTGGTCGAATGTAAGCGCTTCTTCCAGGATGGCGATACGACGCCGGGCAAGCCCGGCCACTCCGGCCAGGTCCACGTAAGCCAGGGCCACTTTCTGCCTGATGGAATCATCTGCCGGCCGCAGTTTCAGAGCAGTGGTGAGCAAACTTATTTTTTCCGGGACCGATACCGGGTGCTCGGCAGCGGCGCAGTGTGTTTCCACCGCCAGTTGCCTGAGTGTTTCGGTGCGGCGCCGCTGGTACCACAAGTAGGTATAGTCCAAAAGAGGCCGATACTTCCCGGTCAGGTCGGCCAGAGCCTTCATCCTTTTCAGTATCCGGTACACTCTCCGGCCTGGGGCAATCTCCAGAGCGTTTTGTAAAAGCTCCTGCTTTGTTTCCAGGTCCGAGGCAGCATCAGCCGAGCCAATATAGGCTTCGGACAGCTCTTCCTCGGAGGGTAAACCGGTCACCCCCGTCTCCAGGTCCCGGGCCTTGAGAAAAAATGCCAGGCGGGTGTGAGAATCTGTGCTCTTCCGGGCTATAGCCACGTAGGTCCTCCCCAGAAGAACCCGGCTGTCCAGGTGCTCGGGTTCCACTCTCATGGCCTGTTCCAGCGATTCCCGGGCCTGATCATAGCGCCCGGTCTCGAAGTAGAATTTTCCCCGCTGGTGGTGGACGAACACCTCGAAATTAAGAGCACACAGAAGTGGAGGGACCGCTAGAATTAACACCAGGACCAGGGGATATACGGTCGCGAACGGCCGGACTGCCACAGCGTTCTCCGTCATAAGTCAGCTCCTTAGAAACATCATAACTATTTTACACCTTCTTATCGAGGACGCCAACGCTCTCATCGAGAGCGCCAACGCCAACATACTCATCAATGACACCAACGTCAACTGTGAAATGATAATTAGCATAGAGATGAATTCAGGGACATTGATTCTGTCTTTTCAAAACCGGTAGATGTAGTGAGGAAAATTTAAAAAAAGTAGAATGCCAAGCACGGATTTGTAACTTATTTCTTTCATAGCCTCTATACTTGTACTGAATTGACAGTTGGAGTGTGTCCAACTATAATGGTTTCGATGCCGTTGTTTTATGGCATTGGTTTTGGCTTGGGAGAAGTGTGCCCGCATTAAGAATGAATGTTATATTTCTCCTTTGCTGGAAGTGTACATGCAAAAGTCGTGATTATCAAAGG
Source organism: uncultured bacterium (assembly GCA_964432985.1). GTDB lineage: Bacteria > Muiribacteriota > CAYSPT01 > CAYSPT01 > CAYSPT01 > CAYSPT01. The sequence continues at coordinate 60,172 of CAYSPT010000008.1, forward strand.
TAAGGGAGTGTCATCGTGAAGAAGCGAATCCTAAGTATTGCAGCAGTACTGGTTGTACTATCACTCTGTGTGGCGGCAGCTTGCTACGCCCTGGCCCCTTTCAACACCCTTCAGCGTCACCCCGAGCTGGTTTCCAGCAGCAAGGACGGAAGCGAGTACGTTCTGGACAATGTCAGGTGGGGACTGGTTGGCGAAGGGACCAGCCTTGACACCCTGGAGCCCGTATTCAAAAGAACCACCATCAAGCCCGAGATGATCAAGGACATCTACTATCAGTCCGAAAACTTCCCTCCCGAATGGCTGGCGGCGCACGGACAATTGGGTTTCATTATGAAGACCAAGGACGGTGTCCTGGGAGAAGACGGCAGCCGGGACATCGGTTTCAGCGTCTCCATAGAAGCACGCACCCGCACCGACCAGAAGTATGACCTGTTCAAAGGGATGAAACGGGGCGAGGACGGTTTCAAGCTCGTCTACCAGATAACGACATACACCGACGTCATGCAAATCAGGGTCTCCCAGCGTAAGCACACTATGGAGCAGTACCGCCTTCTCCTGAGCCACGAGCAGAAAGTACAGATGGTCAAAAACGCACTGGACCTGGCTTGCGAGGACCATCGTGAACAGTTCTATCACACCCTGAAACAGAGCTGTGTGACCGGTGCTCTGGAAATAATCAACACTGTCTTACCGGAAAACAACAAGATCAAATTCTGGATCATCCCCAATGTGCTGGTCAATTTGAAGGTGTCATTCCCCAAGTGGAGCTACAAGTACCTGATCGAGCACGGCATTGCCGAAGACTCCGGCAAAATAGTTTATAGCGACCGCTACGTCGAGTATCCCTGTGAAGATGGAAACGACTACAAGCTGGACATGGCCACCCTGCCCGGCTACTACATCCCGGCAGATGTGCTTCACTTCGGCGAAAACCTGGACATGTTCTTCGATTACGCCGAAGCGGTGGACTGCCTGACCAAGCTGCAGGACCTGGTTTCACCCACCAGCCCGGATTTCTGGACGGTGCAGAAACACCTGGTGGAGGTGTCGGACGGTATTGCGGAGGTGGAAGAAGCGGTGCTCACGTGTTTCAACGAAAAGTACGAGCGGTGCCTGGAGTATTACCTCACCATCGACTTTAAAAAGGTCAAGAGCAAAAACGCTATCCGGCACCTGAACCAGAAGTTCCTGGAGATAATCAACTTCAAGGTCATGAACGGGAATGTCGAGAACGAATTGCTCATCGAAGAAGCCAGGAAAGTTCTCAGCGGAATTGAGGACTGATCGGCTGTTCTTCCGCAGTTCCGCCCTTAAAATAGCAGGCCATCAGCGCTGTTGGAGTTCGTTTCTACTATATCCGGCTTTAGTGATCGGTACACTGCAAAACTTTTTTTTCGGTCTATCCTGAATAAAAACTTGACAAAAAATTTATACTGCCTATAATTATATACTACGCAAATCCAGAAAAAATTTTTAGGCCACAGGAGGTTTATTCGATGTCAAAATTTATAAAAGCACTTCTCGTTTTCATGGCTGTATTCTACTTCACTGCTTGTCTGCTTCCGTATGCCGAAGCGTTGACCGTTGCCAAATCAGGTTGCGGTGACGGCGGCGGCTGCCCGCTTCCTCCTCCCGATGATGATGACGGCGACTGTGACGGCGGCGAATGCCCCCTTCCTCCGGTTGATGACGACGAAGGTGACCGCTGCGGTAACGGTGGCGGCTGCCCCATGCCTCCCCCCGATGATGACGGCGGCGATTGCGATGGAGACGGCTGCGGCGGCTGCGGCGGCTGCGACGACTGAAGTTGCCTGATCGACTGATTAAAATGACAAAACGTATCGTTTTGGCTTTCATCGTTCTTCTCTTGGCCGGATCCCTTGCACGCGGCGCCAACAGCGTCCTTCCGGTAGAGAAAGATCCCGCCCTGGACGAATCCGTCCTGGGCGAACTGCCTGCGGACAAGCGTCCGCAGGTGGGACAGCCCCTGGAAGACTTTGTCCTGGCCGACCTCGGAGGAACGGAGCAGTCCCTGGGCAAATATATCGGTGAAAAGGGAGTTCTCCTGGTGTACTGGGCGGTGTGGTGCTCTTCCTGCCAGGAGGAGTTGCCCGTCCTGAACGGTTACTACGATTCCGATGGTCCGTTTCAGATCCTGGCGGCTAACTTCCGGGAGCCTGTTGCCACTATCGAGGCTTTCAAGCAGGAGCATGGTCTGGCGTTTCCGCTCGTACCCGATCCGAAAGGCGAACTCAGACGCAAGTACCGCCTCACATCAATTCCCGCCCTGTTTTTTGTCGACCGAAACGGAATCCTGCGTCATTTTGCTACCGGAGAAATCAGCTTGGAAACCCTGGAGCACTGGCTGCAGGTGATCTCTGATACTGAACCGGAGACGGTTAACAAAGAAGTCATTCTCAACCAGATCATCAACCAGGGGAAAACAAAACTCAAGCGTTTGATCAACGACGGGAAGTAAACGGCAGCACCGATCAGCTGTCGCCAGCCAGGGCTATTTCATCAGGGTTCTCTCCCGGGGGTGATTCCAGCTCATCCGGTTGTTGGGTTAGCGGTAGGGTCACCGAAAAAACAGCACCGGCGCCCGGACTGCTTTCGACGTCGAGCTCCCCTCCGTACCTTAGCGCTATCTTGTTGCAAATTGACAACCCCATCCCCACGCCGGGGTAATCATCGCGATGGTGCAGCCGTCCGAACGGCTTAAGTATCCGCTGAATCTTTTCCATTTTGAACCCGATACCCTTGTCCCGAACGGACACCTTCACGAATCCGTCACCAATCAAGCTGCTTTCGATGGTCACCTGCGGTACGGCGCCGGCCGCTCTGAACATGATCCCGTTGGAAATCAAATTCTGGAACAGCTCGTACATGTGAACCCTGGCAGCGTGTACCGGAGGCAGGTCTCCTACCTCCACCACGGCACCACTTTCCTCGATCTGAAGTACTAGGTCAGAGAGAACATCGTCGATTACTTCGTTGAGGTCTACCGGCTCGATGGTTTTCTTCCGGGTGGTTACCCGCGAGTACTTCAGCAGGCTCAATATCAGGTGCTTCATTCTCTCAGAGGCCTTCATCATCCGGCTAAAATAATCCTGCCCTTTTTCATCCAGCCCCGTGGCGTACTGACTGAGTATCCGGTCACCGAACACCATTACCTTGCGAAGCGGTTCCTGCAGGTCATGCGATGCGATGTATGCGAAATCCTCCAACTCCCTGTTGGAGCGGCCCAGTTCTTCGACGAGCTTGTTCAGGGCTTCCCGGGACCTGACCCGGTCAGTTATATCCATGATCGATACCAGCACCCGACTCCAGGTATCCTCGTGCCCCGGAGCTACATGAAGATCGATGGAAACGTGCTTTTTTTCACCGGTCAGCGTCCAGGTGATGGCATCGTCGGCAAACCTGGTCTCTCCTTCCCAGAGCGCTGCCAGTATTCTGGCAAACACCGGATAGGTTTCATCTCCGAACACCTGGATCGGATTGTCTACGAACCGGTCCTTGTTCAACGCCTTGAACATTTCCAGAGTAGTGGTGTTGATGTCGAGGATCCGCACCATTCCGGCCAGTTCCCTGACCAGTTCGGGAGTCTCTTCGAAGCACGATTCCAGATCAGCCACACACAGCTTATCCAGCTGCTTTTTTACAGGTGAAAAATCCTGCTCCCACAGGGATATCGGAGAGTATTCAAAGAGCTGACGGTACCGGTCCTGGCTCTGACGGAGCCGCTCTTCGGCCATTTTCAGCTCCGTCATATCCAGCATGGAACCGATCATGCGTACCGGCCGTCCCTCAGCAGTATACTGGATAAATCCCCGGTCAAGTATAAAAGAAAACAACCCATCCTGCCGGCGGAACCGGTACTCGTCAATCCACACCGTCTTACCAGATTCCAGAGACCAGTCGATTCCCGACACGATCCGCTCCCGGTCATCCGGATGGATCCTGTCGCGCCACCACTGGATAGTGTTTTCCACCTCCCCGGGACGGTACCCGAAGTGAACTGTGACCGCTTCGTTCCACCGCACGCTGTCCGTACTCACGTTCCAGTCCCAGATAACTTCATTGGTAGCTCGGGACACGAGATGGTAACGCTCTTCACTTTCCTGAAGCGCCGCCTCATACCGTTTCCGGTACAGGGCCTCCACAAAAGCAATGGACAGCGCTTCCACCGCCTTCAAATCCATGGTGTCATAGGCCGCTTCCTTGTTGGCCAGCACCATCATGCCGAAATTCCGCTTTTCATCTTTGAGAGGGATGGCCAGAAAAGAAGTAATCCCTGAAGCTAACGCGTTTTCATCCAACGGCTTCACAGAACCGGAAACTCTGCTCACCAGGAGGGACTGGCCGTCATCGAGAACGCTGTTGTACGCACCGCGAAGCATGATGTCACGAACCATCCTCACCATGATGGCGGCGTTGGAACCCTTCTTCGGTGCCGGACTCCAGCCCGGATCACTCAAAGCAATGACATCGAACATCCCGTCTTCATCAACCTCGCCGATGAGACCGAAGGCGCTCCCGGTAAGCTTCTCGGCCACAGCCAGGCAGCGCTGGGCCACCTCCACATCGGTGGTGCAGGTGATCGTCTCCAGAAGCACCGTATTGATACCTTCCAGCAGCTCGCTTTGCTTGATGATCCGCTCCTGGGCTTGCTTGTACCCTGTTATGTCCCTGAGAGACACCAGCAGGCAGGCTTCATCCTCCCAGGTTATACCGGTGGTCCTCATGTCCACCGCCCTGAGCTCGCCATCCCCGGCCACGATACTGAGCTGGACCTCGCGGTCCTCGTCAACCGGATACCCGAAGTTTTTTTCCACCATTTCAACAGCGGAGCGGGAAAAGATGGATTCAGCAGCCGGGTTGACGAACAGGACCGTCCCGGTTTTATCAACGATGACGATACCCTCGATGCTCCGGGTAATTATTCGGTGGAGACGCTCCTCGCTGGCTGCCAGTTCATCGTACTTCATGAGCTTCAAACGCAGCCGGTTGCGCTCCAGCGAGTAGAGGATGGCCCGTGCCAGCAGATCTCCCTGCACTTCGCCTTTTACCAGGTAATCCTGTGCCCCTGCGGCCAGAGCGTCCCTGGCCATGGTGAGATCGGTAAGACCGGTGAGCACCACCACCGGTATCTCAGGATTACTCGAGCAGACGGCACTGACAGAGTCCAAACCCTCGCTGTCCGGTAAGGACAGGTCGAGCAGGACCAGGTCGAACGCTTCATCGGACAGCAGTTCCAGCCCTTCCCTGAGCCGCTCTACATAGTTTAGCTCTACCTGGGGAAGCAGGGAATGCTCTTCAGCCAGCTCGGCCAGGCTGGCTTTCAGCAGCAGCGCGTCATCCGGGTTGTCTTCGATCAGCAGGAGCCGTATCGTCCGGTTGGTCTGTTTGTCCATGTCACTCACAATCTTTTGGGGAGATGAAAAACCAGCAGTCCCTATTTCGGCGGCAGTTTCACGATACTTATCCAGAAATCGTCGATCATCTGCACGATGCGGGCAAACTGCTCCAGGTCGACCGGCTTAGTGATATAGGCATTGGTGTTGTTATTATAGGCTGCCAGTACATCCGCTTCGTCATCCGAAGCGGTGAGAACTATCACCGGTATCCTCTTGAGATCGTCGTCGGCTTTAATCTCTTCCAATACCTCAAGCCCGTTTTTTCCGGGCAGGTTCAGGTCGAGCAGTACCAGGTCCGGGCGGGGCGAATCGGCGTACATGCCTTCACGTCTCAAAAAAGCCAGGGCTTTCACCCCGTCCTCCACCACGTGTATGTTGTTACGGAGCTTGGTATCTCTGATGGTCTGCCTGGTCAGTTCCACGTCATCCGGGTTGTCTTCCACCATCAGTATGCAGACCTGTTCGATTGAGTGTTTGTTCATGAGGACTTGGCACCTTCCATTTGGGTAATTTCCAGGGACAATAAGGTTATGTCATCACCCGGCTTCTCGTCACCTATCCACGAGTGAAACGTCTCCATGACCGATGACGCGCAACTTTCAAGATCGAGTGTCCTTCCGACCCGCACCAGGTCGGACATCTTTTCGATATCAAAAGAGCGTTCCCCGTCAGTGTTCTTGGCTTCCAATATACCGTCTGAAATGAGAAAGAGACGGGTGCCCGGCTGCACCTTCCGGGTGTCCAGTTCATACTGGACATGGTCCACGAGACCTACCGGGTAGTTCCCCATACTCCACACCGTTACGGAGCCGTCGGGGGCGCACTCCAGAAGAGGCGGATGACCGGCATTAGTGTAACAGACTGTTCCGTCCGAGCTGTTGAAGATCCCGTAGATCATGGTGAAAAACTGGCATTTATCAAGGTTGGTCTGAAAACGCTCGTTGAGTATTTTTGTTACGTCGGCAGGAGTTCTCAGCCTGCCCGAATCATCAGTCACCAGCTCGCTTCCGCTGGCCCGGTACGTGAGAAGCTGGCTCAGGGTCACCGAGAGCAGTGCCGCTTTTACGCCGTGTCCGGAGACGTCGAGAATGAAAAATCCCGTGTGAGAGTCGTCCAGAGGAAATACATTGAGCAAATCTCCTCCAAGCCGGTCGCAGGGCTCGAAACGCCAGGCGGCACGCACACCTTTCAGTGCAACAGCCGGGTCGGGCAGTAAGCTGCACTGCATCTTGCGGGCCTCTTCCAGATCCTCGGTCAAGGCCTGAAGCAGCTTGTGCATTTCCCGTTCGTGGGCCTTGACCTTGTCCATCTCCTGCTTCAGCCTTATGGCCGACCTGATTCTGGCCGTGAGCTCCACTTCATCGGCGGGCTTGGCAATGTAATCCATGGCCCCGGCTTCAAAAGCTTCCTTCAGGCTGGTCAGGTCAGTTCGTCCGGTAACCATGATCACGGGAGTGTCCGCCAACTCCTGGCAGCTCTTTATCCGTCGGCAGGCTTCGGTGCCGCTGATCCCCGGCAGCATGACATCGAGGAGAATGACGTCCACTTCGGATGGAAGGCTTCCGGGGTGTTCAAGACCGAGTTTCCGAAAGGCTTCGGGGGCGGATTCCACCGACACCACTTCGGTGTATCCGGCTTCTTTCAACATATATTCCAGAAAGAACCGGTCGTCAGCCGAGTCATCCACTATGAGAATGCTCATGGTGGAGTAAACCCCCTATTATTTTTTTATATTGTTTGCTATATATGAAATAGTATAGGGCTGATAGAGAATAGTGTCAAGCAGATGGCTCGTTAGAGCTTAGAGTGTGCTCGCTGTAGTAGCGTCCGGAAATAAGTCAGCCCATCATCGTTTGACCATGAAAAAACGGCTGACCGCCTTAGTCGAATACGATCTCCCTGATCTGGCTGCTGATCGGTCCTTCGAGACAGGCCGTCAACTGCTCCCATTTACTCTTGAGAACACGGTAGTCCTCCAGGACCTGCTCCGAAGACGAATCAAGCATCCAGCATAGCCTGATCGTCTTGAGACACTCCCGGCGCTCCTGCTCCCGCCCCTCCTGTTCATAGTCCTCCGCCAGCAGGGTGCAGGTCTCTTTAATGCGCTCGGACAGGTCGTCTCCCAGAAATTCAGCCGGGTAAGGTCTAAGTTGCCTGAGTACATCGGGACGGCTCTTCAGTTTTTTCCGTTCGTAGGTGAACCTCAGGGCGTCTTCTCTCACCTGCCGCCACAGCTGGTTCGTGTTGTCAGGAGGATCGTGCTCCATAGACAGCTTGTTATCCAGATAAAAGTTGGTCGAGAACAGCTTGGCGTTGATCAGGTAATCGATATCCTCACCCCGGGTAATCTTCGGATCGAAGGGAACCTTGTGGAAAAGATCCCGGTGAAGCGCCATACAACCGCCAAAAGCAAACGGCGTCTTTTTGAGCCGGGGCGGTCCGGTGATGGTCTGGACAAATGCCCTGTTCATGGAATCGGTCTTATCCCAGAGGCGGTTCCACGAATGCTTCCGAGGTTTAAGAAGATATTCCCCGTTGTAGGTATAGTAGCCGCATACGGCTTGCACCCGTTCGCCGTCAACATCCTGTCCGAGGTTCTCCCGGATTTTGCTGAGAAAAGCCGGGTCGTTGAACATCTGGTCATCATCGATGAATACGGCCAGGTCGGCCTCAAAAGCACAGGCCAGCAGCAGTCCCGTGTTCCTGATGCCCGGATACCCGCTGAAGGATACCAGATGTTCGAATTCCTCAAGCCGGTTCCGCGACAGGATATCATGTACGTGCCGCATCTGTGCCGCACCGAAGTAGGCGGTTTCGAATTCGGCGGGGACTGCTTTCAGCCTGGGCATGATCACACGATCCACGGCCGATTCTAAGGCAGTCTCCTGTCCCGTCGGCACACCGATTACCACCAGGGAAAAATCTTTGTCGTACAAAACACCGGTGCTTTTCAGAAGCCAGTCCAGCGTGCCCTCCTGGTCCAGGCACGTGGGGTGGTCGAAGACGATGTCCCCTGGCCTGCTTCCCTCAGACTCCCGGCGGGTCCAGTAAGAAGGAACGATAAGTAGTGTTTTCATGGTCGATACAATTTCATCTATTACCGGCTGCAAAGACTATCAGTGACGGAGCCGCTTCGCTGCATCGCCGGGACCGGCTTCCAGAAGACCCTGCCAGGTGTGCGACTGCCTGAATTCGGACTCGGTCCCCTCAATCGCCATCTGTTCGTGCTCCAGTCCTTTGACAAAATGGATATACTCGAGTTGTGAAGAGTGAGTTTCGGATTCTTCGGCGTAGGTTCTGGCCATCCCGTTGGCCTGGACCACTTTCTTGCCGAAGGGAATCTCCTCCAGCGGAAATTTCAATCCCAGCTTTTCCAGATCTCCCGCATAAGCTTTGGCCACGAATTCGGTGCAGAACACCGTATTGTCGTCGCGGAAGTTAAAATCGTAATCGTACGCACTGCCCCAGAAGGTCAATGCGTGAATGACTGTTTTAGCTTTCTCCAGCCGAGGCAGCCGGGGCCGCACTACTCCTACAAAATCAGCGGCCAAAGACTCGTAGGCCGAACTAAACACCACGCCGTCCCGGATAGACTCGATTACCCGGTTGGGCTTGTGATCGTGGTGGTTAGGGGCTTTCCAGGTCGAAGCGGCGTCAGGATACTTGCGGGTGATGTAGTCACCGAATCCTTCGTATCCCAGCAGAGAAAAGTACGAGCGGATCTCGGGTTGGTCAAAATACTCGCAGGCCTGATCGAATGTCCCGATATACAAACCGGCATGGGGCCAGAACCCGGGAATGAATATGTTGCTGAGATACCAGTTGCGGCGCTCGAAAAAGATATCACCGGGTTGCATGTGCGAAACGATACCGCCGATCTGCTCGTCCGTTATCAGGTAGATGTCCTTGCGGTAGACTTTGGTGTCTCCCAGAAAGTTGGAGACCGTGGTCAGAACCGGATAGTACAGTTTGAAGAGGAAACCAAAACTCGGCGCTGAAATGACCGCTTTGAACCAGCTGTGATCTTCGCGAAGTTCCTCGATTACTGCTTCCAGTATCCACCGGGTCCCGGTCCAAAACCGGTACATCCATTGCTGGGCGTCGATGAAATTCGCGGTTTGGCCACTGTAGAAAGTATCCATATAGGACCGCTGCCGCTTGTGGAAATACATGAGCCGGGCCATGGCGAAACGGCTAACCAGCCGCCGTTTAAGCAGATCGTAACAACCCTCCGGCAGGTGTTCCTCCGGGCAGGCCGAGTTAAGAAGGGAGCGAAGTTGCTCTGACCCGCCAGTCAGGTGTAAAAACCTCGATCCGTAGATGAACTTGGCTGCGTGTGCCACCACACCCAGGAAATACCCTTCGAAATACCTGTCCTTGCGATTGGCGATCATGTCCAGAAAATCGCGTTCGTACCGCTCGGCATACCGGTGAAGTCGATCGAGGCTCCGGAAGAAAACAGCCCAGTCCTTCTGGATCCGCTGCCGCTCGGTAACCGAGATGTAGGTCGTTTCATCTGCGGCCTTCTTGAAAAGGTTTTCCTGATTTTCCAGGTAATTGATCAAGCTGTCGGCGCGGGAGGCTTCGAACTTGACCAGTTCGAGGTCTTCTTTAACTACCCGGGTAAAAAGACCGGGATCCGATTCAGCCAGGTCGAACAGCGGATTGCGGGTCTGGGCGTTGGATTGGTGAAACTCCTCGAAGTAGCTGTCGAGATACGCTTCTTCTTCAGCCCGCCCCTGGGCAGAAAGCGGCGGCAGAAGCGCAGCGCAGAAGACCGCCATACCGACGACTGCCAAAAGCAATGTTCGTTTACTCACATCATTTCATCTCCCGAATTTATAATAGTATTTGAGCAATTATGTATAACAATTGTAGGCAACAATGGAACAATCGTCAACCTGGAAATTAAACTTGCCAGAAAAATGTTAATTATTAGTGTATACTAACGGGGAAAATCATAGTAATCGGTTTATAGTGGATGTGAATCCAGTTCCTGATCGGAACATGATGAAAGGAGCAGATCACGTGTCATCATCGCAAACCCGGCAGTTCGGTGATCCCGTGTGGGAAAAGCTGTTTGGGAAAGAAAACTGGGGCGGAAGTTATCCCTCCGAAGAAGCTGTCCGGTTTATAGCCAGAGCCAAAAAAATGCTCGGACCGGACAGGAACTGGGCGCTTGATATCGGCTGCGGTAAAGGCGCCTGCGCCTGGATGATGGCCCGAGAAGGGCTTCGTGTGAGCTGCATCGACGGCTCGCCAAGCGCCGTCGAGTCCCTGTCAGCAACCTTCACTAGATTTAAAGTAACACAAAAACCAGAAATTATTCTAGGCGACATAACCAGACCGGATGCACACATAAAACAGGGGGAGCGGTTCGACATTTTTCTCGACCATTATTCTCTGTATTCAAATCTGCTTTCCGACATCAAGCGCGCTTACAAGCAGTACCTCAGGTTAGCACGTCCCGGCGCCTTGCTGTTGACTTGCTGTTTCGGAAAAAGCACCACCGGATTCGGAACGGGGACACGGCTCACCAGCAACAGTTACCACAACATCCCCCAGGGGCCGCTGGCCAAACGGGGCACGGTTACATTTTTCACCCAGGACGAGCTGCAGGACATCCTGTGCAATACAGGATACAACCTGGTGTACAGCGAAGTAATAACAATAGCGGTGAAACGGGAGCGGATTGAAAAAATAGTAATAGCAGCACGCTGCCCTTAGAACGTGCCTTCTATTTCACAAATGCCCCTGGTCCGGAAACTCGTGCACCCGGTGGGGTAACCTCTATTTCTGCACCACGATACATCTGCGGCTGCGCCCGTCCCAGTCGGCCAGAAACGCCGAGCGGGACATCTCGCGGCGAACACCTTTGTAGTAGGGATCATTGAGAATCACCCTGTCGCCTTCCAGCCCGACCAGCACCATGTAATGCCCGTACTTGTACGAGACATCGACGTTTACAATGACTGGCTTTCCCTCGTTGAGCCGAGCTTCCAGGAATTCGAAATCACAGGAGGTTTTTATATAGGTACCGGGAAAACCATGTTTATTGGCATCACTGACGATAGAGGTGGAGTAGGTCCCGGTGTGCCCTTTCCAGTCGTAGATCCGGTTGGCAATATCCCGGGTGCTTTCGTTGCGGCCGTAGTAAGTGTAAATCATTCTCAACGAGGTCGGACCGCACCACGAGTAGCCCAGCCGTCCGTTTTCGGGTTCGAGCTGACTTATCCGGGGGGTTTTTAACACTGCCGAGCGACGGCGAAGCCGATCCTCTTCCGCCGTCTGTCGGGCGTCGGTTTCGGCTTTTTTCAACGCGGCAATTTTATCGTCGAGATGGTCCATGTGCTTATCTACCACCCCGGGTGGGACTCCCGATTTGAGCAGGTTATCAAGCACCTGGCCCTTTTTCTTTTCCGCCGTGGCGCTGTGGCCGGTCTGCATGGCCATGATCTTTTCAAGATCCTGCATGGCCCGGTTGTAGGAATCACGGCACGCTTGCTGCACCTCACGGCGCATTTGCTGCCGGATACCTGCACCCTCGCGGGCCATTTTGTAGTGCTGGTATATGGTATTTGGTAAAGAGAGAAGATTTCGCACAGAAAATTCCACCGTCGGGCTGGTCAGGAAAAACAGGTTGCAGAAATCTCCGAAGACCAGACGGGTATCCGTAAACCGCCCCTTGATCCGGTTCCAAAACGTTGGTTTTCCGTCGAAGAGGAAATCGTACTCAGTGGAGTAATCTGTATAATCCCCAAAGTAATCTGTATAATCCCCAAAGTAATCTGTATAATCCCCAAAGTAATCTGTATA
>CAYSPT010000008.1:72504-121985 GCA_964432985.1 uncultured bacterium
ATCCCCAAAGTAATCTGTATCGTCCCCAAAGTAATCTGCATCGTCCCCAAAGTAATCTGCATCGTCCCCAAAAGAATCAACTGTAGCTCCGACAGTTCCCCCGAACTGTTCCTCTCGGGCGGGTTCCCGGCCATCCCTGATCGATTCGAGCAGGTCAGAACCCCGGGCAGCGCCGCCGAAAGCCATACACATTACACTCAGGCACAGCACCACAAAAAGAACGGCTCTTGGGTTATCAGTTTTTTTAAGCATTGTTACCATGTGACACTTCACCCCTGTCTACCCGTCACATAGTTTTATGTATCACTCATCATGTTAGTTTCAATTTTTCCTGCCCTGGTCACATTTTTTCTTATTTTTAACAAATTTTCTTATAAGTGAGTGTATTTTGAAGCAGCTATGGAATGAAGAACCAGCCACCTCTGGGGGTTTTACTCCCCGGCACGCTGGCTAAAAACAAATAACCGGTATATACTATGTCCATTAACCTGAATAATTCACGAATGTTCGAGCCGCAGCAGACTGGTTTGTGAATTATTCGGATTAACTGTGATGAGGAGCCGGTTATGGCACTGGATGATATTGTATTCGACCTTGAGAATCCTATCGAGGCAACCAGGATACGGGCTGTCGTCCGCCTGGTGAGATCCAGCGATATCCGTTCCATCTCATATCTCGAACGGGTGGCGGAGAACGATGAGAGCGCCCAGATACGCTACCTGGCCCGGAAAGGGCTCAAGCTCCTCAAGGATAAAGCGCTGGACGATGAACGCAGGCGAATCGAAGTAGAGTATTTAACCGGCGATATGGAGCAGACAATTGATGCGCTGGTTTCCTCTCACGATCAGGATGACCGCCGGCGGGGCTTCCGCCTGGCAGCCCACTTGCACGATTCTGCTCTCTTCCCTGTGCTTCAGAACGCCTACCTGCGTGAAGAGAGTACCTTTCTCAAACCTATGATGCTCAACGCCATGATCGCCGTGGGGGAGGAAAGAGCCCGGAATCATGTCATTGATGCCCTGGACAGCCAGGAGCACCGCCTGCGGGCCTGTGCGGTGGAAGCGGCAGGTCTGCTGAAAGACAGCGAACTCCTGGACCGGGTAGTGCCCTTGTTGCAGGACGAAGATAACCGGGTGGCTGCAAACGCCATCCTGGCCCTCAAGGACTACGGATCCATACAGGTGCTGGAACTGCTCAAGGAGATGCTGAGCTCCGCCGATGTCAACCGGCGGGATTCAGCGGCCTTCGCCCTGGCCGAAATAGGATGGGAAGAGGCGCTCCCGCTGCTGGTGCAGGCCAGCCGTGATGAAAAGAAAACCGTCAGGATCAAAGCGGTCAGAGGATTGGAACGCCTGGCAGCAACCGGGCATACTGAGGCCAGGGACGTGCTGCAAAAAGTCAGCGTGGATGATGAAGAAGGCCTGGCGGATTACTTTACCCTGGCCCTGACTGATCCCGCGGTTAAATACCTGGCGCACGAGGATTTCAATGTCCGACTTTCAGCGGTGAAGGAAACGGTGAGAACCGGAGACAAAACCAGGCTGCCAGCCCTGAAAGAAGCACTTAAAAGGGAACGTGACACCTTCGTAAAATCAGCACTAGTACGAGCCATCGGGGAACTGGGCGGCGAAGATGACTGTGAAGCGGTGCTTCCCTTTTTAGTCGACCGTGAGTCACGAGTGCGGGCCAATGCGGTTGAGGCAATAGGTTTAATAGGGGAACATGAACGTCTCCGGTCGCTGCTGCCGTCACTGCAAGACAACAACAACCGTGTCAGGGCCAATGCCGTGGTGGCTTTAAAAGACGAGTACCCGCAGCAGGCCATTGAGGCCTTGAGAGCCATGGCTATAAACCAGGATGTACGGATGAAGCTCAGCGCCGCCTACGCCTGCTTTGAAATGGGAACCGGCGAGGCCATCAAGATCCTGGGAACTCTGGGGCGGGACAAAGACCTGCGCGTGGCTGAAAAAGCTCATTCATCACTGGAAATTCTCAAGGACCAGGGAAACACCGATGCAGTCAAAATGATTCAGGTAATCGATCGTGAACATGACGAATTGTCATCCATTGATTCGTTCGTTGCGTTTGATGACGGATCGATTATCCAGCTCACGCCACCACCGGACACAGTTGGTGATGATGATTTATTGGAGCAATCGGCACCGGGGATCTCATCTCTGTCAATCAGCTCCCGGATCGGAATCAAGACGGAAATCGATTTAAGAGCGCTGGAGCAGGAAGATGGATCCCAAAAACCTGAGTCCCGGGGAGAAACCGGTCTCCCGTCAACCACGGATCCTGCGGACTCTTCCGCATGGGAATCTCACCCGGCGGCCAAGCCCCTGAAGGACACCAAGGAGAAATACGTCGTTCTCGGTGAAGTCGGCCGCGGCGGTATGGGGGTCATCCTCAACGCAGTGGATACCGATATCCGGCGTGAGGTGGCCATGAAAGTTATCACCGGTAAGCGGAAAGCTTCCCGGCAATACACCGAACGGTTCGTTGAAGAGGCCCAGGTCCAGGGGCAGCTGGAACATCCCAATATCTGCCCGGTGCACGAACTGGGAATAGACGGGGACGGACGCATTTTCTTCACTATGAAAATGGTGCGGGGAAGCTCCCTGGCCGCCACCATCAAAAGAAGCAGGAAAGATCCCGGTTCCTCCGACGCACACCGGCTTACCGAAACCCTGAACATGTTTTTGAAGATACTGGACGGAATCGCTTTCGCCCACTCCCGGGGAGTCATCCACCGGGACCTGAAGCCGGACAACATCATGGTTGGGGATTTTGGCGAAGTCTATGTCATGGACTGGGGGCTGGCAAAGATAGTCGGGGTGGAAGATGACCGGTGCGTCGGCCTGGTTATCACCGACCGGGTGGAGGATACGGACGTCATGAAAACCATGTCCGGCTCCGTGGTGGGAACTCCCTCCTACATGCCGCCTGAGCAGGCAAAAGGGGCGGTGGAGGACATGGATGAGTGCTCCGATATTTACTCTCTGGGAGCTCTGCTGTATGAACTGCTGACCCTGAAGCCCCCGTTCAGCGGAAGAACTCCCTGGGAAATCCTACGCAAGGTGAACAACCGTCCCCCGATGCCGCCGTCACAGCGGGCTCCGGAGCGCCATATCCCTCCGGAACTCGACGCGGTGATGATGAAATGCTTGGAAAAGAGAAGGGAAAACCGTTACCAGAATGTGCAGGAATTGAAGAGAGAAATCGAACTGTTCCTTTCCGGCCGGCCCATCGAAGCCATCGATTACAGCTTGTGGCAAATCTTCCGCAAATGGGTGGACCGGAACCGGATCCTGGCAGCCTCATCCCTGATCGTGGTCATGGTTATCATTATCGCCGCTTCAGTATACCAGGTGAATATGTCCAAAGCCATGAACACCATAAAGGAAGAGAGGGATCGGGCCGAAAAGCAGCGGCAACTGGCCGTCAAGCAGGAGGAAGAAGCGCAAAAACAGCGGGACATAGCCCGGGAAGAGAAGACCCGAGCACAAGAACAGAGGGCCAAAGCTGAACGAAACATGTTGACGAGCCTGCTCAATCAGGGACGTCTCCTGGAAGCCCGAAAAGAGCACGGTGAAGCGGTCAAGATACTCCAGGATGTCCGGGAAAGAATGAAAAACACCGGTCAGAACCTCTTTCCATACATAGATTTGCTGATCTGGAAATCAAAGTACTGCGGAAGTGGATACAGGGAAGTCGTTCACGTGCTTAAGGAGCACGCAACTCCAATCAGAGCAATGGTCTGCAGCCCCGTCGTAGGTCTTATCGCCGCCGGAGAGGAAAACGGAACCATACTATTGTGGGACTCCGAAACCAGAGAAATCCGCTCAGAACTGAAAGGTCATCTCGGTGTCGTCAACCAGATTGCGTTCGATTCCAGCGGGACCATGCTCGCCTCCGCCAGCGATGACCGGACCATCCGTATCTGGAGCACGGAAACCGGACAGGAACTCGCCACACTTCATGGACACACGAACCCGGTCATGACCGTAGCGTTCAGCCCCGATGATGCAACCATTGCTTCCGGGAGCACGGATTGCAGCCTCCGGCTGTGGAGTGTAGAAAAGAAGACCTGTATCCAGTCGGTAAAGCTGCAAGGAAAAAGAATACTGGCCCTGGCGTTCAATCCCAGGGGGAAATCACTCATTGTGGGAGAAGAAGAATCAGTCGTACTCTGGGAAACCGGCACCTTCACCCGCATCAGGAAACTTTATGAACACCGGGATTCCATCACGCACCTGACGTTCAGCTCCGATGGGCGGTTGTTAGCCTCGGCCAGCGAGGACACCCTCATCGGTCTCTACGACATGACGCTTCACCGGGAATTGGCTATTTTGGAGAGTCACGGCGAGGACGTGGAATCACTTGCGTTCAGTCCCGACGGACGGTTGCTGGTGTCGGGGAGCCAGGATAAAACGATCAAACTCTGGGACATTGAAAAAAAGAAGGAGATATCATCGTTCAGGGAGCACGACGGGCACGTCTACGCCGTAAGCTTCAGCCCGGACGGTAAAGTGCTGGCAACCGGAAGCGAAGACCGCACCATCAAACTCTGGGACATGGAAGCAAAAGACGAGATATTTACCTACCAGCACATCTGGTTCTTCTTTCAGTCCCTGGCCCTCAGTCCGGACGGCAAACTGCTGGCGGCGGGAAGCAACAACACAACCATCACACTCTGGGACATGGAGAAGATGACACCGGTGGGTATGCTGGTCGGGCACTTCGGTCACGTTGCCTCCCTGTCTTTCAGCCCCGACGGTAAAGTGCTGGCCTCGGGGAGTAAAACTGCCAGAATCATGCTCTGGGACATGGAGAAGAAAGTAAGTACAGCCACCCTTACCGGACATAACGCCGATGTGGTATCACTGGACTTCACACCCGACGGAAGCCGTCTCATATCCGGAAGCAAAGACTGGACGGTACGGATATGGGATGTCAAATCACGGACCTGCAAAGCCAGTCTGGGCGGAGTCCGGGGGGTCAAACAATTTTCCGCCATCAGCCCGGACGGCCACACACTGGCCTGTATCGGGAAAGACTTCACGGTTATCCTGTGGGACATCAGCACCTCCCAACAGGTACATCTCCTCCACGGAAACACCGCGGTTGTGGAATCACTGGCCTTCAACGCAGATGGAACGCTGGTAGCGGCCTCAAGCGAGGACAACACGGTGCGGCTCTGGAGCGTAGCTACCGGAGAGTTGACAGCCACTCTCGAACACGACGGCAACGTTAATGCACTGAGCTTCAGCCGTGACGGCCGTCTTCTGGCCACCGGAGGAGGCGACGCCGCCGTCAGGCTCTGGGCGGTTGACACCGGGGAGAGTATCGTCGCGTTAAAGGCGCACGAGATGGATATCACCTCTCTGAAATTCAGCCCAAAAGGGGACGTGCTCGTGTCGGCCAGCAAAGACAAAACGGTCAAATTCTGGAACTTCGGAGATGTCCTGAAACCACGGAACTTCTCTCACTCGTCAGAAACCGGAAATGTCAGCCTGGAACGATAACAAGCAAAAAGTGTAGAAAGTTAGGGTAACAGGTAGACATCTGATTCTCTGGTTACCACTCGCGGATTTCCGCACACCTGCCTGAGCACTGTCTTCAGTTCGGTTGCGTTCTGTGGTAACTCGACGGCACCACCCATTTCATCACCGCTCATCTCATCGACCAGTCGATGATGGATGACAAACCCGAATCCCAGCTCCTTCAGGGAATGAGCGGCAGTCTTGAGCTCATCCAGAGTGAAGCGGTCCATGGCCTGTTTTTCGGCCACTACCTGGAGAAACTGATTTTCTGCCATCAGGCGGTCGAACTGGGGTGGATGACCGTAATCGATGTCAGCTCCCGGCCCGGTGAGCATGGGAAAGCCATGGAACATCTGGTACCAGGCACCCTCTGATACCGCCCGCTCCATGGTAAGCGGCACGTCAACTACTTTCATGTTCCGATACCTGGCAATTCCCAATGCCGCCTTCGGGGCACCGGGCACCGGGCAGACACGACCGTACCGTCCGAAGTACCCGGTGAGCAGCAGAGCGATGTACAAAACAGCCAAAGATACTTTCCTGGCCGTCCCCTTGACATTCTTGTGATGAAAGACAGACGACAGTGCGGTTGCCATCAGGAATACCAGAGAAGCATTGACCATCACCCTGAACCGGCCGCAAAATGTAATTCGTCGGAACACCGGAATCACATATTGGAGAAGCATGAAAGGAAGGGGTATTTCGAGCTTCCCGGGTACCAGCTCCAGATGTGGGCCCAGGGTGAGAAGGTAAAAAATAAAGGCCATTCCGAACCAGAACAGGTGGACCGGTCGGCCCGCGCGGTACACGATCAGCCCGAATAGAGATATAACCAGGACAAGGACCGTCCACGGGCTAAACAAAAGCTCTCCCGGATGATCAACGGTCAACACCAGCTCCGCCGTTTCAGGAGCGAGGCGGGTCGGCAGCAGTCCCCCGGGAGTCAATCCCTGCATACGGCCAGCGGTCAGCCCCTGGAGAAAAAACGGGTAGAGAAAAGGCAGGCTTATGGCCCCGAAGATCAGGTACACAACCAGGAGTCTGAGGACCGGCCGCCACCGACGGCCACGTTTAGCGATAACCACGGTCACCGGCAGAGAAAGCAGACCAAAGACCAGCAGAAACGCCGCATTAAACCAGTAAAGCACCCCGGCAAGCGCCAACAGGATTCCCGCTGGCATAATCCGCCGCCATCCGCCACGCCGGCATGCCAAAACAAGGCATGGCATGGCCATGACCATAAACCAGAGATTTGCCTGGTCGGTGGAAAGCTCGAAGGCCGTCCTGAACGTGTGGGGGCTCAGGCAGAAGGCTACTGCAGCCACCAGAGCGATGTCTCGCTCAATCTTGAAGAGCCGGGCGGCGGCAAAGAGCCCCAGTCCGTTGAGGATCAAAAAAACCAGGGAGGTCAGATTGACATCAGCCGGGAAACCGAAAAACGTCCTGAACACCGCAGCAGGAACAATGCTGTAGAAACAGGGATTTGTCAGGTAGAGGTTCAATCCCGACGGTGTAAACAACAACGGAGTTTTCCAGAAGAGGGAAGGTTCCGCCAGGAGCCGGTTCCACCGTCCTGACAGGTACCACGAGTACCAGATAGTAAATATGGTGGCATCGTTCACGGGCTGTTCTTCGCCGATCATGTGGGTATTGAACCTGGCTGCCAGAGGCCAGGTCACCACCACCAGCGTTCCCGCCAGAAAACCGGCCAGAAGTACTACACCCAGCAGTTTCTTGACCTTGTTCACAGCTCGTACATCTCCAAATCGGGGGTGATCATGAATGGTTCTCCCAGGGATTTCCTCAGCGCCCTGGAAGCCCTCATGCGCTGCTTCCGCGAGTTCAATGAGGAACCGCTTGACAGGTTAATTTCCATGGACGAGGGGAAATAAGCGTTGAGATGATTGAGAATGACGGTGAAACCCAGGTCTTTCACCGCTTCCAGGTCAGGTTGTTCGAAGTGGGGCGGCCGGTCGTCATTTCCCAATGAGTTGATCTTTGCCAAAAACGCCAGGAAGCTGTTATTCTCAACCAGGTTGTCGAACTCGGACGGACGGGCGTACCCGATATTGAGTCCGGGTCCAACCAGGAGCGGAAAACCGTGATATGTCTGCCACCACAGCGCTTCGGCGCTCACTTCCGCCGACAGAAGCGGTACGTCAATTACGTTCCCTCCCTTGAGTGCCACCATCTTCAATTCTTTGAGACGCGTGGGAAACTCGTTGAGCCTGAAAGGTGAGCGGGCAGCCAGCCAACCCGGGACGGTAATGATTATCACTATTATAATCAGCCCGAGCACTCTCCGTACAGTAACAGAGGATATTTTCTTGAGTATCACCGAAAAAGAATATCCGGCGGTCACCCCCAGACAAAGATAGGTCATCACTGAAAAACGTCCCGTATCCACAATACGTGAGAAAAAAGGTACTACAGCATACAGAAGAGAGTAAGGCAGCGGGATTTTCAGGTCAAGACCGGGTATCCACAATACGGGTCCCAGGGACAGCAGCAGAAACAGCACACCGCCGCCAATCCAAAACCATGGCAATTTATATTTAAACAATTTCTTCCTGAAGAAGAACATGGGAGCAATGATCAGCAAAGAGAGTATCACCACTGGTTCACTGAAGAAAAACGATGGGGAAATCCAGGTCAACGCCGTCTGCCCGGAGCGCTCATCGGGAGTAGCTGTAATCTCGGGCATAGAAAGCGGAACGAGACTGGAAGAAGAGATGCCCTGCACCTGTCCGCCTGAAACGCCCGCCTTCACAAACGGGTACAGAAACGGCAGTGCACAACAACCCGCAATAAGACAAACCGCCAGTACCCTGATGAGAAAGCGCCCAGCGCTGCGACGCCCCTTTCTCAACAGCACCAGGACGCCATGGAGCGGGAACAAAAGCGCCAGAAAAAGCGGGTGAAACCAGTTGAAGAGACCGGTAAACAGAAGCAACACAGCAGCAGTAGCAGCCCGCAGCCGGCCACCGTGCTTCACGTACCGCAAATACGCAAGGATAAATAACGGAATAAACCAGGCGTTGGCCTGCTCGAACTTGAGAGCCGATGCTGCCTGGAACGAGTACGAGTTCAACATAAAAAGAAGCCCAGCGACAAACGCGCTCAAGGAGCAGCCGAAAAGTTTCTTGCACAAATAGAATACCGCCATAGCGTTGCCCAGCAGTGTTAAAAGAA
This sequence comes from uncultured bacterium, assembly GCA_964432985.1. Lineage (GTDB taxonomy): Bacteria > Muiribacteriota > CAYSPT01 > CAYSPT01 > CAYSPT01 > CAYSPT01. The sequence continues at coordinate 81,243 of CAYSPT010000008.1, forward strand.
GATACAGGTTGATCTCTGCCGGGCACCCCCACAAAAGCCTGAAGGGCACCATCAGCCAGGCCATGTAAATATGGGGCTGCGCCACGTAGATATTTAATCCGAAAGGATAATACAAAAGGTCGGTGAAGAAGAGAAGGCTCGGATTTTTAAGCAGGTGAGGAAGGTGGTCCGACACGTACCAGGTATACCACATGGTGCTCATGGTGTCATCGTCTATCCGGCCGTACATCCTGGTGGTGAGTGTCAGCACGAGCGGATAGGTGAAGACTGCCAGGGCAAACGCAAATCCGAGCACAACCAGAAGCCATCGCGGCTTGAAACGTGCTTTTCCGGACTCCGCCTGTGCTTTTCCGGGCTCCGCTTGTGCTTTTCCGGACTCCGCCTGTGCTTTTCCGGACTCCGCCTGTGCTTTTCCGGACTCCGCCTGTGCTTTTCCGGACTCCTCCATGGATTCCCCTTCCCTGTTCATTCTATTATACCGCAGCAGGTATGCTCGTGAAATAAACGGAATCTTCACCACGGCTTGTGTAACAACAGCAAGCATCATACAATAGTAACGATTCAAACGGAAAAAAATGCCAAACCTGGTTATTCATATAATTGACCGGGCAACACCACGCTTTTAGAGAACAGGAGATAATCAATGCGGGACATTTTTGATTCGAAAGTCATGGCCTTTCAGGCTGCCATCGAGCTGTGGGCCGGGGAAGAAGCAGGGGAACTGGCCCGGTGGCTGGGCCAGGTGAACTACGAAGAAATGCTCAAAGGTGATGAGGAAATAGATGCCTTTGCCTGCCTGTTCAGCAAAGCTCTGGTTGCAGCCCAGAGAGCCGCCGACGACAATGTATACAAGCCGTGCGCCGATCTTTTCGTTGCTTTCACCTCACGGTACTGTGCTCATCCCGTACTCAAAGAAGCCATAGTCAACTTTTTCAGGATGACCAACGGCTTCACCCTCATTTTTTTCCAGGGAGAAGGCGAACCGGGTATAAACGCCGTCCTGGCCGACAGGTCCGACCTCTACGAAACGCACCTGGAGGCCACGGGGGACCTCGTCAAGTCCCCTGCTTTTCCGGACTGGCTGGCCAACTCGGAGAACAGGAATTTTCTGATCGAGCACGTTGAAGGTTTTTGTTACGACCTGATCAATTTTATTATCAACAAGAGGAGCAGGTGCTTTTTTGCCCTCCTGGATCTCATCCTGTTGCTGCATTCCATCCTGGATCTGCCGGACCGGGTCTTTCAGCCCCTTCTACCTGCGCTTCGACGGGCACGGGAATCGTACACGCTCACCCGCCCGGGGGCCGCTGAGCGCATAGTGAATATGGCCGACCGCTACGCCTCCGTGACAACCACTTCTTCTCCGCTGATACGAGAGTTGAAGCAACTGTTTTCTGCACCTTCCCGCCAGGCAGAGCAACCAGGGGAAGAGTTGAGCAGTGAAACGGTTTTTGAGTATGCTTTTCAACAGATACTGGCTGATGCGCACATTTCCGATGAAGAGCAGGATGTCATCCGGGCGTTGAAATCCTTTATCAGGATCAATCCCCAAAAGTACCAGGAACTTTTTTCCGCCAGTGTCACGTCTGCCCGTGCGAGAAACGCGGCCGCAGACGGTGATGAATTCTCGCCAGACGAATTATTGTACGACCTGGGGCTTAAAGCCTTCGAAGACGGTGTCCTGACCCCGGAAGAAAAGAACATACTTAACAAGGTCTGCGATGCCTTGATGATCGATCACGGGACGGGACGGGACATCCTTAAGCGCGCACAGCGGGATGCCCGGCAGCAGGCACAGCAAAAAACCGTATCGAAAGGCGGAACCACTGGAAAAACAACCGGTTTTTCCCTCCCCGAGGACACGGATGACTTCATCGTTAAGGCCTTCACCAGGCTGGATAAAACCCTGCAACTGGAGCAGAAAGCCCACCTGTTACTGGAGGCCGGCTCAGGCTACCAGGCTTCCCCGGCCTTCTCCCTGATCAGAGCCGCTTTTACAGAGCCCGGTTCCATTCTGGCCGAGGCCAGATCGAACGGCCACGTTGTTACCGGCTGTGATAACGGTAAAACCACCGCGGAAAACCTCCGGATAATGGACTTTATTTACATGCCCGAGCAATATCCGCGCCCGGTTATCGCCGTGTTTACCGGAGAAGACAATATACATCCCCTTAGAGTGCAGTTCAAGGGAGGAACTATCGACGTTTATTCTAACGGCGACATACTGAGCGAATTGGAAAAGGACGCCGATCAAAGGAATTCCAAGGTGGGATTGTTCATCAAGAACGCATGTCTTTTCCGGGAAATCAACCTCCATTGCATTACTATCTATGATGGGTTGCAGCAGTTCGAGAAAGGGCTTTCAAAAACCGCTGGCAGGTACGATGTACTGCTCGTCCATTACCCAACCCTGTCTCCCTTCATGGTCATCGGCGGCGAAGGATTTATTGACCTCACCGGTCTCAGGTGGCGGGCGCTGGAACTGACACTGGAGGGACAGGCGGAATTGGCCATCCAGAACCTGCTGCATGTCAACCGGCAGTTTCCAGCCATGCACGGTGTATACATGCAAATGGCCAATACACATCAACGTCTGGCCTCAAACAACCAGTCTCCCGCCGAAAATCTAGCCATGGCCATCGAGTGCTATGCAAAGGAAATACAGCTCAATCCCGCTTCGGTGGAAGCCCGCAACAACCTGTCAATGATACGCAAGAGCCAGCGCGACCTCGACGGTGCCCTCAGCCTGCTGTTCGAGGCATTCGATATCAACAGGGCCAACATCGGCGTTCTGTGTAATCTCACCACCACCGCCTGCATGAAAGCGGCTATGGAGAATGAACCCCGCGAGGTGATGATTGAATATATCACGGAATTTTTGTGCGAAGCGTATCATCTTGACCCGGAAAATCCCTTTGTACTACAACTGCTGGGTCCTGTCTCGGAATCCTGCGGGATGAATTTCAAGGAGTTGTTCAAAAGCCTGCCGGCCAGCACTCAATACCAGTAATGTGCGGGCTAAAAGAAGAATTTTGCGTACACAGTGCGTTTCAGACGGTTGTCTCTGAAAGAACAGTAAAACAATCCCGGAAGATACGGTTTGATGCCGAACATGCTCGCATACGTATGCAGCGATACGTACAGGGGATGTCCGCTTGTGGAAACCATTTCAGCGGCATAGGAGCTGAGTTCTGGAAACATGGACAACCGGAAAGCCAGGAGGTACAGAGCATACTCCCTGGCCGTCTTCTTATTGCTGATAAACGGGATCGTGTTGATAGATAGCCGGAAGCGGGGATTGCTGAACGGTCCCTTCTTTAAGGCGGTGATGATGTAATCGAATATCATCGCCTTTGTATGGACGGCTTTTTCGGGAATGAGCACTGTCCGCACGGTGGAGCGCAGAGTAGAAAAATCCTCCTCCTTAAGTACCGGGTAGTAGCGCTCGAGTACCGTTTTGTTCCCTGCCGCTTCCCGTGCCAGTCCGATGATTATTTGCTGCGGTCCCAGACCCTGCCGCCCAATACGATATTTTCTCGATACCGCAGCGGCCAACCATGTCCACCAGGGAAGATCCCGGATCCCACCCAGGAAGTCCACTCCAATTGCCACTCCACGTTTCTTGTATTCCCGGTACTCGGTTTCAAACCGTGGCAGGATGTCTTCTCCAACCCAGTGCAGAGCCGCCCGGTCCTGCCATACATCCTCGTTGGTGAGCTCTAGCTGGTGATTGACGATCCCCATGCGAAGGAAGAGACGGACATTATCAAGATGGAGCTCCTCAGGGTGCCCCTGTGCGAGCCGGCGGGCGGCATCATCAACATGACCGGACAGGTGAGTGACATACGAGCACGCCTGGCGCAGCGAATCCTCCCGGTAGGCACCTCCCAGTTTGAACGGAGCAAACCGGTATACCCTGCCTCTCCCGCCGCTGGCAAAAAGAACCGTTACGAGCGGAGGCTGCGGCAACTGTTCATCACCGTCGGGAAGCGGTCCCAGGCTCAGATGATAGATATCGTTCGCCATCGGGAATGTCTGTGTTTCGGCGCTGACTACCTGACGGTAAAAATCGGCAAAATCACCCTGAAAAATTCCCACCAGCTTCTCCCTGGCGTCCGGGTCCGATGTCATTGTGGCGGCTATTCTTTCATCGAAGGGGGCAGTGGAGCGGGCAACCAAGTGCACCCTGGGACACTGCCGGGACATCTCGAGGAGATCGGGGGTAGTCAGGTGAAGATCGAGATCCACTTTAATTGTTCTCCAGTGCTTAAGATACATGGAGGTAGTCACCCGGACAGGAGAAAAATCATCAGCGGTTTCCGGATAATCCGACAGAGGAACCGTATCTTCACGAATTTTACTCAGGGTATTGTTGGCTCCGGAAACACTGGAGCGGAAAAGCTCAGCCACCCGCGCAGCGTACACACGCTCATCAGCGGAACCGTGAAACAGGATGACAAATATCGCCGCAGCCAGGAACACGACTGCCAGAACCAGCACCAAACCGGTTACCAGACGCCTCAGTCCTGCACCCTTCTGATCATAGCCGGTGATAATCATACCTCCAGAACGTTGGAATCACTGGTTAAATGTGCCCGTACACAAAATTTAACAATAGCTCCATCCGCCGCTGTTTAGGCGGAATCAGGTAATGTCCTTCCGCACCACCGCACCGGGAAGCGTGCTGCGTCCCGGCCAGATCTTCCGTCCGGGATAAATCATGGTAAAAATCCCGGTATGCACACCGTCGCCGATGATGGTTCCCAGCTTGCGGCGCCCGGTGTCCACGACCTTGCCTTTCACCGTCGAGCGGACATTTTTCCCGTCGTGCCGCAGATTGGCGGTGGTGGTACCCGAACCGATGTTCACGTTGCTGCCGATGACCGAATCTCCCAGGTACGAGTTGATGTGAGCGGCATTGGTGCCCTGAAGAAACAGGCAGTTCTTGATATCCGCATTCACCCGACAGTTATCAGCCAGCGTGGTATATTTTCGTATGTAAGTCCGCGGTTCGAGCTTACAGTTATTCCCGATCATGACCGGACCTTCGATATAGGAGTGGCTCATGATGACCGTGTTATCTCCTACCACCACCGGACCCTTTATGGTTGCGAAAGGTTCGATCACCGATCCCTCCCCCAGCACTACAGGGCCTTCCAAATACACAGGGTCCATAATCGTACCCCGGACAGACATATCGACTTTCATGTGCTTTAGCAAAAACTCGTTTGCGGAAAGAAGATCCCACGGATATCCAATGGGCAACCAATACCCGGCCGCTTTCTCGCACTTCAGTTTGCCGGTGGGAATCAGTGCCTTGAGAACATCGGTAATCTCGTACTCCCCCCGGGGGGAAAGCGGAATTTCAATATCGAACACCCGGCGGTCGAAAACATACAGGCCGGTATTTCCCAGCCCGGAACCGGCGGTGGGCGACTTTTCGCACAGATCCGTCAAAATCCCGTCTTTGACATTCAGCAGTCCGAACCTGGTGGCGTCCCCCACATCGGCAGCCAGGACACACAGCTCGTGCTGAAGGCATGACGCAATGTCAGCATGGCAAAAGAGGTCGTCGCCGTTCATGATGATGAAACGGCCCGTAATGCTGTCCTTGATGTAACGAAGAACATCCCCGGTCCCCAGGCGCTCGTCCTGGACGATATAGGATATCTTCAAGCCGTCATAGCAGCTTCCGAGATGGGAGCGGATCATTTCCTGCCGGTACCCTACAACAAGCAGGACCTCCTCCACCAATCCTTTAAGCTGCTTCAGGTTATGCTCCAGTACTGTCTCCCCGGCCACAGTCAGAAGCGGTTTGGGCCTGGTCAAAGTGAGCGGATAGGTTCTGGTCGATTCTCCAGCGGCCATGATGACTGCCTGCACGCCTACACACCTCCCGGATATAGTTGAACTGGTGTTCCACGCTGCTCGATGTACCACCACACCGTAAATGCGCATTGTCAGTATATCATTTCACCAGCCAGAGGAGAAAGTACATGCGAATATTCAATTTTTATATCAATTTTTTTAATACATTAATTGACATATTGAATATTTAGTTTTATCCTTTTAATAGGAGGATAAAAACTATGAAACAGGGATACAGGCCACCGGGAGACTGTCCGGTGTGCGGAAAAGGACTTTCCATCACCAGACTGGAGTGCAGTCAATGCGGTACCGCCCTGACGGGTACATTCGAGCCATGTAGTTTCTGCCGACTCTCGCCGGGCATGTACCATTTTCTCCAGGTTTTTCTTACCGCCAGAGGTAACATCCGCGAAGTAGAAAAGAAACTTTCCATTTCTTACCCGACAGTCCGTGCCCGGCTCGATGAACTGCTTAATTCCCTGGGATTCCAGGAAGATACTATCAAGTCGCTCAAGGAGAAACGCAGGCAGGTACTGGAGGAGGTGAAAATGGGGAAGATTACCTCTGAAGAAGCACTCACACTTCTTCAGGAAAAGCGTGTGAAGGGATGATATAAGATGGGTTTATTCAAGAGAATCGCCAATCTGCTGAGATCCAATGTCAACGATCTGCTGGACCGGGCGGAGGATCCTGAAAAGACACTCAACCAGATAATCCGGGACATGGAGCAATGCCTCCGGGACGCCAAAATCCAGGTCTGCCGCACCATCAAACACAAGAAAAAACTTGAGAGTACGTGTTTGGATTACCAGGAGCAAATCGTCAAATGGCAGGAAAATGCAGAACTGGCCATAACCAAAGGCGATGACGAACTGGCTCGTCAGGCGCTGATCAAAAAACAGTCATTTTCTTCTCTGACTGATTCACTGGGAGAACAACTGGAGAAACAAACCAGAGATGTGGATACGCTGAAATCACGTCTCGAAGAGCTGGCGACTAAGATAGATGAGTACAAACGCCGGCGTGACGTGCTGACAGCCCGCCAGAAAAATGCGGAAGCACAGAAAATGATACAGGAAACCTTAAGCGGTATCTCAGATCCTTCTCTTTTCGAAGCATTCGATCAGCTGGAAGACAGGATATCATCCATGGAACGTCAAAACGAAGCCCTGGAAGAACTCAGCGCTTCCCTGCCCCCGGGAAACCTGGAAGATACATTCGAACAGTTGCGCAACGAGGACTCTGAAAAAGACGTTAACCGAGAGCTTGCGGAACTCAAAGAACGACTAAATAAAAAAGAAGCGGATTAGCTACATCCGCTCCTTTTCGAAGTTTAACAGTTAGTAAAACAGAGCTCTATTCACTTTGGCGGTACTGTTGAAGAACTGCCTGAAACACCTTCCTGGCTTTGAGAGCTTCTGGGGAATCCGCCCCGTATTGTGCCATTACTGCTTTGTACTGGGTAAACGCTTCCTGATACGACATTTCCCCAGTGACAACAGACGGCACAGGCTTAACTGTTCCGGCTGTTCCCTGCCGGCCAAACGGTCCCACCGGGATCGGGTAAACTTTATCGCGAAGCATGTCAACCTTGCTGAACCGCCAGCTTCTGGATTCCTTCCTGGAATCGAATGGAGCAGGTGCACTCGGCGGACCACCATCGGAATGAGTGATATATCCCGGATCGAGGACCACTTCTTCTCCTCCGGCTTCTACTGCCACCAGTCCGCTGTAAGTTCTCACCTGCGATCTCCCCCTGGGGCCAACCGCTACGTCGAAAACCGTACCTTTTACACCGGCAATCAATGTCGGAGTCACTACCTGAAAATGTGTACCCTTCTTGATAACCCTGACCCATGCTTGACCGACCAGAACACGCAGTTCTCCCCGGCCGATTTGAGCCAGAGTGTTTTCTTTGAGCTTGAGCATACTCGAATCCGAGTACAGCAATCTGGCCCGGCCGTTGGGACCGGTACGCACCTGATCATCAAATGACAGTAATGTCTTGTCCTCTATCTGCGTCCAGGTCTCTTCACCCGGTACCTGCATCTCGACCAGACCGGTAACAACCTTCAACATGACCTGAATATCGGAAGCCAGGGTCTTGGCGGGATTTCCAAGCACCAGGAAGCAACAAAATACGGCAACGGGAATGAGGAGCTTTTTCACGGTTTCAGACCTCTCTTTCACTCAGAGAAAATAAGGCCCGCCTCCGAAATCTCAGAGCGGGCCTTATTACTCGTTATCTTATGCCCATACCACTACTTGTTTTGACATTTAATTATAGTGGTCCCACAAGGCTTTTGTCAAGGTGAAACTCACGCTTCCTCCTGACAAAATCAGGCTTCCTCCGCTTTTTCCTGCTCGATGAACTTGATTCCCACCGCTTCGAGTTCTTTGAGAATCGGTTCGTACAGCTTTGGAAATACCGGTATTCTGACACCGGTCATCTTCAGCTTGTTTTCCAACAGCAGCTTGACCGCCATGGCTGCCGGGAGAGTAACGGTCCTGGCCATGGAAGTGTGTCCGTGAGGAATCCCATAATCGTCAAGTGTCGAGGTGATTACCATCCTGGACCCGTCCGCGTTGACCACATCAAAAATATGGTGAAGAATACACATATCCCGTTCACCGGCGTCATACACCAGGTGAGTCAGCAGCAGTTCGGTCAGGACGTCTGCCGCAGTACCTTCCTGAACGGAAAGAGGAGTAGTGGAGAAAAACTCTATATAGCGCATCTTGGCCAGGAACACATCTGTTTCATCGATATTCAGCGTCGAGCACAGTCCCTGTTCGACCTTTTCTTCATCATCCACCCCGATCAGTCTGGCCAGGAACGCCCTGGGGGAGAGCCCCTTGAGATCGTAGCGCTTCTCGTCATCGAGCAATCCCAGTTTGCTCAGGTTATACCAGGTTGAACAATGGCCCAGATTTCTCAGTGTCCCTCTGAACATGGTTTTTGCCTCGGGGAGTTCATACAAGTTGATGTATCCCAGGCAATTACGGTTCGGATAACACTCGAACTCGCCCACCGCTTCGATGTCCATACGTTCACAGTACGAGAACAACTCGGACCCGGGGACATCAACATTTTGGCCATCCAGCAGGAATTTGCAGGGATTGCTTCCGGCGCGCACTACACCCTTTGGGCTCCAGGAGAACTTGTATCCCCAGGGATTGGTGTTCGCTTCCGGCGCCGGCAGCCCGCCGCACACCGAACGGAATCCGACAACTTTTCCACCCTGGTCGTGAACCCGGTGTATGACCGCCATGGCTGACATGTGATCGATTCCCGGATCGAGACCGCACTCGTTGAGAAACAGCAGCCCCGCTTCCGTGGCTTGCTCGTGAAACGCTTCCATTTTATCCGAAACATAGGAGGTGGTGACGAGATGCTTTTTGAGCGCGAGACAGTGTTCGGCTACAATGGGATGCTGAGGGGCCGGGAGCAAGCTGACCACAACATCCGCTTTGTTGATAGCTTCATGCAACGCTGCCTGATCTGAGGAAAGAAGCGACTGGGCTGTGCCCCGCGGGTGATCTTCCACCAGCTGAAAGATGGAATCGGAAAACTTACTGCTGGCAACGGTCACCTTTATGTCCGGCAAATCGAGTAAGTACTCCACCATCGGAGCAGCCACTAGACCTGCTCCCAGAATCAGAATTTCTCCTCTGGCTTTTGATTCCACTTTATATCACTTCCCTTCGTTGTTTTACCCACGTACACTAAACTGCCTACTGTTAGGTTTACCCATATACTGTTGGGCTTACTCATATGCTTCCATGCCTACCCGGGGGGTCTCCTCCGCCTGACAGGTCTACAAACCTCATGGCAGGTAATTCTTGAGGTATTCATAGTCCGCAGTGAGGTGTCCCCTGTATACTATTACGGCTTGCTTCAATGTCGGTGATAAATCGCAGTCTTCAAACGGGACCGAGTAATCAGCGTCTACTATTTGAGGCACGAATTCCAGCAAATGGTTGCTGAAGAAAATGGATGACTCCCGCGCAAGTTCGCAGGGCAGATTGTCCACCGCCAACACCACCGGCCCCGTACCGGATACTCCATCCACAACCTCCCCGGTCAAAGGGTTGTAGGAATAAACAGGATTGTCCGGAGTTGTGCACTTGACAGTGCACTCGACAGCCCCCTCGATATCACAGCTTATATCTCCGATCATCTGAAGCCGCGCTTTTTTTTCACTGCCGTACATCTCGGCCAGTTGCTTCAGCGTTACCAGACGTGGATACTTCTTTTCCCAGTATATTCCGTTTATCAACACCGTCATCAGGGGAACATACACGGCAAATTTAGAATGGTACAGTTCAGGATGAGAGTAATATTCATGGAGGGAAAATTCACCGTCATCCCGCCGTTGGACCATGTGTTCCTCCCGGAACACAACCTTGTAGAGGACCCTGCTGCGCTTTATCACAGGCGCAACAACCAGGGTCTGCCAGAAATCAGGACACTCGAGTTCTTCCGGCTTCAGTACGCGATGAGGAAGAAGATCGAATATTTCCTGGGCGCCGCCGGACACATTGCCGTATCCGGCAAATCCGAATAGCATAGGCGTCAGTTCTTCGGGCAGGCCGTTACCGGTAATTTTTTTCCCGATCCGAGAGACAGCCTTTTTGGCCGCCACGAGACTGTCATACCGGTGTGCCGGCATGATTTCAGAAAAAGGAGTACTGAATCCCCTTTCCTCAAGTCTCCTGCCCAGGGCCCAGAGTGAGTCAATCATTCCCGCCAGCCCAGCGTAGTTGCCAAAGAAAACCAGCCGCCGTTTATACTCGTCGTATATTCTTTCGTAATCGATAAGCGTGCATCCAAGGGCCATGATTCTTTTCAAAAGGGGCATGTTATGGGCCTGACCTTTTATGGTATGCGAAAAGAACACATACGTCTTGCCGGATACAATAAGATGCGGTGGAATCTCCTTTACGGCAAAGACCGTGGAGCAGGAGGACAGATCTTCGGAAACCATCGCCCCGGCTGAGCGGTACTCCTGGGAATTGAAATACCGGATATCCGAGGGCTGAACAATGAATTGGAATCCGTGTTTCTCTGTCAGTTGCGAAATATGCGCTGGAATCAGAGGCGCGCGGCGCTCCCAATTATTTCTGTCTTCCCGTCTGATTCCTATTAGCTTTTTAGCCATAGCAGGAAAGCATATCAAAGCCTCTGAACACCGTCAATACGTTATTTAAATAAGATGGATAAATAACTATGCCGCTGTTGACCAGGCAGAAGTCCTGCTGGTAGTATTTGCATGGATAGTTACGGAGAAATAATCCCGTGTAACAGGTGAAGGATAAAGCGGTGAACGAGAGGAAGACTGCACCATGCTCTTATCGGAACTCAGACCGAAATCCGCATTTTTCATTTTTGCTTTACTTCTTCTGTATCTGGTGTGCTCACCGGCCGTCGGGACCGCCGGGACTGACAGGGGAGCAGCATCCCTCTGGGGCGCGGTAGACATGGAACGGCTCTATTTCCTGGGCTGCACGCTCTACGGCTATGTTCCCGGTAATGATTACCTCATGGACGACCTCGTAACCATCGAGAAACATCGAAAAAAGCTTGAGGTGGTCGCAGAACAGATTTCACGCTTTGAATACGAAAAAACCATGTGCCTCCAAGAGCATGAGCGGTCGGTCAGACTGCTGATGGAAAGCAAGCCCGACGAATTCGAAGAAAAGCTTAGGGAACTGGACCAGTGGCTAGACGGAAAAATAGAACAGGTATTGAGCAAAATCAGACCCCTTCGTGAAAAGAGTAAAAACCTCCAGCGGCATCTGGAAGAGGACAGGCAGAAAAGCCTGAACATTAGAAGAAATGCTCCTGACACTGTTCACGCGGCACTGGCTAACTTTCTCGCTGAAACCATAAATGAAAAAGGGATCGCGTTGGTTGTCAACACCTCGGCGTTCGCCCATGGACGTCTGCCTGTCCCCGAAGAAACAATTTCCATGAAAACTCTCATGAAAACCCCGCTTAAAGCTCCCCTGGGAACCGAAACTCCAGCAGATATACCCGAGTTTACCCGCTGGTGGAACCTGCGGTTTGCTCTTTGTTATGATTTGTCTACCCACAACGTGTCGGTCCCCTTTTTGCTCGCGGGCGGGGAGGACCTTTCGTCAGCCGTGACCACGAAACTGCTTCAGGGTGCGGTGAACCATGCCGGGCATGGGAAGGTGGAACGGATGTGGCAGGTTGCCCAGAGTTCAGGGGGAACGGCAGTCCCCGGATCACATGGCAGCGCAGGTGCAAAACCTACCGCCGCAATAGCCACAGTTAATCTGGATATGCTGCTACTTTTCCATCCCGGGATGGCCGATTTCATCCCTGCATACGGCCGTTTTCTCCGCCCCAGTGGAGATTACCTTCTACCCCACCAGAAGAGAGCCGTTCTGCAGAAGCGCCTGGCACAGAGCAAAGAGCTTATGAAGGCGGCGGCTGGCAAAGAGAAACAAATAAGAAAAGACATCGAACGCGCCACGGTCAAGCTGCGGGAAGCACAGCGGGAGTTGATTGACGGCCGGCTGGGAGCCCAGAAGGAGAGGGACCGCATCCTCGCCGGCTCCCCCCGCGCCCTGGTGTTTGACATGAAGCAACAGGGGACCGACCAGGCCGTCAAACCGCTCAAAGACCCCCAACTTCCCGAAAGCGTCGAAGAGCGAAGACTCCTTGCCGAGCGCCAGTACTGGAACACCGTTAAAGACCTGGAAGAGAAGTTTGAAACCACCCGGGAGAGAATAGAAGCGGACATCGATGCGAAAAAGAACGTGATCGACAGTGTGTACGAGAAGGCACAATCACTGATGTATCTTTCAGACCGGGAAACACAAGCACGCTTTAACGAGATACTTGAAGAAATCAAGCAGGTGGCTGCCCAGGTCGGGGGTAGGAACCACCTGCCGGTGGTCCTCAACCGGACATATCGCGGAAGACGTTTCTACGAGAAAAAAGGGCCTGCCCTGCTCGAACCGGGGGCGGTAAAAGGTGATGGAATACCCGAAGATACTCCCCTGGCCAAACTCCTCGCACTGAGAAAAACACTCCTGGAAGAGACCCGGCAGGCAGACAGAAGAAAAGCTTCCGATCCCCCGGTGGAAACCGAAGCGTTGATCATGGTCGACTCACACCTGGAAGAGTGGTTCTACACCCGAAATGAAATAGAGGAGGCCCGTAAAAAATATGTTATCGCTCCCCTGATCATGTGGGGAGGAACAGACATCACGCTGGAAACGCTTCAGGAGATACTCATCAGGTACAGTGTGGATAAGGAAGCGTCGGCGAAGATTGTCGATTTTTGCCGCGAAACGCTCCTGCATGAGAACGCCGACGAGTAATCATCAACAAGATGATTAGTCATCTGCAAGACGAGTAGTCGGTGCCCAGCCTTACTATGATCCCTCACCTTCACCTTCACCCTCACCTTCACCTTCGCCTTCACCCTCGCCGCCTTCACCGCCCTCACCGGAACCGCCGTCAAGAACCGGGCCCTCTCCCGGTGTCCCTGGCGTGGTGCTCGTTTCATATCGACTCTCCAACACGTGGCGGCGCACCTTGGTCTGGTAAACCGGCAGGTAGTAGCGGAAGGAACGGCGATTAGGGAAAGGACTTCCGTCCCAGTCAAACGCCGTATCTTCGATATAGGCGTTCATGATGATGTTGCGGGGGCCCAGATCGGGATCATCATGCTCGTAGAAGATGAAGTTGATGGGGACCTTGCCGTCCCCCACATGCTTGACGTCGTCACCGCTGGAATCGCGTACCGTGTAGGTCAACACCAGGTCCGGTGTTTCCGTGATATTGTCCGAGCTGTAATCACCCCTGATCTGGATCCTGGTTTTGTCAGGGACGGCGGTGAATGTAAGAGAAATAGGGGTCGAGGGAAACGCCGCCTGGGAAGGAGCCCACAGGCTGGTATCCAGTGTGCTCATTTCCAGGTAGTAGATCCAGGGAACGGCTACCTGGTCGACTACTCCCTCGTACCAGTCACCGTTGTTGAAGAAAGTGAACCATCCTTCATCGGCGTCCTTCCACCTGGCATTACCATCATCCCACCGGCTGACACTCTTCATGTAGTGTTTTTTCGCCAGGAGACCGGGGACGAAATTTATGCCGGTTTCCCGGCCCACCACCTCGACCAGCAGCATGGGATTAGGTTGGATATTGTCCCGGATAAGCACTTCACCCAGTTGGACATCGCTGAGAACGTTGCCGCTCGAGTCGCTGAAGGTGGCGTACAAAGCAGGAGGAACCCACCCGGGCGAGCTGTTTGCGTAGTGGAAACTGAACCGGTCGGACCAGGTGTAGACGGGATTACCGAACTCATCAACCGTATCCGTCCTGGGCTGCTTGGACACCGGGTTGAAACCGGTAGCCATATCAAAGGTGTATTTCACATAGCTGCGGCCTGTTTCCACGGAAGGAACCTCACCGAGAAGACCAGAGAACTCGTCCTGTTCGCTGATGACCACCGCCGACTGCCGGTTGTCGAGATTACTCTCTTTGTCAACGTCGATGTGCTTGCTGGGAAGCTCGTGATACTCGGTCGCCAATTGCGGCCGCACCGCTGCCCCGCCGCTTTGCTGCTCTACCGAATAGATATCGTAGAACATGCGCGCATACCGTTCCTGAGTGTGCAGGTTGGTGTACCGGTCCTTGGAGGACTCCGTGCTACGGAACGACACGGCCCCCGGATTGCTTGACTCGTACCCTCCCGCAGTGGCGACGGTCTGGTTGGCGAACCCGTCGTCGGTGGTGCCCCCGAAGGAGTCAAAGGGATTGTTGTCCTCCAGGTAGACCACGATGGTGTCCGGGTTGGCTTCCGGTGGCGGGAAGTCCGGGTCCACCTCTTCCACGGCATATTTGAGCTGACCGCCGGTAGTGGCGTATATAATATGATGCCCCCCGGTGGAAATCGGATTGTTGGCAATCTGGGTCAGGATCTTCGGTGGGGTCGTGTCCCTGACCAGCACCTCGGTCTGGGCCTCGATATCTATTTTTCTGAAATACGGAAGCGCCTGCTGGATCTTCGGACCGTGAGGAGGATTCATGTCGATGGTGATGTAGGCCTGGAAGGTGTAGAGCCGGGTGGCCCGCATGTAGAAACGGTACTTGTACGGATCGCACGGCGTGGTGAAGATGGATGATTCATCAATCATGGTGTTGGGGTCATCCGTGCCGGAGGTTATCCTGAAATCTTCTATCCTCTGCCCCAGAGGCCTTCGCATACCGGCTGGCAGTTCCCCGTCACTGATGCCTTCCCGGGTGAGGGTCACGGTGGAGACTGCCTGCTGGCCCGCCCGGGGTCCCGACGGGCTGTCGGGATAGATGCACTCGATGATCAGCTGAAGCTTGACCCCTCCCTGCCAGCTGAGCCCGATCACCTTATTGGGATCGATACCGTCGGGCATGGGCGGATCGTCCTGCATCATGATGTTGATACGATTGTCCCCGTAGGCTACACCGTCGGCCTCCTGCAGATCCCAGAGCACCTCGCGGTCCTCGTTGATCACCCAATAACTGTCTTCCTTGTTGGGCTGCGGCGCGGGGCTCTCGCCGGGTTTTGGCTCGATGGACAGGCAAACGACCTTGCCCGGGTTGGTGAGATCCTCGCGCACCTGGGGCTGCACGTAGAAACGGTACCGGGCGATGGTATTCCCGTCGATAGCCCTGGCCGCTTCAGGACCCTCCTCCCTGGTTGGCACGTAGACACCCGGATGAGAGTAGCGGGCACTGGCCAGGCTACCCCTGGGCAGCAGGTCGTAGTTGAACCAGTGGTATTGGCTCTCCATCTTAAGCTCGTACTCCCCGCCGTCCAGGATGAGCCCCAGGTAGGGCCACTTCTGCCAGCCGTAGTTCTTGCTTGCTTCCCCTGTCTGGTCGTAGACCTTACGGGGACCGTCCGGGCTGCCGTCCTCGTTCATATCCTGGGTGGTGATGTCCACTCCGTAGCGGTCCTTGAGCTGGTGGACCGTCCAGCGGTACCTCAAGGTAGTGAAGTCCACCGTCCCGGGAAAGCCGCCGGTCCAGTCGCCGCCGGGATTGATTTTCTGGTTCAGGTTGTCCAGGGAACCGGAGATCTGGCCGTCCTTGTTATTGTCCACCGCCTGCTCGGAGCAGTGATAGGCGCTTTCGTTGCTCAGGCCGGTTACCCCTCCTTCGGCCTGGGTACCTTCACCGGAATTGATGTTGATGGCCCTGTCGGCGTATCGCTCGTCCTCGATGCTCAGGTCTGGGATAGCCGGGTTTTCCACCCCGAAGATGTACAGCTCTCCCTCCTTGTACCCGGTCCAGCTCGACGGGCTGTAAGCAATGATCCGGCCTTCCACCGGGTCGGCATAATAGGGGCCGGCGATATCGATCCGTGCCGGCTGGTAACCGGAAACCTTTGGCGGTGTGGCGTAGTTGACCGCGGTAATTTCTGTTCGGACCGCCTGGTTTACGCTTAGCGTCTGGTTATACCCTCCCGAAAAAACCCACCTGGCAGGCATGGCATTTGGATTATCGCCCGGGTTCAGATTGTCCACCGTGACCGAGCGAATGTACTCGTTGTAGCCGATGACCAGGGGAACCAGCCTGGTCTCCTCGCGGCTGACATACCCGTAGCGGTACACCGTCTTGGTCACTTTCTGCATGAAGGTGGCGATTCCGGCGCAGGTGGTGCCATCTACCCATGACCAGGAGATGCTCTTGATATGACCCCCGTTTTCCCGGAACGCGGGGACGAACTGCGAAGTGTTCGCCGGATCAAGCATGGGCACGGCGTAATAGAGATTGCCATACCCGTCGCTGCCGATAGAGTCGGTGCTGGCCGGGACGGGGATTTCTTCCGGCAGACCATGGTTCTGGTTGTTTTCGTCTCGCCTGAACTTGTAGACCTTCTGGCTGCTTTTGTCCAGGGCGAAAACGATACCGCCGTCCTGCCACCACTGATCCGATACGATGACTTCGTCAATACTTACTCCGGAGATGTTCATACCGAAGTTGCTCATCCACTCCCTGACCAGGACGTCCCCCAGCAGGTAGACCCAGTTCTCGCTGTCGTTTTTCGAGGACACTGCCAGGTAGTTGGTGCTCTGGTCATTGGGGTACCCGATTATGTTACCGGGGGAGACAGTGGCTCCCCCGCCGTTTTTGATTACCAGGCCGCTGGAGGAACCGATCTGACGTTTGTACAGGTAGTCGTCGCCATTGGTGGCTACCACCACCTCGGCTATCCAGGGAGTGGTGGACATGTTGGAGGTGTTGTTGCCGCCGGTGCAACCGTCGTGGCAGCCGTTGACGTGCCGCCGTTCGATATTGGTGTCTTCCGTTTCGGCTTTCAGGGAGCCGCTGCCCAGGATGGAATCCTGGTTGTTGTAGTTCTGAGCCCGGTTGGCAGGGATATCCAACCAGTTCATCAGAAAGTACTTGGTAAGCTTATGATACTGTTTCTCCGCGAATATGTAATATGAGCTCCCTCCGCTGGCGGAACCGTCCTCCTGGTCTTCCCGGTTCTGCTTGAACCGAGTGCCATTCTGCGTCCTTGAGCGGACAAAACTGTGGTAAGCCACGTTGTTCGGCGAGAGATACCACCCGCTGGAGCAGTTCGGGGCCCCGCCGGTGCCAGAAGCGCTGCCATAACCGTAGGGAACATAACCAACAGGCATGGATGTTGCGGTG
The DNA here is from genome assembly GCA_964432985.1 of uncultured bacterium. GTDB lineage: Bacteria > Muiribacteriota > CAYSPT01 > CAYSPT01 > CAYSPT01 > CAYSPT01. Next base: position 98,791 of record CAYSPT010000008.1, read on the forward strand.
AGTGGACCATAAACGCCATAGCTGCCCCAACCCGGTTTGCCGCAGCCCTGTGTCCAGGAGTGGCCTGCAGGGTTGTGGTGACCGTAATGGTTAGTGGTATTGAAACCGTGCCAGTTGTGGGTGGTCCAATGGTATCCATTGGTAGTGGAGGAAGTCTGGATTCTTACCTTGATGGGCCGGCCGGAAACAAGCTTGAAGTTCGGATCACCGATCACCTTGAAAAGGAAGATCCGGCGGGCCGAATCCACCTTGAGTCCCCGGATGGTTGTATTGGCCTCGTCGGTGGGATTGAACAACAAATCGGGGACACCCACTCCCTGGGTGCCCTGGGTGAGGTTGTTCAGGGCATACACTCCGCCCGCTTCTCCTTCACTGATTAATACGTAGGTTTCACCGTTTTCACCGATTCCCTGCCCGGCCAGTCCCTGTGCTGCAAGGTGATTGACCGGGAGCAGCAGTACCAGCAGAACCGCCAACCACAGAACACAGTGGGCGGTGAAGCGTCTTTTCATATAACAAGTTGGTATAAACACGGTTATCCCGTCTCCCCTCACATTGAAGAGGTACCATTGGTGCAAAACCCAAGAGGTATCATTGGTGCAAAACCCAAGAGGTATCATTGGTGCAAAGCCCCAAAAGTATCACTGATGCAAAACCCGAAAAATGGGCACACTTCTTCCAAGAAATATAATATCACTTTAATTCTAGGTTTCAAATGAGAATTATGTCAAGTAATATGTATTTCTTTAAAATAGCTAAAAATTAAAACTATTTAGATTAGCTACACTCACATAGTATTACTATTATCAAGGTGAAAATGTTAGCTTGATTAGCAAATAAGAGTGTTTATTTTTGAATGATTGCTGGTTTACCGGGAGCAGCATCCCTGGCACAGCGGAATCCGAAGGCGGGGTTTTCCTGCGGGTACACGTTTTTCCCGTATCGAGTGGCGCTTTTCATGATGAAGTCAACGGCAAACTCCGTATGATACGAGCCACCCTTGAGAACGTGATGCGTCCCGGACGGGGGTCCCTTCGGGTTGCACTGAGGAGAATGCTGGTAATAATCCGAACGGTACCAGTCATATACCCACTCCCACACGTTGCCGGCCATGTCGTAGCAACCGTAGGGGCTGACACCGGCGGGATAACTTCCCACCGGACGGGTGAACTCCGATTGGAAATTGCCTTTTTTCATGTTGAACCGGTTCCCCCACGGGTACTTGCGCCCGAGGGGACCGCGGGCTGCTTTCTCCCACTCCGCTTCGGTAGGCAGTCGCTTCCCGGCCCAGGCAGCGTAGGCGGCGGCATCGTCCCAGGTCACTCCGGTTACCGGATGATAGTCCATACCGTTTTGGTACATTCCATTCTTCCACCATCGGGGAATCCGCCACCCGGTGTCGTCGACGAATCGTTTGTACTGAGTATTGGTTACTTCGTACAGGTCGATATAGTAGGCGTTCAGGGAAACCCGGTGTGCCGGCTGCTCATCAGGACGGCCCTCCGCCGGGCTTCCGGGATCCGGATCAACTCCCATGATGAACCACCCGGCTTCCACCAGAACCATAGACCCCGGGCCGGGGCGGTGGGTGAAATCCAGTGAAGATTTGCGGGCCGCGCCGCCCATGAAACCAACAACTGCAGACAGCAGCAAGGCTGCCGCGACCAGTAGCAGCAGTCCACGTTTCACACCCGGTGATTCGGTTTTCATCTGTTTCATCGCACCTGCCCTCGGTTCTTTTAGCATATCAGCCGGACCAACGCCAGGTCAAAACTTATCCCAAATTATTCACACTTCACGTCTGTTACAGCTTCAAAGTTACAGCCGTTATTTAGGTGTAAAAATTAAATCGAAGTACCAGCACTGGTTGGTGACACCTTGTAACTTTTAATGATTTGATTTACTATTACATTACAGCAGCCGGTAGTATGTCTGTTACCGGAAATGCATATGTTAAAAATGATGTGGAGGAATTGACATGACGGCACTTTTGACCCACAGGTCCGAGGCCAGGATGCTGGCGGTTTGTATGGTGATGGCTTTCATGGCAGTAGCGTGCGTACAGCCCGCGGAAGCCATAAAAATGAAGACGATAGGGGCCATTGCCGGGGGCGTCGGCGGGGCTCTGGTTGGTCTGGGACTCTGGCAGCTGGCAGCTCTGTTCATGGTGGCTGGTGCCCTTGGCGGAGGAATCATCATGGGACTGATAATTCCCGCCGCAATATTCATCGTTCCCACAATTATCGGGGCCCTGCTGGGCGGCGGTCTGGGAGCGTGGATAGATAAGCAGTTTGGAGGCAGCTCGAAGAGGATCAGAGTTGATCCAAGCAGCGACTTCTAAACGCTCTACAGGCTATTTTTCCAAAAGCTTCGAGGCGATCAGCTTTTCGTAGATAAGGTCGGCGATTATCTCGTGACCAGCAACGGTAGGATGTAGCTGATCGATGACGGTTCTCTGGCTCAACTTGTTTTTGTAAATAAATTTATATATGCCAGGCGATATCGCAGAATCTGATGGCCGTTTCCGTTTTAGCAGCACCGTTTCCCGGCCATTTTCGAACTTGACCAGGTGCTGGACGACTCCTTCCTGTCTGACCGCCAGGCCATTTTCTCTTTCCAGGGCCGGAATTATTTCAAACAGGTCGATAACCGGCACTCCCTGTTGGCGGGCAGTTTCAATAATAGACCTGACCGGAGGGCCGATTTCCTCCCGGGGTCCGAATGAGGACATCGGCGGACTCATGATAACCAGGCGGATACCCTTCGACCGGCAAAAAGCTATGAGTGAATTGAAAATGTAGCTTCTCAGCTTGGCCGGAACCCGGTTTTTGCTTTCCTTCATAGCCTCTCCTGCCCCACTCTCACCAGCTAATGCCTCGTTCTGTCCGTCTCCGCGAGCAGTTTTTGTAGAAGAGAGTACGCCCAGGCCATCCAGCCACCTCTTGAGAACGATGTAGACATAGAACCGGTCGAGAAAACGGACCAGGGAGGTGCGGTTCATGACCTTGATAAGGTAATCGTAATCGCTGATCTCATTGGGGACATCATCATTGACACATATGCAGAAGACAATAATATCAGGTTCCAGCGGGACTATTTTTTCCTTTATAGCAAAAAGGGATACCAGAGATGTCATACCCTGTGAACCGGCGTTGATCACCTGATACCTGTCACCGTGAGAATCTTTCAAACGCCGCTGTAGTACCTTGGAGTACGTCTGCGCCAGCGGCACGCCATCACCCCAGGTAACCGAATCTCCGATACAGACAATCCTGAACGAAGTTTTCTTGTCGGCGGGAAATTCATCATCCCGGAATCCCATAGCGTTCGTTCTGTATATCATGCTTCTGTTCGGGCACTTTTTCAGAACGACGGGATAAGCATACCCGTCACGTTTCTGGGGATGCGGTGCCAGCGAGACCTTCTGGGTGATCCTCGTGCTGGGGGGATAATGAATGTGCAACAGGTGATCGAAGATTGAAATCTGAAAACGGCGGTGCACGGACCTCATCCGGTAAGCCCAATCGGAGCGGGGTTCTCTCACATAAAGTCGAATCCCCGTTTCAGCCAAAACCAGCAGGACAAGGGCGGAAAGCGCAGCTAGAAACACTTTGCTTCGTACTATTCTGTACACCGTCTTCATGATCCACCAGCTCCACAATGTAACCATAACAGCCCTGATACTTCAGAGTCAATAAATTGGACAACAACAGTGACTCGAAGACTCAGCCGAACCACAGAATTGAATACCAGGTGTTTGTCATAACCGGGACAATACGCTAAACTGGTGCATCAATCCAGTTTTCCCATACGTTAGTAACAGGTCAGAGGGAGACAACATGCGTTTACAGGACCGCAGATGGCTCATGCTGCTCACCATTTTTATCATCCTTTGCTGTATCGGCGTGGTTTTAACCTTTCCCGTTCTCAAAGGACTCAACAGCACCATAGTGGGAGCTTTCGATCCCATCTGCTCCGATGATATGTCATCCACCATCTGGCTGCGGTGGTATTTCAAGACCAATCTGGACACCCTTATCACCAACCCGTCCGTCTTTTTCCACCCGATACTGCTGTTTTACCCGTGGGGATTCGACACGTACGTGGCTGATGGCGGCAACTATATCGATGTCCTGTTGACCCTGCCTCTTTCTTACCTGTTCGGTTTCCCGGCCGACTATAATCTTTTCATTTTCTTCACCCTGGTATTCAACGCCTTTACCGCCTTTCTGCTCCTGCATGAGATTACCGGACGGCGATGGATCAGCCTTCTGGCCGCCATCCCTTACGGATTCAACGTATTTTGCCTGGATGAGATCGCCCAGGGACGGATACTGCAGGCTTTTGGACCGTTCATCCCTCTGGCCATGCTTTACATCATAAAAATGTACAAAGGGGGCAAGATACGGCGCTGGTCGGTGCTGGCCGGATTTTTCATGGCCCTGATAGCGTTGTCGTACTGGTTCTACGGGTGTTTTTTCCTGTTCTGGCTGTGTATATACGGACTGGTCCGATTCATCCGGAGCCCGAAACAGTACAGGGTGAAAATCCTCTTCAGGAGCATTGCAGCCCTGGTTATTTTCGGCGCCATCGTGCTGCCGTTCTTCTATCCGTTTCTCAAGCAATTGCTTCAGTCCGGGACAGTACAGGGGCTCTCGGCACAGAGCTTGCTCACAGAAGCTAAACTGTTCGAAAGCAGCCTGGTGGACGGCCTGACATCATTCGAGGCGGTCGCCGGCCAGCAGCCCGGTATGCCCTTTTTCGAACCGACCGTGCTGGTTCCGATCCTTCTGCTGCTGGTGTTCATCAAAGCGAAAAAAAGACCGGTAGCCTGGATGGTATCACTCGTTTTCTTTTACATAATGTATCTAGGGCCAAGCCTCGACATCTCCTGGCTGGGATTCAGAATCCCCCTCCCCTTCAAAGCCCTGGCCACCTATGTACCATTTTTCTCGCGGTTCCTGTGGCCGAACCGCTTCCTGATCATGTTTTTTGCCGCGCTTTCCGCGTGTATGGCCTTTGCTTTGACAACCATTTCAGACCGGTGGCCGGCGAAACTGTCCTGGGGAAAAATTCCGGCGTACCTGCTGGTCATGGTGATGCTGGTGTATCCGCTGATGGTGGGAAAGGAGTTTCCTATTTCACTGGTAGAACCTCCCCATCCCTTTTACCACCAACTGGCACAGGAACCCATGTCGGCTGTGATCAACCTGCCTCTTTTTACCAGTGCAACCCAGGGATTGAGCATGCGTTTTCAGATGATCCATGGACAACCCATGCTTGCGGGTCCCATAGCCCACATTTCCTTTCTGGCGCCAGGCGAGTTCACGCACTTTTTGAAACAGAACACATTTCTCCAAACCCTGGCCACCATCAAGGACACGGAAACCGATGACATCGCCTTCAATCTGTCAGATGTTGATGAACTATACTACCTGGGTTTCCGGTACGTCCTGGTACACAAACAGGCATTCAGCTCCTTTACCGAAGATCTGGCGGTAGTGCCGGGGGATTACCGTGTCGGAGGCGAATCAAGTACCGACAAGGATATGCTCAAAAGCAAATTTCGTATCATGCGGAACCTGCGCAGCATTCTGGGAACAGCGCTGGTGGAAAGCGAGCATCTTACGGTGTTTGAAATTCTTCCTCAAACGGTTCCGTAACTCCGCGCAGCGCTTCAAGCAATCTACGGGCACAATCTTCGAAGCTCTTTGATTCCTTGATCAACGGCCACATGCGCTCCGGTTCCAGATAATCCGACCTCTCGGCAGGGGAAATCAGAGCGGATTCCGGAACAGATTCCTGTGCGGTTTTCACGCAGGTTCTGAACAAAGCAGTTTGGCCGTCATCATACACAGCTTCGCCGAACAACGTTCTGAGCGAGCGTGTAAGCGTGAGTGCCTTGCCGCGTGAGTAGGTGTCCCTGTGAAACCTGATAAAGCATATTTCAAATCCCTGCCACAGAGCCCGGGCCTCATTTCTATAGCTGGCAAGTTTACGCTTATCCGCCTCGAGGGAAGTCACTGTGTGGCACTGTTCGAGAATTACTCCGGAGAAAAATACAGGAGGGAATTCCATCATCGGAGCGTGAAAAACAAACAGGTCGCCGACCACCGGTTTGCCATGAAATATCCGATCGACGGTACCGCTGTCCCGCTCTTTGCGCGATGAGCCCGACGACACCATTTCGAACACCGCCCCCCGGTGGGGATCGTTCATTATGGTCCCGGTAGACCCGTCCGGCACCACAGTGAATGTCGCAGCGGCAGGCAGCAAACTGATTGCCAGACACTCCAGCACCATCGCAGCGGCCAGGATATGCCCACAGAACCGTTTCCACGGTTTGGCTGCGTTCAGAATCCGGCCCAGGTAATCTGCTGCAACTACTCCCCAGCAGAAAAACGTCATAAGCATAAACTTGGCGGATACCAGCAGGTAGTTCATTCCGGGAAACGACCTCACCGCAGATGACACCGGATTTGGCACCACCAGTTTCCCCAGAGAAATCCTGGGGCCGAGAGAAATCATAAGGAAAAACAGCCCGGCCAGAATCCAGAAACGGTTCCTCTTGCGTTTCTCTACAAGCGCGCAACACAGCATTACCAGTAAAGACCACCCCAGGTAGTGCCGTATCCCATCTCGGGTTCCTGCTTTCAGCAGCGACGACAGAGGAATAGCTTGCTGAGCGGAACCTTCCCCCGCTGAACCGCTTCCAGGCGATTCACTTCCAGGCGATTCATCCGCAAACCTATGGATCTCCTGCATTGGCAGTTCATCGCGGCCGTAACCCTTTTCTGCTCCCACGAGAAAAGCGAAGTTCATTTTAAAGGTCTTGAACGAATCGGAAACCCGGTCTTCCTGCACGGTGGTCCATCGCCATGAACGGCCATAATACTGGGCGTAGCGCACGAGTTCCCAGCCGCCGGGGAACGCCGAAAAAACAGAAATCCAGCTGATAATTCCGGCCAGAAGAATCACGCCGCTTACAACAACGGATCGTAAGAATCTCCACGAATGGGGACCCGGTGGAAAAAACGAACTTATAGACAGTAAAACGATAAAAAAGAACAGCATGTACAGGTGGTAAACAGAGGTCAGAAAAGACAGGAAAAGTACCAGCCCCAAAGCGCAAGCAGTGACTAGCTGGCCTTTGCCGCCAGGGCATCCCGGCATCTGGGATGGCTTTACGGTGCCGCTTAAGCGATGAAGACGTACGCATAGCAGCATACCAAGAGGAACCAGAACGACGAAGATGGTGTACAGGGTGTTGTCCCGGTAGAGCATGCCCGCGGTTACCACATTGGCCGTTCCCACGAGCGCTCCTACCGCCAGTGCTCTGGTATCCCTGCCAAACTCTTCCATCAATAGACAGCAGGCCAGAAAAGAAACCAGAACAAAGATAAACAGAGAAATGTTGTATCCCAGGGGCATCCCCAACCACCACACCAGCGGTGAAGCGAGCATCACCGGAAGCCAGCCGTCAGACAAGCCGAGGTTGAATCCCAGCGGATAAGCCAGGTCAGGGCAAAAGATCGGACCGGTTTGTCTTTCGAAAATCGCTTCTCGCAGCCAGTCGAAAATAATCAGGCAGGTATATGTCTCATCAGGCCGTTCGCCCAGGTAACGGCCCTCCATCTGACCGATGAGAGGATGTAAAGCCAGGAAGGTAATCAGAACGCCCACAGCCAGATAGAAGAACCATTTGATCCGGGACCGGCCGGGGCTCCGAACGGGCCTTTCTGCTTTTACTTCAGTGGTGATTAGGTCCATAACTTCACCCGCCATGCAATTCAAACAACAGGAACCGTGAATCTTCCGCTACCGGTTCTCCACACATTTTTTTTAGATTTTCTTTAATACGCCGACACCGGAGCCGGTTTTCAGGTGTAAATGAGGTAGTGCCGAACCGGAGGACATCGCCGGTTATATGGTCGGAGACTCCCCCTCCCTCCCGGCCATGACCGATCAAGGACAGATGTACCAGAACATATCGGTATCCCATTGCCAGGAGTTCGTCCATGTCCTTTGGTTCCCAGACGATATGGTCACCGCTCACTTCTTCTATCCGGCAAAGCAGCGATATAACAGAATTGTCTTTCAACCTGGCATCCACTCCCTGGTAGGAGGTAAAGGTGACCCTCGAGTCAGGCACCGCCACAACGGGATGGCCGTGTTTCACCTGTGCCCAGACAGCGTGGTCTCCGGTTTCACCAAGAGGAAGAGGAAGATCGATGACAGCACCGCCGGGGTGTGAGGCCAGGTATTTGACTGTTGGCGGGCTTTCAGGCACACGTGCCAGGCGCATCGGGACCTGCCATCTGGTCAGCAGACACAGCCCCGCGCACCCCACCAGACAGCAGACGGTTCTGCGCAACGGCCGGGCTGCGAATGGCTGATTTTCCCTGCGTTCAACAACCAGGGCCACACCCACGGCAATACACATATAGACCATGACCAGAAAGCGGAGAGGAACGAGCAGGCGGGAGAACACGGGCAAAACTGTCAACACCACCCCCGGCAGGGGAATAGATATGCCAAAAGAAAGAAACGTCAACCGGGGACCCAGGGCAAACACCAGGAATATACCGGCGGAGATTCCCCAGAACCGCGCACCTTTCCTCCAGAGAAAAGGTGCGGAAAGCCCGAAAACCGCCAGTGTTACTGCCAGCATCCTGTTTGAGTCGAGCAAACTTGATTTTGGCTGCAAATTGACATCATTACTTTTGCCGTCCGGAGCATGGGTGCTCGGAACTGAAAAACTGCTCCGACCGTCTACGGGCGAATCGGTGCTCCCTTGAATCGATGGACGTTTCATTATGAGAAAATTTTCCAGACTTAATCCCTGCACCACTTTTCCTCTGGCCATGACCGCCAGATAGGGAACGGAAAAAGGTAATGATACCAGCATCACTACCGCCAGAACACGAGCACAATCCGTCAGAACCTTACCGGGAGATACCGGGCGGCTGAACAGGTCGTAAATCATCGAAAATCCGAGCAGGAGAAAAGCAAACAGACCAAAGAAAACATAGGTCACAGCGGTGGCAGCCATAACGCACCCCAGCAACCAGATGGAGCGAGTGGAACGCTCTCGCCTGAATACAACGAGCCTCCAGGCCACCAGGGGAAGAAGAAATCCGATTGTCTGCTCGGTCCTCAGCGCCATTACTTCCCGCAGGAAGAAGGGAGAGATTCCGTACATGACACCCAGCAAAGCGCCTATGAGCCACCTTCCCGACAGGCGGCGTACCACCCAACCCAGGCTGAATCCGTTGAGAGTCAGCACCATGAGTTGAAACACGTTAATCCCGGCCGGATACCCAAGAAAGCAGGTAAGAATTCCCTCGGGAATACTCAGGAACTGGTGCGGTACATTGAGCCACAAATCATAGCCGGCCGGATAGTTGAACAAATTAGTCCAGAACAACAGGCCAGGTTTCGAGACCAGGTCAGCCAGAACCGTCGAATAATACCAGGAAAACCAGGTGGGCATGAGAAGATCGGAAAGTGGAATCTCGGTGTCTATCATTACCGCTGCCCCCGGCTTGAGCACAAGCGGCCAGGTCACCGCCAGAGAAGCGGCAAGAGATAGGATAAGGATACTGAATGCAGGCACTACCCGCGCCACCGATGCGTGCTTCATCAACGCCTCCCGTACTGCCCGGCCGGCCGGTAACAAAGTGCGGTCTAAAAGCTCCGGCAGAATTATTATCTATTGTCTAAACGTACCACACTGGCCAAACGGTCATCCCATCCTGCATCAAAATAAAAAGCGTGAACCGAAGAAATTCGGAAGCAAGCACATTTGACCAGCAATACAAATTCCCTTTATAATTATAATACATTAGGCTGCCGGTGGCTGATGAAGCAGGAAGGAGATCACTGTGAGTCACGTGAGTTTTACCGTAGAAGAACTGGAAAATGCTCTCACTGTATCAAATCTCCCGGTGGAAAAGGTCGCCGCGTACCTGGGAGAAACTGCCTTCCTCAAGAAAGATCATCTCGGACCGGATACAGAAGAACTGGTCCATTCCCTTGATGAACTCGGCGATTTGAAGTCACAGATCGACATGCTATCCGCTGAAAGTACCCCCGATGAGATGGAAGAAAAGGAATTCCTACCAGCCGAGAAGAAACCCACGAAAACATCCACCGGACGCTGGAAGAAACTCCTCAGCAGCGCTACGACCCAGATCACGTCATTCAGTACGAAGATCACCTCCGGGTCCAAAATCACCGCATTACGAAAAAAAGAATCACTTTTGCTTCAGCAGTCCGGGCAGTTGTTTGCCCAGGCCGTAACTGCAGGATTAATCGAAGTGCCCCCCCCGGTCGCCGACCTGTGCCAGCGGATTATGGTTCTGAGCAAAGAAACTGCTGAAACTGGAGGATCCCGGGAGTTTTCCGTTGGCGTAAAAAATGTTTTTGAAGAGACCGTGGGATTTTTTAAAACTGCCACCGACAAAGCCAAGAGACTCATATCTTCCGAGGGTTTGAAGACTGATTTGAGACGGTTGCAGAAAGAGCGTGATGACAGTTTATTTGAAATCGGCAAAATGGCGGCCAATTTAAAGAAGCAGAACCGGGTGTTTGTCGAAATTTCCGTTGACGAAATCCATTGTTTGATGCAGGAAGTTAAACGTCTGAAAAAACTGATTCAGGGCGAAGAAGAACCCGGTACAGAACCGCCCGCAGACAGAGATGCCGATAAGGAGCCCTCATCGGAATTTCTCTCCGGCCTGGCCCGGAAAACCGGGGGATTCTTCGAGATGGAGCGTTTGAAAAGTGACCTGGCCGAGCGCAAGCAGGACCTGTACAAACTGCTTATCGAAACGGGTGAAACAATTTACCGGAAGTTCGAAGGCAACGTTCCCGTTAACGACACCTTGAAGCGCAAATGCAAACCACTGAAAGTACTCAACTTCAATATCCGGCAAAAGGAGTTGGAGGTCAAGCGCATCATGGAAGAGGTCTCCGGAGACGATCTGGCCACCATGCTTCACAAGCGGATGACCGCGGAAGACGCCGAAGAAATTGACAAGAAAATCATGGAACGGTACGGACGTCACCTGACAATCATGTTCACCGATCTGAAAGATTTCACCAGGAAGTCGGCCATCCTGGACATGGTGGAGATGATGGAAATGATGCAGGAGCATGACGACTTGATCATTCCGATTATTGAAGAGCACCTGGGCAGAATAATCAAAAAGATCGGTGATGCCATCATGGCGGTATTCGAAAATCCTCTCAATGCCGTAAAAGCCGCCAGAGCGGTTCAGCAAAAATTGCGGTCCCGAAACAAAAGCATAGATGATCCCAGCCGGAAGATACAGGTCAGAATCGGAGTCAACTGCGGTATGGTGCTGGAAAAGGAAGGGGACGTTTACGGTGACACGGTCAATATGGCTTCGCGGGTGGAAGGACTGGCCAAGGAAGAGCAGGTTTTCATAACCCGGGAGGTCTTCGATTTTCTCGACGTAGACGAAATCACTTGTGTACCGCTTCCTCCGCAGAAGGTCAAGGGTAAAGACGAAGCTGTTGTGATCTTCGAAGTTCAGTACTGACCTGGAGTCCGTACCAGGTCAACCACCGTTTCCACATGGATAGTGTGAGGGAACAAATCCATGCATTCCACCGATCGTACACGGAATTTTCCTTTACTGAGCCTCTTGAGATCGCGGGCCAGGCTTTCCGGATGACATGAAACGTATATAATTCGTCGAAGCGTGGGAGCGCTGTTGAGATCACTGGCCAACCGCCCCGATATCCCTCTTCTGGGCGGATCGAGGACTACCAGATCAGGACTGATCCCTTCGGGAAGCACTTCGAGACCGGAATCGGCATCAGCGTGTATAAAATCAATGGAATCAAGATGGAACCGGGAAGCGTTTATCCGGCCGAATTCCACCGCCCGATCCGCGATCTCGATACCCACCGTACTGCGCAGAGGCGGCGCAATCAGACAAGCAAAAAAACCGACCCCGGCATAGAGATCCACGGCACAACGATGGTTTTCGTCCTCCGCCAAACGCCGTACCGCCTCCGCCAGGTTCACTGCTTGAAAGGGGTTGACCTGGAAAAATCCACCAGCAGGTCGAAGAAATGCCCGGGAGCAGATTGTCTCTTCGATGGTTTCACTACCCTCAACCAAAACCATCCGCCTGCCCAGTATGACATTGGACCGTTCCTCCTGCACATTGTGCACGACCCCGTGAACATCAGGCAGCGTCATCAGGTTCGCCGCCAGTCCTCGCAGCCGGGGTACCCGCTCGGATCGAGTCACCAATGTTATAACCACCGAAATGCTGCTGGCGGAACTTTCCATGACCACGTGTCTGAGCTCACCGGTGTGCATCTCTTCATCGTAAATATCAAGACCGGATTCGTCAATCAGGGCAGTAACCGGTTTTATCAGCTTGTCGATAGCCGGAAGCTGTACCGGGCAGGAGGCGAGTTTGACCAGTTTGTGGGACCCCGCCTCAAAAAATCCCAGGGCCGCGGCACCCTCTAAAATACGTACGGGAAACTGTCCCTTGTTGCGGAATCCCTGCAACCTGGGAGATCCCAGGACTGCAGGGATATCTATTTTTTTCAGTCCCTGCACCTTGGCCAATGCCCACCTGACTCGTTCCCGTTTCCAGGTGAGTTGCTGTTCGTAGGCAAGTCCCTGAAGCGGACACCCTCCGCAGATTCCGGCTGCCGGACAAAACGGTGCCACCCTGTCAGGTGAAGGGGAAAGGATAGTCTCAAGCCGGGCAAACGCAAATGATTTTCTGATTTCCATGACCTCGGCCCGGATAACGTCTCCTGGAAACGTCCCCCGTACCATGAGAACAAATCCCTGGTAACGGCCGACTCCCAGCGCCCGGCTGCTCAAAGAAGTAATCTCTATTTCAACCTTCTGACCGGCTTTAACCGGTGGACCGGTATCTACCCGCTTACCGACGCTTACCGGAAGCATGGTGCTTTTTCCTTCTCTTTGCCTTCTTAGCTCTCCACTCCGTTTCTGCGGAGCAGATATCCTCCCTGGTTCCCACTTTAGGCCGTCCGTCGAAGAACTTGGAGCCATCCAGGATAAGCTCGTCATGCTGTTCCATTTCCACCGAACGGCCCCGCTCGCCGAACACGATGACCGGGTCATCCCCCACCGAGCTGTACCGCTTGTAGATTTTTCCGTTTACCGGGTCGCTGTACTTCTCATAAAGAAGTACGCTTTTCTCGTTCAGCCCCATGGCTACCCGGTCTCGGTGCCGCAGGGTGAAAAGACTGAGCTCATCCTGGTGCGCTTCCCTGATATAACGGTAATCATAAGCGTGCGGGAACACGCTGAGACCGTTAACCAGCCCCACGCCCTGGTCAGCGGCCCGGAGGAATCCCCCGGGGAAGTCCCGGGGTAAGGAGAGAAAGTAGCGCTCCTGAAGGCACATGGTGCCGGCACTGATTCCGAAAAAGTTTGTTCCCCGCATGAGCGCGTCTTGAAACACCTCACCGAGCCGGTAGAACCTCAGTCGGTTGGTCAAAACGAAGACCCGGCCGCCGAAGAGAATGCAGCTGGCGCTGGAAAGAATCCTCTGCTGCATATCTTCACGCTGCTCCCGGTAGAGAGAGGAGTTCATAACACCGCTTTTTTCGAGAAAATAGGCTTCGATATGCCTGCACAGAGAAAAAATCTCTTCGTCCTTGTAGTTAAGATGGTCTACGAGATCACGGATCTCCTGGCACCAACCCAGTGCCCGGCTGGAGCGTTTCAGGCGATTGATGTCCGCCAGCTTCAAATCACGCTCTTCTTCATCGACACCTTCCAGTAGAAAGTCCGGTTCGTCAAACTCATCATAGTGATAAAACTCGTACAGGCTCAGATTTTCGTAGCGGCCCTCCAGACGTTCGGTATCTTCGGTCACCCGGTCCAGGTAGTGCTGGTTCTTGCTATGGTAGTCCCGCTTGGCGGCGATGAGCTGGTCCTGTTTCTCGGTGTAACGCCGGTAGAGCCACTTCTCTTTTTCTATGAAATCAAGGAACATGCTGTACACGGAAAGGTTCTGGATATTGGTAGGATACGGCCCCTTCCACCCGGCGTCAATTCCCATCCGCTCGAACATACTTATCAGGTGCCGGTCATGGTGCTCGTGCCCCTTGAAAAAGGCAGCGGTTATCAGAAGTATTTTGCAGGACTTGTCTATGGCCGGGTTCTGGTGCTGGGGGTGCAGCATTTGATGCCGGAACATGCCGACCAGATCCTGTTCGGTTGCCACGTTGCCGTTGAGAAACACCCAGCCCTGCGCCTTGTGATCCATGGGGGTTGAAATCGGAGGAGCAGCCATATCAGCTTTTCCACCTGCGTTTGACATAGTAGGAAACCACTTTTTTACCCTCGGTGACCAGATCGGCGAACGTGCCGATATTCATTATCTGAAAATCAGCCTTCACGTGGTCAATTTCCGTCTCGGTCAGGTGATCCTTGAGATAGTCTTCCCCGCGCTTATAAAGGTCGCTCTCGATCCTGACGACTATACCACCGAGCCGGTGGATCATTTCCTCTTCACGCTTGAGCCGGACATCGGCTACGATAATGAAGCCCTGGGTGGTGTTTACTCTTCGTTCCACCACCTTGACCAGGCAATTGGGATCGATCTCTCTCAGCTTGTCCCCGATAGCGCACAGAAGTTCCCGGTCCTTCTTATTGAGTTTGCCGTGTATCTTTCCGATGTGCCGCCCGAAGCACTCCCGGGCTACTTTTTTAATGTAGTCGGCGAAGTGCAGCACTGTGGCGGCGTACCCATTGATACTGAGCAAATAGGTGAGCACGGAAGCAAAGCTGGTTTTTCCCTTACCTTTGCTTCCGGTTATTCCAATCAGGTAGCGGCGTGGCATCCTTCCGCCCTCCATTCCGTCCTCGAATATAGCAGATGGCGTTTTGAGTGTCAAACATCGATTATTTAGTTGACATAGCGCCATAACGGTTCCTATGCTGAAATTGAAGGGTAATATTTGGCTGGTATGTGTGCCACCGGTTCATCTCCCCGGCCCGCCGGCCTCCCTTTTTGAAAACGGCTGCTCACACTGAGCAGCAGAAAGGACGTGAAAGCCTATGAGATAGCCTCCGATTCGCTCCACGAAAACTGAATAAGGAAAAGAGGGAGAATCATGAAGCTGTTGCCAAACGGCCGCAGCAGTCTCCTTGCCGTTGTTCTTATGGGCATCGCAGTAGCTTTTTTGTTATTATTTTCTTTTTATCCCATTATTTCCGCCCACCGGAACGATCGGCAGGAAGTTATCCTGCTCGGCCACACCAATTTTCTCGCCGGAAGCACATCATCTGTTCGTTTAGTTGTCCGGGACCACTATTCGCATCATCCCATCCGCGGAGCCAAGGTCCATCTCGCTCTCGATTCCCCGACCAGGGGACGGGTTGTCAACGTTAAAGCCAGGACTGATGACCAGGGTACAGCGGACATGTCCTTCATTACTCCCGAAGAGGAAATGGACTACGATTTCACCATCTATGCCCGTTCCTCCTTCGGTAAGGACTTTTTCCGCAAGAGTATCTCGGTTACCCGTAAGTACAGCCTCCTGCTTTCCACCGACAAACCTCTCTACCAGCCGGGGCAGAAGATGACACTGCGCTGTCTGGTTCTCAGAAAACCCGACTTGAAACCGGAGACGGGTCGAAGCGTCGCGTTTGAAATCTCGGACGGAAAAGAAAACAAGGTATACATAAAGACAGTCCAGGTCAACGACTATGGAGTCGCCTGGGTGGAATTTCCCCTGGCTGACCAGGTCAACCAGGGGCGCTGGAACATAAAGGCCAGCCTGGAAGGAGTAACATCTGAAAAAACAGTCGAAGTCAAGCAGTACACCCTGCCAAAACACCGGGTCACCATTGAAACCGACCGCAGTTACTGCGGGCCCGGAGATACGGTGCGGGGGCGGGTCACCGCCGAGTACTTTTTCGGCAAACCGGTAGCCGGAGCCGCGGTCAGCCTCCAGCTCAGCACGGTGGACGTGTCGTTTCACACTATCGGGCGTCTGACCGGGACTACCAACGACGAAGGGATATTTCCCTTCGAGATCAGATTACCCGACTACTTTGCCGGTCAACCGCTGAAAAACGGAAACGCTTATCTGCAATTTCGTGCCCGGGTGACCGATAAAGCCAGCCACCGTGAAGAAATCACCAGGGGATTCACCGTCTGCAGCAAACCCTTTGTCCTGGAAGCGCTCCCCGAGTCAGGCGTACTGGTCCCCGGCGTGGAAAACGTCATTTATTTCCTGGCCAGCTATCCTGACGGACGCGCCGCCCGGGTCACCATCCAGGACGGTCCCACCGTGTATAAAACCAATGAACTGGGAATTGCCGAATACCGATTCACTCCCCGCTCGGCGGGTTCGTATCAACTCCAGGTCGCGGTCTTTGACCGCACCGGGTCCAGGATGCGCTTCTCTAAAACGTTCTCGACTGATCAGCAGGAAGCAACCGGGAATCTGGGAAGCATTTTACTGCGGACCTCGTCATCAATGCCCCGCGTCGGCGAAACGCTGAATGTCACGGCCATCTCCAGTGCGGTAAGCGGTGCCGTGTTCCTCGACGCCATCCGCGACGGTCAGACTATTTACACCGGGGTGATGGAGCTTGAGAGCGGAAGGGCAGATCATCAGATCGACCTTTCTTCCGACTGGGCGGGAACCGTTGTCTTAAATGCCTACCGCCTCGGGCGGAACACCAGGTTCGTTCGTGACACCCGTGTTCTGGTAATCTCCAATCCCAACGACCTGCAGGTTTCTATGAAAACCAGTAAGCAGACCTACCTTCCCGGAGAAACGGCCCGGATGGCATTTATGGTAAAAGACTCTTCCGGAAACCCGTGCCAGGCCGCATTGGGAATCAACATTGTGGACGAGGCGCTCTTCGCCCTGACCGAGCTTCACCCCGGGTTGGAGCGGATGTTCTTCGAATTGGAACGGGAACTGCTGCAACCCAGGTTCCAGATAAAGAAGGCTCCAAGGGGAATCACCCTTCAGGACCTTTATCTCGACGGATTTGACCGTCCGCCGCGCCGACCGGATTCTCCTTCCGGCTCCCATGGACCGGACGATACGTCCCGCACGGAGGGGTGGCTTCCGGTAATGGATGCCGATCTCAGAAACCAGGCTTCCCACGTGTTGCTTTCCCGCTCGGCCCTGAAAGTAAGCTACCCCATCATGACCGAGTCATACACAGCCAAGATGGAGCTTCGAAAGAAGGGGTACGAGAACCATCTCAGCCGGATATGTACGTCATTCCAGAAGATGTTCGGTGTCATCTGCGTGTTGATGCTGCTCATCACCCTGGGAGTGCGCATCGGAATCAAGTACGGTTCTCTCGACGGGATTTCCACCCAGGAACTGCCTGGTGTCACCCGGGCAGCGGCAGGACAGTTTTTCAGCTATATCTTCTTTATGATCGCGTATGCCCTGTTCGTCGCCGCTAAACCCGCCATGCCCAGGGGAGGAGCGCTGGGGCTGTGCTTCACCGCCTTTGTCCTGCACCTCCTCCTGACCTTCCTGGTACTGCGCCGGGGAGACCGGGGAGTAGGGCATTCTCCTTACTTCATTCAACTGCTTCACATCGTGGCCATCACAGGACTATTCATTATCTGCCTTGTGTGCAACACAACCGGGAGTGCTGTGGTTGCTATTTCGAAAAAATCACCATGGTTCATAACCATCCTTATTTCCTATTTTACCCACCCGCTGGTGGTGCTGGCTTCCAGCATCCTGGCCGCCAGAAAACGGCACACTCACGAGCTAATCTGGTGCCTGCTGAGGGGTGTTTTAATCGGTCTGACGGTCTTCCTGGTTATCGGTTCGGGGTCTCGCGTACGGGGAATCGTGCTGGCCGCGGCTTTCCTCTCCGGAATCATTCCCACCGTGATCGGTCTGGCCAGACTCCATCCCCGGTACCCGGGAACGTTGACCGCTGCCCTGGCACACGCGATTCAATGGTTCCTGGTGTTTGCCACCGGAGGAATAATCATCCCCCTGATAACCGAGGGAGGGGCCGCCGTACCCCTGGTCTTTATCGGGGCTGTTTTCGGCATCATCGTCTACAGCGTTGAAATGCGTGACGTCAAGAAACGCAAACTGGGAGTCTCTCTGGTCAACATCATGATCTTGCTCATGGTCGTCGGCATCCTGGGAGCCATCGCCATCCCCGACTTCAACCGGGCGCGGCTGCAGTCCAGTGGTATGACCATGCGGGAGCGTCAGCGTATTTACGAAGAGATACACGGTGCCGATGGAGAGACTTCCGGCGGCAGCGTGATGGCCCCCCCGGCAGATTTTTCTGAACCGGGGGCAAAGGACGGCACGAAAAACGACGAAAAGGTCCGTATCAGGGAGTACTTCCCTGAAACGCTGTTATCGCTGCCCTGCATCATCACCGACGAGTCAGGCAGGCTCGAACTGGACTTTCCGGTGGCCGACTCCATCACCGACTGGAGAGTCACCGCTTCGGCTTCAGCCAAAGCCGGGGGACTCGGCGCCCTGAGCGGCAGCCTGAGAGTGTTCCAGGACTTTTTCGTAGACCTGGACGTACCGGGATCTCTCACCCAGGGAGACATCGTATCCGTTCCCGCGGCCGTCTTCAATTACCTGGACCGGCCGCAGAACGTAGAGCTGAAACTCCAGAGCGCTTCATGGTATATCCCGGTAGACGGGCTGCATCGTTCCATTCACCTCGAACCCGGCGATGTAACCTCTGTGTTTTTCACCATCAAAGTACAGCAGTTCGGTGATCACCGGCTGACGCTCCACGCTTCGGGAACAGAGGCTCGGGACGCCGTACGCCGAGCGGTAAAAGTCTTTCCGTTCGGGGCAAAAAAAGAAGTGGTCAGCTCCGGGAACATTAATGAGACAGTGTCCACCTCCCTGACCTTTCCGTTCGAATCGGTCCCGGGGAGCGAAAAGATGTATCTCAAGGTTTACCCGTCTGTCTTCACCCAGGTGGTAGAGGGGCTCGACTCGCTTTTGAGGGTACCCCACGGCTGCTTCGAGCAGACCTCTTCCAGTACTTATCCGAACCTGCTGGTACTGGATTATCTGAACAAGACCAGCAAGATCAGCCCCAAGATCAGGATGAAAGCCGAGCATTACGTTCAGCTCGGCTATCAGCGCCTGCTCACGTTTGAACTGTCCGGAGGAGGATTCAGCTGGTTTGGCAGAGGCTCCGCGAAGGAACACCTCACCGCCTATGGTTTGATGGAATTCACTGATATGAACAAGGTCTACCCGGTGGATACCCGGCTGATCAAACGAACCCGGGCGTGGCTCCTGTCACAACAGGAATCCGACGGCTCGTGGCGGGATCGGAGACCAAAAGGCCGAAGCAGCAGCCTCGAGTACGCCAACCAGGTCTACAAAAATACGGCGTATATCACCTGGGCCCTGACCAGCTCCGGCTGCCACGGTCGCCAAGTAGATAAAGCGCTGAGATTTCTGAAGCGGTATTTCCGCTATGATCTGGACAATTACTGTCTGGCTCTGGCCGCCAATGCCCTGGTCTGTGCCGATAAGGACGATCCCTTCACCGTGGAGGTGATCGATACGCTTATCGGACGGGCGGCCGTGGAGCGGGACCATGCGTTGTGGTCCAGCGGACTTTACTCGGTAGTCGGTTCCCGCGGCCGGTCTTCCACCATCGAAACCACCGCCCTGGCGTTGCTGGCCCTTATCGGTTCAGGAGCGGACGGGGCCTTGACCCGCCAGGGAATCAACTATCTCATAGCCGAAAAGGATGCGCGGGGCAGCTGGCACTCGACCCAGGCCACCATCCTGGCCCTCAAGGTCCTGGCCCAATCCTACGGGCAGCGCATGGAAACCACTGCTTCCGGAGGAGCGATTTCTGTCCGGATCAACGGACAGGACACGGATCCTATCATAATCGAACCGGGAACGGAAGAAGTGGTCCGCCTCATGGACCTGGCTGACTACGCCACCGATGGAGAGAACCTGATCGAGCTTGCGGCCACGGGAAACCTATCCCCCCAGTACCAGGTGATTGGGGAGTACTACGTTCCCTGGGAAAAGGAGCCTGAGAAGCGATCCCCGTTGTATATCGACATCGAGTATGACCGGACGGAATTGACCCGGGGAGACATTATAAAAGCGGACGTCACCGTAGGGCTGCGTGACGTCAAACCATCGTCAATGATCATTGTTGACCTGGGAATTCCCCCCGGTTTTTCCCTGCTCTCGGAGGACCTGGAACGGTTGAAAAACAACGGTGCTATCTCCAAGTACAGCCTGACGTCACGACAGGCAATTCTCTATCTGGACGGACTTGGCCCGGGGCAGATAATGAAGTTCGCTTACCGTTTGCGGGCACGGTTCCCGGTGAAAGCCAAAACCCCGCCCGCACTTATATACGAGTACTACCAGCCCGAGCGGAAGCATTCAGCGGCGCCGGTGGAACTGAAGGTCATTTGACCTCCTGACCGTACCTGTCTGCATGAGCTCAAATGCAGCGCAAGCGGACGGGTGAACTCATGCGGCTCCCAGTCATACCGACTGGGAGTCTTTTTTTTACCCACGAACGTTGGCAGCTTTCTATTGGTTTGTAGAACACCATTCAGTAACAGTGTTAATCAGTCCCTCCCTCAAAGCAAGAAGCATAGAAAGTAAGGTGTGGAAACGTATGCATTGAACGATGACAGATAGTGTTGTGGACGAAGTGGTTATGAACGAGAATAATCCACAGAATATTAGCACAATCTATCTTGCCTCAGGGTAGATCAGTCGTCTCTTACGGTCTCAAAGCCTCTCACACACATGGTGGGGGCCAGTCCGCCGCCGTGGCTTACGTTGATGATTGAACTCTCGGAATAACGCGAAACGGTTCCGCTGTACTTCCCCAGAAATGCGTATGGATTGATGTTGAGTTTCTTCAGGTCCACACTCACTACGTCGCCAAAGCTGGGGAAGATTTCTTCAGGGATGTCCACGTATTCCTGAACGACCCATCCCTGTGATTCTAAATTCTCTTTAATTATCCTGCTCCAGGTTGCCTCGTCAGTTTCTCTGCCCACATAGACATCTTTTCCTCCGTACGAGGACGCCGGTTTGAGAACCAGGTTATCCCTGTTTTCCAGGACAAAATCACCCACCTCGACGGTCTTCCCATCAATGGTCAGCCGGCCTTTCGAAAGAATCGTGGTCCAGGGGATCGTGCGGTCGATTACTTCCTGTTCTTCGGCGTCATAAATATCCTGGAAACGCGGTTCGGTCATGATGGCCAGGATTTTCTTGTTCCCCACGATATTGGTCCGGAAGGGGTTGCACGTGCAGGCCAGTCCGTCCCGGATTCCCTGAACGAAATCTTCCGTTTCATCAAGTTTTTCGGCCAGTTCCCTCGTCAGTACCCGTTTGTAAATCAGGTGGACCTTTTCGCCATCCGCCTCCATATGTCCACGCCTTATTCGAAACCGCTGCGGAGAAGTGATGACCGTTCCGTAGCCTCGCTCCTCGAAGAAGTCTTTCAGGATGAAAAACTCTTCAGAGGTGGACACGCCTTCCCAATCCACCACGGCAATCACGGGCCGCTGAGGAAACGAAGTGTGACTGGCCCGAAACTCATCGTAACAGGTGATGAGCGCATCGAGAACCAACTGGTTGCGGCTCACATACTCTATCTCCCAGGAATCAAGCACGGGGAATCGGTTCAGTATCTGCCGGAAGCCTGTTTCCACTATATCCGTGTAGGACATCCCGGCGGGAGAATCACAGTTGAACTCGAGAAACTTGACTGAATAATCATTCATAAAAGCATCCAGTCTGGTAATGACGAGAGGGTTACTGTACCCGGGGTCGATGGAAAACAGGTCGTTTTGCACTTCGTTGAAACCCATTAACCGCCGCACCTCTTCGTCGCGCATGTAAAGGGCGATGAGTTTATCCAGTACGCTGCTTATTTTCTCCACCGAATACGCCAGGATATGGGATTGCTTCGGTGATATGAAGTGCGGCTTGAGCGACGTGGGAAACGGCTTACCGCGAAAGGTGCATTTTTTATCGAGAAGATACTGTGCCAGATACCGGGACTGCTCCACGGCAAAAGCCCGGTTTTTCAGCAACTCCTTGAGCAACATCATGTTTATGTTGGCAATCTGGTCTATCATGGTTACTCCAGTTTCTCGAGTCCACTGAAATTGATATCTTCGGCGATTTCAAGCATGTCTTCCATCACCGAGTCCTGATCTTTGAAGCCCTTGAAAGTGATCATCACGTAAAAACGGTCGATGACATTAACTGCCAGAGAACCGCTGCCAGAAGTTTCCCATTGCATCTTACCGTCATAACCGTCGACCTTGACCGCTTTGAGAAATCCTTCCGTGCTGTCGTACTCCATATTCAACCACCAGCCCAGCTGCATCATGATGAACGCCCGGTTGTACCCGGTGTCGACGATGGAAATCTTCAGCCGCTTTTCCTCTTCGCGGTTGAGATACTGCCGCTCCACCGAGGATACCGCGAAGGCAGCACCCCCGAGACTGCCGGTGCTCCCCTTGGGCTTGTTGCCTTGAAATCCTTCGATTTTCCGTGGAATAAGTTTCATTAATTCGCGGAAATTAACCGGGTCAACCGGGTCATGCTCGGCAGCTTTCTCCACTTGCTCGGCCATTTTCTCGAAAGCCTTACCTGCTTTTTCAAATTGAGGAGCGGCTTTCTCTATCTGCTGGGCTATCTTGCCGTATTTGGAATCCTTGAACATGTCGGCTCCCTTGATCACAGCCAAGCTGGTGAAAAATCCCAAAACAGCCGGAATAAGCAGCAGCCCAGGCAATACAAACGACTTGGGACGCTCCAATTGGTGGACCGTCTCGAGAATGATAACCAGCACAAACGCATGTGCCAGCGCTATGACCAGCCCAATCAGTGCCCCCAACCGGCCGCCAAGAAGTCCTCCAATGACATTGATCCAGCCGATGATTGAAGCGTAGGCGGCACAGCGGAAAAATTCAATAAACCCCGCTTTTCCTCCCAGCAAACCGGCAAAAACGTGGATAACGACGAGAATGATCACACTGACTATTACCGACGTTAAAACTATAGTTGCAAACGTAATCGGATGTAAACGCAGCAACGTTCCCAATCCTGCCATGGCCTTGGGCGCTCGATTGAATTGACCCGGCACTACTCACCAAAAATGACCCACATGT
>CAYSPT010000009.1:0-16726 GCA_964432985.1 uncultured bacterium
GTCCAGTCGTCCTTGGAGGCGGTGTCGGTAGAGTTGGCGTCGCGGGCGATGGAATCGCCGCTGCCGATGACCGTGGAGTCGAAGCAGTCGGCTGGGGTAGCCCCCCCCCAATGCCCCCCGGAATTAAGATCGGTCAGGTAGGTGATCATGCCGGCGGGAAGATCGCCATCGACCCAGGCCACCACGTCCAGCACCTCGCTGGAGGAGTTGTACAGGACCACCACATCATCGGTGCCGGTCAAACCGGACACCGTGGTGTAGATGTTTATGACCCCGTCGGTGGCGGTGGTATCGTCGGTTGCGCTGCCATCGGAAGCATAGTGAAGAATGATGTACTCGCCGGTCTTGACCGTGCAGTCACCGACGGTTTTGTCGATGGTTCCCTCGCTGGTGGCGCGGACGGTGTAACCGCTGATGTTGATCCCGGCACCACTGAGACCGTCGTCCTTGCAGTAGATCTCCACCCAGTCGTGGTCGATGCCGCCGCCACCGCCGTCGAATACCACCTCGTTGATGACGAACACCGGCTGGGGAAGCTCGGTGACCACGTTGATGGTGCCGCTGGTACCGGTTATGCCGGCGTTTTCGGAGTCCGCCGCCTGGACAGTGGTCTGTTCCCCGGCTCCGGTCAGGGTGACGTCAACCGAGAGGACACCGTCGTCAAAGCCGCTTGAGCTGCCCGGGGCGATGGTCACCGAACCGTTGGTGGAGGTCAGGTCCACCGTGCCGGCATAGCTCAGCAGCGTGCTCTGGTTCTGGTCACGGGCGGTGATGGTCACTTCGATGGTCTGACCGCTGACGGCGTAACTGGGCGCCGTCACGGTGAAATCGGTCAGGACCGCCGGCGCCGGATTGACGGCCCCCGGGGAGGCAGCGTCGGTGTCGAACCAGTACCATTCGTCCTTGGAGTTGGCCGTGTCGGTGGAGCTTGCATCCCGCCCGATAGAGTAATTGCTCGGTATCCCGCTGGAGTTGACGCAGTCGCTTTGAGCGGCATCCCCCGGTGTGGCAATGATCCAGGCGGGAGTAGCCGCTCCGGCCAGATCTTCCACGCTGCTTTTTTCACCGGCGGTAAAGCTGCCGTCCATGTTCGACCAGCACACCGCGTCGACGTAATTTCCCAGGGCGTCCACCAGCACCTGCTGTTCCTCGGTGCCGGTCAGGCCGGTCTGCGCATCTGTGTAGAGGGTCACCACATCGTCAGCGCCTGACTCGGTTTCATCGGCGGCCGGTGGGGGGTCGCTTACATAATAGAGAAGAAGATACTCTCCACTTTTCAATGTGCAATCCTGGTCGGCGGTGCCATCGTTGTCCGAATCGCCCAACACTTTCTGATGCGTGAGACCGGTGGAGTCGAGATCGGTAATCACACAGCCGCGCAGGTTTACCCCGCTGCCGCCGTTGTCGTCGTTTACACAATAAAGCTCTGTCCAGTCATCGCCGCTGAACACCACCTCGTTGATGACTATGGTAGCCGTCAGGGCCGTGGGGGTGGCGCCCCCCGGCGACTGAGCCCCGATCAGTGTCCAGTCGGCCTTGGCGTTGGTGTCGGCGCTGTCGGAAGAGCGGGTGAGGGATTCTCCGGCACCGAGACCGCTGGAGCTGACACTTTCGGTGTCGTTGGTAGGGATTCCGGCACCGGCCGTCCCGGTCCATTGCCCCCCATTGACGATATCATCAAAAGCCGTCTGCTGCGCTCCGGCCCAGCTTCCATCCCCGTTTGCATAACTGATGGCATCCTGGAATGCTGCGGCATTGTCTTTTATCGAAACGACATTATCGGTACCTGTCAGGCCGCTGTCCGCGGAGTAGAATTCGCGATACCCGTTTCCGTTGGTGTCGCTGCCCGTTTCATCGGCTGAAGTGGCGTTGAAGTGAACGACGATGTACTCGTTTACTGCCATGGTATAGGCGGGAAACGTTTTGACCGATGAGCTGCGTTCGAACAGCTCCCAGTTTTCGATGGACTGCGTTCCGGGACCGGTATTGTACAGCTCTACCCAGTCTGCCCCTCCCGATTCGGCCGTGGCCACCTCGTTGATGAGAACCGCAGCGTGAGTGACAGCACCGCAGCACAGTAAAGCCAAAACGGTAAAGACGAACAGAAATCTGGTCAGACGTTGTATCATGGTTTCACCCCTATTGGACCCGAACAGGCGCAGGTCGAGTCTTTCGCCATGCGATCCGCTCTTTTTTCCACACAAACATGTTCCCCCGCAGCTATGACGGTTACAGCAGATGTGTTTGGTCATTTTCCCGCTCCTTACAGTTCGGCGCTCAGGTTGAACGACCCGATACGCGCCGTATAATTGTCCTCACAACTGGCGTTGTTCCGCATCCCCTCCGAGCGGAAATTAAGAGAGAACTCAATTCCCGTCCGAAGCCGGTACTTCAATTCCAACCGGCCTTTTTCGCGTGTTTTGAACACCTCGCCCAGGCTGTTTTCCACTTCGAACTTTGCCAGGGCACGCAGTCGATCGGTGAACCTCAAATCTATTCCCGTGCCGAATGTTTCTCCGGGCGCGCCGGAGCCGACCTGGGTATTTCTGCCATACTCGGCGGACAGCTTCGCCCAGGTTGACGGTTTCACGGTGAGCTTTAGTGATGACGTTTTTGAATCCCCCGTTTGACTTGATTGCTTGTACTTACCCAGCAGGTTCATGAAGCGGTAGGGAGTCCACTTCACATCAAACCCCCACCGGTAGCTGTCTGAATTTGTGTTTTGGGAAGAAAGCTGCTCCCGCACCTCTTTTCCCAGGCTGGCGGTGGTCACCAGACTGCGGTCGAACCGATAGGTCATGGACAGGTCGGCAGCTTTTCTGGTGTTTCCCTGATTTGATTCAGAACCACCAGCCGCGGCCGCGCCGGCAAAGATAGCCTCTTTTTCATTAATAAGACTGAGCTTGTTGGTGAATGAAATGCGTGGGTGGGGCCGGTATTTCAACGATAAACTGGTGTCCTCGGAGCGCCCCGTGAGAGATCCTCCCTGCTCGTCTTTCCGGTGAGATGTTTCCAGGTGCCCCCGCAGGGCATTTGCCAGCCGTGCATCCAGGACCATGCCCACATTATTGGATATTCTGTTATGATCACCGGCTTGTTGTGTTTCGAACCGGTCGAAAGTGGTTTCGGCCCGGCATCCGGGACGAACGTACATGAGCCGGAGATTTCCTCCGCGGGAAATCCTGTCGGGCTTGAGGGTGTCACCCTGGCGACGGCGGGTGTGGGCACGGCCGTAAACGGTAAGCGGTTCCCTGACCTGCCAGGCCACCGATCCAACAATGTCCTTCTCGCTGCTGTCGTTTTCTGCAAAAGAAACGCTGCCTTCCACCGGACCGCCGGGGACATAGTCCACGATGGCAAACCGTTTGCTACTCAGGCAATCCTGCTCGGTGTTACCGCCCATGAACAGAAAATCATCACCGATTTGCTTGGTGCCCAAGCGAAGCAGAACCGAATTCATGTCGATTTCAGCTTCTATCCTGGCCGCTTCATCACGCAAAGAGGCATCGCTCACCAGCGAGTTGAAATCAGCCTCGCTCAGCGCCACTTCGCTGAGAATTCTCACCCGGTCGGTCAGCGAAAGATCGTGCCTGAGATCGATCAGCGTCTGGTATGAGGGGGCGGATTCATCCAGGATACCGTCACCGTCAGGAACCTGGTCCTTTCTCCTCAAGACGGTCAATCCGAGATTTCCACCGGAACCGCCGAGCCCGACACTGCCGTCGAATCCGATGATGGTCCTGGTCAAAGAGCTGGTATCCTCGGGAATATACTCATAGAAGACTTCAATCCTGACTCCACCCGGAACTTCATCAATAAACGAGACCGTCCCGTTTGAGTAATCGATGGTGTAGTCCCGGTTGCGCCGGACGGTTTCTCCATCCAGCTTGACGATCTCGCTCTGGGAGATAATGTCCTTGTGTGTCAGGGTAAACGGCCCCCGAGTATAATCGCCCTCGATAATTTCCCTGGTTGCCAGGCCGTTGAGACGACTGAAGATTACCCCGACTTCATGATCACCGAGACGGCTGGTAATTCTGCCTCCCTTGACTTTCCGGTTGTGCACCAGGAATGAAGCGTCTGTATAATCCATCCGTATATCACCCAGTTCGGCCCGAAAATTCCGTCCTTCACCTTGCAGGTGAACGTGCTCTACCCGGTCGGAACGGGTGTCGTCGAACCTGACATCAGCGTGAATGCTGGGGCTGACGTACCCGAGCATACTGAACCGCAGGCTCTGATCAAATTCAGAAGGATTTTTTAGCTCAGGGATGTCGATTTCCGCCCGCGATTCATTACCATCGACCTGAAACGAAGTAACATTAAAGATCTTGCTGGCCCTGACCTGCAGTTGACCATCACGAGCATTCCAGGCCAGGCAGGAAGAGGGGAGGAACCATGATGTTCCCAGCATAAAGGAGGTGTAAGCCACCACTGGTAACCAGTGCAGTCGACGCAAATTTTTCATTGCTTCGAATCTTCCCGTTCCGGTATCCCGGTTATTATTTATATGTTGAACTCTAAATAGGCATAAAAATAGAGCTACACCCCACCTGCACTACAAGCAGGGTTCAAACTACTTCTGGTATCGTCACCGGGAAGAGAAGGGTTGAGGATTAAGCCCGCATAAATTACGAATTCTCGTAGATATGTAAATAATTCGGATTGAACTGCATATTTTATCTGGTGCCGTTGTCAGCACGGCATGATGTTTAGAACGGCCTTCATGAGCTCGATAAAACGTTACTCTTCTTCAGTTTTTAACCGGCATTCTTCAATAGCTTCCTCGACGATGGGTTTGAAACGTTCGTCAGGCATTGACGAAGCCAGCCTGGTAAGAATATCGAGGGCTTCAGGTGTACCGAAATGGCCCAGTGCCAGGATGGCGTGTTTTTTCACCACCAGGTTCGGATCATTCACCATGTCTTTGATAAATGACAGAGCCCGGCTGTCGCCGATTTTGCTGAGCGCATCCACCGCCTGGTACCTGATCTCGGAGCTCCCGTCCTTAAGCTGGCATATAAGTGGTGCCAGCCCGCTTTCCATCTGCAGTTCACCCAGTGAAAAAATGGCGAAGGTGCGCACATTGGGGTCGTCGTCCATGAGCAATTCTTCCAGCAGAAACGAGAGCTTTTCGATGCCGGGGAGCTCTTCGTCGAGCTTGAGCTGCACGTCGTTGATCTTGCCTTTCAGCTCTTTGAGCAGAGAAATGGAATCATTTTCAACGAATTTAATCTCTTTATGCTTCTTCAGAGAAATATCCAGAACTTTCTGCAGCGTTTCTTTGACCTTGAATTTGCCCAGCAGCTTGACGAACTGCGGTACCCGGTATAGTCCGCTTTCCCGGTCACCCGCCTGGACAATCATATCCTGGTATTTATCGCCGACCTTCATCAGGCTTTTCAACACCCGTTCCCGGACTTTATAGGTATCGTCCATAATGCTGCTAATAAGTGGACGCACCACTTCCTCCAGGCCGATTTCACCCATGGCGTAGGCGGCGCTCATTCTCATTTCCAGGGTGCCGCTTTCGAGTTTTTCCCGCAGAAAATTGACCACTTTCATGTCCCCGAAACCATACAGTGTCACGGCCGTGTTGGCCATCATGCGATTGTCCTCATCATCGAGATACGGACTTATCTGCTCAATGATGCGTATATCCCCGAGTTTTCCGATGGCCTCCATGGCATTTGAGCGGATACGGCGGTCGGTCGATTCGAGTTTATTCTTGAGGTGGGGGATAACATCGAAATCTCCGATTTCTCCCAGGACAGCAATGGCGGTGGCGATTATCCGTTTGTCTTCGGACTGTTGAAGCAGTTCGATTACATCCGGCACGATCCGCCTGTCTTCCAACCGGCGCAGG
The DNA here is from genome assembly GCA_964432985.1 of uncultured bacterium. Lineage (GTDB taxonomy): Bacteria > Muiribacteriota > CAYSPT01 > CAYSPT01 > CAYSPT01 > CAYSPT01. The sequence continues at coordinate 5,867 of CAYSPT010000009.1, forward strand.
GCGATAAGCGTGTCCAGAACCAGTCCGCGGTTATCACTTTTGAGGTAATCTTTAATTCGGAAAACAACGTTGGGATCATTGAGTTTACCCAGCGCCTCTACCGCATAGCGCCGGATGTTATTATCATCTTCATCAAGCAGCCTGAGCAAGGTAACCTGGGCTCGTTTGTCGCCCACATCACCCAGGATGATGGCTATATAGCATTTTTCCAGCTCGGTGGCATGATCGAGCAACTCTATCATCTTATCCACCACCAGGGGGCCGAATTTCCTCAGCGTGATGGCCGCTCGGGTATGGACCACATAGTCACTGCTGCCCAGGTTTTCGATAACATAGTCCACCCGGTTCATGTCCTTCAGTTCTCCGATGATCCAATTAGCGCTGGCACGCCGGTAGAAATCAGAACTCCTCATCATCGTGTCCAGTTGGTGAAATCCCGATCTCTCACCGCGATCGCACAACATCTTGATAGCGGTAGCCGAAACCCTGTTGTTGGAATCGGACACGCACTGCAGTATTCGATCGGTTACCTCGCTCTGTGTGAACTCCCCCAGGCTTTCAAGGGCATTGGAACGAATTCTGGGGTTGTCATGATCCAGGTACCGGTAGATTTCCGGGACAATCCAATCTTCATTGATTTTTCCCAGAGCTTTCACCAGGGTAGCCTTAACGTTCATATCGTTCTCAAGCTCGATTTTCTGCAGCAGAACGTTGGCGCACGAAGAATCAACAAGATCACAAACCGCTACGGCTGCATTGAATTTGAGATCCCGTTTCTCGTGCCGCAGCAACCGGGTAAAATCGCAGAACAGCTCAAACAGGTTTGACACTGTTACACCTTCCTAAACACCGACAGCTTCGTCAATTCTTTCCAGGTAGAGCGCGTTGGCCCTGAAAATTCGCACAATCTGCCTACCACCAGGCAAAGCCATGGGCTCTTTCGACGAATAGTTGAAGTATTCTTCTGCTTCATCGGCTACATCTTGGGAAACCAGGATTTCACCATAGGTGGCAGCTTTCTTCAACCGCTCGGTGATTTTGACAGACAGTCCAACCGGAGCGTAGATGGTGAAATCCTCCGAGCCGATGTTGCCAATGACTGTCTTTCCATAATGCATCCCTATTCCCGGAAAGAGGGTTTTTCCTATGAAATCGCCGCTTCCGGCTTTCTCCCTGACCACTTTTTCTATTTCAAAAGCCGCTTGCAACGCGGCGATGCACGACAAGGGTTCCTCTTCGTCATCCAGATCGAAGGTAGCGCGTATATTGCCAATGTACACTCCGTAGATGATACCTCCGTACTTGTGGACGACCGAAGTTACCAGTGAAAAATACGCGCTCATGACATCAAGAATGTCAGCGTCGTCGAGATCGGAGAACTCGGTGGCATAATTCTTTATGCCCACATGCAGCAGCGCCACCGGCTTCAATTCATCTTCGAGAAATCCGGGCACCCGGTGAATGAACTTTTCCCCCAGGGTTTTGGAGACGAATTCAAAAAAGAGTTTCCTGAGCCTGTTGTTCTCCTTCAGCGATATATAGAAGGCGCAGAACATCATCAGTACGAATCCGAAAAGACTATAGATGGTCTCGTCCAGCTGTTTCTTATAAAACAAGGCGATTGAGACCACCAGCAGCATCAGCGCTACCATGGCAAATGCGAGAATGAGAATAAAATTTTTCTTGCCGGGTTTGGCTTCCAGACGGCGGATCTGACGTTGAAATGATTTGTCCAGTTTTTTGTATTCGATGGCCAACTGCTCGGGAGTGATTTTCCGCTGGACAACCTGTGCTTCCAGCTCGGCCCGTTTGTCCTGGTATTCCTTCCGCAGCTGTTTAAGCCTCATAATGTGCCTTTCCAATGAGAACGGAACGGATCGATATCCATTCCCGTGTCGAACATTATCACCGTGAGAGGAATATCCCTAATATATCAGATAAGAAGATTATATATCTGTTCTTTTTACCCTGTCAATAAAGACTCTGATATAATTAAAACGACTAAAATAAGAGGGGTTAAGACAAACGTGCCTGCCATTGATAGCTGTGAGCTGACTGATGACCTGGTTGAAGAGCTCAAACATCTAATTGAATCCGCCAATCCCGAAGAACTGCTTTCCTACGCCCGGTCCCACCCTGAATCTGTCAGGGGATTTCAATTAAAAAAATCATCTGCTTCGCACATATGCAACTATGTTTTGAAACGATTTCCTGTCCAGGGAGAGCTTCCGGATGACATCAAAACGCTCTGTGCAAAAACCGGTTTTAACAGTGAATTTGTGACGGTGATGTCCGAACGGGCATTGAAGACCTATTTCACCGAATTGCTCATCCTTTTCGGGCGCCGGCGTTTTCTAACTGGGCTTATCCTGGATGAACGTGAAGAGGTGAGAAAGCTCGGGCTCGATAACCAGAATCGTCCCGACTGCTTTTCCGAAGAAGCACCAGGTGGAGACAGCCCCGATATCAGGTCTTTCCTGGGACCTTTCGTAGATTGCTTGATGGATGTTTTGCCGCAAACCGCTCTGGGAGAAGCAGTCCAACAGGCCAAGGAACAGGAAGTAGAGCTTCAACGATGGAAGAAGAAAGCGGCAGAATACCAGGAACAGAGCAAACAGGAACGGGCCAAAGGAAGAGAAGCGGATAAGTTGAGAGTGAAGCTGGCAAAGATAGAAAGCAAGCAAAGTGGTAAAAGGGGACGAACTACTCCTCAGAACAGGCAGGAAATAGATGAATTGCAGCGGAGGCTCAAACAGGCACGGGAACTGTATGAAACAGCTGAGCAGACGGTGGATGAGCTTCGGCAGAATATCACCCGGTTGAATGAGCAGCGCAACAGCGCCGTTAAAAATCAGGTCGAAAGCGAGCTTTCTTCATTCATAAACTCCTGGCTCACGGGACCTCGTCTCATGGAGCAGGAGGCCGATAAGGTCAGGAATTCCAGCGGCAACCTGTTGCAGCAGGTTGAAACTGCCCTTAAGAAGCAGGCCGCCCAGGACCGACACAGCGGAAACAGACGTGTTTTGAGCAAACATTTATGCGCTCTGCGTGAGGCGCGAGACAGGGTCCGGACCGCACGTGCGGAAGCCCTGGTCCCCCTTGCCCAACTGGGTAAATTGGAGGAAGAACTATCCGGGGAAATTGATAATCTCAAGAATATTCTTGGTGATAACAAGAGTCACTATGCAGACATAGTCACCACGATGAAAGCCCGAATTAATTCCGCTCCAAGCACCGATCAACTGGATTACGCGCGCAATCTCCTGGTGCTCTTGGACGAACTTGAGGTCCTCCAGCCGCCGGAACTGAGAAAGCTATATACCTGCTTTCACTCCCGGATGTCCCGTCTTTACGGTGAATTTGCTCCCGAGACCCAGAACGAACGGGCACTGGCAGATCCCCTATGGCGGCTCAGGCAATCGGTGGCCGGCAACCAACACCTGGTGCTCGCCCTGGATGGACACAACATACTGTACCGTCTTCCCGCTCTATTCGGTTGCAACCCATCAGACCAGGAACCAGGGCTTCACACGGCTGGTAGAGACAAATTGATACAGGCGGTTTCGGAATTAATCAAAAAGGCTTCCCGTTGTGATGCCCGGATATTCTTCGATGGCCCGCAGCACTCGAATATCAGTCACGGCAAGAACATCAAGGTGGTTTATTCGGGAGGAACCGGCCGGGACCGGGCTGACCGGGTCATCCTGGAATACTTGGAGTACTACCAAAGAGATGAGCCGGACACCAGGGCCATAGTGGTAACCGACGACAGGGAATTGAGGCAGGAAGCAGAAAAACTCAAAGCTCAGATTATGTCGGTCCAGCAATTCGGGGCCTTGTTAGAAGAATGAATCAGTTGCAGCCAGCTTAGCTCCAGAGAGAAACCGAAACGGTGCTGCGGTTGAGGAGAAATTGTATGTTGTTCCTGAGTCAATGCCTTAACTGAAACAAAAAACCGGGGGGGATCGCTACCAGTCGAATCCGTCCGGCGCATCCAGAGTGTGCCGTACCCGGACCATACGTTTTTCCAGCTCCTGGATGTCGGCTCTGTCATCATCATCCAGAGGATTGTCGTCCAGAAAAAGGATGTCGCCGGCAACCAGAGAAATATTGTCCACCAGCGGCCGTACCGAGCGTACACGATTGCCGGCAAGATCGAGGGTATTCAACTTGTAGAGCCTGGAAATGGGGATGACGTCGTCAACACGGTTGTTGGCCACCTTGAGAGAGACCAGATTATGAAGCTTGGCCAGGGATTCGAGACTGACGATCTGGTTATCCGAAAGATCGATCTCCTCTAATCGCTTCAAATCCCCCAGTGGGCTGACATCTTTGAGACGATTCGATGCCAGGGACAATGTTATCAGGGTGTTGAGACCAGTCAATTTTTTCAGATCGGAAATCTGGTTATGGGCCAGATTGAGACGTATCAAACCGCCAAGGGAGGCAATCGCACCGGGATCTTCTATCTGAAGACCAGACAGGTCAAGATTTTTCAGCCCGGTGCAAAACGACAGAAAAGACAGGTCGGACAAAGATGAATAGGCCAGATCGAGTGACTCCAGTTTTTTCATGGCAGCAAGCGATGCGGTCTTTCCGTGAATCCTGGTATAGGAAAGATTGAGCGCCCGCAGTTCCTTTGCCTGTCCAAGTCCACTGATATCGTCAATGTTCGAGCCGGAAAGGTTAAGCGTCCGGAGTTGTTTCATGGTTGTTAGAAAAGAAAAGTTCTTCACCTGAAAAATATTCGCCAGATCCAGGTTTTCCAGCCCGGAAAGCAGGGAAAGCGTGCCCAGGTCCCGTTCACTTATGTTGTTTCGAGACAGATCGAGACTGACCAGGCTCGTTATGGAGGTCAATGGAATGAGGCTTTTCAGGCTGTTCTCCCTCAAGGCCAATGTTCTCAATGCTTTCAACTCCGTCAGAGGAGTGAGAAAGCCAATCTTGTTATGCGAAAGATCAACAGAGGTCAGGGAAGAGCACTGTTCTATGCCCGAGAGAAACCGAATGTCACGGTTTGAAGCTTTCAGAAAGATCAGTTTCTCACAGTCGCTGATAAGGAGCACTCCACGCAATTTACCGGCGGCTTCCCGGACCGCGCGCTCCAGGTGACGGTCCACAAACCAGGCGATCTTCCCGGAAGCAGTTGGTTTAACTCCCGCCATCTCGGCAGTAATGCCTGTAAGCCGGACCGGGCCGACCAGGTCCATCATCCTTTCGTGTTGTCCGGGCAAATCTGATATCTCCCGTTTGACCTCTACCACGAAACGAACAGACGTTCCCATAAGCCCTTTGCCGTTCCATTCCATAATCCCCTGCCCGGGCTCGTGCGTAGTGGCGTTGGTTTCCTTGATGATGCCCCGGTAGCTGACTGAAAGAACACGATGCGGTTCCGGCTCCACTGTCTCTCCCGCCCGGTGGCCGGCACGATGGACAAAGGTAAAGATATTCCCGTCACAGGTTACATCGAAGCCCATGGTGGCAAACATGGGAACAACATCATCTGTGCTGCCTTTCAGCCAACCATCGCAACTGGTATCCGTCTTGTTTTCCAGTTCCACTTCTATCGTTTGCAGACAGTATGCGTCCTGGACCATGCGGGCAAAGCCCTGGTATCCGCCATCGTTAAATTCCTGTTGCTCTTCCAGGCGTTTCCCGGGATCCTTGTGCTGGGACGCCAGTCCACGGTAATGAACGGTTACGTTCCCCTTCAATAAATCGTCCATTTCAATATCTATAGACGCTTGTTTGGGGAGTACGCACCCAGACAAAATAAGTGACAGGCAATAGAGAGGAAGGATTAAAAGAGTTCGGCGAAACTGCATTATTTCAGACATTTTAAGACAAACACCACCTGTTTTGGATCTGGTGCCGTCACCCGATGAAATCAAATCCTGAAGAGGATGGGGATTTATCACCGGTTGGTGATTTCCCTTTATCGGTTGGTGATTTCCCGTTATAGGCAGCGACGTCAGGCGGTGGTGAATCATTACTGCCGGATGGGAGATCGGAAGAGAGGGATTCCCCTGCTTTCTCAGGAATTTCTGATTCTAGAGGAGTCTTAACAACAGGTGAAGCTGCACATACCTTGACCCAGACTTCCCTGAGACTTATCAGCAAATCCATGGCTTCGTTTATTGGGGGACTGATCTTTTTGACATTCGCTTCCAGCAGCTTGTCGTAAATGTGCTGGTAGTACGAAAGGAGATACATAGCAATTTCACCCACCGTGACATCAATCGAAACCATCAATTCCGTGATAATCCGTTGAACCCTGACCAGGTTGTCGTTAACCACATCAAAGCGTTTCTCATCCAGAGCATCCAGGGCGGTAGTGAGATATTTCATTGACGCGTCGTACAGCATGAGTATGATCTTTTCCTGCTTGACTGTCCCATCCTGCACTGTTTTATAACGCTTTGTCTTTTCTCCAGTATCCATTTCCGTTCACATTTCCATGTTGCATTATCATATCTCCTCTATTGTACCAATCAAAACGAAAATTGCACCCTTTTTTTTATTGTATTGACGAAATGGGGATGAGGTATAGTAATATCGGGACCAGATGAAGACACGAAACCGCTGCGAACGCTACGGAAAGTGCCGCTTGAGCACACTGGTGCTCCTGCTCGGCATGATGCTGTTTCTCTCCTGCACATCAAGGCCGCCGGCTGCAGATATCGAGTATCAGGTACTCGGCAAAGAACCCATTGCAATTACCACTGACATGGAAGATCATTCCGAAGCACTGCTTTTCTGGGCAAAGCATGGTTTCAACGACCTGATAGTGGTGCACGTAGACGAGCACGACGATATGAGTGTCATCTCCGATGACAAAATAGACGAGATTAATCAGCTCATAGCACAGCAAGACTGGAGCAAGCTTGAAGGAAAACGCGATTTGGGATTTAAAAGTCTTTACCTGATCAGTGATTATCTTTACGCCGCCGCCAAAACCGGTCTTGTCCGAAAAGTATACTGGATTGTTCCCCATGACGTATTCAGCGGACCTGATCCAGAAACAAAAGTAAAACGGTTCCTGGCAGCAAACTGCGCCACTTTTCCCGCTGAAGATATCAACGCTATGCGGTTTCGCGATTCGTGTCTTCAGGGAGATATATCTGGAATCGACTTTGTTGTATGTCCAGTGGAAAATCTGCCGGCTTTCGACGAACCGATTCTGCTGGATATCGACCTGGACTATTTCCAGATGTATGCCAGGGAACGACAACTCACATGCTTGGAAGGTCTGAAACGTTTCTTCGACATCCTGTATTCCAAAAACCTGAAGGTTGCAGCGGCGAATTTGGCTTTTTCCCTGAAGTACGGGTTTTCCCGGTCCATACACCGCTACATAGGCGACGCGGTCATAACCGTATTCAATAATCCCCGGGTGCTTCAAAATGATAACCGGCCGGCGGTCTGGGACGCCGCGGACCAAACGGAATCCTTTTTCAAATCCGGTGATATCGCAGCGACAATCAGCCATCTGGACAAATCACTCAGAGCGTATCCCGACTCCCCTGCCCTCTGCTATCTGAATGCGGCCATCATGGCATACATAGGCAACATCGATGAATCTCTGGCTCAGATCACCAGGACGTGCCGGCTCGACGAGAGGTACCGGTACGGTTTTCTGGATATCATCATGCTGCTCATGTCCAACAACAGGCTCGAAGAAGCCACGAGATTCTGCGAACTGGCCATAGAGCTGTACCCCGGATGGACCGAAGCCATGCACCGATACGCCAACCTGCTCTTCCAGCAGGGAGAATACCGCAGGATGATCGAAATTTCCCGAAAAGTGGAAAAAGCCGAAGACCACTGCTACCTGCAGTTTCTCATCGGTCTGGCCTATTTCCGCCTGGGGCAGCGCGATGATGCCCTCGAGCGGTTCGAACGCGGGATGAATTCCCGTTCGCAGCGGTTGAGTACCGAATTTGTGGGAGGGAACCTAGAGCTTTTTCAAACCATGATCCGGCTTTACCGCGAACGAGGCAATGACATGAGAGTCGGTGAAGTCGAAGAAATTCTCCGAATAGGCGGTTTTTAATTTGAAGAGTGGATATATACCGTGACCGGTTGCGAGACTAGAAAACACAATGGATTTACCCTGGTCGAAGTCCTGGTCTCTATAACCATTCTGGCTGTTATCATGGTGCCCCTTTTTACTCTTTTGGGCACGACCCGAAAGCTGAGCGGGTATGAAGAAGACTACACAGCCGCCGCTTTCCTGGCACAGGAGGTAATGGAAGAAGCCCGGTGCAAGCTCTATCATCATCCGAAATCTTCATTGAGGAGACGAGTGTTTTCCGCTCCCTTCAATCGCTTTTCCTGCCTGGTTACCGAGGGAATAATCGATAACGATAATGATTTGTCGGAACTCACGGTTAAAGTAAGCAAAGACAAACGGATTTCGGTCACCATCAAATGCCTTATCAGCCGACGTGAAGCCAGCACGGTCCGCATAGAATCGGGGAGTATCTGGAATGACTGAAAACAGAGGATTTAGTCCTCACGGAGGATTTAGTTCTCACGGAGGATTTAGTCTTCTCGAACTCATGGTATCACTGGGGATCATGGGGCTGCTGATTGGGGTTCTCTCCTTTCAGGGAACCTTCACCCGGAAGGCAGAGGACGTCAAACGGAAAGGCGAATACTTCCTGCAAGCTCAGAAAGCCGCCATAGCACTGACCAAAGACCTCAGGCGTGCAAAGGAAATCCTTAGCTATTCGCAAAGCTCTATAAGTCTCCGAAACCCGGATGGAGGACAGATCGACTACTTCCTGGAAGAAGACAGGTTCTGTGTAATTGAGCGAAAAGGAAAGCACCTGAAAAATGTGGTGGCTAGCGGCATCAGCGATGTCAGGTTCATGTTGTTCGGACCGTGGAGGAACAAGTTCGTATCATTCAAGGTGACCGCCGGACTAGAAGAAAACGGCCAGGCGGTACTGCAGTCATCGGTACTGTTGAGAAACTGTTTGTAAAAGGAGCGACACGGCTATGATGGTTTCGATTACCCGGCAGCGAAACCGGGGGCAGGCTCTTTTGATTGTTCTCATCACCATATTCGTGCTTTCAGCCCTGGGTGCGCTGCTCATGACGATCATCCACGGTAAGCGGGTTTACCGACAGAACCTGGAAGACTCGTTGCAGCTTTTCTACCTGGCCGACGCCGGAGTAGTCAACGCCTTTCATAAGCTGAAAGCTGGAACCTGGCAGAAACGGTGGTATTACTCCGGACAGGGGACTCTGGACAGAGAGATCGGCGCCGGAAAATTCACTGTGACGGTTACCGACATCCCGGGAGAGAAGAAGGCACGAATACGTTCCCAGGCCGCTTTCAAGAACAAGAAGCTGGTAATAAACGCCCTGGCCCATTTTTCAGAGAAAACAGAACGGCTAAGCGGTTACCGTACTCCCAGAACGAAGATCACCTGCCTGTGGAAGCTGGAGTACAAGCTTTAGTGCAGGCCGGAGCGATCCCTTAAAACGTCCACGTTAACTCGAGGAGCAGTTGATCCCATCCTCCTCCGTCAGCCAGATTATCCACTGTAGCCGATTCGTAACTCAAGGTCCGATAGCCAATAGCAGCCTCCAGATCTTCCCGCAGGGAGCGGCTCGCGCCAACACCATAGAACCGATAGTCCTGCTGGGTACCATTCAGGCTGCTTTGCGAGCTGTCATAGTCACTGGCTTGCTCATACTGGAGGTAAGCGCTGGTGATGTCGTCAAGGTTGATGGAGATCTTTGCCATGTAATCTTTTATCCCGGTTAACGTTCCGGTGCCCTGCAGGGCTCCCCAACCGCGATGTTGGAGGGTTCCGGCGCTCACCCGGCGACCACCGAGACCATGATAAAAATGTCTGTAATCAATTGGCCCGGAGATAAACCGCTCCTCACCCTGTCCGTAGGTGGCCACCAGGCTGATGTCGTCGGTAACATACCAGTTGCAGCCCAGGAAGAGCAAATCGGCCTCACCGGCTCCGGTCAAGTCGGGATCGAAACGACAGTATTCGAAGAGATACTCGATCTGCATGGTCAGGTTTCCGTCCAGAGTGAAACCCGTCCAGGTACAATCCGCAGCCGGCGGATTGTTTGTGCCGGAAATATAATTACCCAGGCGCGTGTAGGGATCGAAATGAGCCCAGGAATCCTGTATCCGGTATCCGGAGACCGCATGGTCTCCGATGTCAACAGAGAAACTCAGTCCCAGCACGTTCAGACCCGACTTAGACACAAGCTTCCAGTGGTTCCCGCCCAGAGCCGGCACGGTGTTGGAAGCGATATTAGCTGCATTGGTGGAATCCAGGTACTCGTCACGGCTGAAGGCGAATAAACGGACCCGGACCTGTTCTATAAACGTCCTGGTGACCAGAATACCGTCCACCTCATCTGCCAACACCAGGTTATGCCCCACATTGAGAAACTGTCGTCCCAAAATCAGGTCCATTCCGCCGAGTACATCCGAAAAACCCACATAAGCCTGGTTGACTAATGCGGACAGGCTGCCACCCGACGCATTCGGGACCTGCAGCTTGAATCCGTCGCTCCCGCTGCCGAGAGGCTCACGTAAAGCGTAATTCCAGTCGCTTTCCAGGCGGACAAATACGTAGGCATCAGGAGAAACGGGAGTGTAAACGTTGATACCCACAGTCTGTTCGCTGACCTGATCCTTTCCCGCGACGCCGGCGGAGAACTCGGTCCAGGCGGTGCGGACTTTCCACTCCCCAGTCAATTCGATGTCTGATTCACCATCATACGCTGGGGAGGATTCCGATAGCACTATTACCAGAGCCAGTGCCACTAACAAACAAATCAAGTGTTTCCGCTTGCTTTTCATCTGCTTATCAGCCTTTC
>CAYSPT010000009.1:16826-21258 GCA_964432985.1 uncultured bacterium
TCGAGTCAGTCTTCTTCACTTGTTGGATTATCACCATCATCCGGTTGTTTGTTCGTAGTGGTGTCAATGACAAACTCCTCGGTGTCGTCTAACAGGTATATCCTCTCGATGTTTTCAGCGATGGGATACCCCATGGTCTGTTCGATGTGCAGGAGACGTTTGGACACGATGGTGATAATGTTCTGCATGAAACGGTAGCACGAACGTGGATACAGCCAGGCAACACTCTCGAAGAACTTACGGCTGATGGCTAAAAGCTCCACATCGGTCTCGGCCCTGACCGTGGCCGTCCGTCTCATCCTGCCAAACACGGCCATTTCTCCGAACAGAGCCCCCACCTTCAGTCTCTTGATCAGAGAATCCTCCTGGTCGTGCCGCAGATATACTCCCACTTCTCCCGAGACAAGGATGAACATTTCATCACCCAGGTCCCCTTGTTTGATAACAAAATCACTTTTACTGAAATTGACGATCTTGCCCAACCCCAGCAGGACCTTCATAGAAAAATAACCCATACCCGCAAAAACCGGGGCTTTCCGGGGATTGAACTTGTAGAATTTTGTCAGGATGTCCCAGATGCTCAGAATTCTCACCGTGGAGATGACTGAAGGCAGTAGCACCAGGTTACAGACCAGGCAGCACAGCATGGTGGCAACCTGCAGGTATCCCAGGTTGGACATCACCTGGAACTTCGAAAAACACAGGACACTGAACATGATTGCCAGTACAAGAGAAGTCAAAATGATGGGAGAGCCCACGATGTTCATGCTGCGCACCATGGCATCCTTGGTCTCGTAGGTGTGCCTTAGTTTCCGTCTCATTTCAATCAAAAAATGAATGGTGTTGTCCACCGAAATACCGATGGCAACGCAGGCAATCAGACCTGAGCTCAGATCGAGACCAATTCCCGTGAAACCCAGAGCCCCGTAGAAAAACACTATTGGGAAAATGTTGGGAATGATACATAACACGGCCACTTTGAAGGAGAAGAAGACCAGCAGGATCAACACGAATATCAGGAGAAGAGCCATGATAACGCCCTTGGTCTGCCCATACAGTACTCTCTCGATGGCCCGGTTGATATTGAGTATGTCCCCGTGAAGAGTAACTGTTACGTCCTCCCCCATGTACTTGCGGGCCTGTTCCTCGATGAACTGCGATTCGGCCTTGAGTGCCTGAAGCGCCGTGGTATTGGCTCTGATGGACACAGCCACGGAGCTGTAGTCCGGGCTGGCAAAGGTCCTCAGCAGCCGTTCGAGCTGGTCGGCGCTATCTTTGAACGCGGGCTCCTGCTTGAGATTTTCGAGAAAATGAATGTGACTGTTGATTTTGTACTGTTTGTTAGGCAGCAGGTTGCCTTCTTCCCGGCCTCCCTTTGAAATATACCGGGTGAATTTGAACAGGTCGACGATTGAAGTCGCTTTGTCCACGTGGCGGGATTTTTGAATGGACGCCTGCAGATTGTCCAGTTTTTTCAATGAGTCTTTCCTGATGAAGTGGCCGGGCCAGCTTTTCAGCACCAGTGTCAGAACGGTAGTACCGGCCAAGTTTTCGCTGAGATCGCGGGCTGCTTTGATAGAGGTTGAATCCTTCTCCAAAAGCTTGGTCAAATCGTTGTCAGGAACGATTGTTCCTATACCCAGGGCCGACAGCACACACAGCACCAGGAAGCTTATAAGCAGTACCCGGCGCCATTTGATAATGAAGTCCACAAAGTTCCTCCACCGGTTACGGCGCCGCGCGGTGTCTACCTCGATCACTTTGGGACCAGGGAGAAGAACGTTGATGGAAGGGATAAACAGAAGAGAGAGCACGGTTATGATGGCCAAACCGGTGATACAGAGAAAAACGAAGATATTGAGCCCCTTGACATCGCTCAGCGTGAGCATGAAAAGACCAAACCCAGTTGTGGCCGAAGCGGTCAGCACAGTGACTGCCACTTCCCGGGTACCGGCCAGGGAAGCCAGGAGCGTGTTCTTCGTCCTCTCATAATGCTGGTAGTAGTGGGAGAGCACCCGAATCGATGCCGAGGTGCCGATAGCCACCAGGAACACCGGCACGATGTAGAGCACTATGTTGAGATTATACCCCATGATCGCCATGATTCCCAGGAGCCATATCTCTGAAATTATCAGGGTTATGAAGGGAATCACCACACCCCGGACCGTCCTGAAACAGAAGGCATACGATACGATCAGGAATACCAGCGAGATGATGACGAAAAACCTGGTGTCCTTGATGATATTCTGGCGTACTTCCTCCATCAGGTCCATGTTTCCCACGATGGTGACGCGGAACTTGTCACTGACGTCAATGGCTTTTTGTTTCAACGTCGAGATGATGTGCTCCTGCTCCAACCCTGGATCATCCGCCACGGTAAGCAATACGGCTGCGTGCTTCAGATCGGCGGCAACCAGATTGCGCCTGAACATCGGATGGGTGGCGTCCCTGATGAAATGCGCCAGTTCGAACTCATCCTGGGGGAGCACCTGCCAGAAGGTGTGGTGGCTGAGATAATTGACGGACAGCTTGAACCAGCCATCGGGAAATGTAGGAAACACCGGTGGCTGATCACCAAAGTACTTGATCTGGGCCAGTGGTTCGAAGATCAGGCGTGAATAGCAGTTTTCAGCATGCTGGAACGCGTATTTACACCCGACTCTGGTCTTTACATCAAAATTGCGGTCATTGATAGGGGTCGATTTTGGAACGCTGGTGTTGGTAATGGAGAGTACGCTTTCCAAAAACAGCGGAGGCCCCTCCCCGGCGTCCACAGCTTTGCCGGTATTCGGACCGGTTTTGCCAATGTCAGCTTCCTGCCCGGTGTCGGAGACCTCCATGAACTTCTCGAACTCACTCGTAATCCGGGCCAACTCTTTGAGCCCCGAAAGCGTGAAGAGGTCATCACCGGAAATCATGACCACTATCTGCTCGTCATCCGATTCCATGAGCACATCCTGTACTTCTTTTTTGGCTTCTTCGATGACAATCAGATCAGATACAGACCCACTGTATTCCAGGTTGGGAATCTGCTTGATAAAATAAACCGTCAGGGCAGCCACCACCAGTATGATAAAGGCAGCCACCATCTTGATCCGGAAATGCCGGTGGTTACGAAACGACTGTTCTTTTTTGTCGCGATTGGTCTTCAATATTTCTATCCTGTCTGCCGGCACCCGGTAAGCATCACCTGGCTGCCCGTAGTCCTGTCCCTACTCTTCCTCTTCCTCCTGGCTCTTCTCGCTTTTACTGGCGGCGGCTTCCGCTTTCTTCGCGTCCCGGTACTCCTTGTAGTCAAGCAATACCTTGATGATGCTGTCATAATCCTCGGCGATGAAGTATGCCATCTTCCGCTTGAACGGCTTCTTGGCCTGTACCACGATAAAATTGCCGTTTTGAAAATCAACGATCTCGAAGCGGGTCTTCTCCTTGCCGGCTTTTGAAGGGTTCACGTAGGTCCGGCCGAACTCTTCGAAGCGTTCGGCCCAAACCTCGTAGTCGATATCCGTATCTTTTAACTGCTCGTCAACATACGGGGCAACCTCGTCAGCAATTTCCAGGGCGGATAGAAGATACTTACGGGACTTTACCTTTTTACCGAACACCTTGAGTTTCTTCTTGATATCGCTGAGCTTCCAGCCCTTGACCCAGACTTTCTTACCGAAGTTGGGCTTGTACTCAATGAGGCGCATGTACTCGTGGCGCTTCAGTTTCTTGCGAAACTTGGGATCACCGTAGTACTCGGGGTTATTCTGCAGCTTTTCAAAATAATCCTTGAGCTCCTTTACCTTTGCTGCTTCGGGTTCGGGCTCGATATCTTCAACGGCTGCTTTCTTCTCGGCTTGCTTCTCTTCGGATGTTGAAGATTCACCCGTGTTTGGCTCTATTGCTTCCGAGCCGCTTTCGACTGCCTCTGCCGCAGGCTCTTTACCCTTGCTGCCACTGGCTTCTGCATTTCCAGGGATAACCGCACAAAGCAAACACCCGATCACCATCAGCAGCCAGATCCGTTTGAGATTCGTCATGTCGTTTCCTCCAGTCAACATAGCAGATTTTTCCAGATTTTCAACCGTTATTGATCCCCTGGATCTTCCACAGAAACCGGGAGAATAATCCGGAAACCGGTATCATCGTATGCTCCCATGGGCTCACCGTGTCCCCGGTTTCGGGACCGGCAGTCATAATAGTAACTGCCAAATCCTCCCCCCCTGATAATCCGCGTTACTTCCTCGTCTTCCTTTTCTTCGCCGTCTTCGTCAACTTGTTTAAGAAGCTCCTCATCATCATCCCCCCACACGGCATCTTCTTCTATTTCCTCAGCCTCATCTTCCCCGCCGTCGGCCTCTTCGTCTTCCCAGCCGGTATCTTCGTCTTCCCAGCTGTCATCGTCATCTTCCCAGCTGTCATCGTCATCTTCCCAGCTGTCATCGTC
>CAYSPT010000009.1:21358-54316 GCA_964432985.1 uncultured bacterium
AGCTGTCATCGTCATCTTCCCAGCTGTCATCGTCATCTTCCCAGCTGTCATCGTCATCTTCCCAGCTGTCATCGTCTTGCCCGCTGTGCCCGGACAGCGGGCCGGAATAATCCGCATAGCTGTCATAACACCACTCGTACACGTTGCCGTGCATATCAAAAAGACCCCACGCATTTGGCTTTTTGGAACCAACCGGATGCGTCCTCTTGCTGGAGTTTTCATCGAACACCGCATACTCACCGATGTGTGCCTCGTCGTTGCCAAAGGAATAATGGGTACCGGTGCCGCCGCGGCAGGCGAACTCCCACTCGCATTCGGTGGGCAAGCGAAATCCGCTCCTGGCAGCATCACATGTCCAGGTCCAGCTTTCCTCATCATAGCTGATTTCATAATTGAAAAGTTCCGAAAGCCGGTTGCAGAATCTCAGGCAGTCGTACCAGGAAACCATTTCAACAGGCCGCCTGGAGCCGGGGAAATACCCGGGAGAGGTATTCATAACCGCCTGCCACTGCTCCTGGGTAATTTCGTACTTCGTCATATAAAAATCCCTGCTTATGGTTGACTGGTGAGCGGGCTTCTCGTCATCGTCAGCCTCGTCATCGTCTTCATAACTGCCCATTTCAAACTCCCCCGCTTCAACCATAACCATCTCGATTTGTACGGAACTCCCGGGAATAGTCAGGGTCATTTCGAGAACAGGAGAAGCAACAGGGACTTCTTCTTGAGCCGCCAGTAAGCCTGCCGAAGCAAGCAACAAGACTGCTGCTGCCACAATGATATGTACCGAATCTTTACATTTTTCTGAAGAGCTCATTATTTACCTGTTTTCACCATGCCATGGAATGGTCTCCTACATCAGCGAGTTACCCATCCGATCATTCGCGACTTATTATACCTATCTCCATAGTACGAGGGAAAGGGGTATATCGTTATAAATTTTACACAATTCCTTTTCCTGCCTTATTGCAGCTGTACCAGATGAAGAAGAATCCTGAGAAGCCGGTTATGGAGACTGGGCCGTACCTATTTTTTCCAGGGCGCCGGCAGCGGACTCCCGGATTACGGCAGCCTTCTCATCGAGCAGTTTTTTAAGTGGTTCCACGGCCCGGGAATCACCGATTTTGCCCAGAGCCTGTGCCGATTTCCAGCGCACGGGAAGAGATGAATCTCCCAGGGATTCAAGCAATATCCCCACCGCCCGGCGGTCACCTATTTCACCCAGCGCTTCGGATGCCGAGTACCGTTCCTGGGGATTACCGTTTTTAAGAAGGTCCATCAATTCAAAAAGCGATTTGGCATCCCCGAGTTGTCCCAGAGCCCAGGCGGCAGTCAGGCGCACCCGGCTGTCTGCATCCTTCAGTGACTTTCTCAGTTCTACTGCAGCCAGGCTGTTGCCAATCATACCAAGTGCCCGCACGGCGGCCATCCGGACTTCAACTTCAGCGTCACTCAACGAGTCGATGAGGAGTCCTACGGCCAGGTTGTCTCCCAATTTCCCGAGGGCTTCGACAGCGGCTGCCCTGCTGTGGCTGTCACTCTTCACCAGGGCTATGAGCGGGAAAACCGAAGCGGCGTCACCGATATGTCCCAGGGCAAAAGCCGCGGCTTTCCGCACCTTTCCGTTCTCGTCGTTAAGAACGGCAATCAACGGCTCGACGCCGTTGGTATTCCTCATTATACCCAGAACCGTGGCGGCGCCTGCCCTGGTGTCGGAGTCTGAAGATTTCAATGATTCAATCAGCGGTTCCAGTGCCGGCTGGCCACAATCGACCAGTTCAAGAACTGTTGAAAAGTAAACCTGGCGGTCATTGGTTTTCAACCTGTCAATCAGACGCTCGACATCCGCAGCCCGGCTGGAATATTCTTCTATCGTATGCCCGGCAGCTACCAGTCTTAACAAGGCAAAGAAGACAACCATCACAGTGAGAATGTGTTTCTTCCGACCTGCTGTTTGTACTGTAATCATTAAACTCGTCATCACCCCGGTTCATATAATTAGTAAATCACATTTATTGGAACAGAAAACACATTGTACTTCATCCCATGTACCATCGGCTACCGGGTCACGGGCTAAATAAGGAAATTTCCCGACTGCAGCCGCTCTGGAAACATCTTTATCGCCGGGTAAGCCATAATAAGAAGAAAAGCAATACAGTTGGCTTTGAAAACCGGCAGCAGGAACGACTGGTCAGCACCCTTCTCGCCGGCCACCCTGGCAATGATCCATTCTTCCCAAATGCTGGTAAGGCCGAAACTGATGATAAGCCCAACGTAAATGTACAGGAATTTGAAAACCCAATAGGCCAGCGGCGAATCCAGGCCATCCAGGATGGCCTGCGAAATACCGAACAACACGAACGAGATAAAGAATAGGAAAAGAACCACCAGGGCCAGGAGCCAGGGATTCCAGCGGCTGAAATATCCCCAGGGACCGTACTTGATCAACCGCCGGGCGGGCACCACCGACAGGAGATAGATTATGGGGATAGACACAGTAAAAGTCACCGGTTCCGAGGCAGCGCCGGAAAGAATTATTCCGATTATGGAACTGAACACATTGGCTAACAACATGGAGAAGAACGCCTCGGTACAGGAAATTCTTTTTTCGAATATGGCAAAGGCGACGGCCTTGACTGTCACGACCCCGACGAGAATGACGAGAGAACTGGCGGCCAGCCATGTCCCGGCATACAACTCGAGCAGTGGAATTACTGGTTCACAGGCCAGGGCAGCCCCTGGCAATCCCGTCAGTATCACTCCCAGGCAGGCGGCTTTAAGCAGTTTTCTGACTGTGCCCATTACTGTGTCACCCCTCTTCTCTCACGATCACCGGTTCCTTCAATAATACCGCACTGTGAGAACGCCAGCAAACAGTGCAAGAATATCCGAACATTCATCCTCCCTCGGTTGCCGCTTGACACGGTAAAAACGCCCTGATACAGTGGTGCCGAACAGGTTGTAGATTGTCAAAAAAGGAGAATTTCACCCTCAAGCAGTGTAGAAAGTAAGGTTAAACATGAATACCGGAAAAACACCACTCAGCAGCATGTTTTTAGCCGCCATTGGTCTGATATTTATATGTGGTCTTCCCGCTGTGAACGGCGACGAGTTACCCGTTGCGAGCGATCCCCAATCCCGCGAATACAAGTTGCTGCTGGAACCCCGACGGTTCGCCGATCCGCTGACCGGAGTCAGAACCTTCAGGGAAATAGTGCGCCGCACCGCCCGTGATTGTGGTTTGGGCATTTCCTACGGAAGGGAAAGCGGCGGCTGGAAGACCACCGGTGTTGTTTACCTTGACACCGAAACGTTCGACCTGAGAAACCACAGCTACATTTTGAGAAAACGTAACAAACGCCCCGGATCCTTTGAATTGTCACTTAAGTTCAGGTCACCGGACCAGCATCTTGCCGCCGGTGCCGACGTTCAGCTTGCACCTGGATACCCGTCGTCATCGCCCCGTTTCGAACAAGACACCAGCCTGGACGGATCGAACTGGGTCCGCGTTTACTCTCTATCCAATCGGGTAAAAAACATGAAACAGTTTGTTGACCCGACCCTGGGCGGATTCGCCGCCATATTTCCTGTTCTGGGAGCACTTCACATCAATCCGGACAGCGTCCTGGTTCCCGTTAACGCCCTGCAGGTAACGGAGCGGTCTTTTTTCGGCGGGATCATCGATTTCGGACAGGGAATGAAGGCCTATGCATCCATCGAAATCTGGTATGAAACAGGCAGTGAGAATCCCCTGATAGGCGAGTTTTCATTCACCATACGTGACCTTGCTTCGCGCGGAGCATACAAACAGTTATCAAAGGCGGATGCATTTTTCACCAAACTCGTACAACGCACAAGTACCTGGAGAGCGCCCTGGTACACCAAGGTATCACGAGTCTATGAAACCGGAGTTGGAGCACCCTGATCGACATACGCGAACTATGAAAAAACAAGCCTTAATTGCCTTTATTCTGATGCTGCTGGTTATCGTTATCCTTTTAGTCTTCCTTCCCGCTCTGTTCAAGCCGCCTCCCCAACGCCTGCGCCCCATCCCAGCACATGAAAAAAGATACCTGAGTCTGCCCGAGGAGCACATTACCGTAGCGGAAGGTTCACTGATACTATCCAGAGATGTCTATCCCACTGTGGATATCTCTCACTATCTCGCCCGGATTGACCGGATGGTCAAGGAGGTTGAGCCCGAACTGCAAGAGTTAACCAGGCCGTTTGAGATAATCAGGACACTCAATGATTACCTGTTTACCAGACAGGGTATAATCTTCAATCCATCTGACGAAGAAGGATGTTTTCTTCATCGAGTGCTTGACACGAAAACGGGTAATTGCTGCGGAATTACGGCTCTCTACCTGGCGCTGGGAGAACGATTGGGACTGCCGCTCACCGCGGTGGACGGACGGAATCACGTCTTTGTACGGTACCGTGGTAATGACGGGCACATGAACATAGAGATGACGCAAAACGGAAGAATCCTGCCCGACAAATTCTATATTCAGTATTTTTCGCTCCCCGAGTCGGCACTACAAAACCGCGTCTATCTCCGATCACTGAGCAAGAAGGAATTTTTGTCCTGCATCCTTGCCACTCGCAGTTCCTATTACCTGGGTCGTGGAGAATGGCACAAATCATTCCGGGATTGCAACCGTGCCCTATCCCTGCAGCCTGATCGGGTGATAGCCCTGCTTACCCGGGGAGAATACTATCTACGGATGGGAGCTGTAAAATGGGCCCTGGACGATTTTTCCAGCGTGCTTCAACTTGATGAGAACAACGATGGTGCCTACTGTGCCCGGGGAAGAGCCCGTTTAAAAGAAGGTTACCTGGATCGAGCGCTGGAGGATTTCAACAGTGCCCTGTCACTCGGTGAAGATAACGCCGAAGCCTGGTGCTGCCAGGGGCTCATCCATTATGAAAGAGGAAATTACAACGATGCAGTTCAAGCTTTTTCTATGACCCTGAAATTCCGATCAGAAGACTCCGATGCCTGGTACAACCGTGCAATGAGCTTCAATAGATTGGGCGACTACGACCGGGCTATCGATGATTTCACCAAAGCCGTAAATCTGGACCCTGGCATGGCCAAAGGATACTACAGCCGGGGAAAGGCTTACTATAAAAAGAAAGAGTTTGACCAGGCGATCCTCGACCATAGCCGGGCGGTATCCCTGGCTCCTGGGGTGGCCGAATTCCGATCCGGCCGCGCTGACGCCTATTTTAAGAAAGGGATGCTTAAACATTCGCTCGAGGAGTACGGCCGGGCTTTGAAACTGGAACCGCATCACTCAGCACTTTTCTACAGCCGTGGAAACGTTTACTACGATCTCGGAGATTATAGAAACGCCATCATGGATTACACCTGGACGGTCAAATACGATCCGTCAAACATCAAGGCTTATTACAACAGAGGACTCTGTTTCGTGCATCTGTCCCGGTTTGATAAAGCAATCAAGGATTTCAGTAGAGTTGTGCACATCAATCCGGGTGATGCCATGGCCTACAAAAATCGCGGAATGTGCTTCCACAGACTCGGGCGGCCCGACCGAGCGCGACAGGACCTTGAGGCTGCCAACCGTCTCCAGGCCGGGCGCTGACACGGAAAACGCGGTTGATTTTGTCAAGAGAATGGTTAACGTTCAAGATAACCGACGATTTCCTCCAGAACCCGCTGCCGTATACCGGATGATTCGTTGAGCAGTTGATGCCGACCGTCTTTTACCAGCGTAATCTCGATGTTTTCGAACTTCCTGGTGAAAAACGCAACGTTGTGTTCCCAGTCGACAGTGGTATCACCAGTCCCTTGAATCAACTTTACCGGCTTTGCCGATGACGCTGCTTTCTGGATGTTTTCGCTCCACGAGAAAAAAGCCCTGGCCCACTGCATAGGAACAGTCCTGGGCTGCAGCGGGTCCCGGAACTGCAGAAAATCTCTGAAGGTTTCGTCTGATGAATTGTCCCGGAAAACCCTCGGGACCGAAACGAGAAGCTCTTTAGCCATGTAAAATCCGACTTTGGACAGGTTCCAGTACCTGGAGCGCACCAGCGGGGCGAGAAAAACAACCCGTTCAAACACCGGCTTTCCTGTCAACAGAAGCACATTCAGACAGGCAACGGAACCAGTGCTGTGACAGACCAGGTGAAACGGACCATGGAGGTGCTGGCGGCACAGGGAATCAAAATCATTGAAGACGGATAAATAAGAAGAAAAATCATCTATTGAAGCCCTTTCTCCGTCCGACAAACCATGACCAGGCATATCATAAACCGCTACCGCGAAACCATTATGGATGAGTTCATGAATGAGATTTTTCAGTATGCCGGTATGATCATAATACCCGTGCATGAGAATGACGGTCGAGCGGTAGGCAGGAGGTCGGAAGACGTGGGCGGCAAGGGTAAATCCGTTAGTAACGAAGGTGCCAAAAAAATGGTCGACTCCCGGGACATCCAGACCGTAGTGAGCAAAATACTCACGTATCCTGTTTGAGTAGACCGGAGGGGCTTCAAACGTGATCGGCCGAAGATCCTGCTTGACAGTATCTGCCGACCATAAAAGTTCCTTTTCCTTGGGCTGGCTGCCGGTTGCTGATTCACCGGTAGCGGCCGGCAACGGCCGGAACAAAATAAGGACCGCAATGCACCATATCGCAGACTGTAACGAGATGCTCGTTTCAACACCTCCCCTTTCCACACGCTTATAGGACATACCACAGTAACAGCGTCCCTGCGTCCCTCCCTTAGAGCAAGAAGCGTAGAAAGTGAGGCGTAGCCACCTTGAACGAGATATCTTGTTCCACTTTCTTAGCTACGTTTTTTATCACGTAAAAGAGCAGTGCTCAGAGAAGCGTATCAAAGCACATCTTATTCTACAAAATAGACAGCCGATATAACCAGTACATCCTCGAAAAAAAAAAGACATGAAAAATATATCCTGTTTAGGTTAAAATATAATTATGTTTCGACTTTCGAGCTGCTTGAGGAGGGACCGTTGTGCGGCCTTCGCCACAGGATGACGGGCCTGACAGCCAAAACACTGCTTTAAGCGATTTCACTGGTTCTCTCCTGAATGAGCTTCTGCAACAATGCGATCAGCTTCCCCGTGACCCGGATAAAGCCCGTGAATTCATCAGCCGTATTCCCAAAACCGAACTTCACGTCCACTGCGAGGCGGCAGTATCGGTGGAAACCTACCTGAAACTCAACAGTAAGTATTCAATCGATCCCACGCTCAGCGATCAGGCGTCCTTCGATAAAATGCTTCAAATAGACAGTCTTTCAGCCATGATCAAGAACTTTATCTATTTGCAGAGTTTTTTCCAGGAAGATGATGATTTTCTTTTAATGGTGAACGACGTGGGAGACTACGCCGAGCGGAACAACATTCACTACCTGGAAGCCTTCTTCGCCCCGTCCATGTTCTTGAAAAACAAGCTGAATCCCAACAAGATATTCTCAGCTCTGGATAAGGGATTCGACAACCTGGAGAAAACCCGGGGTGTGAACGTACGCCTGCTGCTGGATGTGTCCCGTACGTTTGGCTATCACAACGCTATCAAGAACCTGGGAATCCTGCTTGCATACCGCTTTCGAGCCCGACAGAGCCGTTTCATCGGGATCGGCCTCGGCGGCTCCGAGGTGGCCGGGCCGGCGGAAAACTACATCGATGTGTTTGCCCGGGCGCGCTCGCTGGGTTTCCGGGTGGTGGGGCACGCCGGTGAAGAGGTTGGTCCCGAATCGATCTGGAATGCACTGAATAAACTGAAGGTGATGCGCATCGGTCACGGTACCAGCGCAATCGAGGATGAGAAGTTGATGCTGCATCTGGCGGAGAAACGTATTCCGCTGGAAGTGTGCCCTACCAGCAATATCATCACCGGACGGTATGTGAAACGGATGGCAGATCATCCGCTTCGAACCTTCTTCGACCGTGGAATTATGGTGACTATCAACTCCGATGACCCGGTGCTGTTTTCAGTAGAACTCAACGATGAATACCTCAACCTTTACCGGGAATTGGACTTCTCACTAGGTGACCTGGTAACTATAACCAACAACAATCTCTTCGCGTCATTTCTTACTGAAGAGGCAAAGAAAGCGAGCTGGTCCCGTACAATTCCCGCACTGGAAAAAGCGCTTCGTGACGTGTACGAAGTGAGTGTTTGATTCGTACCCAAAGATCCCCGGAATATACTACTTTGTCTCCTGGTAGATACCGTCGTACCGCTCGGTCTCGGCAACTCTTTGAAACACCAGCTGCACCACTCTGGAATTTTGTTTCAACCGCAGCCCGTGTGAGTTGGCCACTACCAGGATGAACTCGCTTTTACCCGAAAAACCCGCGTCCCACACTCCGTGATGAGTGCAGGCGCCCATTCTAAGCAGCGAGGTGCGGGTAAATGCCAGAGCAATAAGATCAGCAGGCAGGTTGACCGTTTCATTGGTCTTCACCTTGTAGACACCCTGTTCGAGGTCCCACCATCCGTAGCTGTCTTCCGGGTTGTCCCGGCACAGGGGAATCTCCCTTGTTTTAGGCAGGCTCCGTTCCCGGTTTGAGAAATCAAGACTTCCTGCTTCGTCAAAAGCAAAGATGTGTCCGACGGTCGCATCGAATCCATTCGGCGTCAACTGGGTTTCGAGATGGATATAATGCTCCACCAGGTTACATTGTTCGATATAGTCCCTGATCTCGCGTTTGTTCAGCATTAATCGGTCCTCCCGTTTCAGGCCCGTACATTTGGCATAATTATCCCTATCACATCAATAGAAAATGCTTAAATCCAGTCATGATGCGGTAACTGTGATATTTTTCACACATATGAAATGTAATCATTTTACCAATACCTGCCGATACTAGAATATAGAGCTGTATTTTCCTTTAAACAGTAAAACGACCACAGGGAGGTGATCGGTGTGATAAGGAGCAGCCGTCTCATTTCTTCGCTTCCACGCCATAAAGCACTTCAGGCGCTTAGAATGGCGAACCGGAGCCAAAAAGTCCAGAAGCCTTCTGGATCAGGAAAGCCAAAGAATTGACATCTTTTTGTTTCTCTATAGTAGTACGCAGGACTCGGGAGGTCATAGAACTTCCTGTACCCGGGATTTGAACACCTGCACCGCCTCAGCGCGGCTTATGTAGATGTCTACAAATCCTTCCAGGTTAACTATGTCCAGCAGTTTTCCCACCTTGACCCCGATAATGTAAATGTCCTGATAATGTAAATGTCCTGATAATACCGAAACAAATCCTGCCTTACCTGTCACCTACCACTTTAAATGTATCAAAATAGTATCGCAATGTAAAACACAATAAGCGAGCAAAGCACATGACGGGTGAATTTTCTTTGTATACTCTGGCAGACAATAAACAAACGTGATATTACTTGTTTCCGCTCATCGAGTATGGCCGGTTCTGCGGCTCCCTACCCCACTCGCGATTCGGTTCCGGCCCCATGTCAAACTCCAGAGTGCCGCCAGAAACGATTTCCTGATGGAGGATCCACGACCGCTCAAGCGGCTGTCCGTTCAACCGGGCCCCCTGGATATACATGTTCCGATCCGAGTTGCGGTGAGCGATGACACGGAAGGTCTTTCCGCCGGGAAGATCGAGGGTCACCTTTGTGAAACGCGGGCTTCCTATAACGTACGACGGATGCCCGGGACTCACGGGGTAAAATCCCAGGACACTGAACAGGTACCAGGCGGACATCTGGCCATTGTCCTCGTCGCCGCACAGCCCATCGGGACCGGGCCCGTAGAGTGTATCTACCACATTTCTTATCCGGCGGGCTCCTTTCCAGGGCTGCCCGGCGTAGTTGTAAAGATACAGAACATGGTGGACCGGCTGGTTACCGTGAGCGTATTGCCCCATCCGGCAGGCAAGCATCTCGGACATCTCATGGATCACCCGGCCATAGGAACCGACAGTGAAACGTGCTTTGGTTTCCATCATCTCGTCAAGCCGTCTGACGAACAATTCATCGCCACCCATCAGATCGATAAGGCCCTGGACATCGTGCAGAACCGACCAGGTGTAATGCCACGAACAACCTTCGGTAAAAGGACCGCCCCACTCCGCCGGATCGAAATCGTCACGCCACGATCCATCGGACATCCGGCCACGCATGAAACCCACCGCCGGATCGAAGACATTGCGATAGTTCTGCGCCTGTTTGAACAATAACCTCGCATCTACCGTTTTGCCCAGCGCTTCCGCAAGTCGGGCGATGCACCAGTCATCGTAGGCAAATTCCAGGGTGCGGGCAGTGGCTTCCTTGACCAGATCACAGGGGACGTAACCCTTTTCGAAGTAAGGAACAAGCCCGCGCCGGCCCTTGCCGCCGCCCTCTGTGGGATCGGTGGCATCCTTGATGCAGGCTTCATAAGCGGTGTCGATGTCGAAGTCCCTGATACCTTTCGTCCAGGCGTCGACCACCACGCTTTCCACGTGGGTCCCGATCATGCAGTCCCGATAACCGGGACTGGGCCACTTCGGAAACCATCCACCTTCCCGGTAAGCGTTGATCCAGGCGCGAATCATGGAAGCATCGCGATCAGGGAACAAGATGGTGAACAACGGAAACACCGCCCGGAAGGTGTCCCAGAAACCGGTGTCGGTATACATTTCCCCTGCGTGAATCTGCCCGTCATAGGGACTGTAGTGCTTCATACGGCCGGCGGAGTCAAATTCGTAAAACATCCTGGGAAATAGAAGCGACCGGTAGAAGGCCGTGTAGAATGTCGTCAGTTGACCACCGTCCCCACCCTCGATCCGTATCTTCGAGAGTTGCTCATTCCAGGCTTTGCGGCCTTCCCACTTGATCCGGCTGAAGCTTTTCGAGCCTATTTCCCTCTCCAGGTTCAGCTCCGCCTGCTTAAGGCTGATAAAGGACGTGCCGACCATCACATGGACTTTGTCGCCCGCTGAAGTCTCGAATCCGATATACGCCCCGACATTGCCGTTGCTGCACGCCTTTTTATCGGTCTTCGTTACGGTCCTGCCGGAAAAACAGCCCCATGAACTAAATGGCCTGTCCACCCGGGCGACGAAGTAGCAGCCGAATGGACCTTCGGCGCCGTCTCTGTGGAAACGAGCCACCCCGGTGATCTTCTGCTCACGGGGAAAAAGTTTTACTTCACCGGTGCGGAAAACTTCCAGTACCAGGTGTGCGTGCCGGGATTCCGGGTACGTCAGCCTGAGAAATCCGCAGCGTTCGGTTGCCGTAAGCTCCGCCGTGGTGTCATAATCATCAAGCTCCACGCCGTAATAATAGGGCTGTGAGATCTCCCGCTCATGGCTGAAAGATGAAGCCCTTTCCTGCATGTGGGTTTTCAGTTCGCCCACCACCGGCATGAAGGAAAAATGGCCGTAGTCCCCGATCCACGGGCTGGGTTGGTGTGTGGCCTTGAGTCCGTTGATTGTTTTGGCCCCGTACCGGTACACCCATCCCGAATCCATCCCGGTCTGCGGTGTCCAGGCTGTCATCCCGAATGGACGGGCAACCGTAGGATAAGTGTTGCCGTTGGAAAATGCATGAGTAGAAGCGGTTCCCACCAGCGGATTAACATAGTCTACCGGTTCACGACCGGGTGGGGAAACCGTTGCCGGGGGGGGAAACGCTGCAGAAGAGGAGGCCCCGGCGGAACTGCCGGTCAGGACACAGGTCAAAACGGTCAGTAGAATAACAAATTGGAATCTGAAATACATACGCGCATTCCTGCCTTTCAAAACGGTGATTAATTTGTTTATATGCTATCTCATTTTAGACATCATATGCCACTATGATCTACATTTCGTACCTCGTAGAAATTCTTCTCGTTCAGTACCGCTGCGCCCACTATATAGCTGATCATCGTTCATTGCTAACGTTACCACCCTCCAGCAAGAGTGTAGAAAGAGGTGAAAATCTTTGACCGCCAGGTTTAGGCAGTGATATCCTTAAGTGTATCCGACACAGAAAAAAGGAGACACAGCGGTGGACAAGCTTTACCAGTGGATGAACAGCACTACGGGTGCCGCGCCCGAAACCGTTCAGAAAACACTGCTTTCCCTCGGCATAATTCTGGGCTTCTGGATCGTACGGGCCTTCATCCTGATCATGGTCAGGAAACGTTCCGAGGATGTCAGGATACGGTACTGGTGGAGCAAGGTCACCACCTATATACTGGTGATTCTGGGCATCCTGCTGGTAGGCCGTGTCTGGATCATCGGGTTTAACTCGATCACCACCTTCCTGGGGCTGGTTTCAGCCGGTCTGGCCATCGCTCTGAAAGACCTGGTGATCAGCCTGGCGGGCTGGGTGTTCATAATCTGGCGTCAGCCCTTCAAACTGGGGGACCGCATCCAGTGCGGGGAACACTCCGGTGACGTCATCGATATCGGCCTGTTCCAGTTCACTATGCTAGAGATCGGAAACTGGGTCGAGGCCGACCAGAGCACCGGGCGTATCATCCAAATTCCCAACGGCAGTATTTTCAGTGTACCGGTAGCGAACTATACACGTGGGTTCCAATATATCTGGAACGAAATACCGGTACTGGTCACCTTCGAAAGCAACTGGGAAAGGGCCAGGGACCTGCTCAAAAGTATCATCCACGAGCATGGTCCCAACCTGAGCAAGGGCGCTCAGGAGGAGATCAAGAAAGCCAGCAGCGAATTCATGATCTTTTATCCGACCCTGGACCCGATCGTCTACACGAATGTACAAGAAAGCGGTATACTGCTTACCATCCGCTATATCTGCCACCCCCGGCAGCGGCGCGGCACCGAGGGGGACCTGTGGTCGGCCATTCTCCGCGAATTCAGTCGGTGTGATGACATCGATTTTGCTTACCCCACCAGGCGGTTCTACAACCACCCGGCGGAAGGGAAAGCTAACGCGAGCGGGAAAGCTAACGCGAGAACGGTCCTACCGGCCTCCGATGACCACCAGATTGAACCGTGAATCCAGGGAGTGGTCCAGAGTTTTCCGCACCCCGTCCGAGATATGCAAATCACGTCTGGTGTACCCGATAGTAATATGCGGATAAAATTCGTCGGGATCCCAGGCACCGGGATGTCCGCCATTAGCCATGAACTCATCGTAAATGGCCCGGCGTATACGCCTCAGATTCCGGGATTCCACCAGAATGAAAAAAGTTTCTTCTTTTGCACCATCGACGATTGTCCGGCCGCCACCTATACCCTGGATGGTGATATCCGATGCCTGGATACTCAATTCCCTGGCCAGGCAGTCAATGCGGTCAATGGAAATGTAGTGACGTAAAACGTCGAAGTACTCCACGGGGGTGACCGCGGTAATATGCGCTTCCCCCTGCGGCGTCCAGCCTTTAAAAAAATCAAGATTCAAGCCGGTCACTTTTTCGATCTGGCCCCTGAGTTTGACCACCGGACCATACCGGACATTCATGGCCAGGGCCGTATCGAACCGTCCCGGTCCATGGTGAGGTTCAAACGGCAATTCGGCGTTCTCACACACTCGGGCGTTCAATGACACCACCGGTGCGTACCGTGTTGTGATAACCTTTTTTTTAAGATCCCTGTAAAGACGTTCATATCCCGTCTGAGAATCGGCGGGAACAGCAGCCATGGAGAATACAAATGACAGCACGACCACACCTTGTACCAGTCCAGTACTCCGTCCGGTAAAACAATGCATAGTAATCCTCCCTTTATTTCTGTTCTGAAAAAATCCTTCACCGGTGTTATAGACACCGTAATGTCCGGTAGTGTATCAGCTAACTTTAGCCCTGGCAACCGATGGTATCACGGCGTAAATCCGTCCCCGGAACGCTCCAGGCACTGCCGGACAAACTCCCGGGTAAACTGTTCCTGGTAAGCGTTAAGACGCACGCCGGGCCTGGCTGCTTTCAAGCGGGCCATACCGTCTTCATAGCTCTTCAGCCAGTCCCGCTCGGCCATGAGCGCTAAAGCAAACAAACAGGTCCTCCCGTGCCCCCGGGCGCAGTGAACATAGGTCGGGCCTTGGGCAATACGCTCGAGAGCCGCTTTAAGAGACGGTAGCGTCGGCGTGCTTCCGTTGAGAATCGGCAGACACAGGTAATTGAGCGAAGAGCGAATGCCGGCTGGCTCTTCAAACTCCACGGTCAAATCAATATAATTCCGTACGTCGGACGGTACTTCGGAGGGCAGCAACCGGCGCCCGATGATCAGATCGTTTTCCACCCGGTCAAAAGGATTCTCCCGGATTAATATGCGGGCCAGGTGCCAGACAGTCAATGTGTAGCAGAAAAATGGCATGAACACTATTTTTTCCACAATCGGAATCGTCCCGTCGGGCTGTTTTCTAAAAATATTTCTCCCCGGAAAGGCGTACCCCAGTGCCAGGACCAGGATGTTCAACGAAAGCCAGAGGTACCACAGATGCCAACCTCCGGTCATCAACGACCACCAGGACAACAGTCCCCCCAGAACCGCCAAAAGTATCGCGTACTTCATCACGTTTCCATTTCCGTCACCGGCGTAACTCTATTTTGGCAATTGACAGCAACGCTCCGGAATGCCCGAAGGTAATCATGGCAATATCCGGTCTGACCGAGCGGACTGTTACAAAAAATATCCTCGTAAAATTGCGGGGAGCGGCTTCCAGTGATGATCTTTCTACCAGGCTCCCGTCAGAGCGATAGGCCGCAAGTTCGTACCGGACCCGAGCGCCATGAAACCACACCGTCACCTGGCGGACAGGCTTCTGAAACCCTGCCGCGATGGGCACACCCTTTTGCGTCCGCAGATTACCGGGCATGGCGGTGGTGAGAAAACTGTATGGAGAGCGGTAGGCACCCGGAGGATGAACCGCCACAACGGCCCCTTCACCGTATCCATCTACCGGTACGGCGGTTAAACGCCGGATATTCTCCCGGATAAATTCATCCTTTTTGGGAAAAAACCCTTCAGAATAGCAGGTAAAATCAATGATACGAGTTTCTTCCTTTGCGGGTTCCCGGTCCAGTTGATCCAGTTCATCAAAGCCTATGTCCTGGTAATCGGTGTCATCGCTCAGACCGCATTCATCTTCCAGGCTGATTTCATCTTCCAGACTGATTTCATCATCGAATTCTGAATCCGCATCCACCCACTCTCCTGAAGAAAATTCCGGCGGTGGATACGGTGCCGGCGGCGAAACCGGTTCGGGAGGACCATGAATCTCAGCAGTGCGCTCAACGGGCATAAATTCGAGAAATTTTTCCGGCACCACCTGGTCAATAACCGGATTGTAGGTAACCTCACTTTCGGTGCGAAAACTATCGAACCTGGTCCTTGACTCCATGCGCCGTACAAGAAATGTCTCCTGGTCGATCCACACGATCTGGGGAGAGTTACGGCTGATGCCGTGAATCCGGTAACAGGGCGTGCTGCCCAGAGAGGAATCAGAACTCCGCTCCACCCCTTTCAGGTCTGTCAAACACCGTCCGGAGATCTCGCGGGGTATGAGCAGCACCGGGATAGTGTGGGCAGACCCGCTGGATACACCCGTGGCACCAGCCAGTGCCAGAGCCAGCGATTCACTATGCTCTACCCCGGGTGATAGATCCCACCACGTAATTACCTCGTCACCCCGCCGCCACACGATGTAGCGCTGTTCCTCCTCACCATAGTTCTTCTCACTGTACTCGAACCTGAACCGGTCGGGCCGCACGAAGGCCGTTTTAAATGGTTTTTCTACCACCCTTGACCCATCATCGGAAATGAACACGGTCTTTACCGTTCCCGAGTCCCGGTAGGATGAGCACGAACGGTACACCTTCGCCATCCGGTCAAGGATTTCCCTGGCAGAAAGAGCGGATGTTCGGCGTTCCCGGGCATGCGCCCCGGTGACCACCAGAGCCGCACAAAGCCCTGCAATCATACTCATCCGCTTGAGCGTTACCCTGAACATGCAGTTCTCCTCTTAATCCATTATATAGGATGGCCTATACAATTGGATAGCATCGTTTAATTCCCTGGTTTTCAGCATGGTTTTCTTTACTGCATTAGCGTTGACAGATCATCGGATCCGATGTAAAGTCCGATGGTGAGTGAAGGTAACAGCACCTTGAGTGCAGGTGACAGCAACCGATGCCCATATCTGAAATTGCGCTGATAGCAGGAGCTATCCTGTTTTTCCTGGCCGGGCTGGGCGGATGCATCATCCCGGCGGTGCCCGGTCCTCCCCTGGGTTTCATCGGGCTTTTACTGCTGCATTTTACCCAGCGCTGTGAGTTCACAACCGGCTTCCTGGTGCTCTTCGGCATCGGCGCCGTGGTGGTATCCGTTATCGATAACCTGCTGCCGGTGTGGGGAACCAGAAAACTGGGAGGGTCAAAACGGGGGATTCTCGGCGCCACGGCCGGCCTTATTGCCGGTTTCTTTTTCCTACCGCCATTTGGAATCATCATACTTCCCTTCGCCGGCGCTCTGCTGGGGGAACTGACAGTGGGTACCAATTTATCCAGAGCCATAAAATCATCGCTGGGATCGGTGCTTGGATTTCTGGCAGGTACGGTGTTGAAGCTCATTACCATCGGCCTGATGCTTTTCTACTTCATCAAGGAGCTGGGCGCACCCCTGTAATGTTCGGATTCAGCACGTCAAATGAAAAGCACCCACTACGTTTCTACCCGCTTCCGCCAGTTCGTTGAACGTTTGACCGGCTTCACCGGTCCTGGCCACGACCAGTTCGATGCCCCGCTCTTCGAGGTACCGCCTGGTGAAAGCGGGGACGGTCATGATGCCTGCGGAGCCCGTGCCGACAACCAGTACTTCCGGACCGTACCGCACAATCTCTTCGAGATCCTCTACCGAGAGAGAGTGCCCGCTTTTCCTCCACCAGTTGGTACTGATCCGCCGAGGAAATATAATCAGGTCAGACCGGTACACCGTGCCGTCCACAGTCATCGAGCCGAATGAATATGCTTCGATTTTCATGATTATCTTGCTTTCTTTTGCTATGTTAAACATCACATATATATAACCATGCTCTCTATATGTACAGGATATATTTAGATGGGGGAAGCTAATGCCGGCGTCTACCGGAGAAAAATTTGTTGTTTCTATTAGAATTTTTAGCGTAATTAATCTATAATCAACAGTAATCCCGGCTGCATTGTCGTGCCGGCGAAAAGGAGGAAACCTGTCATGAGAAAAATGATGATGTACCTGCTTGTCCTGCCGCTCATCATACTACAGGGACACATTCCCGCCCCAGCCTGCGAACTTATGGGGGCTTCGTTCAACGAGGCAACCCCGGTTAACAACCTTTTCGGAGCGTTCCGCTACCGCGGCAACCACCAGCCCGACGGGTGGGGGGTGGCGTTTTACCCGGACAAATCGGTGCAACTTTTCAAAGAACCTAAACACGCTCTTGAAAGCGGGCTGGCCGAATTTCTCACCGGCTATGAATCTTTCACCGCCCGACTTCTTATCGCTCACGTCAGGAAAGCCTCGGTGGGAGGAGTAGCCTATCAGAATACCCACCCGTTCCAGCGGGAACTAGATGGGACACAATACGTGCTGGCCCACAACGGTACACTTCGCGATTTCAATGAAAAGCTACCGCTTGGCAGAATCAAACCCCTGGGAATAAACGACAGCGAATTCCTGCTCTGTTACCTCCTGGGGCGGATAGAGAAAAAGGACGTCGTTCAATGGGACGAGACCACGTTTGGCTGGCTGCAGGATGTGCTGCGCACCGCCAACGAAACCGGTAAACTCAACTGCCTTTTTTCAAACGGAGAGTACCTGTTTGTGTATCATGACATGAACGATTACACCAGCCTGCACTACATCGAACGTGCGGCACCCTTCGGACCGGTCAACTTCCTTGATACACAGGAGAACGTGGACCTGAACAGATTCTACTCGCCCGAAGCAGTCGGGACCATTGTTGCCACCATACCCCTGACTGATGAGAAGTGGGTAACTATCAAACCCGGCCAGTTAATCGTTCTGATAGATGGAGCGGCTGTATTCACCGGAGCGGCCGTCAAACCACCCCCCGAAGACGGCGGGGAATAATTTCGTATTTAAATTAATCATAATGCATCATAAATATTATCTCGCTTTTGTAAGCGGTTTGTAACTGGCTCCTTCCCTCCTCCGTGGTTATACTGGTAGTGAAAATAAAAAAAACCGAACCTGAGGAGGGGTTTAAATGATGAAGAAAGTACTGTTTGCCTGCCTGGCCGTCCTGCTGACGGCTACTACCTGCCTGGGGAATCCACTCCAGGACTCCCTTACCGACGAAAGCCTGATGACCACGTCTTCCAGGCTTATCCAGAACCACATTCACGCCTCACAAAATCCGGAGTTCCTTCCTGCCGGCCATTGCGCCATGATAGCCAGAAGTCTCTTGGAACATGCCGGAAGAAAGCTCATCGATGCTTACCGGAGTGAAGACACGGAGCAATTAAACCGGTTCACCGAGCTGTATGGCTCCCTACCGGCATCACTGAGACCGGCCCTGGACCCGGCCATCACTTCGTTGATGGAGTATCTTTTCTCTGCCGAAGGCCAGATGGGCACGGATTTCATCCAGCGCACCTTCCCGAAGTTTTCCGCTCACGTGGACAAAGACATCCGGGCAGAAGCGGCTCTCGATGAGGAATTCCTGACGGAGCAGGCCCTGGTACCGGCTTCTGTCAACCTGATCAAATCGAAAGAGGCGGAGATTGACGACCTTATCGAACTGGCCATCGAGTGGGGTATATTCGCGTATGATTCTGACGAGTGCCAGGCCGAAGGGCACCAGCACGAAAACTGCCCGTGCTCCTTCACGCTGGCCACCACCCAGCTCTGGGAAGTTGTGGAAGCCGGCCGGAAGTTCACCATGGGCCGGTTGGTCGTGATGAGCGGAACCATGACCGGTACCACCTTCACCCCGACGGCTCTTAATTTCAACCGGGTCCTGGCGGCTTACGGGCAGAACACCTTCCCCCAGGAAACCAAGACCGATCCCACCCAGGATTTCAAGGTCCGACGCTACGTTTTCACGCACGACCTTGCGGGAACGCTTACCGCAGCTTCATCCCACACCCTGCTGTATCTGACGGGGCAGGAACTGACCCGCGAGCTCAACGTGGAAAGTGCCCGGGTGCAGGCAAAAGCGGCCGAGGAAACCACCTACTGGTATACCGAGTTCGTTCCCGGCGGAATTTGGTTTTAGCGAATCTGATTTTACCAGACAAAAATTCACTACGGTAAACAGTTATTCTTCCAGCAAATGGGCGGCCATAGATGCCGCCCATTTCTCTTTGTCTAACGTTGGGAGATCGAGCTCCAGTATGTTCCTCACATTTAATGGTAAATATTATTCTTATGTTTATTCTAGTTGCCGCTATTACCCGGGCTGGTTACAATTAGTATAGAAAGCAATTCTGCCGAACGGAGTTTCTACTATGAACGATACCCGGTCATTTGTCGACTCACCATCGAGGAACTGTAAGATCTCTGGCTCTCCGGTTTTTTTCGCATCAATTTTCCTGCTGCTCACGCTCTGCGGCCCGGGGTGGCCCTGTGATCCCGAGCCGGGCCCCCTGCACTTTAAAAAACCACCCGAAATCAAGGCAACCCTCTATGTCGGCTACTTCGAAGCGGTGACTAAACACGACGGTCTGCCCTCCAACGACTTCCTGTTCGTCACACCAGTCGGCGACGACATGTTCGCCGGTTCATTCAACGGGCTGGTCATTTTCAATGACCTGGATGATTTCAGGGTGGTGGACTCCCCCGACATCCTGCCTTCTAAAACCGTTACCGCCGTGTGCGGCCCCGACCGGCTTGGCAACATCTTTATAGGAACCGCCGCCGGGCTGGTGGTTACTGATCGGGATGTCGCCATACGCTACCGGCTCCTCACCACCGCAGACGGGCTCCCATCAAACACCATCACCTGCCTTCACCTGGATGCTTCGGACAACCTCTGGGTGGGAACGGAAAAAGGGCTGGCACTCAGGCAAGGATTCGAGTTCGATATCTTCGGTCGGGAAAAGGGACTGCCGGCGGAGCACATACTCAGCCTGGGGCAGTACCGGGGCAAGGTGATTGCCGGTACGGTGAATGGTCCGGCCCTGCACGAAGGCCGCTTCCGGGAGATATTTTCCGAATACCAGATCAAGTGGGTGTCCTCAATAAAAGAACAGAAAACAAAAGATCAGAAAAGCGAAGGAAGTCTCTATCTGGGGACCATTACCGGGCTGTTCTACCGGGATCGGGACATCGGGGCCTTTTTCAAGGAGGAGTCGGGCCTTCCCTCCAACTGGGTCACCGCTGTGGAGATATCCAAAGAGCACTCCATCCACGACGACGAGAACCAGTTCGCCCTCCTGTTCAGCCAGGAAGAGCTCCCGGAGAGCCAGAATAAAACCTTTAAAGAACTTAAAAAGAGAGCCGACGATCTGATGGCTATGTACATACGGCTTTTCCAGAATGCAACCCAGGCGGCCATTGATGCCTACTGGCGGGACTACAACCTCCTCCAGGCGGACTACCAGGATTTTCTGCTGCAAAAGGAGATGGACGAAACCCTGGAGGGGGAGGAAGTGTGGATCGGCACCAAGCGGCACGGGCTGGGTGTCCTGGCCCGGGGGGAGTGGAACCTGTTCAACAAAGACAACTCCCGCCTGACCTCCGACGAAATTACCGGGTTGGCGGTGGCACCTGACAACTCCGTGTGGATCTCCACCATCGGTGGCGGTATCAACCGGTACGGCAAGCATGTCTGGGACGTGGAAGACTGGGATTACGAGACTCCCCTGCTGGCCGGACGCATTACCACCGTTCTGCCTTTCGGCACCGCGCTATTTATCGGCACGGAACAATCCGGCCTGTTCAGGTACAACCCGGCCACCGGCGCTACCCTGAGCCTGTTTGCCAAAGAAAAGGTCAATTCCTTGCATATCTCCTGTCTCAACGTGGATCAGGAGGGGAACATATTAGTAGGCACGAAAGACAATGGGATTTTCATCATTACCGGGGATGAGTACATGCATTTCACTCCCAAGCACGGCCTGGCGGGGAAAGAGGTCACGACCGTTTTTGTAGACAAGGTGGGAAGGATCTTCGCCGGGTGCCGAAACGCCTCGACTTATGTCGGCGACAAGCTCAGCATTTTTCTGGGAGACTCCTTTTTCACCCTGACCAGGGACAACATGGAAAAGCTCAGAAAGAAAAGGAAAAAGAAAGATCCCGCATTGGATTATGTCAGATACTGCCTGGAGAAAATCGAAACGGAATTTATAACGAAAGCAAAAGAGTACCGCAAAGAGAAAGAGCTTAACAAGCTGCCCCATGTGTCGTAC
Source organism: uncultured bacterium (assembly GCA_964432985.1). GTDB lineage: Bacteria > Muiribacteriota > CAYSPT01 > CAYSPT01 > CAYSPT01 > CAYSPT01. The sequence goes on from CAYSPT010000009.1 coordinate 42,662, forward strand.
ATCAGCGCCATCGGGCAGAACGATTTTTACTTTTTGATCGGGACGGACGCCGGGCTTTTCATCCATGACGGCAAAGAATTTCTTCATTCAAAAGATAAGCACGGCTTTACCGGAGGCGGCATCAACGGAATCACGGTAACGCCTGCCATGGTGACCTATGTAGGCACCGACGCAGGACTGATGCAGCATGACGGTGAAGGCTGGACCAGCCTGGGCTCGCCGCCGGGCTTCTTTAAACCGGGAATAGATGGCGTCATAACCGGTGACACCGATCCCTTCGCTGTGTGGTTCTGGGCCGGGGGCGGTGTGTACGGAAGCGGCATCGGCATGTACGACGGCAGCTTCAAGTCCCGGGGGTACCCGCTGCTTATTACCACTATGGCCCTGGACGATCCTTTCATCTGGATCGGTACCACCAGCGGGTTATTCATGGCCAAGAAACGCTGATTAGCCTGGCGGTAATCGCCGGTCTTACTGTTCAGGCTTCTTGTTATCCTCCAGCTTATCCAGCAGTTTTTTGAAAAGACCATGGAAACTGCTCGATTGCTCCACCAGGGCGGTAAAATTTCGGATGTCAAGCCCCCTGGCCAGAAGGGATTGCAGCGGACCAGGCTGGTGCTCCCGGTAGACCTGAAACAGGTATTTTTCGCCCTCCAGCTTTAGCGGCGGTCCGAAATCCTCCTCGAGAATGCGGCGGAGTTTGAATCCCAGATACCGGTTGAACAAATCGAAATGCAGCACCAGGTACTTGACTCTAAATTTTTGCAGCATGGTAGAAAAATCATCCGGAGAAAGAGGAGCAACACCTGAAATTTCCTTGTCGTATGCGAGCCGCTCCGACAGCAGCGATAAAAGGAGCCGCAAGGGTATCCGTGAAAGCGCGGCGTAGAAAATGGGGATGGGTGTGGGAACCGCCTTGCCGTGAACGGTCTGGCTGAACATGATCTCCACGCCGGTACGTCCCACCGCCTCCACCTCGGGCGGATAGAGTTCAAACAGGGCGCATTCCTCCGGGTCGGCGGCGACAGCCGCATAAAAATCCGGCATGGGGATTGGGCCGGCGTTGAAACGCAGATACCAGGCGGAGTAGGCTGTTTCTGCAACGACTGCTACTACAAGCAGTATCCCCAGCACCCGGGCGACAGGCAGTTTCGAGGTAAAAAACCGGCGCATAGCTACCGCCGCCAGCATCCCGCCGGCCAGGTGGAAAACAACAAAAAACCTCCCCGGCAACGTAAGAAACGAGGCTCCCGGTACCACAGAGTGCATCATTCCCAATAACAAGGGGAACTGGTGTTGTCCAACCTGGACCGGGGAACCCAGCCCCAGGAGGAAAAACAACACCGCGATCACCCCCCACCTCATCATCTTCCTGCCTCCCAGGACCAAGCCGGCGATAACCAGTGCCAGCCGGACATACCCCAGGTAGAAACTTTTTTGGTACCGCGAGTCCGATGAGGACGTTCGCAGGTTGTCGGGAAGGAAAAAAAGTGAGCGTACTGGAGTAGAAAAAGTCTGTTTCCGGATTTTCTTCTTGTCTTTCGTGGGATCGGATTCCGCTTTCACCGACAGTAAAAAACTGTCCTTGAACTCCTCGTAATTACCGAATGAGAGCAGTTTGCTCTCAACATCAGGCACGGCTGCCTGGCCATGCACGGTTTCTACGGCCAGCTCGCGGCCCCCGGGGGCAGCCACGAACGCCGCCAGGCACCAGAGTATAAAAAGAGCAAAAGCGGTTCCCAGTGCGACGGCTAAGGTGAGCGTTTCCTTTCCGGCCCGGAAGCGTTTCTCCACCAGGACCGATCCGTACAGCACCACGGCTAGAATCAGTCCGAAATACACGTAATATCCGGAGGTGGCAAAGCACAGAAAAAGCAGGATCCCGGCCGTCACCGCTTTTTTAACCGAGACTACTCCCCGGGAAAAGCAACTGGAAAGTGTAAGAATAAATAACGGTATAAATCCAAACCACAGCAGTACAGATGAACTGTCGAGATATATCAGGTCCGAAGTGATCATGTGGTAGCAGGTCAACACCGCTCCGAGGAGGGCGGAAGCGGTATGATTGACAAAACGCCTGATGAGGGCGAACGATGCGATAAAGCTGAATATCATCCCTCCCAGGAGTACCAGGTGCCGCCGGAGACGAATACCGCCCAGCGGTTTTAGCAATGCGGTCAATACCGGAGCCAGGCAGCAGTCTCCCATACTGACATTCATTCCGAAGGGATATGCATAATACGCCGAATAAAAGGGATTGGAATGAGTGCCCCAGAGAGATTTGGCAAAACACCAGTCCACGAACAGATTCGTGTGATGACCATCGTACAGCCGGATTCCTGTAGCGAAAGTGCCCAGGTCAGGGAGCAGCGGAGCGAGGAATAATAATGTTGTCACGACGGCGGCCACAGATGCCAGAATCCATTCTTTCCGGTTTTGCCTGTCGCCAAAAACACCCGCCGAGCTCACAATGGTCTCTCACTCTATGATTGGGTCACCGTACCCGGTGTTAACCGGGCCGTTACAGCTGCTTTTTCACCACGTCCACAAAAGTCTTGAGGTTCAACGAAGCCATAAAGCTGAGCTCCAGCATCCGGATGTCGACACAGTCCTTGCAGGTCATGTCCCCGGGAATGGAACGAAACGCCTCGTCGAATCCCACCTCAAACACGTTTTTGCCTTCCATTTTGTCAACCAGACGCTGGCAGGGGAACATTCTCCCGTCGGTGTCTATCCAGGCAAAGAGCTTGGGTGCGATGCAGGGAGGCCGGAATCTACCGTTATCCCGCTCTTCCGTGGAGTACCTGTTGATGAGGTAGTCAAGCGCTGTCGGAGGACTGGCAACGTGAGGATTGCTTTTTGCAATCCTTAAAAGTTTTTTGCACAACTCGATCTTGGTATCCAGGTCCAACACGAAATCGTTCTCCTGGTACATCACATTCCGCTCGTAGAAATCCCACAGCAGAGGGATGCCAAGTTCAGCGCTGAGATCTATAAGAAAGTCGATGTGCTCGATATTATAGGGATCCCACATGACATGCCCTTCTACTTCGATCCCGCGGTTCTTGAGCTCCTTGATATCTTTAACCGTCAGATTGTAAACCTTTTCGTTCCAGTAGCGGTACTTCAAATCGGGCGGTCCCAGCAGGGGGATGTAAATTGTGTCGCATGAATTCAGCTTGTCAATCCGCTTTCCCACCAAACAGGGAAGCACTCCGGTAATCAAACCGATTTTCTTGGCAAAATCCAGGATTTTCCCGATATCCTTCCTGCATAAAGGATCACCCCCGGTAAAAAGGATGACCTTCGTTCCCGCTTTTTTCATTTGCGTCAACAAGCTGAAAACTCTCTCCGTGGGCAGACCGGGTAGTTTCCTCCGCCAAATCTCGCAGTAATCGCACCTGCCGGGGCACTCATCGGTCAGGGAAAAAATAGTAATTGCCGGAGTCCTCTTTCCAAGCAATGTATATTTCAACATATCAAGACCGCATCGAACCTTATTCATAAAATTTTTGCTTGCCATAATCTCTTACCACCAATTTCATTACATATTTATTTACAAACGAGTTTCTCACACCTGTGTATCAGGATTCTTCATTATACCAAACCGAACTTAACGATTATAGCCTTTTCTCGCGGGTGATTTTATTATTCTTACGAACAGAGATGAATTTCGCTCATTGCGCTCAACAAGATTTTTGCAGAGGTTGGTTCTTAGGCAAGAAACGCTGCCCCGCCCGGCGATAACCGTCGTCCCTACTGTTCAGGCTTCTCGGTATCCTCCAGTTGATCCAGCAACTTGTTAAAAAGACTGTGGAAACTGCTCGATTGCTCCACCAGGACGGCGAAACTGCGGGTGTCAAGCCCTCTGGGCAGAAGGGATCTCAATGAGCCCGACTGATGCTCCCGGTAGACCTGAAACAGGTATTTTTCGCCCTCCTTCTCAAGCGGCGGCCCGAAATCCTCCTCGAAAACACGGCGGAGTTTAGCTTTTAAATACCGGTCGAACAGGTCGAAATGAAGTACCAGGTACTTGATTCTGAATTTTTTAAGCACAGCGGCAAAATCTTCCGGAGAAAGAGGAGATACGCCCGAATATTCCTTGTCGTTCGCAAACCGCTCCACCAGCAGCGACATAAGGAGCCGCAGCGGCATCCTTGAAAGCGCGGCGTAGAAAATGGGAAGGGGCGTGGGAACCGCCTTGCCGTGAACGGTCTGGCTAAACATGAAATCCACGGCGCGATTGTGATGCAGGTCGGGCGGATAGATCTCAAACAGGGCGCACTCCTCCGGATCGGCGGCGACAGTTGCATAGAAGCGCGGCATAGGAACGGGACCGGCATTGAAACGCAGATACCAGGCGGAGTAGGCTGTTTCTGCAACAACCGTTATCGCTAGCAGTATCCCCAGCACCCGGGCGACGGGCAGTTTCGAGGTGAAAAACCGGCGCAAAGCCACCGCCGCCAACATCCCGGCGGCCAGGTGAAAAACGACGAAAAACCTCCCCGGCTGCGTAAGTAACGAGGCCCCCGGTACCACCGCGTGCATTATTCCCAGCAGCCCGGGGAACCGAGTGTGTCCTACCTGAACGGGGAAACCCAGAGCCAGTAGAAAAAAAAGCACCGCAATCACACCCCACTTAGCCGTCTTTCTGCCTCCCAGTGCCAACCCGGCGAGAATCAGTGCCAACCGGACATACCCCAGGTAGAAACTTTTTTCGTTCCGCGAGGCTGCTGAGGACGTTCGCAGGTTGTCGGGAAGGGTAAAAAGTGAGCGAACAGGAGTAGAAAAAGTCTGTTTCTGGATCTTCTTTTTGCCTTCCGTCGGAGCGGATTCCGCCGCCACCGCCAGTAGAAAGCTGTTCTTGAACATTTCGTAGTTGCCGAATGTAAGCAGCTTGCTATTTACATCGAGCACGTCCGCCTGGCCATGCACGGCCTCTGTGACCAGCTCGCGGCCGCCGGGAGCAGCGACGAACGCCAGCAGGCACCAGAGCAAAAAAATGACCAGAGCAGTACCCAGAACGGCAGCCAATGTTAGCGTCTCCTTGCGAGCCCGGAAACGTTTCTCCACCAGGACCGCCCCGTAGAGCACCACCGCGAGAATCAGTGCGAAATACACATAATACCCGGAGGTGCTAAAGCACAGAAAGAGCATGATGCCGGATACAATTACCTTGCTTGAAGACATCAACGGCTCTTCAAGGCAGCGTTCGAATGACAGAACAAATAACGTAATGAAGCCAAACCACAGCAGCATCGCTGTACTGTCAAGATAAATCATATTCGAGGTGACCATGTGGTAGCAGGCCAACACAGCTCCGACGACAGCCGAAACGGTATGGTTGACAGAGCGCTTGATGAGAACAAACGATATGATAAAGCTGAAAACCAATCCCCCCAGTAGCACCAGGTGACGCCGGAGGCGGAGCCCCCAGACAGGTTTAAACACGGCGGTGATCATGGGAACAAGCCAGCTGTCACCCATACTGACATTCATCCCGAACGGATACGCGTAATACGAGGAGTAAAACGGATTGGAGCGGGTATCCCAGAAAGACTTGGCAAAACTCCAGTTGACCAATAAGCTCGTGTGATGACCGTCATGCAGTCGGGTCCCGGTGGCGTGTGTACCCAGATGGGGCAGGATCGGAGCGGTGAACATGAGCGCTGCTGCCAGAGCAGCCAGCACTACCAGGATCCATTCTCTCCAGAATTTCCGGTTGATGAAAAACCTCGCAATACTCACAATGTATGGTCCACTCTCCGGTAATAACAAATATTATACTAGATAACCAGGCTGCTTTTTGAATTAATCCTTAAGAAAGATGCACACATCATTTATAAAAGAGCCCAGTGTTTCATATGCAATTTTGCAGCGGAGGACTAAGGGGGTCGTTTGATACAACCGGTATATGGTGCTATAATTTTCTTCATGGAAAGCTGATTTTTTCAGGCTGTGAGCATTTCAGCGATTCGGAGAAAGGGTGTCAAGCCATGGATATGAGCTGTAAAGATAAGTGTAATGTCGGATCAAACATGATCTACACTATTGACGATAAACCACCATTTATTCAGTGCCTCTTTTTGGGACTGCAGCATTATCTCACCATGTTCGGCTCCACAGTGGCCATACCCCTTATACTGGCCGGTCCCCTGGGTATCACCGACCCGCTGGATCTGGCCAAGCTTATCGGAACCATGTTTTTTGTCTCCGGGATCACCACCCTGCTGCAGTCAACACTCGGCAATCGGCTTCCCATCGTCCAGGGTGGGACTTTCTCGTTTCTGACTCCGACCATAGCCATCTGCTCATCGGCCGCCCTGAGCAGTGCGGGCTGGGAGGTTAGAATGCAGCATGTGCAGGGAGCCATCATCATTGGAGCGGTATTCGAGATACTGCTCGGTTACTCCGGTTTGATCGGAAGACTCAAGAAAAAGATCGGCCCCATCACCATCGCGCCCACTATCGCCCTGATCGGCCTGGCGCTCTACGGATATGGTGCGCCCCAGGCGGGCAAAGACTGGCTGATTGGGGGACTTACCATTGCCCTGATCATTCTGTTTGCCCAATTTTTGAGACACGTCAACTGCTACTTTGAGATGTTTCCCATTCTCATGGCCATCGTCACCGCCTGGATCGTCACCTTCGCCGGTACCCATTTCGGGTTTTTCCCCGGCGCCGAGCTCAACGATGCAGGAGAGGTGATCAAAGCCGCGCACCCATCCCATGTAGACCTGAAAGCCATCGCCGATGCCGCCTGGTTCAGGATACCGTACCCGTTTCAGTGGGGCTGGCCGGTATTCAAGGTTTCGGCCATCATCGGCATGATCTCCGGGTACCTGGCCTCCATGATCGAGTCCGTGGGAGATTACTACGCCTGTGCCCGGCTCTCCGGAGCGCCAAACCCGGATGCAAAGATTATCAATCGGGGTATCGGGATGGAAGGGATAGGATGCCTTATCGCCGGGATCATCGGGACCGGCAACGGCACGACCTCGTACTCCGAGAACATCGGGGCCATCGGCCTGACCCGAGTGGCTTCCCGGCGGGTAGTGCAGTTCGGCGCCGTGCTGATGATTATCTTCGGAGCCGTCTCGAAATTCGGGGCCATATTCACTACCATCCCCAGCCCGATCGTTGGAGGTATGTACTGCGCCCTGTTCGGGATGATCGCAGCGGTGGGAATATCCAACCTGCAATTCGTCGACCTGAACTCGTCGCGCAATCTCTTCATCATCGGATTTGCGTTCTTTATGGGCTTGAGCGTTCCCGTCTACTTCACGTCTAATCCATTGGCTCTCACATGGGCTCCGTGGCTGGCGGACATCATCAACACCATTGGCAGCACGGGTATGGCGGTGGGAGGCATACTGGCCTTCGTGCTGGATAACACCGTTCCCGGAACCGACGAGGAACGGGGCCTTATAGAGTGGACGAAAACATCGTAGATCAAAAGCTGAATGATGCTTTCCTTGACACATTCCCAACCTACTTTTTATAATGTTTTCTAACGCTTAGCTGTATCAGTGTTCACTATATTTTACATGGCCAGGGCCGTTTAAATCTCTACAGTATTGGAAGGTGTTACCGTGAAATCCGCCAAAAGAAAAGGGAAGAAGATAGAGAATCTCACCGACATGGAAGTAGGCTACACGCTGAGCCAGGCAATTGCCGAAGCTTCGCGGTGCCTGCTGTGCTACGACGCTCCCTGCAGTACCAGCTGCCCCGCGGGGACTGATCCCGGAACCTTTATAAGAAAGCTGCATCTGAGAAACATCAAGGGCGCCATCCGGACCATCAAGAACAACAATGTCATGGGATGCGTCTGCGGGGTGACCTGCCCCACTGAACGGCTCTGCCAGGAAGCCTGCTCAGCCACCGAACTCGATCGTCCCATAGACATAGGCAAACTGCAGCGGTTCCTGGTCGAGCACGGCTGGGAAACCGGGTTCAAACCTCTAAAGAAGGAAAAGAAAAAGAAGGAAAAGGTTGCGGTTGTAGGGTCCGGTCCCGCTGGGCTGTCCTGCGCCGCTGAGCTGGCCAAGGCCGGCTACCAGGTAACTATTTTTGAGGCGAAGGAAAAACCCGGCGGTGTGCTTCGTTACGGGGTGCCCGAGTTCAGGCTTAACCACGAGATAGTCGACCGCGAAATCAAGGACATCACCGATCTGGGAGTAAAAATCAAGTGCAGCACCAGGATAGGGAAAGGCGGACCCTGCAAACTGGTCAAGAAAGGATTCGGCGCGGTGTTTGTGGGGACCGGATTATGGTACCCCTACCGGTTGAACATACCGGGTTCGGACCTGGCCAATGTCACCACCGCCACCGAGTTTCTTGAAGCCAACCGTACCGGCAAGAGAAGAAAAATAAAGAAGATGGTCCAAGGGAAAAACGTGGCCATCATCGGCGGAGGCTCGGTAGCCATGGACGTGGCCAACCTCTGCAAAGCCCTGGGCGCCGACCGGGTCTATTCTATCTGCCTTGAGGGACTGGCCGAAATACCGGCGGACAAAGAAGACCTGGACATGGCGCTTGAGAACTACATAATAATTAAACCCCAGTGCCAGGTAACGGAAATACTGGGTGAAAAAGGCAAGGTGGTCGGTGTCAAAGGGACAGAGACCCAATGGGTCAAACCGGGAGTGTACGTTCCCGCGAACGCCAGGACGGTCCCCGGGACCGATTACCGTCTGAACGTTTCGGCGGTGGTCATGGCCATCGGTTCAGGTGCTGCACCGGAGACATCGGAGCTATGCCCCAAGGTAAAATGTATGAAGAACAACTTGATAAAAACAAAAAAGGACGGGGTATCCACCGGCGCTGAAAAGGTGTTCGCCGGCGGTGATATCGTGCGGGGTCCGGCACTCATCGTGGATGCGGTCAAGGACGGTAAAGAAGCCGCCGCCAGGATAATCAAGATGCTGAGCAAGAAACGCAAAAAGTGAGACCGGAAAGAGGAGAGAGACAATGAAAGATCTAAGCATAAAGATGTGCGGAGTAACGTTCCCTACCCCGTTTCTGCTGTCTTCGTCCCCGGTCGCCAACACCGCGGAGATGATCGGACGGGCATTCGACCGGGGATTCGGCGGAGTGGCTTATAAAACCCTGGGCTTCGATAAGATCAAGATAATCCACCCGTCTCCCAGGATGGCCAAGTACAATTACGAAAGCAAAAAACTCGTGGGTCTGCAGAACGTGGAGCAGATCACCGACAGGCCGCTGAAGGACAACCTGCAGGACATCAAGTACCTGAAAAAACACTGGCCGAAGCACGTGGTAGTCACCAGCATCATGGGCTTCTCCCTGAAGGAGTGGGTAGAGCTGGCCAAGATGTCCGAGGATGTCGGCTCCGACATGCTGGAGCTCAACTTCTCCTGCCCCCATATGACGGTGGAGGGCTCGGGGATGAAGGTAGGGCAGGCCTTCGACCTCATCCAGCAATTTACCCAGGCGGTGCGCGACGTGGTCAAGATACCCATCCTGGCCAAGATGACCCCCAACATCACCGACATGAACGAGCCAGCCATGTTCGCCAAGAAAGGCGGTGCCGACGGCATTACTGCCATCAATACCGTCCGCGGCATAACCGAGGTCGGGCTCGACGACTACGTACCGCTTCCCAACGTATACGGCAGAGGGGCCATCAGCGGTTACTCGGGCCCGGCAGTCAAACCCATCGGGCTGAGGTTCATTGCCGAGATGGCCCAGAACAAGAAGCTCAACCTGCCCCTGGCTGGCTGTGGCGGAGCGGAGACCTGGATCGACGCGGTTGAGTACCTGCTGGTGGGAGCCTCGGTAATTCAGATGACCACCGGCGTTATCCACTACGGTCACCGTGTTGCCGAGGACATGTGCGAGGGGCTCTCCGACTTCATGGAGGAGAAGGGCTATAAGAAGGTCAAGGATATCGTGGGCAAGGCGCTGCCGAATCTCCATCCCACCGATGCCTTCAACCTGAAAAAGCAGGGGGTGGCCGATTTCGACCTGGACCGCTGTATCGGATGCGGGCAGTGCTATATTGTCTGCCAGGATGCGGGGGGGCAATGTATCGAGTGGGACGGTGAGAAACGCCGTCCGGAGCAGGACCAGGAGAAGTGCCTGAGCTGCATGATCTGCTCCTTCATCTGCCCCATCGACAACCCGGCCCTGATTACGTTCAAGCACGTGCCGGGCAAAAAAGAGGTTATCCCTCCAGTATCGAAATAGCTAGAAAAAAAGAGAGACGGTTGCCGGACCACGTTCAAACCGGCAACCGTCTTTTTTTCTCAGTCACTGTAAGCTGCTGCTGGGACTGTAAGTAATCCCGATACAGGCTTACTTTCAGCCGCAGCCGCTCGAAACCAGCTTACCTCATTTTCCCACAATCCCGAGACACTCGTCCAGGGTAGCCACGATGAAATCGCAGTCGTCTTTCGTGATGCAGAAAGGCGGTTTGATCCGGATGGTGTTGCCGGTCATGGCCCCTTTGCCGATGAAGAGCCCCCGCTCCTTGCACAGATCCATCATCTTGAGCATCTCCTGCTTGGCCGGTTCTTTGGTCTCGCGGTTCTTTACCAGCTCGATACCCAGCATCAGGCCCATGCCGCGAACCTCGCCGATGAGTGGGTGCTTCTCCATGAGCTCGTTGAACTTGCCCTTCAGGTAATTACCCAGTTCGGTGTTCTTCTCCTTGTAGCCGTGCTTCTCGATGGCTTCGATGACCAGCCGTCCCTGGGTCATGGAAACCGGGTTCCCGCCATAGGTGGAGAAGTGGGTGACACCCCGCATGCACTCGGCGATCTCTTTGGTGGTCACAAGGCCGCCGATGGGAATACCGTTCCCCATGCCCTTGGCTATGGTGATCATGTCAGGGGCGACGCCCCACTGCTCGATACCCCACCACTTGTCACCCGTGCGGCCATAGCCGGTTTGGACCTCGTCGCTGATGAACAACCCGCCGTACTTCTTCACGATATCGTAAACGATGGGGAAGTACTCCGGCGGCGGTGTCACCACACCGCCGAATCCCTGGATGGGTTCGGCGATGAAGGCGGCAATCTTGCCGGAAGTAGAGTACTTGATTACATCTTCCAGCATGTAGGCGCAGCGCATCTTACAGTCCGGATAAGGTTTCTCCACCGGACAGCGGTAGCAGTAGGCGGCCGGTGCGTGCTTGACGCCGAACACATACGGCGGCGCCTGTCGCCACAGGGACTGGCCGGTAAGCGACATGGACATGAGTGACCGGCCGTGGAAGGAGTGGGTAAGAGCGATAAACTCCTGCTCCTTGGTGTAGAGCTTGGCAATGATGGCCGACAGCTCATTGGCCTCGGTGCCGCTGTTGGTAAAGAAGCATTTCTGGAAGCCCTTCGGGGCTATGGAAGCCAGCTTTTGAGCCAGCCTGACGATAGGTTCCGTGTAGTAGAGCGAAGTGATGTGCTGGAGCTTCTTCATCTGTTCCACCGCTCCCGGCATCACGTCCGGATGGCAATGCCCCACGCTGATGGTCACCACCGCGCCGAAGCCGTCCAGATATTTTTTGCCCTTATAATCGTACACATAAGCCCCTTCGCCCCTGACGATGTGCACCGGTTCACTGAAATACTTCATCACACTGGGCAGCAAGTGCTGCTCCCGCAGCTCTCCAATCTCCTCCGGAGTCATATACGATTC
>CAYSPT010000009.1:54416-90913 GCA_964432985.1 uncultured bacterium
CGGGAAATGGTCACATGCGGGTAGCCCTTGAGCTTCATTCCGTCGAAGGGGCTCCAGTCGCAGTTGGTCTGCATCTTCTTGGGCTTGAGGGTGACTTCCTTTTTCGGGTCGAACACGCAGATGTCTGCATCGCTCCCCACGGCAATAACACCTTTTTTCGGATAAAGCCCGAAGAGCCGGGCTGAGTTGGTGGACGTGAGCTTCACGAACTGCTGCAACGTGAGCCGTTTCTTTCTCACCCCGTGGGTGTACATGGTGGGCATGAAAGTCTCCACCCCGGGCATCCCGAAGGGAATCTGGCTGAACTTACCTTTCCACATGGCTTTCTGTTTGGTGTCGAAGGTGCAGGTGTCGGTGCCCATAGTCTCCACAGCTCCACAGCCCAGGCCCCACCAGAGATCAGCGTTATCCTCCCTGGTCCGGATAGGCGGACAGGTGGCGTAGTAATGGCCGGTTTTCTTGTCTTTGAACTTGTCAGCAGTCAGCAGCAAGTACTGGGGACAGGTTTCTGCGATAACCTTGACGCCCCGCTGCTTGCCCTCGATCACGGCATACATTGATTCCTTGGTGGACATATGCACGATGTAGAGCTGGCCCTTGGCGTACTCTGCCATAGTGATGGCCCGCTGCACGGCTTCGCTCTCGGTGAAATTGGGCCGGGTAAGAAAATGTGCGTAGGCACCGTGTTTTTTCCACGAGCCATCCTTCAAATACTGCTCGGTCAGGGTGTCGGTGAGGTAGACGTTCTCGGCATGAACCCCGATGGTGCCCCCGTACTTGGCCGATTCTAAAAGAGCCCCGTACAAATCGGCGTCGTCCGCCATCCACCCCTGGCTGGCGTAGATCATAAACATTTTGAAGGAGGGAATTCCGGAAGCAATGATATCTTTGAGCTCATTCTGCGTCCGTTTGTTCTTCCAATCGGTGATTCCCACATGCAGTGCATAATCCACGCACACCTTGCCGTCGGCTTCTTTCTTCCGGGCCTTGACGGCACTCTTCATGGATTGACCTTTGGTCTGGATAGCAAAATCGATCAGTGTCGTCAAACCACCGCAGGCGCCGGCTTTGGTGCCGTTTTCAAAATCGTCCTTGCTGACCGTGCCGCAGAAGGGCAATTGCAGATGGACATGGGGATCAATACCCCCGGGAAACACGTACATGCCTTTTGCATCCACGACCTCAGAGCCGTTTTTAGGTTTGGCCTTGCTTTCAAGACCGATAATCTTACCGTTTTTAACCACCACGTCAGCCTTGAACTGGTCTGCGGTGGTTACCACCGTTCCGCCCTTTACGATAAGGTCCATAGTGTTCACCTCTTCCCTTTCATTCGTGCCGTTGCGTCACGGAAGCAGCTTGACCAGATCGCCGTAGGTTTCCGGACGGCGGTCGCGGTAAAACGCCCAGGCATTGCGGACTTCACGAATATCGTCCATGTTGAGATCGGCTACGATAACCTCGTCTTTATCATCGCTCCCTTGTGAGATGATTTTTCCCCGGGGATCGCAGAAGTAGGAACTGCCGTAAAACTTGCCGCTCTTCCACGGCTCTTCGATTCCCACCCGGTTGATATTACCCATGAAATAGCCGTTGGCTACAGCGTGGGCCGGCTGCTCGAGCTCCCACAAATACTTGGAAACACCTTCGATAGTAGCTGACGGATTAAAGACAATCTCCGCTCCATGCAGACCGAGAATCCGTGCGCCATCAGGGAAATGGCGATCGTAACAAATGTAAACAGCCACCTTGCCTACCCCGGTTTCGAATACCGGGTACCCTAAATTACCCGGTTTGAAATAGTACTTTTCATAGAAACCAGGATGTACGTATGGGATATGGATCTTGCGATATTTGCCCAGAATTTTGCCGTCGCCGTCGATGACCACGGCAGTATTGTAATAGACGCCGGTCATTTCCACCTCGTATATGGGCACAACCAGCACAATTCCGTGACGGGCCGCCTCTTTGCAGAACAGGTCGACGGTGGGTCCCGGAATGGTTTCAGCATAATCATACCAGCGCTGATGATGTTCCGCACAGAAATACGGGCCATTGAAGATTTCCTGGAAGCACACCACCTGGCAGCCTTTGGAGGCGGCCTCCTCCAGGAGTTTTACATGCTTCTCGTTCATTGCGTCTTTGATTGTCTTCAGTTCCTTGCTGATAGCTTCGCCGCTCATCCCCGAGGTGTCAGCAGTCGGAGCAATCACATTGGTTGCCTGGATTATTCCGCCTTTAACTATATTGGCCATCAGTCCCATCCTTTCCAGGTATTGATCCGTGAACGTTTTTCAATTCATGGACCGCTAACAAGAGACTCTATTTAACCACCATCTATCACAGGATACAGTTCAACTACTTCACCATTGTCAGGTATGTAATTCCGGTCGAGTGACTCACCGTTTTTAAAGAAACCCATGACCATATTTTCTGGTATGGGTGTACAACGAAGAATTGAAATGAGAGTATCACTGTCCCCCGCCTGGTACGTGATTTGTTCAGCCATTTCTACGTACCGCTTCAAATTTGCTTTCGGTTCGAAAACAATAAGCTTCATTCAAGAAAATCCTTACTCAGATTATTCCCTCACCGCACGTATCCAGTCCGAGCCCAGCGAGTTTATCCCTGGTGGGAATACCGTACTCCGTCCAACCCCTGAAAGCATAGTATTCGTCCAGCATCTTTCCCAAATGGGGCAGCACCCCGGCAGCCTTACCATCGGGGCGGGCGTGGGCAAAGAGGCGTGGCGGCAACACATCGTCTTTGCGGGAGCAGCCCAGCCGGACATTATAGAGACGTTTCAGGTTGAACAAACGCTCACCGGTCTCCATGACCCGGTCACAATCATAATCCCACCCGGTTGCCGCCTTGATCCAGCCGGCAATCATGGCCGGACCCACCCGGGCCAGGAAGAGAAACTTACACAGACCCAGGGGGTTGAAAATACCCTGGAAGTTCTGCATCTCGTAGCAGATCCTGGCCTTGCCTTCCGTGGTGTGAGGATCGGGGGCTTCGGTATATCCCAGGTCTGCCAGCGGAATACCCCGTCCCAGAAAGTAGCTGAGGGCTTCCAGGTGGCACGCCCCGCGGTTGGCGGTAGCGTAATTACAGCCCATGGAAACAAAAGCCCTCGGATCGTGCATAGGATACTCCAGTCCCTTGGTGTGAACAGCGAATTCTTCTGCCTTCGGACCCAGCTCTTCAGCGGCCCGCTTTACTCCCTGGGACAGAAGCTTGCCGATACCCTCCACCTTCCCTATGAGCTGTGTAAGTTTGAGTACCGCCATACCGTCGCCCCAAGGAGCTTCAAATCCGATATCATCCTTCGTGAGGAGCCCTTGCTCGAAGGCTTCCAGGGCAAAGGCCACCACCGCCGAAGCTGATATAGTATCGAGTCCCAACCGGTTGCAGGCCTCATTGGCAGCGATCACCGCTTCGTAATCATCTACCAGACACATGGCCCCGAATCCGGCGCAGGTTTCATATTCAGGACCGTGCCCGTAGAGCGGCGCATACGGACCCTCGGTAACCTGGACAATTTTTCCGCATCCGATAGGACACTTGTAACAGTAATATGATTTTACTTTCGTAGTGGGCAGGAACGTCTGGCCGCAGGTTTTTGTGGCTCCTTCCGCCCATGATCCCAGGTACCAGTTCTTTATGGGAAGATCACCCCAGAACTCCACTGCCTCCACTCCCCCGGCGGTGGAAAAATCAGAGAGAGATTTGGCGTTGGCCATAATATCCTTGACCTGGGATTTTATCAGGGCTTTGAGACCGGCTTCGTCGTACAGAGGGACCTTTTGCTCGCCCCGCACTACAAAGGCTTTTAGGTTTTTGATTCCCATGACCGTGCCCATGCCGCATCGACCCGCAGCCCGGGCTACCGGTCCACCGAACATAACTGAAGCAATGAGCGATCCACGTTCACCGGCGGGACCGATACAGGCGACTTCCACATCGGCACCCAGCTCTTTTTTAAGCAGTTCTTCGGTTTCAAAGGTATCTTTCCCCACCAGGTGATCGGCTGGATTCAATACTGCCCGGCCATCATCGAGCAAGAGATATACCGGTTTTTCGGCAGCACCATTAAAAATAACGCCGTCATATCCGGTAAAGGAAAAAGCGGCGGACCAGTGTCCCCCCGCAGCGGCTTCCCCCCAGATACCGGTCAGGGGAGATTTGGCGGAAAGGCAAATCTTGGGGCTTCCGGGAACAGGTGTTCCATTGAACAATCCCCTCATGAAAATAAGTGGATTTTCAGGCGACAGGGGATCCAGGTCAGGGTCGGTTTCCTCGAGAAGTATCCTGGCGGACAGACCGCTTCCAAGAAAGAATAACTCGGCATCGGAATCCTCGATGGTCCGGTCTTTCATACTGCCGGAGGACAGGTCAACCTCGAGAATCCTGCCATGATAACCGAAGGGCATGATGGGCCTCCAATCTCAATATAAAAAATACAACTAATATTATAGTGGGGGTATTTTGCTGTAGTCAAGAGAATATCAACTGCTCTGCTTTTTGTGGGATTCCATGGCCTTGCGGCTGCTTGCCATGGCCTGCGACCGCTTTTTCTGCTCTTTGGACTGCATAATCTTCTTGCCGATGGCCATCCCTAAACCAACTCCGGGAATGACTTTTCCGACCAGTTCCTCACCAAGTTCGAACAGTATGTCTTCGGATATCAGTTCTTTGAGCTCCGTCTTGAATATTTTTCCTTTCTTGACATCCCCGGTGATAGCGTCGACTTCCAGGACACCTTTCTGCCCGGAGGAGGTGTCCAGCAGTTCAAACGCGTAGATGGGCCTGAAATAGAGAACTATTCTATGGATCGAAATCATTTCCTCGATAACCGTGTCGGCGTGTATTGGTTTGAGAAGCTCCTTGATTAGTTCCCTGATCAGGTAAGACGCTTTGATACGGGCGGGGATGACAACCTTGTTCTCCCCCATGAGCTCTTCTGTTTCCTGGATCTCCCGACTGGGGTAACCGATGTACAGCTCGAGCCCTTTTTCCTTGTTTTCCACCGCGTCCCGGGTAATCTCCCGGCTGGCCTGTTCCACACAATGATCCTCGGCAGTAAACTGGCATACCGGATTGGCACCCTCGATTTCGATTGTAGTTGAGCAAAGTGTTACGGATCTGACTTCTGGATTGACATCGAACTGATACACGGTCTGCCGTTTGTACTCCAGATAGCTCTCGGCGCAGATGTGCCAGAAGGGTTCGTAGCGTTTTTCCGAGTGGATAACCAATGCTTCACTTTTTTTAGAGAAAAGGTTCTTAACGCTGTGAACGAGGCTGAACGCTTTTTCCTTGGAAGCTAGAGCAATTTCCCGGCACTTGTCTATATTATGGATATCCAAAAGAACCTGGATGTCCTGTTTTTTTTCACTTAACTTAAGCTCTACCATACCCAGGTGTCCTCCGATACGTACCCCTTTTTCATATTACACGTAAGGCAACTCACAAGGCAAGATTAATCTGGCAAGGCAGCTCACAAGGCAAGATCAATCTGGCAAGGCAGTGCACAAGATAAGTCCAATCTATCTCAAGACCCAGCGGGTTCAAGTAGTTGACCGGCGGTCATCCGGTTGTTATCCTGTGGTCATTGACGAACCGCAGAATAAAAGTTTGTGAATTATTAGGGCTAAGCAGGAAGGGAGCCATCATATGAATACCACCACTTTAGCCGCAGGCACCTTTGCCGCCGGGGCGCTCGAGGGGATAAAAGTTCTCGACCTGTCCCGGGTCCTGGCCGGACCGTACTGCACTATGCTGCTTGGAGACATGGGTGCCAGCGTCATCAAGGTAGAGCGTCCGGGAAAGGGAGACGACACCCGTCAGTTCGGCCCCCCGTTTAAGGAGGGTGAGAGCGCTTACTTCATGAGCGTCAACCGTAACAAGCTGTCCATCACCCTCAACCTCAAGAACCCCAGGGGACAGGAACTGGCCATGGAGATGGCGTGCAAATCGGACGTGGTGGTCGAAAACTTCCGGCCCGGGAAAGTTGCCGATTTGGGGCTTGATTATGAATCCATTGCCAGGCGGAATCCCACCATAGTGTACTGCTCCATATCGGGGTTCGGTCAGGACGGCCCCTATGCCAGCCGCCCCGGGTACGATCTTATCGTGCAGGGAATGAGCGGGTTGATGAGTTTCACCGGTGAAATGGGAGGAGATCCCCTCAAAGTGGGAGTGGCCATCAGCGATATTTTTTCGGGAATGACCGCCTATCAGGGAATTCTCCTGGCACTGCTGGCCAGGGAAAAAACAGGGAAAGGCCAGTACGTGGACATCTCTATGCTGGATAGCACCATGTCCCTGCTCACCTATCAGGGCGGACGTTTCTTCGCCACCGGTACGCCACCGGTTCCTCTGGGAAACGCCCATCCGACCATCGCTCCCTATGAAACCTTCAGAACCTCCGACGGATTCGTCAATATAGCCGTAGGCAACGACGCCCTTTGGCTGAAGTTCTGCGACGCCATCGGGAGGACGGACCTGACCGGGATGGACAGTTTCAAAACCAATGCTCTCAGGGTGGAGCATCACGGAGAGCTGACGACAATACTCAACGAAATTATCGCCAAACAGACCACCCGGGAATGGGTGGACATCCTGCGGGACCGCGGTGTCCCCTGCGGAGCCATTAACACCCTGGCGGACGTGGCAGACGATCCGCAGGTAGAACACAGGCAGATGGTGATCACCATGGACCACCCGAAATGTGAAAGCGTGAGCATGACCGGAATACCCATCAAGCTTTCAGAAACACCGGGCAGCCTGAGGTACCCTCCGCCCGTCCTGGGAGAACATACCGAATACATTCTCAAGGAGTGGCTCGATTACACTGATTCCCAGATAGATGAATTTCGACACGAAGGCATTATTTGAGTGAACGACAGCTTGCAGGATAGAGTTACAATTACCAGCTGGGATACGTGGGTGTGACCGCACCCGGGGATACTGAATAAGTGAGGTACAAACGTGGATATTCAGGAACTAAAGCAAACCATTAAAGAAGAGCGTGAACGCTGGGAGCAAGAGAAATTGGAACAGGTATTAAAACGGCATCCCGAGCGTAAGGAACAGTTTCTCACCGATTCCTATATGGAAGCGCCCCGGGTGTGCACCCCCGAGAACCATTCTGAAGAGACGTACCTTCAGCGTGAAGGATTCCCCGGGCAGTTTCCGTATCTCCGTGGCGTGCAGCCCACCATGTACCGGGGCCGGCTCTGGACCATGCGCCAGTACGCCGGGTTCGGTACAGCCGATGAATCTAACCTGCGCTACCGCTACCTGCTCGAGCAAGGGCAGACCGGGCTATCGGTGGCCTTCGACCTGCCTACCCAGATGGGGTACGACTCCGACCACCCGCTTTCGCAGGGAGAAGTGGGACGGGTGGGTGTGGCCATCGACACTCTGGATGACATGGAACGGCTCTTCGCCGAAATTCCGCTATCCAAAGTAAGCGTGTCCATGACCATCAACGCCACCGCCGCTGTGCTTTTAGCCATGTACGTAGCCCTGGCCAAAAAGCGCGGTGACACGGTGGAGAAGCTCTCGGGGACGCTCCAAAACGATCTGCTCAAGGAATACGTGGCCCGGGGAACCTACATCTTTCCGCCGGAACCGTCCCTGAGGCTGGTCACCGACGTCATATCCTACTGTACCGAGCACCTGCCAAAATTCAATCCCATCTCCATCTCCGGCTACCACATCCGTGAAGCCGGCTCCACTGCGGTGCAGGAGGTGGCGTTCACCCTGGCCGACGCCATCTGCTACGTCGAGCGTGCCATACAGGCCGGCCTCGACGTCAATGATTTCGGCAAACGTCTCTCCTTTTTCTTCGCCGCTCACAACGACTTTTTCGAAGAGGTGGCCAAGTTCAGGGCCGCACGGAGAATATGGGCAATCATCATGCGGGACCGCTTCGGGGCCACCAATCCCAAGGCCATGACCCTGCGGTTCCACACCCAGACAGGCGGGGCTACCCTCACCGCCCAGCAGGAGAAGAACAATGTCGTCAGGGTAACTTTGCAGGCGCTGGCGGCAGTGCTGGGGGGGACCCAGTCGCTTCACACCAACTCCTTCGACGAAGCCCTTGGACTGCCCTCAGAAGAAGCAGTCACCATTGCGTTAAGAACCCAGCAGATCATCGGTTACGAATCGGGCGTCGACCGAAGCGCCGATCCGCTGGGGGGAAGCTATTACGTGGAGCAGCTCACCGACCGGATAGAGGAGCAGGTACTGGACTATCTGCAGAGAATCGACGACATGGGCGGTACGCTCAGGGCGGTGGAGAGCGGTTTCATAAAAACGGAGATAGTGCAAAACGCCTACCGGCACCAGCTCATGGTGGAGAGCGAGGAGAAGGTGGTGGTAGGGGTAAACCGGTTCCAGGAAGAAACCGCCGGAACCGGTTCCGCAGCGTTGTTCTCACCGGACCCGGCCGGCGAAACACAGCAGGTGAAAAAGCTTAAGTCAGTCAAGGGAAGCCGGGACGAAGACCAGGTAAAAAGCTCTCTGCATCATCTTCAAGAGACCGCCCGGGGAAGTGAAAACCTGGTACCACCCATTCTGGAAGCCGTAGAAGCCAGAGCCTCTATCGGCGAGATCTGTGATGTGCTCAGAGGAGTGTTCGGACAGTACTCGGGCGCCGGTTCGCTGTAGAGTAATGAACCAGCCGGCAGCAGTTTTATGTCTCTCACCAGCTCGGCGCGGTAGCCGGGGTGACGGAACCGCTTTCATACCGGTTTGACTCATCGCCGAGGAAGGTGAGCACGTCATTTACCAGGCGTTGCCGGTGACAGCCGTCTTTCCAGGCGGCGGTTTTCCTCTCCAGGGGGACCAGCAGACGGTAGCGTTGCAGGGCTTCCTCGTAGAGCGCTTTTTTACGGTTCATGTCACGCTCCAAACCGTGAGCTATAGGCTCTCCGACATACTTCGACCACCAGCCAGGATTCTCGAACTGCCGCTTTTTCTCCAGGTATTGAGCCTTCTTCTGGGCCAGGTCACGGGAAGCCCGGGCCAGGTCGAGGGAAATCCTGGCGTACTCCCGGGTGATGTCAACTGACGGTTGGGGCCGGTCATCCGCCGCCAGCACCGCCGTCAGGCACATCAACACGATCAGTACGGCGTACAGCCGCGCTGGCTGCAGATTGCATTGTAACGTCAAAACGGGCATTCCTTCCGGCCTATTTCCATCCATGCTATATCCTTCCTGCCCACACTTTTTAAGTGCCCACACTTGTTTAAAGTGCCCACACTTATTATTAGTGCCTTTACTTCCCTGAAGATGGAGACGAGCCTTTCCTTAGCTTCACCTTCGGCGGCCGCATGGGCTGGCCGCTGGCGTTGGAGACCCAGTAACGGCACTTCTCATAAGCCGCCCAGGCACGAGGAATGACGTGACAGCCAAGCTCGATTGCCTGCTTTCTGAACTCCACCGTCAGGTTCACGCTCACAATAGGCAGCCACTGCTCCTCTGACGATCGAAGCGAAAAACGCACATCCGAGAAATCCTTCCCGAGTACTTTTCCGTTCCTGCTCAGGATTCCGTCTTCGAAGAGGTAGATTACGGGATCGGTTACACCGGGGCCGCCGTTTTCGTTGTAGACAACTGATTTGTTCTGATCGATCAGCGTTTTAAAAACCTTGAGTTCCCGGCCATCCCCGCACCTCAGATTGAAGGTGGCCTCCCGCACATCGCGTTTGATCCACTCCATGGCCAGCCGGGCCTCTTCCAGAACATGGAGTTTGCTCATGCCGCGGTCGAACAGCTTGAATCCCGAGAACAGAAGGCTGAACAACGCTCCCAGCATTACCAGACCGATGGCCGACGCCACCAACAGCTCGATCAAGGTGAAGCCGCCGGCACCGATTTTTCGCTGCGGCATCATGAACATGCAGTGATCCTCCTAATACGGAACGATGGTAACCAGTTTGACAGATTTTTCATCCCGGGAAACGGTGACGATCACCTCGGACATACCGTCCCCCGGAGTAATAGTCAATTCGCATGCATATTTACCCCGGCTGTGTTTCTCGGAGCGGGGATGGATGAACTCTTCGCTGGGCTTGTTGACGATCAGCTCCATCAGGTCGGTGGCCAGGGTGACCGCTTCTGTGCTGGCGGTAATGTTCTCGGTCCCCCGGATACCGAAGCTGAAGACGCTGTAAAGCGGGATGAGACAGCACGAAAGTATGGCCACCACCACCAGGATCTCCACCAGGGAGAAAGCACGCTTTAAAGATGCTTCCATAACGTTATCTGCTCGCTTACGGTAACATGATATGCCGGGGAAGCGGACGATAGGTCCGATTCCAGCTGTCCTTCCAGATCCGGGAGTTTGCACGTCCGGGCGAAAATACGCCCTTTGACAGAAGTGCCACGCTGAAGCACCAATTCACCATCGGGAACGTTCAGAGAAGCTTTGATTGGATCGGAGCGGTGTCCCAGCACCCGCATCTGCCCGGTTCCCAGAACGGTAAAACTGATAGAGGAGGAGTCAGGAATGGACACGCGCTGAAGCACCAGTGGAAAACATGTCAGCAGGTTCCCGTCTCCCTTGAATATGGTATCGTTGAATCCCTTCGGTTCGTTAAGTACGCTCAGACCCTCGAGTAGATGGTAGAGACGGGACAGGATGGGATGGTACCGGTAGGTAAACAGCTCAAAATCGGCGGCGCGCCAGAAAAAATAGCTGATCTTCCGTTTACACAAGGGGTAGTTTTGCATCTGCCTTCCATCCCAGGTAAACCTCCAGTTGTCGACGATGGTGGTTTTCTCCGAGTCCTCAAGCGGCAGGAAGTTTTGAAGCAGCGATCCAGCCGACAGGCGCAGACTGCCCAGGTCGAAAGACCAGAACTTGTAGCCGGCCACCGGTTCGGGTATGTTGATATTAACCACCTTCACATCACGCAGGGTGCAGATGGTCTTGCGGATTCCCTTATACACAGCCCGGACCGTGATCCGCAGGGTGCCCATTTTTTCAACAGGCTGGGGGCAGGGATCATCAGGAAAGGCAGAAACATTTTCGAACTGCACCTGTACATCGAGATCCGGCGCCGCACCGTATTCGCGCTCCATCAGCGAAAGGGTCTTTTGGGGTTTGAACGTTTCGGAGAGAGGGGTGCTCTGACACTCCGCCAGGTTACGTCGTAACGCGGTGTACCACCAGGAGCCTTCCTTGTTGACATCGTTTCTCACATGGGCGAAAGCCTCGTTGATGGCTGCCTCTGCGATAAACGAAGTGATCTCACCATTGAGCAGCCGCGCCATCTGACGGCCGGTATGTCTTATACGGAAAAAGAAGGCAAACGCCAGGATGAAAACGATGGCCAGGATACCGAGGGTGATGAAGACGAGAGACACAGCTCCCCGGGATCTGTGTTTCATGCACCCTAGCCTCCTTTCAATCAGGTTACACCTTAGACCGGATGGCTGACAATATGTTGTTCATTCCCGAATTACATCTGCTGTATTAACCAGTATGTTCTACAAGCTCAATAGTCTGCGTAATCTTTAAACCCAATTTCCAGCGGATAGAAAAAGTATGAGACGTAATGTGGTTTATTGCTCTATAATAAATAGAACGCATCACACGTGCCGGCTTTGCGTGCGGCCGGTGCACATCTGTGGGCAGGGATGGTTATGAACAGAAGCTGGATGGTTCGATTAAGACGGTGCTTTTCAGTTACGATTTTGTGCTGTTACCTTTCAGTCCTCTTTCCTCAGGATAAGGTTCACTCCTTAAACAACGGCACAACCACTGTTAAAGAGGTCGACATAATTGAAAAGACTATCAACTGGGACAGCAAGAAACGAATCGGGAAAATCATTTTTGACAGCATCAAAGAAGACCGCGCTCAAAATAGCCCCATCGACTTCAAGAAAATGCAGAAGAAGATTTTAAACAAACCCCTTATCACCCATTTTGCTATTCAACATGCCACCGGTCTTTCCTCCCCCGTACTACAGTATTGCCTGATGGGCCTGGCACCGCCCTGGGGAACCGCTATAGCCACTTTGGCCGGGGGGATGATCGGCGGCCTGGGAAGCGCCGTTGGGTACGAGTACAGCGTCAATATGGAAAAAAAAGAGGGAGAAAGCACGGGCAGGATCTTCAACCGGGCTTTCAAAAGCATCAGTGCTCCCTACTTTCTGGGAAGCGCCATGGGAGGCATTGCGGGGGCCGTCCTGGGTCAGGTCCTGTGTCCCATTCCGTTCCTGGGTATCCTGATAGGCAACACCGTGGGGTCCCTGTTGGGCGGATTCCTATCGAACCTGTTCGTCAAGACACCCTTCGGTAAAAATTTCGGCGGAAAGATACAACAGATATGGAACAATTCCGCCGACTCGCTCTATAAGACGTTCCACGGCGGGAGAGGTCCTGACGAGGATCCCAGTGGAGAAAAGGGAGAAGGAGTCAAACGCGACTTCGCTCCCTCCTGGTAGTGAAGTTTGAACCGCCGTTGAGGCAGAGTATAATAACCGAACTGTACAGAAAGAGAACGTTATGAGATCAAGAACTGCGGCAATAATGACAACAGTGCTCGGGTTGAGCTTTCTGCTCACCGGATTCCACCTGTCACCGGCCAGAGCGGAGCGTGGGGGCATCCACCCCGGAGCGCACCGGGTCCTTCACTTCGAGCAGTGGGCGCAGCTGCCCCTCCAGGGAGTGAGGAGCATCGAGACCGACATCAGGTATACCGACGGTATTTTCTACATGGCCCACGACGCCGACGAAGAGGACAGAGAACGCACGCTGCACCGCCTGTTATGGGATGTCATTGCCGAAATGGCGGACTATTATTCAGGAGAAGAGACAACCTTCATCTACCTGGACATCAAGAAGTCCGGGGGCCTCAGGGGTGCCGCCCGACTTTACGCTGAAATTTCACGTCTCCACGACTCCTGCCCACAGCTCAACATCAGGTGGGTTCTCACCGGCGAGGGTCCCAGCGCCTACGTATTATACTTCAGGGAACACCCCGAAGCACTCGACCTGATCGGACTTGACCTGCTGGTGAAAAAACAGGACGCGAACAGAACATACCGGGCTAAGGATTACACCATAAAACGGGATTACCTGGACCTCAACGTCCAGGACAGGGATCCGGTCGCCTTCGTTTTTGGCAAAACTCCGAAAACCTCGGTCCTGGAATTTTATCTCTCTCCCGGTAACCATCACCTTCTGGCCGACTGGCTGAAACGCCCCCCGGGCGGCCAACGGGACGTTTACCCTATCAGGCTCTGGACACCAAACAAAAAGAAGACAGTACACGAAATCATCGATCTCGTCAAAGAAGCGAGGGAAAACGGCGGTCTGCACCGGGACCGTGATCTATACCTTTGCAACGATCATGACGCGGCACGCCAGTTTCTATGGCTGGCCGAAGACGCTGAGGTCACCGGACAGATGGGATTCAACACCTATCGGGATACCGGCCGCGACGCCGCAGTGAGCACCATCGCGTTTAACGGCCGGCAGTACATCGTTGAAGTCCACCGCACACACACCGGCGGCAAGGGCTTGTGGTACAGCACGCACCGGCGCAACCTGGAAACCTCGGTGTTCACCGTGCTTAAGGCAGCGACCAGGTACGATACCGGAATGGACCCCGACGTGGCCCTGGTGGAACACGACGGATCCGTGTACGTGTGTGAAGTACACTGGGACACCAAAAGGGGCAAGAGCAGCGTCTGGTATTCCTGGTTCAAGCTTGATCTGCACTCCGGAACGCTTGACAGAACCGCCCACGGTAAGCTGTGCAAGGGACGTTTACCCACCGTCTCCCTGGTATCGGTAGTTGACCGGGTTTACGCAGCGGTCATGAACGAAGCCGGCGGCAACCACAGGCTCAGCCTGAGTCTGCTCGGAGCTGATCCGGAAAATCCATCATCCATGAAACGTCTGCACAACGCCGGGGTCGGTTACCGGGGTGTGCAGCCTGACATTGCCGTCATGGCCGTGGATGAAGGTCTTCTGGTGACTGAGGTGCACACATCGCAGAATCACAACACCTTGTGGAGTACGCAGTTTACCTTCGACCTGAACGGGAGGCTCAGGTCAGGTACCGTCCCCCGGCAGTACGACAGGGGTAACAATCCCTCGATATCCATCACCATGCCCGGGGACGCAAGAGCAACGAACGAAGCTATCGTCCTGGAAACCCATAGCGGGGGAAATGACAGGCTGTGGTACACCCTGACCCGGCTGGGACACTGGCAGAAGTCTGAAGGTCTCGTATCGGAACAATTCAGGATTCCTGCCACCTTCGTTCACGGTCACTACGACACCGGGAAAAATCCCTCGGTTTCCCTGGACAGCGAAGTAGACCATGGGGTGGTCATGGTCGAAATTCACGAAACGGGAGAGCGGAAACTCTGGATGGACTCGTGGCACATCGCTCCCTGGACAGACCGTCTCCCGTGAGCTTGAGAGGAATCGGTTCATTATGAAACAACTCGATCACATAGGAATTGCGGTCAAAGACATGGAGGAGGCCCGCCGGCGTTTCTCCGACATCCTGGAGGTGGAATTTTCATCTCCCGAAACATTGCCTGAGCAAGGAGTGGCGGTTTCCATGGCCGATGTGGGCGGCGTCTGGATTGAGCTTCTGGAACCCCTCTCTCCCGACAGCTCGGTGGGACGGTTTATCGCCAGCAAGGGTGAAGGACTTCACCACCTGGCCTTCCTGACCCCGGACCTGGGAGGGGCACTTCAAAAGCTGGCAAATCAGGGGATAGAGCTGGTGGACGAACAGCCCCGACCCGGCGCCCACGGCACTTCCATTGCTTTTATCCACCCCCGCTCTACCGCACGGGTGCTCACGGAACTGGTGGAAGACACGTAAAACCATGGACAGCGACAAACCGATAGCTTTTGAAGCCTACGAAGAACTGGCGGAAGCCTACGCCGCCCGGGTAGATACCAAACCTCACAATGCCTACTACGACCGGCCGGCAGTCCTGGGCCTTTTACCCGATGTAGCCGGACTGGATGTTCTCGACGCTGGATGCGGGCCCGGTGCATATACCGAAGCGCTGCTTCAGCGGGGAGCGAAGGTGACGGCGCTTGATGTGAGTCCCAGAATGGTCGCCCTGGCTAAAGAAAGGCTAGGGAGGAAAGCCGACGTTCGTGAAGCGGATATCACCAAACCAATGCCGTTTTTAGCGGGCGAATCATTTGACCTCATCGTGTCTCCGCTGGTTTTTGGTTATATTCGTGATCCGAAACCAGTATACAAAGAATTCTACCGCCTCCTTCGACGGGGGGGACATTTCGTCTTCTCGGAAGGACATCCCTTTTTTGATTTTATCTTCTTTAAATCAAAAAATTACTTCGCCACGGAGCAGGTTGAATGCGAGTGGGCAGGATTTGGCCAACGCGTCATCATGCCGAGTTTCAGGCGGTCTTTGAGCGCCCTGGTGAATCCTTTGATCGAAGCAGGATTCGCACTGGAGAAAATACTGGAGCCCCTGCCGACAGAAGAGTTCAAGGAAGCCGATCCCCAGGATTACGAATTGCTATTGAAGCAGCCCTGTTTCATCTGTATCCGGGCCCGGAAATAATTGATGAGACAATATTTTTCCAAACCTGGAGGCACCGTAACGGGAGAAAAACAATGTATCAGCAGGTAAAGAAATACCTAAAGCAAGCCTACGATGACAAAGTAGAGGAGCGCGACCGCACCGGAGTCTCTCCATGGAAACACCGTGAACGGCAGCATTTTCTCGATCTGCTGCAGGTAGAAGGAAAAACGAGTCTCCTGGACCTGGGAAGCGGCCCGGGAGTGCATGGGAAATTTTTCAGGGACGCCGGGCTTACGGTGACCTGTATAGATCTTTCTCCCGGGATGGTCAATCAGTGCCGGGCAAAAGGCCTCACTGCTTACGAGATGGACTTTAGCAACCTTGACTTCCAGCCCGGTACCTTCGACGCGGTGTTCGCCATGAACAGCCTGCTGCACCTGCCGCGGGAGAAGCTGAAAACCGTTCTGGAGAATATCCAGGGATTGCTCAAAATAAACGGTTTGTATTACTGGGGGCAGTACGGAGGGAAAGATCACGAAGGTATCTGGGAATCGGACCACTATGAACCTAAACGGTTCTTTTCCTTTATGACCGACGATTGTATTCAAACGGTTGCCGGAAAGTATTATTCCGTGATTTCTTTCAAGCAGATCGCTGTGGAGGGTAAAAACGATATACATTTTCAGTCGTTGGTATTGAGGAGACGATAGTACAATGAATAAACCGCCGGCGGAGATTTGGCAGGATATCCCTCCGGGGCAGCGATTTCAAAGCGAACATCGGATATGTCCTGGGCAGGACGTACTGGAACCGAGGATACGACACGGAAGTCGATTTTTTTTCAAGCGCAACGAAGCAGGTGCGGTCAATTACGAACCGCTGCAGATTATTTGTGAGTTATTCGGGTACAATCAAGTGAAATGAAGAGAGGGAGGAGATGACATGTCAGACCGTCCCATCAAAGTGCTCATCGGAAAACCCGGTCTCGACGGCCACGACCGCGGCGCAAGGGTGGTAGCCCAGGCCCTGGTCGACGCTGGAATGACAGTTGTGTACACGGGACTTCACCAGACTCCCGAACAGATAGCCGAAGCGGCCATGGACGAAGATGTTGACTGCATCGGTCTGAGCATCCTGTCCGGAGCACACAATCACGTGCTCCCGCGGGTGGTCGAATGCCTTAAGGAACGTGGTTGCGATACTATTCCCGTGGTAGCCGGTGGTATCATTCCCGAATCTGACTGGGAGCACCTGTACGCCTGTGGTATCACGGCGGTATTCGGACCCGGTTCGCGCATCGAATCAATTGTGGGGAAAATTAGAGAACTTGTTCCACGCCAGGAAGGCGCTCCTCAGTGAAATCCCCAACGGATAAAATTTGGGAACTGGACTCCCCCCGGGAAGGTATCTCACTGTGAAATCCCCAACGGATACGATCCGGGCGGGTGACAGACGGGCGGCGGCGCGCCTGATCAGCCGTCTCGAATCCTATGATCCCGGGGCTCTGGAGGTCCTGAGTCAACTGTCAAGCGGTCACGTCCGGGCGCACCTGGTGGGCTTCACCGGACCTCCGGGGGTGGGGAAAAGCACCCTGCTGAACTCCCTGGTCAAATACATTCGGGAGCGTGGAGAAACAATCGGGGTCATTTCCTTCGATCCCGTCAGCCCCTTTACCGGAGGAGCACTTCTCGGCGACCGGATACGGATGCAGCAGCACGCCACCGACTCCGGAGTGTATATCCGCAGCGTGCCGGTGCGCAGAAACCTGATCGACGCGGCAGCGGCGGTGGAGCTCATCGTACCGGTAATGGACGCCATGGGATTCAGATATATCATGATAGAGACCGTGGGAGTGGGGCAGTCGGAACCCGAAGTGGCCGACCTGGCCGACACCATGGTGGTGCTGGAAGCCCCGGGTCTCGGCGACGAAATTCAGATGATGAAAACCGGCCTATCCGAAACCGGTGATATTTTCGTGCTCAACAAGAAAGACCTGCCGGGAGCCGACCAGGCCATGGCCCGATGGCACGCCAACCACAACCGGAAGACCGGTGACGGAAGCTGGACCTGCCCGCTGATCATCACCTCGGCGGTAACCGGAGACGGAATCGACGAGCTCTGCCAGGCAATCCAGAAGCATCTTACCTACCTGACTGAAGAGAACCGGCTCCAGCCGAACCGCACGAAAAAACGTACCAACCGACTGCGAAGATTGCTTTCATTCAGGGTCAGCCGCTGGGTCAAGCATCGATTGGAAAACGACGATTCCCTGTCCGAACTGCTGCGGACAGCAGCGAAAGGCAACGAGGATATGACCGCTGCCATCAACCGGATCATGACACAGTTGGGGTTGGACTGACTTCAGATCTGACCTGTATATGAGTATACCCGTCCCAGACGGCTGCCCTCGCTATCGAGCCTGAGGAAGCAGTTGCTTCGTATCGTCGGCGACACCGCGTAAGAAGCCTGAAACCGTTCCAGCGTCACTTTGGCCTCTCCCTGACTGTCCTCAGTCATGGTACCCCGGTAAAATCGGGTTTTGCCTTTGAGCCGGGGAGGGTCGTGGGTCAGTTCAGCCACCCTGCCCTCTTCCCGCACAGGAAGCCCGTAGTAGCGCCTGACCAGCGGGAGGAAAAAGAACCTGAAGCCAACCATGGTGGAGATGGCGTTCCCCGGCAGCCCCAGCCAGCAACATCCGTCATCTCTAACGGCCAGCAGATTGGGCTGGCCGGGTCTCATGGCCACTCCGTGAAAGAGAATGCGATACCCCGTCTCTTCAAGCACGCCGGGGATGTAATCCTTCTGTCCCATGGAGATACCACCGGTGGAGACAACAATTTCGGCCGGTGCTTCATCGGCCAGGGTACGGGTCAGTTCCCTGTCGTCGGGAACCGATCGGCAGAGTGTCAGATCGAGGCCAAGCCGGTTCACTTCCGTCTTGAGGAATGTTTTGGATGAGTTGTAGATCATCCCCGGTTTCAGCGGTTGTCCCGGATCGACAATTTCCGATCCGGTTGATACGATGCCGATGCGGGGCGGGGTTTTGACGTTGATCCGGGCAAAACCCTGGCTGGCCAAGACCAGCAAAGAAGTGGAATCAAGCACTCTGCCTTTCTCATACAACTTTTGACCGGAATCCAGGTCTTCACCTTTGATTCTCACATTCAGACCACGGCGGGACGGAAGCTCAAACTCGACATAACCGCCTTGCGGTTCACGGCACTCCTCTACCGGTACTACCGAATCCGCACAGGAGGGAAGTTCCGCACCGGTCATGATCCGATGGGCGTGCCCCTGACCGGCGCACTGAGGATGATCCGAAGCGTAGAGAGTGTCGATAACCGGCAGGCGGCACAGACCGCTCGCACCGGTGTGCCGATAGGCGAATCCGTCCATGGCAGAGTTGGTAAACGGCGGTGAAGGCAGCGCAGCATACGCAGTGTCCGCCAGAACACATCCACGGACGTCCTCAAGCGGCCGTTCCTCCACTTTCGCGGACCCGGCAACGTATTCGATTCCGCCGATTAAATCCAGGGCTTCTTCAAAAGGCATCAAAGGTTTATCCATAGCGGTTTTATTCCTATCACAAGCCCTTGAGACATGTCAATAATTCTAAGGTTACCTTTCTTCCATACAGTTAAATCTTTCACCAATTCAGAGTGCAAGCTCAAGAGATATCCCTTGTTTGACTTTTGCGATTTACGGCACTATAATAGCTCTGTTGACTGAGGTTCAGGCACTGGTTTGGTGCCTTTTTCATAGTTTTATTTAGTAAATAGGGAAAGATGATAAGGAGGAGCAGTATATGAAAACTAACAAATTTTTCGGAAGGGACTGGATCGACGCCGAGATCGATTACAGCCAGGAAGAATGGTTGACCATGATTGACGTGGGGCTGGAGCTGAAACGCCGCTACGCCATGAACGAGGATCATTCCCACATCCTGAAGGGCAAGACCCTGTTCACCATGTTCTTCAACCAGTCGCTCAGGACCCGCGCCACCTTTGCCGCCGGTATCCAGCAGCTGGGCGGTTACCACGTGGACATGGAACCGGGCAAGACCTACACCCCGGCCCGCAAAGGCTACGAGATTCCCTACAAGACCGAGCGTATCTGTGACGTGGCCCAGATGCTGAGCCGGGTGGGTGACGCCATCGCCATCCGGATGTACGGTGAGCCGGCCCAGTGGATCTACGGGTTCGCCAACGCCACCATCAAGGAGTTTGCCGAGTACTCGGACATTCCCGTCATCAACATGGAGTGCGACAAGTACCATCCCACCCAGGCCTTGGCGGACATGATCACCATCAAGGAGAAACTGGGCGGGTTCAAGAAACGCAAGTTCGTCATGTCCTGGGCCTACTCCGGCTCCACCCACAAGCCCTTCGCCGTACCGCAGAGCCTGGTGCTGGCACCGACGCTGATGGGCATGGACGTGGTCTTCGCCCGTCCGGACGGATTCCAGCTCGATCCCGAGATAATCGCCCAGTGCAAGAAGAACGCCGAGTTCTGGGGCGGGTCCTTCGACGAGACCGACGACATGGAAGCGGCCTTCGAGAACGCCGACATCGTGTACCCGAAATGCTGGGGCGCCATGGATTACTTCGCCCAGGTAGACGAGAACGGACGTATCGTCAAGAAGCAAGACCTGGACGGCATGAAGGGACTGTTCGATAAGAACAAGCACTGGATCTGCGACGAGAAGAAGATGTCGCTCATCAAGAACACGGGCTATTACATGCACTGCCTGCCGGCTGACCGGGACATGGAAGTGACCGATCCGGTCATCGACGGCCCGCAGAGCATCGTCTTCGACGAGGCGGAGAACAGGCTTCACGCTCATAAGGCCATCATGGCCATGACGATGGGTGGCCGTCTATAGTCTTATCACCCCCTACCAGGCTTCTCAGCGTTAGAGGTTGGCCGCACCACCCTCTGATTAATGAGCCTGGAAAGTACTGGACAAGTAAAGAAAGCCACTGGTTATCCGGTGGCTTTTTTTCTCTCTGCTTTCCAAGCTTCTTGTTTGAGGGTGGGATTGTCTGGCTTTGTTACTGAATCATGTTCTATCAGCCTTCTAGCAAAGAAGAAGCACACGTGGGTATCTCTGATTAATGAGCGTGGAAAGTACTGGACAAGTCAAGAAAGCCGCTGGTTATCCGGTGGCTTTCTTTTTTAACCCGGAAAATGTGCTTGGTTTCGTCATGAGGCGACGGAAACAGCCGCAAATACAAGGCGCGCGACCGAGATCACCCGGAGGCGTAATTCATATTACGGTGAGGATGACCGACCGAGCGCAACGCAGTATTTGTGGCTGTTTCCTAGCCGTAATAGAAAGGCTGCTGCATTTTCCGGGTTAGTATGACCGTATGTTGATATCTTCTATGTCTTTTATGGTGCAGCCGACCATGGTGTGCCGTATCAAAGCGATGTCTGGGCCTATCCTGATGGAAACATTAGGGAATATTGCCCGTACAATCTCAAGCTTCCCCGAAGGTTTCTGGAACGATTCCTCGATGCTTTTTTCCAGGTGCTCTATCTTTTCCTGGAGATCATCGTCATCTTCTCCCGAGTTATCTTTCCGCTGGTTTTTCATTTCATCTTCGAGCTTTTGCAGTTGATGGATGAGAAACGGATCTCCTCCCACCTGAATCAACGTTTTCGTACATGATGGAGAGCCAAGTTCCCGGGCACGGATCGATTCGGCAGCCGCAATGTTTCCACCAATCAGGCATCCTCGCCTTGAAGCGACTTCAACCTGTCGTGCGAAGATTTGGCTGTTGAATATGGAATTCCGTACCTTTACCGTTCCTTCGACCACCACGCATGCGTTTTCTATAAACTTGGCCTTGAGGTCTCCACCGGCCTCAGCATATGCTCCAGGATGACCGACCAGTCCGGAGCCAATGACAATATTTCCACCGGCCTTCAAGTATGCATTGCCAACAGTACCTTTGATGATAATGTCATTTTTCGAGCACACTGAAAATCCGTCGAGAACATTGCCCGTGACGATGACATCCCCGTGAAAGTCGATATTCCCGGTAGAGAAATCAACATCGCCGTCCACTTTCATTGTTTCCTGTATGCGGATTCTGCCTTTACTCACCGAGGGCCGTCCATGAGAAACGGCAATGATCCGTTCCTTGCCATCCATGCGGGCATTTTCGCCGGCTATCATAACCACATCCTCGCCGTGGCCGGCAAACAGGACGTCACCCGTTACCGTGAATCCATCGATCCCCGGCTCTGCGGGTACTTTTTCAGCGAGCAATGTACCAGGATCAACTGACGGACTGGAGAAGAAGGCGTAGTGATCAACCTTTTCATCTTCAGAAAACTCGGTTCCCTGTGAGAACATCAATTCCCAGCGGGCCGGCTCACCCTTTTGAGCGGGCTTACCCGCGGCCACCCGCCATTTTTTGTTTTTATCACCCGCCAGCACGGCCCGGGCCACTTCGTTCTCATCAACTCCGGCGGTAACTCCCTTGTCTTTTAATGCCTTCAGCGCACGCTTTAAGGTGAGGGATTTTCCATGGTTGGGAGGATGCACGGTAATGAATGCCTTCATGGCTCCGTGGGGAATTTCCACCTCCGCGCTTCCGTCACAGGGGGCCACTACAACCCTGGTGGAATCCGGAACTCCCATGAGACGCTTCACGGCATGCCTGTCAAGACCTGTAACTCCGCATTCATCCAGTATCTGCATGACAAAATCATGCAGCCGTTCCCCCTCCTTTTCTGGAGGGCTTTCGGATTCGGGGGAGTCACCGAGCTTTCGCACTTCGACTCCGTTAGCCCCCCAGATGATCAGCAGCGGCGGGATGTCTTTGGAGAACACCAGGGTAGTTTTGAACTTATTGAGGGAGGGATCAAAAACAGCCTGGAGGAGGCTTTCCGGAATCTCCGAAGCGGTCTTGCACACACGTTCCTGTGACACCGGCTCTCCGCAGGGGCCCGGCGGACTGATACGCAACAGAGTGCAGTTGGCTGTTTTTTTCGCGGTGACCATACCGTTACAGGAGGCCACGAGAACCTGTTCTTCCTGCTGTTCCGAAAGAGCGCGGGAAAGCTGCTTTTCATCTATTTGTGTTACTCCTTTATTCAACAGAAAGCTTCTGGCTACAACCAGCGCTTCTCTTCGGGACGGTCCTGAAGTGAATGTCTTCTTCAGGGGGCATTGCAGGAACGCACCGTCCTCCGTAAACGAAATTGATTTTTCGAGGGAAGTTTCGAACTCGGCCGTAAACGGGGCAGGAAATCCACCGGAAACAACAGTAACACGAAAGACAGCTGCTTTCTTGGCTACCGTGAAAAAGCCGTTTCGGCCTTTCTCCATCAATTCCAGGTCTATAATGCGCTCCCTGGCTTTCAGGTGTTTCCCGGCCTTCTCTTCAGCTTCGGCTTCACTGAAGGCCTGAATATCGAACTCGCGGACAGGGGAAAATCCTGTCAAGTCCCCGTTCGAGCTCTCAGCAGTTTTATTGGTAGTAAGATCGTCTGGCAGTTCCATCTGCCTCCTGGTTATCCATCCTTGGATTCCTTGTGACCGGGTGGAATAGATTTGATACTACATGAATATACTCAAAGCCATACACAGCAGCATCAAAGAGATAGTAATCATTTCAATTAACAAGACTACACGGTTTTCCAGTGCTTCTGGAGTGTCCCGATGTTCGCCTGTCTTCATGATTACTCTCCCGTTCTGTCCTGAATACTGTCAAGTTCCCTGCATGGTGCTGCATTGCATGTATCCCAACCTCATTGTTAAGCAAAATTCCTGCCAATAACTAATCCAGTACGGGAAACACTTGTGTTTAAAGGGATTTTCAGTCAAGTAAAGAGCAATAGGAGTGGTGATCCTGTGTTCAGTAACCGGACAGTTATCGCCGGGCAGGTGTTCACTATCCGTTCAGTAAATTCCAATATACCCCTGAATAATGCAGTTGGTTGCACCCCGAAGAGATACCTACAGCCAAACGGATGATCCAGTAGAAATGAAGAACTTGACTCAAGCTGTGATGCCGAGCAGATCGGACAGGCTTTGAAGGGTCACATCGCCCTTGATTCCCAGTCCGGCAAACCGTACGGCGGCGGCGGCGGCGGCATCCCGGTCGAACCGTGAATCACCTACCACCAGGGATTCATCGCAACCCACACCAAGCAGCGTACACGCTTTCAGGATCATATCCGGCGCCGGTTTTGACTGGGGAACATCCGTCCCGCCCACCAGCGTGTCCAATTCCAGAGCGGCAAACTCTAGAATCTCCCGAGCCAACGGAGCCGGGGTGTTGGTAATCAGAGAGGTCTTGATTCCCCGGGCTTTGAGACTAGACAGGACGTTTGCTGCTTCCGGATTGATTTGGATGTGCTGGACATGGTCCATGAAATGCCTGTTGTAGTACGCTTCGATATCTTCAACGGTTTTACCGGGATAATAATTTTTGATATCAGCCTGTACACCCTGTCCCCAGGTTGTTTGAAACAGTTCCCGGGAAATAGCCGGATAGCGCAATTCTCCCGCGGCGGCGTTCATGAGATGAAACCACACCTCGTAACTGTCCACCAGCACTCCGTCCAGATCGAACAGGACAGCGCGTAGCATCCGGTGCCCGCTCATCACCCTACTCTTCCACAGGAACCAGTTTGAAAATGGACAGTTTCTCCGCCTCCACCTGTACCGCGTAGATGTCACCATCCGGAGAAACCCAATCCGGGGTGGTGACATGCAGTCCTTCAAATAGCAGTTCGGTGATAATGGTACTAACTATCGTACCGTCCGGGTCAAAAGCAACATAGTAGCGCGCAGAATCGGTGTCGAAGGTAACGTGAAAGTTACCGGAGAAATCAAAACCCACCGGCTTGACATACTTGATGTCCTTTTCCGAGGTGATGGTGCCCAGCGTTTCAGCCAGGTTACCATTTTCGTCGTAAACGACAATGTCCCGGGATTTCAAATCCCCCTTGAACAGGATCTGGTGCAGGTTGCCGAAACCGTCCACCGCCGTAAACGTAAGTCCCCGGTAGGCGGTGAGAAACGATCCGTTCTTATCGTAGGCGATGGTCCGGGCCTGGGAAACGTCTTCCACATAAATGGTGCCTGCTTCGGAGGTGTGGATCTTGTTGATCTGTCTGAACTCACCCGGGCCGGTACCGGTTTTCCCTATAAGGCGGATGAACTCCCCTTTTTCGCTAACGGCAATTACACGGTTGCTGATGGCATCCGCCAGGTAAAGCACATCTGGAGGGTACATGACCAGGTCGATTATCCGCGGTGTTTCCTCAAGTGCTGCCGCTTTCTGGACGTCCTTAAGATCGATGATTTTCTGGACCTTGCCGTCGGGAGCGCAGGCACAAATACGGAGGTTCAGGGTATCGGCAATAAAAAGCCGTCCACCGCTGACCGCCAAAAAAGCTGTAGGGCCATGCATAAAGCCGTCGTCCACATACCCGTCCGTCACCAGCCATTTCAGCTGACCAGATTCGGAGCCGTTTTTAAATTTCGCAACAGTGGTAAACTGTCCCATGGTCACCGCCCGTCCACTATGCGGAAAAAACGCGCAGCCAGTCAAGACAATCAGAAGAAGCAGAATGCCTTTGCTGTTCAGTGTAGATTTCATGACAGTACCGTAATCCTTCATGTCCGGGCCAGCTTGTCGAGCATCTGGTCGGTCCCCTTGATCCGATAGATACCGGCCCAGCGCTGCCGGTAGTGCCGGGGAAGCACTTCGATACGGACCCCGGTGGTTCCCTGTTTGCCGTACATATAGGAGTTCTCCCGCCGGGTGGTGGAATGGGCGATCACCGGGTTGCCGGAGCGATCGTACCCCATGAAGACACCGACGTGACCATACTTCGCCCCTTTGTTCATGACAAATATATCACCGGGTTTGATCTTATTGCGAGGATTGGGAGGCGGCCACTCTGAGGTTATCTTTTCGGAATAGCGGCTTGACTTGTAATTGGTGCTGGTTGGATACCAGCTGCCTTTGGGAAATACCGGCGGGATACCCGACAGGGCCGCCAGTTTCTGGTAGAAAGATCCGGTGAATCCGGAACAGTCGGTGATGGAAGCGAAACCGTCCTGCCACGTGTGCCCTCCGGCCAGTTTGTACTGCTTGTTGGAATCGCAGAACTTTTGAACCAGATCAAAAACCGGCTTGTACCGCTTCGAATCATAGCCGAAATCCGCGGGATTAAGATTTCCTCCCAGATCAGTGGTAATAGGTCCGTCGTCGTTGTCGCTGGAGTCTCCGTCATCGGGTTTCTCACCGATGATCGGCGGCACATACCCGCCGAAGGCGATGTAACGGTGGGAGCACCAGCCGGTTGACCTTCCGTCGTTTACCTTGTACCAGCCCGACACCGGGTCTCGGCCCAGAATCTTCAGGGGTGTACCGGCTTTGAGTGTTTTTTTGATCCTGAACCTGATTCCCGGTCCCTGGCGCATGTTGAGAAACCAGCAGCGAGGCGGTTCCGCCACTTTGGCAATCATATCCGGCGGCACCACTATGTCTCCGCTTCCCGCTATCGCTGCACTGCCGGTGGCTGAGCTTCCATCCGGCTGCCTGTTGTTTAACAGCGGCTCGAATAATTCCCCGCCGCGGGCCGGAAACGTAACAACAAAAACCAGGCTGCCGACCAGAATAAAATACAATACCATAGCCAGGGATGATGAAACTTTTGATCGTCTATCCGATTTCTGACATACCATGCTATTCACCCTTTCCCGGGAACTGAAACATCTGTTTTGGCCACGAGGACCGCGCATTTGAGACATTTTACCCCTCCCATTCTACCTGATTCTATGCAAGGCAGGCTCTAATGTTTCATTTTTTTTCGAAAAAAAAAGGGAGAGTATCCGAGCGGAAATCGAAGAAAGAACGGCGGCAGCAGCCTGGATATCACGGTACGATAAAAGGCAGCACCGCCGGAATGATTCGCACTGAAAACTCCCGGCCAGGCGAAACGACTTCTCCGTCCGCCTCACAGGGCAGATCAAAGGGTGAAGAAACGGTAAGGGCTGAAGAAAGCCGCAGCAAGGTTACTCCGGGGAGAGTAACATGAGTTCCCCGGGTGGAGCGGTAAAGATAATACAAGGCCCTGAGCGTGCCCACCGGCTCGATGATACAGACATTCAGCACACCGTCGGTGATGGACGCCGAAGGGTTGATCATGAACATCGCCCCGTATGAATGACCATTGGTGATGGCCAGAAGGGCGGCTTTTCCCCGGTAGTGCCCGTCTTCATATTCAACCACCATGTCAAAATCACGTATGCCGGAACAAACTTCCTTCACAGCGGCGGCCAGATAGCCAACCGGCTTGGGAAGAAATGTCAGTGTTCTTTTTAACCGGTCGGCGGTTTCGTTGATCACGGCATCTATTCCGAAGCTCAATGAGTTTATGAAATAATGGTCATTCACCCGGCCTACATCCACCGGCAACTCGGTGCCGGTGCGAAGAATTTGAAAGGCTTCTTTCACATCCGGGGGAATGAACAGAGCCTTGGCAAAATCATTCCCGGTTCCAGCCGGGACCAGTCCGAGACTGCAGGGTAAAGGACGTGTTTTCCCAACAGCCGTCATCACTCCGTTGAGTCCTTCGTGCAAAAGACCGTCCCCGCCAACAATAACAATGCGGTCATATCCCTGCCTTACGGCCCGTTCGGAAACGGCCCGGGCGCTTCGCTCACCCCCGGCTGTGGTTACCACATCATGAACTGTCCCTCCTTGCCGGCGCTGTTCGGAACGGTAGACAGATAATTCATTGAAGAAAAGCTGGCTTCGGGACCGACTGACGAACGGTTTTATGACAAACAGAATTTTCATCAGATCAAGTAATCCGGTGCAGTTTGTTTCTGTCGGCCAGCATGTTGCAGAAGAGCATTCCCTGTTCATGGGCATCAGACAAGGCCACGTGACTTTTTACATTTTCATCAAACCAGCGTTTCGGCATTGTACTTTTGTACACCTGGTGAAAATCCAGACCGAGCAGGGTGAAGGCCAGGGTTTTCATATCCAGAGCCACATACGAAAACGGATTTTCACCGGCGAAACGGTTCAGATACCAGCAGATAAACATGAAATCAAAGGAAGCCGGATACCCGACAAACACCGGCCGGGCGGGAAGATCATTGAGCCACTGAACATACGCTTTCATGGCTGTTTCCGGGGTCTGCAGGTCGCGCCGACACTCTGCCCACGCTTCCGGCTGCCCTTGCCACCACTGCATGGTGTCCGGGTCCTGACTGGCCTCCGGCAGCAGTTCCAGGTTGGCTGAAAATGTGTCAACAACAGTTTTATCCGAAAGCAGCGCTACCGATCCGAAACTCAACATGGAGTATTCTCCCGGAATCGGTCCGTCAGATTCGACATCGGTGCTGACATATATCTCTTGCGGTGTGGTCACGATATCACTCTTTTTCTTGTCTACACGCTTTAGCGTGCCTACACGCTTTAGCGTGCCTTCACGCTTTAGCGTGCCTTCACGCTCCGGAAGAATGGCCAACCTGCTGGTCATAGATCTTCTTGAGTGTTGCATCCATTTTTCGGACGGCGGAACCGGCGGCCTGACGTATCTGAGGTGACGGATCATGCTCCAGTCTTTTCAGCCCCTCGTGAAGACGCCGGTCTTCGATCGGCCCCACAGACCGTATGGCTGCCAGCCTGGTTTGCTCATCCAGACTGGAAAAATTGTTCAGGATATGCTGGATTTTCTCGTTCGTTACCGGGTCCTGAATCTGAGGCAGTTGAGGACGTTTCAGCGGACGGGAAGTAGGAACAACTTTACCTTCTTCCATCCAGGCCGGCATGAAGCGGACCATAAGCGGAACGTGACGTTCAGTTTTCATCATTTTCAGGTAGTACACCAGGTAACCGACCACAAGCGCCACACAGAGCCAGAATACCTGAGTCGATGCGTTGTACAATCCATGGGCCAGGGAGGCCAGCACCAGTCCCTCGATAATAAGCGGACGGTAGCGGTAACGGCCGGTCTTGGCCAGGCCGAGGTAGTAACCGAAAAAGGCTGAAAACAGCATGTGGGCGGGGGGGCAAAGCCACCCTCTCAGAGCTATGATGTTGAAGCCGGCCTGATTCATATACATGTAATTCTCAAACGTTGCAAATCCCAGCGCCGACACCATGGCCAGCATGACTCCTTCTTCCACGGTGTCAAACGCCTTGAGTCGATAGCTTTCTGATTTAATGATAAAGAATTTTACTATTTCTTCGATGGGAGCGACAAATATAAACAACAAAGAAACCAGCAGCCACATGGGCACTCCCGCGCTCACCAGGCCTTCCAGACGGACACTGACCGCTCCTTTCCAGAAGTCGTTGAAGAAGCCTACCGGCACACAAATTATCATACCAAGCAGGAAAATCTTGATGATGTGCTTTCTCAGCAGTTGTTCCGGACGGAACCAGAAAAAAACGATACCGAACCAGACAAGCCCGACGGCCGCGGCCACCGCAAAATTGACCATGGAGCGTCTCCTTTCACATGGCAAGCTGGCTCTTCTGGGCCATATACCCTATCACCATGAGCACGCCGAGTATTACGATACAAATCATCCCGACTATTGCCAGCACCGTTTGAAACGTGGTCAACTCTTTTTCTTTCTCATCGATAACCTGTGTTTCGAGCAGTTTGTCGATTAACCGCTGCCCCCGCGGGTCAAATGCGGGTAAAACCAGTTCCGCTAGGTTAACCAGGGGAAGGCCTAAGGTAGCCTGCCTGAGGAGAGAGCGGAAGAAACTGCATCCCTCGCCGGTGGAGACATCAATGATCCTCAGGCCAATCCACCGCTTCCCGATCCCCCGGCCACCGAACAAGCCATCCCGAACAAAAAAGGCAATACAGCAGATAAACCTGACGATCATCACATTGGACACAGCGGCACGCTGGTCACCCCCGGTCATTACACCCGTGATAATTGCCACGATAAAACCAAGCAGAAGGCCAGCGATAATGGCCAGCAGGATGTCCGTTATCAAAGCCGTCATACGCTTCATGTACGCAGGCTTTTCCAGCCGGATCTGCGGCCGCTGGACACCCTGGACGGCTTCGTTGCCCTTGAGTGAATGAAGCATCCGCCGGGCCTGAATCACTCCCCGGCCGGCCATCCGTTCAAGCGCTTCACACAGGCAGAAATAAAGGTCTCCGTCCTTCGTCCCGGAAATCAGCGTCAACTGGGAAATCAAGTCGGGCTGTGTCGCCAGGCGTTCCACTAGAAAGATGGAAGCCCGCTGCATGTTAACATCGCTGTGCAGGATCATTTCGTTTATTTTTTTTGCTACATCAACCGACGGATCGTTACTCAAATAGTACAGAGCATTGCTCCGAATGCGGGGATTCGGGTGGTTCAGGAAAAGCCTGATCCTTTCTCTGAAAGAGGTGTCCTGCAACCGGGTGGCCGCCTCGATGGTATTGGCCACGGTTCTCAGATCGTGATGATTGAGGTACTGCTGTAGAACACTACGGTAACGGGACGGGTCCGCAACTCCCAGAAGCCCGATACCGGATATAATCCTGGAGGTGACAAAAACGTTTTCCTCCTGGTAGAGGTGGTCGACCAACGTAGAGAGACCTTCACTATCCTTGTTGGCAATGATTTCATTTACCACGTTCATGCGAAGTTTTGGATTCGGGTCCTGAAGAGTGGGCAGTCCCGGTTTCTCGTCTTTCAGAACCTCGGCAACTTCAACTGCTGTTTCCGGTAGATGCTCCTCGTAAGAAAGACCATCGATAAACCGCTGGGCGTCCTCGAATCCGGCCTCGGCAAACTTTCTCAATCCCTGCTCGGCCTTCTCGCGCACCGAAACATTGCGATCAGCGTGAAGGCTTATCAGGAGAGGGACCGCCTCTGGATCATGAAGCTCTCCCAGGGCAAACGCGGCGCTGTCACGCATCCAGAGCTGGTCGGATTCAACCATCTTCTGCAAAACAGTTAGGGCCGTTCGTTCTCCCTGGATGGACAACGCCTTGGAGGCATTAGCCCTGACCCGGTGATCGGGGTCCTGAAGCAGGGGAAAAACCAGGGCCAATGAAAGAGGAGACTGCATTCCGAGCATTGCCTCAACCGCGTTAGCCCGGACTCTGGGATTCTTATCCCGCAGAAACGGACCCAACCGGCTCACGTGAGTGTGGTCACCCAGGCTACCCACGGCTTTGACCAGCGAAGCAACCACCATGGCGTTGTCCTCTGAGTCGAGGGCAGCAAGCACGTGGTCCAGCAAACGCGGGTCCTTTTCACGACCGATGGATATGGCTGCATCCAGACGAACCTGAAAATCAGAGGACGACAGCTCCCCCACTATTTGCCTCAACCGCTGCTCTTCTTCGGTAGGCTGCTCAAAAGGCTTGCCGGTGGTCTCCGCCGCTTCTGCTCCCGGTACTTCCGGTACTGGGGGAGGACCCAAGCCGGTCTTGGCTATACGTTTTTTACTTTCCACCAGGTCGAGAAGTTTCCTGATAGCGTACCTGACCCGGGGACTCGATTCACGATCAAGCACCTGACGCAGAACCGACGGAGCTTTCGGGTGTCCAGATTCGCTCAAATCGACGCACCCTTTGATCCGCACGTCCTC
Source organism: uncultured bacterium (assembly GCA_964432985.1). Lineage (GTDB taxonomy): Bacteria > Muiribacteriota > CAYSPT01 > CAYSPT01 > CAYSPT01 > CAYSPT01. Next base: position 85,554 of record CAYSPT010000009.1, read on the forward strand.
CGAGGGGTCCTTAAGTTTCTCTTTAATTGCCGCTAGATCCATGTGATCGTCACATCCCCAAAGGGATCCTTCAGTTTCTCCTTAATTGCCGCTAGATCCATTAGAACTCATTCTTTACCATGTCGGGAGTAATACGTATCAGTTCCAGCGCCCGCTGCCGGGCAATTCCGGCTGCCAGAAGAGAGGTCAGCGCCACCCTGCCTTTGTGGCTGTACGGCTTGTACGACTGCCTGAACGTTATACCGGGATGAGCATCCATAAACGCAACAGACTCCTCGATCTCCACCATGACTTCCTTCAACAGGTTATCATACATTTTCTTTACTTCTACAGGTGTTTCGTCACCCAGGTGTATATCCGGATTGTATTTCTGCAACACCCTGACATTTGACGGCTGGCAGGTCTTCAAGGGGTTGTCGTCAATAAGGATGATCTTTTCCAGTGTGGGTTCGATGAGAGCCAGATCTTTCATGGGATATGCTTTTCCCCGCTCCCAATCGTGCCCCGGTACCAGCGAGAGATGGTGCTTAGTCATGAATCCGTCGATTATTTCTGAGATATGCGTTGTTTCATCCCACATCCACTTTTCGAAGATCTTAAAAGACAGCCAGTCCACCTTGGCCGTAAAAAGAACTACGGCACCGTCCAGTTCACGGACCCGGGTGATTATCTCTTTCCAGTGTGGGGTGAGCTTGACAAAATCGGCCGCACGGCTCTTCTTTTTCTTCGGCGGAGCCTTCGGATCCCGCAGAGCTATGTCCCAGTACTCTTCCCCCTTTTCCCACAGGGAATAATACTGGTTCAGCAGCGTGTCATCCAGGTCGAACACCACGATGAATTTCGCCTTCTCGATCCGCTCCTGTTTCCATACGCTCTCGTACTTACCGCCGGTTCCTTTCACCCGTGCCAGGGCTTTTTGGAAGTTCTCCACGGGGGTGGCCTTGTTCTTCCAACCGGTGGCCAGATCGTAGTAGTGGTTTTGTACCTCGAGGGCTTCGCGGAGCGTAAGCCCTGCTTTTTCGGACAGCAACCTCACATCTATCGGAAACCGCGGATCTTCGAAGCCTTTCAGGTTGACCCATTTGGGCAGGGAACCCAGTGTAACTTCAGACAGTTCAACCGCGGCGGCCAGATTACCACACACCAGGATGAATGTGGCTAAAAGGAGAATAAAGAGATACTTCATGTTTGATACCCCCAATCGTTTCTATGAGTATAGCACCAGCACCCGATACAAGACAAAGCTCTTTTGCCCAAACAAAAGCATTAGTGATTATTATTGGCGCAGGCTTTTTTGAATTCCCCACGCATCCGTACCAGTTCCGCATACTGGCCGGCGGTCAATGCGTCTGCCCGTTTCACATCAAGCAGGGTCCGGAAATAACCGCGGCCATCCCTGTACTCGATCAGTTTCTGTACCTGTTTGTGAGTCACTCCCGGCAGCGTCATCAACTCGAAGTCCTCGGCTGCGTTGAGATTGATCGACAAATGAAACTCGTGTCCCATCATGGTGATAACGAACCGGTCGTTTTCAATCCACAAAGCTGGTCCGACACCTCTGGCAATCAAGTACGGTTTGACTTTTATCTCCGCCATGGTGCTTTTAAGTCGGGTCATCATCGCCTTTATGCTGGCAGTGAGCAGATTCCGGTCGTACATGGTAAGGTGTGCTACTGCGTCGGCATCGCGATAAAATCTCAGGGCGTCGGGCCACACGCTGGTCAGGTAGGTGCTTTCGGCAAACAGAAGCAATACATCGTCGGCATCTTCCGGAAACAGTTCGACGTATTTCAGTATGAAATCAAGCATCAAAGGGCCGGAGGTAACCTGAGACGTCTGCCGGTACTCCTGAAACTGTTGATACTTCGCGAAATTCATTTTCAGGTATATGTTCTCCTGTGGAGAGATGACCTTCCTGATGTCCCTATTTTCGACCTCTCCGGTAAAGGGCCTGTAAAAAGCCTTATCGCGATACCGGTTTTGCAGGTCCTCGTCGGTAGCCATGCGGTAAAAGATCGTGGCGCAAACGCCTTCACAGGACAGCATCTGCTGGATGTTCTTGAGCTCGCCTCCCAGGAAGCTGTAGTTCATCCAGTTGTAGTAGAAATTTTTGACCTTTTCTTCCCCGGTCAGGCCGTCCCGGAGCCTGGATTGCCTCTTGAAAGCAAACAGGTTCTGCTTTATCCACGAATACCGCTTGAAATGATTCGAGAGCGACCAGACATCCTGCAGATGCGTGAAGTAATACTGTCCCTTACGATCATCCAGGGTGTACGATTTTTTCACATCGTGACTGACCGTAGCGTTCACTGTCATCGTCTCGAAATGATTACCCCATCCCTCCGAGAAGGCGGTGCGGAAATCGGTGACAGCCGGCGTGGTGTGCACTGGACGCTGGGGATGGTAACCAAAAACGACATCCATGAGATAAGCGTCAATCAGGTGCCCGTTTTCGTGCGCAAAAATGCATTCGAACAAAAACGGAACTGGCGGCATCTCGATGTAGTAGCATTGGGTTTTGGGGATGGTTTGCCCGTCAGTCTGCAAGTAAAATCCTTGCTTCGGCCGGTTACCTCCCTTCATGAGACAAATGTAGAGAGGTTCGGTAAAAATTTCTGCCGGCCGGCTGTCCTGATATCTATTATTTATCCGGACCACCATAAAATTCTTGGTAAAATCACCGAGTCTCAGTGATGTTTCAGACATGCCCTGAACCAGTATTGAAGAAATGTCCGCGACCTGTGAATCGCTGGCCGGAATCGGTTGCAGCACAGGATATCGCCGGCCGTCTTTTTCAATGAATACAGATCCGTTTTCATCAAAGACCGGTTCTACTAAACGGTAGGGAGGAGCTGCCCACACACACACTGGTGCAACCAGGATCAACCATATTGCAAGTATACAGAAAACCAACATTCTCAACACGGCAATACCTCCTCTATTACTACTACCGTACATGATTATATACAATTCCGACCGGCCAGTCATCATTTCTTCTTATTCCCGGCGGGAAGTAGAATAAGTTACATATTATATGTTAGAATACCCCTTGCATATCAATGTGGTTTTGTAGTAAATTCAACAGATAATGTAGATTCCTTGTTCTGAATTGAACTTGTTCCTACTGGAATATTTTAACGAGGCAGGGGGATGACCCGTGGTATTCGGTTTGTTTAAAAGAAAGAAAAAAGGCAGCGGTCAGGGTGGTGGGTTGACGTTTCAGTTTCGGCAGGAAAAATCTGAAGGCGGCATGTTTACGGGAAAAGCTGACCCCAAAATCCTCCCTGTTGATAAAATCCAGATGAAAATCGGGCGGGATATCAAGAAAAACGACATAGTACTCCGCCACTCCTTTGTTTCCGGCGAGCACGGGACCCTCGTCAAGGGAGAAAACAGCTGTATATTCAAGGACCATAGCAAGAACGGTACCTGGCTATTGCGAGTAGAACAGGACGAACAGCACATTCACAACAATATGATCGAGCTCATGAACGGTGATGTGCTGGAGTTCGGAAGAACCCAGGACCGGATTTTCCGGCTGTACTTTTCCGCAAAATAATATATGGCTTCAGGTTCTAATACACTTCGCATCAATCCCCGGATAATAATCGGTATTCTTTGTCTGCTTACGGCGACGGCAGTGATACTTGTCATCCGCTCGGTTACCCCTGAAGACCTGGGAGACACTGTTGTCTTCGCACCAGGCGATGCCGTCTTCTTCAAAGATGGCGCCACCCGGGATGATGCACAGCACCTGGGCGAAGTTCTCAAAAAGGTTGACTACTTCAACCAGGACTCGTCAAATAAAGTGGCTCTGAAGAAAAAGGGGGAGCGGTACATTCTCTCTTTCGTGGTGGAGCAGGACGCCTGGTTCGACAAAGAGATGAGCAATGCACTGCTAAAGTTGGGAACCTACATCTCGGCGGAACTGTATGAAGGCCGGCCGGTTATCGTCCAGATGTGTGATGTAAATCTCAAGGTCCACAAAGTAATTGACCCGGCAGAATTACCCGGATTATAAATCTAAAGCTCAAAAACCCAATAGTAATCGACCCGGAAGAATTACCCTAATTATAAATAGTAAAACTCAAAGGCCCCAAAGTAATCGACCCAGCAGAATTACCATGATTTTAAATCTAAAGCTCAAAAACCCAATAGTAATCGACCCGGAAGAATTACCCTAATTATAAATAGTAAAACTCAAAGGCCCAACAGTAATCGACCCGGAGTGATTATCATCTAACTATCTTCGGTGTAATCCTGATAATGAAGGTGGATCCGCTGTATACATTGAAGAATCGGCCAATCTCCATGGTCTGACCTTCACGGCAGGAAAGATTGGTTCTAATCTCCCGTCTGAACTCTCGTAGATGCGAGGCTTCCTTACTCTCTTCGACAATCTTGCACAGACTAAAGACATCCATGTTTATCCAACCGTCATCGTTGACTTGTGGACTGAGAGATACTACCATTTCCGGATGACTACTGCGTTGTTTACCATCCTCGGTGATTCTGGTCGGGATATTATCGTCCGTTTTCAAACTTAATTGCGAGCCATTGGTCACGATTCCCTCGAGTCTTGCCAGAATCGATTCGGTAGGGCGGGTTGCTTTTGCTTCAACCAGTTGCACCAACTCCGAGGTAATGGACAGCCGGTGCACAGGGACATCAGTCTCCTTGATCAACTCCATGGCTGCCCCTATCATCTCCGGGCTGCCTGATATAATAACCGAGTTACTTCTGGAATTCGATGTAACACTAAAGGAACGGTTTTTCTCCCCGAACACTTCGGTAAGCAGGCATTTGACATCGACGGCGTCGGCAAACTGCAGGCGGCATACATTGCTCAAACCAACGTCAAACTTCTCCTCTAGCTCCTTGCAATAGTCAAAGTAATAGGTGTTACCGATCACCCGGAACCCTATCCCGGCGGAATTGGCCAACAGTTCCATGGCCTGCTCGAAATGCACGTCCTTCAAAGCGGCCGTCACCGGAAAATCCCGCTTGGTATTCAGGATGAAACTGACACCGCAGCGCTTGGCGATCATGCCCAGCACTTCACCCAGTTTGGATTCTTTCAGGTCAAGACTGACGTATTCCTCGGTTTTTTCTTGCTGCTGCTCTTCCGCCCTCAACGGAAACACCGCCAATACAAACAGTACGACCACCCATACCACTACAGATTTGGATACCAGTTTTCTCATCGCTTCCACCTCCGGGAAAGTAGTTCCGAACTGCAGCATAATACCTCCTGCAGATTTCAGATTAAACCAAGTGTAGTACTGCACAAGCCTGCAGTCAAGTACTGCATAAACCTGCAGTCAAGTGCTGCATAAACCTGCTGTCAATCATTTATTCTA
>CAYSPT010000009.1:91013-112848 GCA_964432985.1 uncultured bacterium
CTGCATAAACCTGCAGTCAAGTGCTGCATAAACCTGCTGTCAATCATTTATTCTATTTCTATAAATTTATAATAATAGTACTTGTTATTTATGGTGGAAATAGGTGAAGTAATTGAAGTAGGTGAAGTAATTAAGTATAATTATGGTTACTATGATTACTATGAAAAGGAAAATTGTATTTCTTTTAACCTTCTCCCTTCTTACTCTTACACTTTTTTTTAACAGCAGGTTTGTATTCGCTCAACAGAACAACCCTCTGCGTCAGATGAAAATCGGCCAGGTCAGCTTGCTCAAGGCATTTATTTCTCATCCTTCGGTACAGCAACGGTTTGATGTACGTCGGGGAAAATTCGATCTGGATGAAGAGATAAAGCAGAAGATGGAAACCCTGAGGATGCTGGAAGAGTACTACAACACCCTCAAACGGAAGCAACTACTGGTTACCGATGTTTATAAACTTGACCTGAAGCGGAAAATTGAAGAGATGGAAAAAGAAATTTATCAAGAAGGTAAGCATTTTGAATCAACCCACGAAGAATATACCAGAACATTCTCTCAGATGGAGGACAATTACTGGGATAAACGTAAAGATGTGGAACCCTCCATCCAGGAGGTCGTAAACGAGCTGTCACAGTACGGGTATTTATCACGCCGCAGCGACCAGGAATTTGCCAATTACCTGGAAATGTCTCTCAATGCCAGGGAGTTGTCCAGAGTCGCTGAAGATATAGAACAAGCCATTGCCCGCATAGTTCAAGCGGAAAACTTCGACCTGGTTGTAAACGCCGATGTACCCCTGCCCGGTTTAGCCGGGGAAAAGTACGAAAAAGCCGGGAAGCCGGCCGGGCGGAATGAGTACGATTTATTCTTAACTTCGGGTGACCCTGCTATGCTGGGAAAGTGGGCCGGCACCGGAGCTCAGGTAAACCGGCGTTTTGTTTCCCCGTTCACAAAAACGTTTATCATCCATGGTGCAATTGACATAACCGCACAGGTCATTCGCCGGCTGGAAAAATAATTGGATTACCCAACTAGAGACAGGTGAAAGGTGACTAGAGGACCGTGTTGAAGAAAAATTCAGGAAAACAAGTTTTTATTATTGCTGCTACGATGTTGAGTTTACTGTTCAATGCAGGGATATCCGTAGTAAATGCCCAGGAATATAAGGAAGCAGACGACGTCCCTTTCGCCAGGGTAAATACCATGCTCCTGACCATTTTCCACCCGCGTATGCGTCATTATCGCCCGGACATGGACTGCTTCATCAAACCACTAACCGTCAATGATACGATACAGAAGCGGCACCAGCAGATAGAACAAAGGCGCCTGGAGCATCGCGGCACCATCCAGGTACTCCAGCGGGACCTGGAAAACTGGCAGCAGAACATTAAAGATCTCAAAACCGAATTGACCGCTCAGCTGGCTGCCGAGACACAAAGATTTCAACAAGCACGGATATCACAGCCGAAGGCCACAGACGTTCTGAAACCCGGCCAGGGAACCATGATCAAGGCTGAGGATAAAACCCGGGAGCTTAAAATAAGGCAGCAGTTCAAGAAGCTGGTTTCTCCTTTTGAATTGAGTCAGGGCCTTGAAGGAATAAGGAAAAAACACCAGGAGAAAATAGACGGGCTGACCGGAAAAATTACGGCAAATAAACGGAGAATCGCTCAGATAGAACGATTTATTCTCAGCCCGCTTTTTACTACCGAAGAGCAAACAATGGATACATTCAGCACGATAGAGGCTGAAACAAAAACCGTTATAGATAAGCTCATCCAGGAGAAGAACATCGTTTTCATGGTGGATGTTTCCCGGTTCACACCGGGAATACGCACCGGCGGAAAAAAGAAAAAAGACAAGCAGACCGCTTTCAACCAGCAGTTCGAACAGCTACTGGATAAAACCGGTTTACAGCCGGATGACCATGTTGAATTGGTAGAACTCCTGGCCAGCGATTTTCTGTCCTCACCGGTAGACAAAGAGGAAGATACCCTCGAAGCATCACCCCATCAGACAACCGGTATGAATTTGATTGCCGGGCAGATTTCCCAATGGTTCTACCAGGCCAGCGGCACCGAGGGAATTGTAGCGAGGAACCTCGACAGTCCGATGTTCCTTAAGGGAAGTATCGATATCACGCTTCTAGTTCTCAAGCGAATATTTGATTTGTACGAAATCACAGCAGACAAACAAAGTGCGGTGTTCACGTTTTTATACAACAACAATCTCGTCGATTAAGCCCCGTTGCTGGGGGTTCAGCAACGGGGGGGCACTGCTGTTGGAACCAGCAGCAGTGGGGGGCCGTGGATTCTTCGGCTCTAAAGAAGGGGACTGAATAACATGGGATGTGATCTCCGGAGAGCAGCACTGCCGGTAATGCTGGTTGTATTTTTTGCCCTGAGTCTGAACGGTTCGGTTCTATTGGCCCTCGATGAACAATACGAGCGCAACGGGGAAGCGTTTATTCTCATCGGGGCAGGAGACAACGCTGGAGTGTACCAGCTCAATAATCATTCCTCTTCAAAGGGGACCGAACTGCTCTACACACCGGGAGAGTCCTACGGGCTCAAAGTCGATCTGCAGCGAAACATATACACGTTTTCCGAAACCATTCCTGATAAGGAGTTCAAGCCGATTCAGGGCGATATAAAGGTGCAGATCTATTATCCCCCCGAAAGTATAACCCTTCCGTACCGGGGCGCCTATGGCGGCACACGCCGGGGCAACCAGGTCACCTACACCGGGTTTAGCAGCCTGGGAAGGAAATGGCTGTGGTGGGGTTCAGCCTACCTGACCCACCATTTTGTTTGGGGACGGATCACCTATCCCGATTTCAGGGTTCCCCGTCCCGCCCCCGGCACCGTTCCGGGTACGTCCGGCTGGTACTTCATTCCCAATGGCTCGGCATACCACAGCCTGGACAACACCGATGATGACGACGACAACAACGACGGCTACCCCGACCTCCTGGCTTATGGAGAAAGAAACAACTGGTACGGCTACCCGAAATTGAAATACTGGGGAATCATACCCAGTTATTACGTGTTCAGGGAAAATCAGGAAAAACGGGTTCACAACTACAACAAGCTGGTTTGGAAAACTGGTATGACCGCTCCCCGCGACGAAGGTCAGATTGCCACATCCGATGAAATCCGCCGGCACATCACCCGCTGCAACGGCTGCACCGATGGCTGCTTTCCGGGAGCCGCCAAACTGCCGGTAGAGGCCATCCGCCCCATCACCGACATGCTCATATCGAGCTTCGGCCGCGCCTACTTTTACAAGAGGACCGTGGGAGAGCGGAACGGGAAGATAACCGTGGACAACGCCGGGTACACAGGATCGGTCATCGGAGACCCGACCAGTTTGACCACCCGCTTCATCGGCGTCTCCTCAAAGACCAAGCAGGCCGAGTGGGTCTACGCCCTGGGCGATGACCTCATCTATACCTGGCTTACGAAGGCCAATTTTTCCATCTCCCGTGACGAGCTCGACATTGCCGACGTAGCGGTTTCCGACCAGTGGTGGCAGACCGGCGGTATTGTGTACGCCTATAATCGCGAGAGCGGATCGGTCTACAAATTTGTCCGCAACGAGGAGAACTCGGAGCACGAAGATCCTCAGGAACTGCCTCCTATCGGTGACGACGTGGACGAAATCGCAGTAGACGGATTCGGAAGTTTTTATTTCACCAAGAGCCATTTATCACCCAAAGAAGCAAAAGAATTCAAGAACGACGACATACAGAAAATCGAATGGGATTACAACCAGGAATATGGATATGCCAAGGGTGCTGCCCATTACTGTCAGAAGGTTTCCAAGGCGGTGTTCATGGTGGACTACTACGGGGGAGGAACAGCGGAACACATAGCTGAAAAAGTGCTCGGTTTCAACACCTACTGCCGGACCTTCACCTACTCTCCCTGGGGCGGAGACGAACTGCCCACCGGCGGAATCAGCAAGCTTGATCCCCGGCGTATTACCTGGACCGACTCGGAACCCGTGCTCTACCCTCCCACGGTTAACGATACCATCCGCACAGAGCTTTCGGTCATCAATGTGGCCACCCCGCCAAGGGTGGTGGGGTTTAGACCCGCCCACATCGATATCGACGGCCCTTACAAGTACGAGGGAGACCGTGAAGTCGCCTACGATCCCAACTCATTCGAGGGGTATGTTGAAGGAGAACTCTACCGGTTCCAGGGGGAGAACTTTCCCCTGTTCGACCGAAATGGAGTGAATGTTCGGGCTATCAACCTTCAGGACGTCAGCGGCAAACACGTGGTGGGAGGCGGCTGGACCGGTGGATTCCCCTCTACGGTCAAACAGGGATCGGTACAGTATTACTGGACGATCACCCAGCTCAAGGACCGGTACGGGGCCGAGATGAACCGGCAGATATTCCCCGATCCGCGCTCACCGGTTCAGTACATAAAAAGTCCTATTCTGAACCTCATTTTCGACGGCGGCCGCTACAAAATAGATCTCAAGGCGGTATATGACTGGTATGACTACGACGCCCTTCCCTACGGCAGCCTGGCCTCGGACCGGGAATCGGTCCTGATACGGGACACACAGTCGGTAGCCAACGCCGCCGGGAGCACCGTGTCCAGCATCGTCATCGATGTCCAGAACCGCAAGGACGATGAAATAGCCAACCCGGGACGGATAGTCATGGTAGACAATAACGGCAACGAGATATTCCGGGACGTATACCATATCGACGAAGGAACCGATGCGCGATTCGTACTCAAGGAAAACGAGCAACTGGCGGGAGCGCTGCAATCGGACCGTATCATGCAGATGACGGCCCTGCAGCCGCCCGATCCGGGGAATCCCCAGATGATAGCGGGGTCGCTGGGATGGAAAAACGAATCTGGTGAAAAAGAGTGGATCAAGATCCACTGGAGATTACGTTTCGAAGCCCCCCACGCCACCCAGTACATCGCCGAGGGAGACAAGCTGGCGGACCCGGTGGACATTGCCAGGCTCGGTGACAAGGTTGAAGATCTCAAAGCGGAGTTCGACAGCAAGAGCTTCAGAATTCCAAGTGATCCGCACGTGTACACCCTGAACTGTGACGCCATGCGCACTTACACCTATGCCGCCTACCAGAAAATATCCTACGGCAACACCATGTACCAGGTAAAAATCCCCTATACCAGAATTATCAGGATCAAAGCTATGACGGAAATAGTGGTCCACGACACGACACCGCCGCGCCTGGTGATAACCGATGACAATGTCATCTACGGAACCACCGGAGAACCCATTACGGACCCGGGCACTTCACTTGAGCTGCCGGGAATGAATCCCGACCAGATCTACGTGCAGGTGATCGACAATAATCCCTTCGGGACCGATATTCACGAACTGAACGAAGGGGACCATATCTTCTCAAACTGGCAATCGGTATTTTCCTACACCACCTTTCACCAGGGCGGAATGATTAATATCCCCTACGATATTGCCGAAGGAGAGAAAAGTCCGAACGGTAAAAACCGCGAAACGGTGCTTGATTATTACACCATCCCCACAGCAGGTAACAGTGGAGCCTCTTTCGATACGGCGCTTCAGGTGGACGGCATTACCTCGGAATGCACGGTAGGATACAGTATTCCACTTTCTATGTTCGACGATCTGTCGCCACACGGGGACCGGTTCCCCATGGAGCGGGACGGCTGGATCGACAACCCCACCTACAGCTACTCGTTTTCGGTCACCGATTCCAGCGGCAATACGACCACCGCAAAACTGGGAGATATCATCGTCCGGGACAATGATCTTCCCAACCTGTTCGTGGAAGCCCTCTTTCCCAACAAAACCATGATGGAGATGGTGCCCACCAACATCAAGCCGGAGGGCTATCAGGCCTATTTCTTCATCGACAACGAACTGGAATGGGGAGGTAAGTACAATTCCTGGCAGCTGACCTACAATTCGGATCCTCTCAGCACACTGATGAAAATGACCATCGTTCCAAGCGCCCCTTGTCTCACCCGGTTTACCGAACGGATCTACGAAGATACCCGTATGACGTTTACCTATCACATTACGGACAATATCGGGGATGATATTACCGAAAAGGCCGTGGAGAATGAGCTGGTCACCTGGACGTTCGTGAACATGCCGGAAGGTGAGATGATCGTCAAGGGAGCCGAAGCCAGCCAGGTCTTTTACACGCCGGGGAAACGCGAAATGAGGGTTGATGTTACCGATTTTGCCAGGGACTGGGAAGGCAATCCGCTCTTGGAATCCAATCCCGTCAAAGCCAACAAGCGAACCATCATCGTTGAGATACCGGTTCTTGACTCCCGTATACGGGTCCACACATTAAGCCGGCACGCCAGCGAAGGGGAACTGCCTGAAGAAGAACAGGGAGAATAGATAAAGCCATTTGTCTTCCGGGTTTCTAGCCTTCAGACATATAGATTTCTCTATAGTGACTCTTATTCAACAACCATAAAAGTTAGTATTTACAGGTTGGTGGTCTAAGTGCTACAATGGGCCCATGAGCGATGATATAAACACAAATATTCCCGATGAGGAAGACGTCCAGAACGAAGAGGAAGTCACTAAAAACGAAGAGTATTTGATGAAGGAAATCCTGGACCCGAAGGATTTCACCGGTCCTCTGGGGAAGGAACGATATGACCTGCTGGCGAAAATTGCCATCAGATTCAGGAGCCTGGTAGAAGATCTGGAAAATCAGGATCCTGACATCCGGAAAAACGCTGCGCAACTGCTAGCTAAATACGGTGATCAACACGTGATGGATTACCTGCGGGCCATTCAGATGGATGAGAAAAATGTGCTTCGTTACTTCGCCCAGCAGGAATTGGAAAAAATCCGCAATACCCTGGGACTGGTACATCAACCGGAAGAACGAGAACAACAGGAAAAACAGTCTGCTTTTGTACAAAAACTAACTCTGTTTATCGCCGGTTTGAATCCTACCATGGTTTTCATGGTGATTGCACTTCTGGTTGCCGCAGGAATAGTTTCTCTTCTGATTGTCATTCTACTTTAACCTTGGCAGGAGGATTAGCATGCTTTATAAATTCCCGTCTAGCTGTGTTTCTATTTGTATTCTTTTCGTGGCAGTCGGCGTACTGTTACCGGTTACCGCCCAGGCCGAGTTATCAGAAGAAACTTACGAACTCATCGGAAAATTACGGGCCCACTCCGGACTAACGGCTGAAGATTATTTTAAAAAAGCCCAACGGTGCCATCGTGGTCAGGATGGCGTTCCTGTTGATCTGCCGCGGGCACTATATTTCTACGGACGTGCCATCGATCTGAATCCCGGTTATACAGAGGCTTACAATTTCCGGGGAGACATCTGTCTCGATATCGACGATTATGAAGGAGCAATCCAGGATTTTCTCACGGTTCTGGAACACCTGCCGGATGACGTAGAAGCGAGAGCCGGTATTGGACACGCTCTTCTCTGCCTGGATGATTACCCCCAGGCAGTTGAGTATTATTCCTCAGCTATCGAACTGGCACCTGACAACGAATTTATCGGCCTGTACAACAGCCGTGGTGTGGCCAAATTCCGCAACGCCGACTATCAAGGCGCAATTCCCGATTTCAAGGCAGCAATCAGGCTGAATCCATGGTGGAAACAACCCTATTTCAACCTGGGAAAAAGCCATTACATGACCGGAGATTTCGAGGAGGCCATCAAGGATTTTTCCAATACGATCTACCTTGATCCCAGAGATACCGAAGCGCGCTACTACCGTGGCAAAGCCCGACTCAGCCTAAAAGATTACAGCGGAGCCGTTCAGGATTTCAGCGTGGTGATAGAGTACCAGCCCAACACTCACATCTACTATTTTATGCGAGGTTTGGCCCAGCTTTGCATAGGTGAATATGACGGAGCCATTTCAGATTATAGCCTGGCCATAGAATTCGAACCGGAAGACGCTTTCAGCGGAACCTACAACGGACGGGGACTGGCCAAATATCACAAAAAAGATTATGACGGAGCAATCAAGGATTTTACCACAGCCATCGAGCGCAATCCGCTCTGGGGCCAGCCCTATTATAACCGCGGCCTGGTCCACTTTCACAACGACAGCGAAGCTCTGGCCATCGAAGACTTCGAAAAATCAGTCGCTCTGTATCCGATGCATGCCGACGGATTTTTCCAGTGCGGTCTTTTGTACCGCAAACAGAGGGATATGTCCAGGGCCGTTGAAAGCATGCGCAAGTTTCTGAAACACGCCAGGGAAGATACTCCCGAAGAAAAGATACGCCAGGCTTTTGCAATTATTGACCAAAGCAAGTAGATGATGCCCGGCTGGTAGAGCGGCAGGTATTACCGGTTCGTGTCTTCAGGTACTTCTGGAATCGTTATCTCATATAAAGTAACTGTTCTCGATATACCCTTTACCTTCATACCGCTTTGAATGTTTTCCAGGTATGAGTGTGATTCCGATCGTACTTCAATCGGAGAATTGGTATCTCCGTCTAGATACACTACCCCGTTATCTCTCACCCTTATGTTTAGAAACTGGTTCTTGAACCAGGCCTTTTGATCTATATCGAGTTTCAAACACCGTCTTGCTTTATACTTTTCTTCACCGATATAGGTGTACATGATATCAAGGTCGATAGGCAGACCGGCAATATCGAGTTGAAGCATCGTATTCCATGAATCTCCGACTCCCACAGGTTCTTCGGGAAAAACCAGGTCGGATTTAGCATAGTTACCAGGGCCGGGAGCACCCTCCACAATGCGTATGTTACCACGCTTATCCTGTAGTTTACGGATGGTTTTATTTAACGGCGGCAGTCCCATCTCCCCCGGTTTGACCTGACCGGAATATTCCAATGTGGTAATTTCCATCAGAACATCTCCGTCTTCGTATACTTCTTTCACCAGGCATCGGGCCACTATTTTCGTGCTGAAATCCTGAATATGGGACTTCTCGCCGGAAAAAACCTCATTTTGACCGGTTCCTTCTATGGTAACCATAATCATGGTTCCCGGTATATAGTTCAACTCGAGACGCCGCTTTCCCGGAGATGAGCGGGAAATTACCCCCTCCATTTTTTCGATCACGAAGTTATCCTTCTGCTGTTGTGGAGAAATGACCGCCATAGCCAAACGGGTGGGGCAACTATGTTGAAAGTCTACCGGAAATGCAGAAAAAGAACCTGTCACTGCCAGCAGAGTGATTACTACCAGCACATTCCATGGTCTTCTAACAGGCACGAACATCAGTCCCCTTTCCCTCTTAGCTCCGAATATAAGCATAGTCATTCCAACAGCATAGCGTCAAGCATGGTCCACGTATCTGTTCTGTGATCGCATCAAAAACAACAGAAATCTTGATCAAGAATCCATCCTGGGGTACTATGGATACAAGGAACAGAACACGTGACTAAAACAACATTGAAGAACATCGTTGTCCTTTTCGTAATACTGGCCCTTATCACCATCTGGCGTGACTGGCTGGGAAGCGGTGATAGCATCGAGGACCTCCCGAACTTTTATCAGGTATCGTCAGCGTTGTATCGGGGAGGACAGCCCTCCCAGACAGGATTCAAAAAGCTCAAGGAAATGGGAGTTAGGACCGTCGTCAGCCTTCGGGTTTCAGTTCCCGACCGGCACAGGCTCTGTGGTGTCGGAATGCAGTACTATCAAATTTCCTTCAAACCCTGGCATGCGGAAGCCGAAGACATCCTGCCGTTTCTCAAAATCGTCATGAATCCGGATAACCAGCCCGTCTTCGTCCACTGCTTTCACGGTTCAGACCGGACCGGTACCATGGTGGCTGTCTATCAGATGGTCGTTCACGGCTACACCGCCAGGCAATCCATCGAAGAGCTCCCCCACTTCGGATTTCACAAATTATGGTGGAATCTGCCCCGATATCTGAACCGGGTGAACGTGGCGGACCTTAGACGGCAGCTGGAAAACTCACCGGAACCGGCGCTGGAATACATCGAATAGTTGCAGACTTTCTCAAGTAGGATCTAACACAAAGCAAGTGCTCCGGAGAGATAAGAAACTGCTTAAGTAATCTTCCGCAATTTACGAATAATTGAGTCATTCACGGTGTAGGGGTCTGGATCACCGTCTACCTCGTGGAGGATATCGCGGTCCCGATAATACTGGTACAATGGCATGACCAGCTTCACATACACGTCCTTGAGACGATAATCAATCCGGTCGGGAGCATCATCCACCCTCTTCTCGAGAGGACCGCGGCACCGATTGCAGATTCCTTCCATCTGCTCGGTGAACAAAGGGCTGGTGGTATTGTAATTGATCTTGCACCGGGAGCAATAACTCCTGCTCATAAGCCGGTCACGGCAGAAGTCGTCGGAAACTCTGAGCAATATCACCGCGTGTAGCCTTGTGCCAAGCCTTCTTGTCAGAACATCGAAGGTCTCGGCCTGGGGCATGGTCCGCGGATACCCGTCACCCAGGTATTTTTCCTGCTTCAGTATGGGAGTAATCTGCTCTTCCATCAGGGGGATCATAATATCGTCGGGGACGTATCCTCCATCCCACCAGTACTTGTAGGCTGCCAGACCTAACCGGGTACTGCGCTCCTTGGCCTGCCGCAGCATGTCTCCCGTGGAAACGTGGACCATCTTGAACCGTTTGACAAGCAGGCCGGATTGGGTTCCCTTACCGGAACCAGGTTTTCCAAGAAGCAGAATATTCATAATCAAACCCTTTATTTGATATGGACAATTATTTGATATGGACAATCCAGAAAAGCAGCCGTTTCGCCGCGAGGCTAAGTATAGCACAAGGGAAAAAAAAAAGCAGCCTGTTCGGCTGCTATGCCCTGGGTAAGGTTTACGCGTATTGCGTCTGAATATACCTTATGCAATATATGTTCCACTTTGACATCAGAAACCTGACTTTCAATGAAAACTTCTTTAAATACGAGATTCTGAACAAGAGGTTTAATATTTTATTGAGTGGCTAACGTACCGGCAAAGTGATTCTACTGTTCAAGTTCCGAACAGATTTCTTGTAAGAATTCAGAACAGAAAGCCATCTATTAACCTGCGACGTCTTCTTTTGAACGGTGCCAGAACAAAAACAGTGCCACGGCCACTATGGAACCGAGACCGTCAGCCAGCATGTCCTTTTGCGCATCCCAGATATCACCCTGGCTGCCCAGAAACGCAATACCTGCTTCGGGGTCGGAAAGGACGGCGTAGATCCACTCGATGATTTCGTAGATGGCCGCCACGGAAAATATTGCGAATATCCCAAAAAGAGTAACCAGTGTTTTTGAGCGTGACAGCCCCTTCCGGTAGACGTATTCAACCACTGGATAGGCGTAGAAACCGACGGAAAAATGAGCGATACGGTCGAAATGATTACGCTCGAAGTGAAACAGATTGGAGATAAAATCAAACGGAACACGCTCGAAGGTGTAGTGCCCGCCCAGTGTGTGAAGAAAAACCAGCACGCTCATCATGACGTAGGCTGTGTTGGTAAACCGGAAATACCGGTAGGTGACAACCAGAAACACCACGATCGCCAGGATGGGTATATTTTCAGCCCACCACACATTGCGATTGAAGGGTTTAACAGCCAGGATGGCAAAATAGATAAGGTAAACGATCAGCAGGTAATGCGGAAGCTCAAATCTCTTTTTAGCACTCATAACAACCTATTTAGAAACGTAATGACAACGAGAGCAGCATCTCCCGGGCGGCCTTGAGTTCCACCGGAGGCGCTTTGCTGTCGGTACTGGTCCGGGCTAACCACAGGGACCCTTTCGAGTAGGTGGCGATAGGAATATCCAGCCTGAGATAGATCTTGCCAGCTACCCCTTTATAATTGCCCGCGGGAATGTTGGCATTCAGGTTATTTTCTGTAATCCGGTAGGAATACCTGGTCCAGTCGTACCCCATCTCTGCCTCCACGTTACCGGGAACCTGTCCCTTCCACTTGATGGTAAAGGTGTTTCCCAAGAACCGGTTGGGAACAAAATAAGATAGGGGCAGGCCCTGCATGCTTTCCCGCTCGAAGGAGTAGAAGTTGGAGCGGTACCCCAGGTTGAGGGCCAGCGGCCCCGGCAGCCGGTAATCAAAACTACCCACCATTTCCCGCTTCTTGTTACCATCGGGGGTAACCTTGGACCAGGACGGTCGAAGCGTCAGACGCAGATCGGGTAGCAGCTGGTATCTCAGGAAGATCGATGTCTCTTCCATCCTCACATCCTGTTTGACAACCGCGATACTCTCCTCGAGGCGGTACTCCCGGTACCCGATACCGGCTTCGAGCGGTTCATGCATGTAACGGAGCTTGACACCGTAAACGGTGGAATCCGGAGCGCCGACGTACCGTCTGGTTATCACTTCCGCCTCATTGACCATGTGCATGGAAAACCGGTACCGCATCCCGATCCTCATGCGATTGTGCTTCAGGGACTCAGAACCTCTCTCTTTCAATTCCCCCCGCCCGAATGACATACCGACGCGGAAAAGATCGTTGATTGGTGCTTCAACTCCACCTTCGGTAAAAAACACTTCAGGCTTTCCCGTTCCGTCCAGCGTGTACACACTGAATGAACCGAGAAAATTGTCGAGCCTATCCAACTCCTCGAGCAAACTCTCCGCCGCCGGGTCACCAGGTACCGCTTGACCCGCCACCGCAGCGTAATGAGCGGCACTCATCAGCATATCCAATTCCTTGCACAGGTTGGCCATGGTCATATTGGCAGCGTAGTTGTCCGGTTCTTTGGCCAGGACCCGCCCCAGATAACGCTCGGCTTTCTCGTATTGATCCCGCTTAAGATAAATAATACCCAGGCCGGTGTTAGCTTCCCCCTGCCCGGGATCATAGTGGAGCGATTCCCGATACCGGTTCAGGGCCTCATCTTCATCTCCCATTTCCACCAGCGCCGAGCCATAAGCAGCCAGAGCTTCGGCATCGTGGGGATTGAGCTGCAGAACGGCGGCGCAGTGATAGGCAGATGTTGCCAATTCACCATCGGCACGTTCGAGCCGGGACAGCATGAGGTGCGCAAATCGGTTGTTTTCATCGATTTCCAGCATCCGTTTGCAAACAGCAGCCACCGATGGCAGATCGTTCCGTTTCATATGCAGTTCGATCAGCAGTTCCAACACCTCGAGACTGTCCGGGTGAATGGTGAGAACACGGGCGTAGGTGGCTACCGCCTCTTCGGGAACACCAGCCTCTACAAGGGTTTTGGCTAATTCGAGCAGCGCATCGGTGTCGCCGGAATCGTACCGCAGATACTGGCGGAGTATCAACTCGGAATCGCGGAGACGATCCGCCTCCCGGTACAACTGTCCCAGGAAGAGAAACGTCTTTTTGCTCCTGGGCTCTATGGAAAGCACCTTTTTAAATGTTACTTCCGCCTTGTCGTAGGCCCGCTTCCACTGATAGACCAGTCCGAGAGCAAGCAAAGCGTCCTGATCGTACGGCCGAAGCTCGAGCAGTTTCGTATACTGCATGAAGGCCTTGTTGAGTTCTCCCTGTTTGGCATACATGGCTCCGAGGTTCAGATGCGCTTCTTTGTTGGCAGGATCGATATCCAGTACCCGGCGGTAATACGCATCAGCCTTGTTCCAGGCTTCCGTGAGCAGCATGATATCGCCACAGGCCAGGATGGACTCGATATGACGGTCGTCGATAGCGATAACTTTCCTGAAAGCGTAATAGGCTTTCTCATGCTCTCCCAGGTAGAGGTACACAATTCCCAGGCTGACATGGGCATCCACGTGCATCGGGTCCATGGCAATAATTTTCTGGTATGAAGAAACCGCTTCCCAGAGCTTTCCCTGTTTGCACTGATATGAAGCCTCGCGGAATAAAGCTTCAATCTTAACAATGTCAGGCCGGGTTTCGGCCTTGCTGACCTTGATGTCCGTTTTACCTTCACCAAAAGCCTCTAGTTCCCTGATTCGGCCTTCAACGGACAAAATCCGCTCACCAAGCTCCTGGATCTCCTCGCGGAAGAGTGCTGCCATATCTTCAATGAACTCGGCCGCCAATCGGCGGACATCGCGCAGTGTTTCCAGTTCAATTCCCCTGGCTACAATATCCTTGCGATTACCCAGGTTACTGAGGGCAGCGGCAGTCAGTATCGCCCCATCAAGTCGTGAATACACCTTGTTAGGGCTATATACCAACTCGGCTCCTTTCAGCAGCCCGTTTTCCGCCAGATGAAAGAAAGCCTCGTGCACCCAGGGAGGAGCAGGTTTCTGCTCGAAGGAATTGGCGGCATCGGCGTAGCCAGGGCACAGGAAAAGAGCCGCCAGGCCGATAGCCAAAACTACTGCCATATTCCTCCGATTTATCACCGATGGTGTCTTAATCACTGGCTGTGTCCTCAAGTCCGGGAACTTTTTTCTTTTTCGATAGAGTCGATAAGCATCGGAACCACTTTGTGCAAATCACCTACCAGGCCCAGGTGCGCCACTTTGAAAATGGGGGCATTCTGGTCCTTGTTGATGGCGATGATAAAGTCGCTGTCCTGCATTCCGGCAAGGTGCTGAACTGCGCCTGAAATGCCGCAGGCAATATAAACCTTGGGACGCACGGTTTTACCGGTCTGCCCGACCTGATGATCGTGTTCTATCCAGCCGGAATCGACAACAGAGCGGGACGCACCGATTTCAGCCCCGAGCAGATCGGCCAGTTTCTTGAGAACCTCAAATTTCTCCGGGCTGCCGACGCCGCGGCCTCCGGACACGATGATCTTAGCCTCTTCCAGATTGACATGACGACGTTTTTCCTGGATAAACTTAAGCAACCGGGTCCGGGCCACCGCCCACTCGGAACGGAACGGAATCTTGACAACCTTGACCTTGTGATCCGGACCCAGATGTCCTTCTTTCATGACTCCCGGCCGGACCGTTGACATCTGCGGCCGGCGGTCGGGACAGACAATCGTGGCCATCACGTTTCCGCCGAAAGCCGGGCGGGTCTGCATCAGGTTTCCGTTCTCAGGATCTATTTCGAGCCCGGTGCAGTCGGCAGTAAGACCTGTTTGAAGCCTGTTGGCCACCCGGGGAGCGAGATCTCTCCCCAAAGTGGTAGCTCCGAACAGCAATATTTCCGGGCGGTAGCGCCTGGACAGTTCTGCCACCGCTCTGGCGTACGGCTCGGTGCGGTAATGCTCCAGGTCCTGGTGATCGACACTGTAGACCCGGTCAGCCCCATACTCTCCGATTACTTTTGCCAGGTCGACTACGTCACTTCCAAGCAGAACACCGGAAAGTTCGGTTCCTCTTTGCTTGGCAAGCTCACGACCCTTACCCAGCAGTTCCAGAGATACCTTCTGGAGCTTGCCGTCTTTCTGCTCGCAGAATACCCAGACACCGGCATACTTGGATATATCTACTTTTTCGCCAGCCGGGACCCTGAGAATTATGGCACCGAATTTACATGACTCGACACAGGCGCCGCAAAAGATGCAGTCCTCGGTTAAGACCGCTTGTTTCTCCTCCATGACAATCGCCCCGTAGGGACAGGCCGGAACGCATTGGCGGCACCCGGTACAAGCTTCGGCGTCAATGCTGATAGTTACTGTTGGTTTCTTATCCGATTTCTTGTTTTCACTCACCGCAGTACATTCCTTTCCATAAGAGCGTTCATCATATGGTCAGCCAATTCCTTGGGAGGTCCCTTGACCGGGTCAGTGTGTTCGGGTCTATGTGGAGAAAAGGTCTTGACTACCCTGGTAGGAGAACCCACCAGACCGACTCGCATATCGTCCGTACCCAGTACATCCGCTCCCCACACTTCCACCTCGCTGTCGTATGCCTCCAGTATCAATGAAACGCGCGGATAACGGGGGGAGTTGAGTTCACTAATGGCAGTGACCAGTGCCGGAAGGTCACACTCCAGCACTTCCACTCCCTGCTCGATGCGGCGTTCAACAACCAGACGGCCTTCGTGCAAATCAACCTTCCGGACATAAGTGACCTGGGGAATATCGAGAAACTCGGCCAATTGGGGGCCGACCTGGGCGGTGTCACCATCAATGGCCTGCAGGCCACAAAAAACCAGATCGAAATCTCCCAGGTGTTTCAAGGCGCATGAGAGGGTGTAGGCCGTGGCCAGGGTGTCAGCACCAGCAAAGCACGGGTCCGAAAGAAGAATAGCCCGGTCGGCGCCCATACCCATCGCTTCCCTGAGTACCTCGTCCGCCTGGGGAGGTCCCATGGTTATGACGATCACCTCACCACCCTCGGCATCCCGCAACCTGAGTGCTTCCTCCAGGGCGTGCCTGTCGTCGGGATTGAGAATTGACGGAATCCCTTCCCTTACCAGGGTTCCCCTGGAAGCATCTATTCGCACATCATTTGTATCCGGTACCTGTTTCACCGGCACGACTATCCGCATGGTGTGTCCTCCTTCAAGTAATTCCTGCCCTATTATATACTACTAACTACATAATATACCCATATACAAAGAATAAAGTTTTGTCTCCAGCGCATCGGCGCGAGAAGTCAATACCACGGGTTTCCTGGCTCCCATCACCAGTGCTCCCATCCTGCACCGCGCAAAAGATGTCAATGCCTTGTATAAAATGTTGGCTGCTTCGATATCCGGTAAAAGCAGTATGTCAGCCTCACCTGCCACCGGAGAGGTAATTCCTTTAATAATGGCAGAATCGGGGGAAACAGCATTATCGAAACCAAACGGACCATCCACAATGCAGTCCTTGAAAGCGCCTCTTTTCCACATCCTGGCCAGGTCGGCGGCATCCATGGTAGCCGGCATTTTGGGATTGACTTTTTCAACAGCTCCCAAAACTGCTACTTTCGGTACTTCCACACCCAAAGAATGCATTAAACCCACCGCGTTTTTGATTATTATTTCTTTTTCTTCAAGGTCGGGAGCAATATTGATGGCCGCATCGGTAATACCGAGCAATTTCGGATACGCTTCCAACTCGGCCACGGCTACATGTGAAAGCAGGTTACCTGTTCTGAGACCGGGATCGTTGAGTATTCCCTTGAGAAAAACGGAGGTGTCGATGAGGCCTTTCATGAGAATGTCACACCTCCCGGAGGAGACCAGTCCGGCAGCGGTGGAAGCAATTTCCTGCTTGGTTTCAGCTTCTACTATCTGGGGTTTCACCCCCCCGTTGAGAGATACTTTGAACTCCTCGAGAAGACCATTGATCCTGGCCGGGTTTCCTACGAGAACCGGCTCGATCAGCCCTTCAGAAGCAGCCGTGAAAACCGCGCCCAGCAGGTCATCATCGTGAGCACCGGCTACCGCCAGGGAGCGTTTGCCGACCGAAAAAGCTTTTTCTTTTAGCTCAACGAAGTTTCTCACGTGGTTCAACTCTCCTGTTCAACCTGATCCTTCCCCTTCCGGTAAAAAATCCCAAAAGGCACAACTCATGAAAGAACAACAGCCAGGGCAATGGAAAGCAGCCGGTCCCGGAAAGAATCTGCCCGGGAGGTAAGGATAATAGGTGCCCGTCCACCGGCCACCACGGCTGCCCACCTGGCACCAGCGAAATACAAAAGCCCCTTGCCAAACACATTGCCCGCTTCAATGTCGTGAACAAGAAAGATATCCGCTTTTCCCACCACCGGACTCTGAACACCTTTAATCGCGGCTGATGTATTAGACACGGCATTATCCAGTGAAAGCGGGCCGTCAACAACGGCTCCCGTTATCTGACCGAGCTGGTTCATCTTGGTCAGCACGGCGGCATCAACAGTCACTGAAGAACCAAGATCGAATCTAACCTGCTCTACAGAGGACAGTAAAGCCACCCGCGGCTCCCCAATACCCAGGGCATGAGCCACTCCGATGACATTCTGAAGTATCCGGACTTTTTCTTTCAACGTCGGTGCGATATTGATTCCACCATCGCTCATGAGGATCAGCCTGTCGTTCCCCGGCACCTCGAATACTCCCACGTGTGAAAGAAGCCCTCCAGCACGCAGACCGACCGACTTGTTGAGGACAGCCTTGAGATAACTGCTGCTGTCAATTGCGCCCTTCATGAGGATGTCAGCCTGGCCTGAACTGACACATTCCACCGCAGCCAGGGCAGCTGTAGCTGCAACCGGATGATGGTGAACCTCGAAATTACTGATATCCACGCCTACTTCGTCTGCAAGCCGGTGGGTTTGATCTTTATCACCAAAAAGAACTGTTTCAGCCAGACCGCTTTTGCGGGCACCCGCTACAGCCTGTAATGTTTCCGCTTCCTGGGAAACAGCTACCGCTACTCGTTTCGGGCCCCGGTCACAAGCCTGTTTTTCAAGCTCATCCAATGATCGTATAGCAGGCATACACTCACCTCTTTACGCACGCCAGCTCGAAGGCGAGCCGCATGGAGTTATACTTCGTAGCAACATCATCCGATCGGGATGGAAAAACTATGGGAGTGCCGCCGCCAACCACTACGCTGGCCGAACATGCCCTGGCAAAATACACAAGGATCTTGCACAGCAGTATTCCCGCTTCCGCAGCCGGCATCATGAGCACGTTGGCAGTCCCGGCCACCGGTGAGCGAATTCCCTTGATGGCCGCCGCTTCCTCCGACACGGCATTATCTAGTGCCAGAGGACCGTCAACTACGGCTCCTTTTATCTGGCCGATTTGCACCATCTTCACCAGGGCAGCGGAATCAACCGTGTGCGGCATATGTAAATAGTCTATCTTTTCTATTGCTGCGATAAGAGCGATCAGCGGTTTGTTCCATCCGAGCTTGTGACAAAAACCAACTACGTTTTTCAATATGGTCACTTTTTCCGCCAGACGCGGTGCAACGTGCACGGTCGGGTCGGTAACCACGATCAACCGGTCGAAGCCGGGGACTTCGAACAAAACGATATGACTCAACCGATCCAGTATTTTCAGATCTCCCAGCGCATTGCCGTAATGGAGAAGAAAATCCTGAGATGTCATTTGCCCCGGGAACAGTAGATTTCCGGCACTGGTTTTCTCGATTTCGATACCTTGCCGGACCGCTTCGGCATCATCCGTTGTGTGAAAGACATCGAGTTTTTTTTCATCCAGGTGGACTTCCCGTGCGAGTGTCTGAATCCGGCCAGAATCTCCGATCAAAGAAGCCCCCGATATGAATCCGTCGTTAAAACCTCTCAACAGCGCATCAAAAACCAGTTTCTCCTCGGGACGGACGACAACCATGTGACAACTCTCTGCCGTGTCCCTGGAAAAAACATCATCGAAGCATTTAAAGCGATACGGCATACTCATAACTCCTTTACTTTAAATACCTAGCTCTATGCTAATTATGTAACTATGACTACTTTCACGAGGTGAAAGCCCGCAAAAAAAAGGACTGGAACGAAGCAATTTTAGCACAACGGCCGTACACAAACAAGGTGCGTCATTCGTACTCCCGTTCCTGTTCTTCACCCTTCAAAACTCTCAAAGCACCGGCGGCTAGAGCTTTCATCTCGTCTTCACCGGGATACACACGGATGGGGCCGAGAAAGGAAATCAGTGCCTTGAGTTTTTCCAGGAGCCGTTCAGACCGGGCCAGCCCACCGGTGAGTACGACAGCATTGAGCTTACCGCCCAAACTGGCGGCCATGGAACCTATTTCTTTAGCAATCTGATAGATCATGGCTTCGTACACGATGCGGGCTTCGTCGTCGCCATCGTCGATACGACGCTCGATTTCCCGGATGTCCGGAGTTCCAAGATATCCTGTCAACCCGCCCTTCTTGATCATGGCTTCGAGCAACTCGCCCTCGGTGTACTTTCCGGAAAAGCAGAGTTTGACCAACTGATTGGTAGGCACTCCGCCGGAGCGTTCGGGAGAGAACGGTCCTCCTTCGTTGGCGTTTGACACGTCCACCATCCGGCCCGCCCGGTGAGCGGTTACGGAAATCCCGCTGCCCAGATGTGCTACCACCAGGGTAAGTTGATCGTACGGTTTCCCTAGATCGACTGCCACAAGCCTGCACACGGCCTTGATATTGAGGGCGTGTGCCTGGGACAAACGGACGACTTCAGGAAAACCGGAAATCCTGGCAACCAGTATCATCTCGTCCACCGATACGGGATCAACAATATAGGCGGGAATTGCCCTTCGTGAAGCAACAGTATGCGCCAGAATCCCTCCCAGCAGCGATACATGTTCCGCAGCCGGGTTGAGGCGCAGATCGTGAAGCAGCACCTTGTTGACACGGTAGGTACCGCTCTGAAGTGGTTTGATGGGACCACCTCTTCCCACCACCGCATCCAGGGTTCCTTCCCTGACACCGTGCTTTGACAAAAAGCGTTGCACTACACCGGTACGA
This sequence comes from uncultured bacterium, assembly GCA_964432985.1. Lineage (GTDB taxonomy): Bacteria > Muiribacteriota > CAYSPT01 > CAYSPT01 > CAYSPT01 > CAYSPT01. The sequence continues at coordinate 111,279 of CAYSPT010000009.1, forward strand.
AAATCTTCCTGCTCGTAGATATTTTTAAAGAGTCCCAGTTCGACTCTGGAATGCTCGATGTTCTCCACGAACAGCGGCTGGGTATTCTCGAACAGTCCTATTTTAGTAGAAGAAGAGCCGGGGTTAATAGCAAGAATCCTGTATGTATCCTTCACTTGAATCCCTCCTGAAATTACTGCGAGGTATATACTCTATATAATATTATATGTCAACAGCTTTACACATGATAAGGCAGCTTTGCAGGGAAAGCTAAGGTGGACAATCACGGAAGAAATGAGTTAGTATCGAGACAGAGAGAATTGTGGAAGGAAACCGAACATGAAACAAGCATTTTATTTAAGGCCTGTCTGTACTGCCGCAGTTTTGCTCATCCTGCAACTCTGTTCGGCACCAGCCAGCGCCGACGACATCGGGATAAGCATGAGCTCGATCGAAAGCAGCGGTTTTCCGGGGATCACCTTTTACTCCACTATTACCTACCGGGGGAAACCGGTCAAAAACCTGACCAGGATGCATTTTGACCTCAAAGAGGATAATCACCTGATAACAGAGTTTTCCATTGAGCTGCGGAGAGACCCGATAACCGTCGCCCTGGTGCTAGACAGCTCGGGTTCCGTCCGCGATTTTATCGATGAAATAAAGAAAGGCGCCCGGTTATTCATAGAAAATCTGAAGGATGCCGATCGGGCGATGGTCATCGAGTTCGGAGACAATGTCATCCTCTCACAAAAATTGACGTTTGATAAATACCCGCTGCTCTCAGCCATCGATGAACTGCGGGCTTCCGGAGCCACCAAACTCTACGATGCCGCCTACCGGGGACTGGAAGAGCTCGACCGGAGACACTCATACCTGGTGCTCTTCACAGACGGCCGTGACGTGGAATACTCAGGCGATACCCGGCAGTACAGCGACCACACGGTAAAGGAAGTCGTTTCGCTTGCCAGGAGGAAAAACATCCCGATCCACACCATCGGCGTTGGGAAGGAAATTGACGGAAAAATACTGAAAAAGATGGCCAGTGCCACCGGAGGAAGTTTTTTCAAGACCCTCGACCCATCGAAGATTTCCCTGATATACAAAAGAGTATCAGAACTGCTCAGTTATCACTACTTCTTCAACTACCGCTCTCCGAACCTCAAACGGGACGGCGCCTGGCGTCATGTCCGGCTTAAGGAAAAAAAATCGAGCACCGAAGCCACCGGCCGTTACCGGATAGGAAGCGGCAGAACGAACGCACCCGGAGCCACAGGTAAGACCGGTTCTACCGGTTCGGGAACTTCCACCGGACGGAGTTCACGGGGACGAACAATTTCCATCCCGAACGCACCTGATATTCCAAAAGCACCCGGGGTTCCGCAGGTGCCGGACATTCCATCGGTGAAGTGGCCCGACCCTGTTACGCCCGATTCGCCGGATTTTACTATGCCGACGCCGCCAGACCCGGTCATCCCGAAACCGCCGGACTCGCCGGATCCGGTCATCCCGGACTCGCCGGACCAGGTCATTCCGGAGCCGCCGGAACCACCGGATTTAACCCTGCCAGAACCACCCGAACCTCCTCAATGGC